>NZ_JBIVVS010000018.1:0-140638 GCF_044768625.1 Kitasatospora sp. NPDC091207
GCTTCACCGTTCGACTTGCATGTGTTAAGCACGCCGCCAGCGTTCGTCCTGAGCCAGGATCAAACTCTCCGTGAATGTCTGCCCGTAATCGGGCGCCACTCGCGTCGAGCGGCACGGCAACCACCGGAATAGGGCGGCCCCGCGCACTGCGTCCTCGCTAGTGTTTACTACATAAAGGAATCTCCAACCCCGATCAAATGACCGAGGCCGGGGATGTCAACATATCTGGCGTTGACTTTTGGCACGCTGTTGAGTTCTCAAGGAACGGACACTTCCTTCGGACCGCCTTCCAGCGGGCCCTCCGGGCGCTTCGTTCTTTCGTGTTCCCAGCTTACCAGATGCTTTCCGCACCGTTTCCGGCGCTTCGTTCACCCAACTCGCTGATGTCTTCTGCGGCTTGACGCCTCGTCCGACGTTTCAAACTCTAGCCGATCCCCGCCCCGAAAGGCGAATCCGGCCGCAACCCCTATAAACAGACATGCCGAATAAGACCCGAGCCGTGCCGTCAAAAGGACAAAGCACAGCCCGATCCGAACCGGAAAGTGGTGTTTCAAGGATTGGCCGCCCCGGGACCGTCCGCGCAGATACGTGTCCGGTGCTCCCAGCCAGGCAGCTCGAAGAACACTAGACCTGTCAGGGATCCGAGTCAAGTGCCGGCCCCGGGTCCGGGAGGGCGGGCAAGCCCTCGTCGGCCGGCAGCTGGAAGGTCAGGACGGCGACGTCGTCGTCGTGGTCCGAGGTGACACCCATCGCCCTGACCAGGCGGGCGCAGATCACCTCGGGAGCGCCGACGGCTCCGGCCAGGGTGCGGGCGAGCAGGTCGAGGCCCTGGTCGATGTCCTCGTCCCGCCGCTCGACCAGGCCATCCGTATAGAGGACACCGGTGGTGCCGGGGAGCAGCCGCAGGGTGTGGGAGAGGTGGACGCCGCCACCCGTACCCAGGGGTGGTCCGTTCTGTTCCTCGCTGCGCAGCACGGTGCCGTCGGGGCAGCGCAGCAGCATCGGCAGGTGGCCGGCGGAGGCGTAGGTGAGGGCGTGGCGCCGGGGATCCCAGACGGCGTAGGTGCAGGTGGCGATCTGGTTGGCGTCGATCTCCATCGCGAGGCCGTCGAGGAGGCGCATCACCTCGTGCGGCGGCAGGTCGAGCCGGGCGTAGGCCCGGACGGCGGTGCGGAGCTGGCCCATCACGGCGGCGGCGCGCAGACCGCGGCCCATGACGTCGCCGATGACCAGCGCGGTGCGGCCGCCGTCGACGGCGATGACGTCGTACCAGTCGCCGCCGACCGCGGCCTCGGCGCCGCCGGGCTGGTAGGTGGCGGCCACCCGGAGGTCGGCGGGCTGGTCGAGCTTCTGGGGGAGCAGGCTCCGCTGGAGGGTGACGGCGGCCTCGCGCTGGCGGCGTTCGGCCTCACGCAGGCGGGTGGCGGCGAGCACCTGGTCGGTGACCTCGGCGGCGAAGATGAGGACGCCGGCGGGCAGCGTGTCCCGCGACCCCTCGGTCTCCCCCGGCTCGCCCCTGACCTCTCCCCGGCTCTCGCGGCGCCCTTCGACCCGGCTCTCGGCCAGATTCTCGGCCCGGCTCTCGTGGCGGCTGAGCGGGACGCAGGAGACGTTGTAGTACCGGTTGCCGGTGAGCCCCAGGATGCAGCGGGCCTTGACGCTGCGCGGGCTGCCGCCGCGGATGACCTGGTCCATCAGGGGCAGGACGCCCATGGTGCCGAGCTCGGGGAGCGCCTCGCAGGCGGGCAGGCCGATGGGGCGGTCACCGAAGAGTTCGCGGTAGGCGCGGTTGGCGTAGCCGAGCTGGTGCAGCGGTCCGTAGGTGACGGCGACCGGGGCGGGGATGCGGTTCAGCACCTCGCGCAGGTCCTGGGGCCGCTGCGGGTCGAGCACCTCGGTCGGGCTGACGAGGCTGGTGGGGTCGCGGGGGCTGGGGACCACGACGCCGTCGCCGGACGGCGCGCCCTGGTCGGTGCCGCTCCCGGTCGGTGGGGCGGTCCGCCAAGGGGCTCCGGTGAGCCGGGCGCTCCAGCGCATGAGGTTCAAACGACGGCCGCTTCCTCGTTTTCCAGGCATATCATCACTTTTTGTGTGCGGACTGGCACACCGGGTAATGACTCGGTCGGGCCGATCCTGTCAGGCGGAGGCCCGATTCCGGAAGTCGCGCGCGCCAGGCGCGGCCGTCTTGTCGGTCACAGCGGGACTGCCGGCGGCACCGTCAGGTCGGCCGGTCGTCCGTGACCCCGGTCCCGAACCCCGCCTCGAACTCCGAACGGGGGTGCTCCAGCGTCCCGAGCGAGACCACCTCCCGGGAGAACAGGCCGCCCAGCACCCAGTCCATCAGCACCCGCACCCGCCGGTCGGCGCTCGGCAGCCGGCGCAGGTGCCGGGCCCGGTGCAGCCACCAGGCGCGCCGGCCGGTGAGCCGCCCGCCGCGGCTCGTGTGGGCGACGGCGCGGCCCAGGCCCAGCGAGGTCGAACAGGCGGGGCGGTCCGGCCGGTACTCCACGATGCCCTCGGCACGGGGGCCGCCCTCCAACGCGACGAGGACGTTGGCGGCGAGCAGCTCGGCCTGGGCGAAGGCGTGCTGGGCGTTGGGGACGCAGGGCGCCCCGTCCGCGTGCGGGTCGGGGACGGCCGCGCAGTCCCCGGCGGCCCAGACCCCGGGCAGCGCCCGCCCGTCGGGTCCGACCGCCTGGAGGGTGGCCAGACAGCGGATCCGGCCGGTGGTGTCCAGCGGCAGGTCGGTGTCGCGCAGCAGCGGGGACGGGCGCACCCCCGCCGTCCAGACCAGGGTCCGGGCGGCGAACCGGCTGCCGTCGGAGAGCACCATGACCCGGCCGGCCGCCGACTCCAGCCTGGTGCGCAGCCGGACGTCCACACTGCGGTCGCGCAGCTGGGCCAGGGTGTGCGCGGCCAGCTCGGGCGACTCCTCGGCGAGGATCCGGTCGGTGGCCTCGACCAGCACCCAGCGCAGGTCCTCGGGGCTGATGTTGTGGTAGCCGCGGACCGCGGTCCGGGCCATGTCCTCCAGTTCGGCGAGCGCGCCGACCCCGGCGTAGCCCGCCCCGACGAAGACGAAGGTGAGCGCGGCCTGGCGCAGGGCCGGGTCGCGGGTGGCGGAGGCGAGGTCGAGCTGCTCCAGGACGTGGTTGCGCAGGCCCACCGCCTCGCCGACGGTGGAGAAGCCGAGGCCGTGCTCGGCCAGCCCCGGGACGGGCGCCGTCCGGGACACCGAGCCGGGGGCCACCACCAGCACGTCGTAGTCGAGCTCGACCGGCGCGGGCGGTTCTCCGGGGGCGGCGGCGTCGGCCCAGGCGCGGCGGGTGGCGTGCTCGATCCGGGTGATCCGGGCGGTGAGCACCCGGCACTCCGGCAGTGTCCGACGCAGCGGGACGACCACGTGGCGGGGGTCGATCGAGCCGGCCGCGACCTCCGCGAGCAGCGGGTGGTACGTCAGGTAGGACTGCGGTTCGACCACGGTGATCTCCACCTCGCCCCGGCGCAGCCGCTCGCGCAGACCGCGCTGGAGGTGCAGCGCCGCGGACATCCCGGCGCAGCCGCCGCCGACGATCAGAATTCTGATGGCGAACCTCCTGCCGATGCGACCTTCCCCCGGCCCTCGGCCGGGGGTACCCCCCACCACGCCCTCAATGAAGGACCGTCGGGGGGCCTCTTGTCCACAGTCCGTACCGGGTCGGTTGGGCCGGGAGTTGCCCCGTGGTGCCAGATGTGCTGCCGGGGTGAGTTTCTGACGCACTTTCGGCTTCGAACGGCCGTGAACTATGGTCGGATTGTGCATCGGGGCGGCCATCGCCATGACAACTGGCGGCGACGCACCGTGGAGCGGCCATCACGGCCTGTTCCAGTGTTGGCTCGAGAACCCGACTGCGGGACCGTGTTCCGGGGAAGGGTAGTTCCCGGACGAGGCCCCGTACGGTGCCGACGCTCCGGGCCGGATGCGCGACCCCGGCCCGGTGGCACCGGCCCGTGGCGGAGTCCGCGTGGCCGTGCGCGTGCGGCCGGGCGCCACCCGGGCGCGGCGAACGACACAACCGGCAACGAGCGATGGGTCATCGGGTCATTTCTGACAGACGGAGCTGCACCGGGGGGTGCAGGGGCGGGCGACGGCAGGGTCCGGGATCGGGCACCTGCGGGGGAGAGTTGGGATGATGGAGCAGGAGCGACTGTTGGGCCGGGCGGCGGTACCGCGCATCGGCCAGGGTGTGGTGCCGGAGCAACGCGGCCCCGCGGACCTGCCACCGCAGGCCGGGGTGGCGTACGCGGCGATCCCCTACCCGGCCGAGCCGCCGCCGGGCGGCACCGGGCCGGTGTCCGGCGCCCGGCTGCGGGTGGACGCCCGGCGGAACCTGGAGAGCGTGCTGCGTGCGGCCCGCGAGGTGTTCGGCGAGTTCGGCTACGGCGCGCCGATGGAGGAGGTCGCGCGCCGGGCCGGGGTCGGGGTGGGCACGGTGTACCGCCGCTTCCCGAGCAAGGAGGTGCTGGTCCAGCGGATCGCCGCCGAGGAGGTGGCCTGGCTGACGACACAGGCGCGCGAGTCGCTGTACAGCGGCGGCGGTGCCTGGGAGTCGCTGGCCGGGTATCTGGCCCGGGCGGTGAGCACGGGTGCCGGGCGGCTGCTGCCGCCGGAGGCGTTCCGGTACGCGGAGGAGCTGGGCCGGGTGCCCGAGCAGCGCTCGATCGATCCGGCCGGGGCGGGTGCCCTCCTCGGCGGTCGGTTCGAGCCGCGCCACGGCGGGCCGCTGCCGGACGGCGCCGGTGAACCCGCCGGCGACGCGGACCCGCGGTTGCTGCTGCAGCTGCTCGCCGCCCTGGTGGCCCGCGCGGGTGCGGCCGGGGAGCTGCGGCCGGGGGTGACGGTCGCGGACGTGGTGCTGGTGCTGACCGCCTCGGTGCCGGTGCACGCGGCGCGCACGGCGCCGGGGGCCGACCCGTACACGGCGCCGGTGTCCGCCGCGTTCGGCGGTTCGTTCCCGGCGGCAGGTGGTCAGCAGACGGACGGTCAACCTGTCGAAGGACCGGCCGACCGGTTGCTGCGGATCCTGTTGGACGGTCTCCGGGCACGCTGATCACCCCGTGCGGGCGACTGCCGTCCCGCGCCGGCCCGGGAGTTGGGATCGGCCCGGCGCGCGCGGCCGGGCCACGCGCCCGGCGCGGCCGCCGCCGCACCGGTTCACCGGGCCGGGCCGAACACATCCGCGACGGCCCCTCGGAAGAGTGGGTCGCGGCGGTCCGGCTACCGCCCAACTCTGCGCTATGCCATCCTTTGCCCGTGGTTGGAGTCAATGTCCCGATGCGCGCCGTTCGCGCGCCCTCGGCGCCGTACAACGGGGAACCGTGCGCTCACGCACTCCCGTGCGCTCCGCCGCACTACGGGGGCTGTCGTGGAATCTGGGGTCCGTTGTGAGCGCCGAGGAACAGAACGACTACGGCTACGGCCTCGACTTCGGCCGCTCCGGCGCGGGCGGACCGAACGGCGGGACGGGTGGCCCGGACGGGTCCCCCGGCACGCCGGAGCACCTGCCCAACCAGCTGCCCGGCGCGCTGCCGAGTGCCTCGGGACAGGTACCTGACCAGGCCGGGATGCCCAGCCGCGAAACCCTCTCCGCCTCCGACGCGCTCCCGCCCACCCGCGTTCCCGGCCAGGCCCCGGCCGGCCGGGGCGGGGTGGCCCCCGAGGCCTTCGTCGGCGGCCGCGCGCCCGCCCGGCCGACCGTACCGGCCCCCGCCGACCCGGTGGACGGCGAGCGCCCGGCCTCCGACGCCGAGTTGACCGCCCGGGTCCGGGCCGGCGACGACAGCGCGTACGAGGAGATCTACCGCCGGCACGCCGACTCGGTACGCCGCTACGCGCGGACCTGCTGCCGGGACAGCTTCACCGCCGAGGACCTGGCCGGCGAGGTGTTCGCCCGCACCCTGCAGGCCCTGAAGGCGGGCAAGGGACCGGAGTTCGCCGTCCGCGCCTATCTGCTGACGGCCGTCCGCAACGTCGCCGCCGCCTGGACCCGCAGCGAGCGGCGCGAGCAACTCGTCGACGACTTCAGCACGTTCGCGCAGACCTCGGCCGCCACCGTCGATCTCGACCTGGCCGACCCGGGGGCCGACGCCTGGGCGATGGCGATGGCGGACCAGCGCATGGTGATGCAGGCCTACGCCGAACTGCCCGAGGACGACCGGATGGTGCTCTGGCACACCGAGGTCGAGCGGGAGTCCCCCAAGACCGTCGCGGTGATGCTCGGCAAGACGGCCAACGCCACCGCCGTCCAGGCGCACCGGGCCCGCGACCGGCTGGCCGCGGCCTTCCTCCAGGCACACGTCTCGGGCAGCCAGGACCGGGCCTGCGAGGCGTACGCCACCCGGCTCGGCGCCTACGCGCGCGGGTCGCTGCGCAAGCGGGCGTCCGCGGAGGTCGGCCGGCACCTGCAGGAGTGCGACCGGTGCACGGCCGCCTGCCTGGAACTCTCCGAGATCAATCACGGTCTGCGGGCGCTGCTGCCCGGCGGCGTGCTGGTCTGGATCGGGGTGGGCGGCTTCAGTGCCGCCGCTGCCGCCGTGGGCGGCGTGGCGGCGGTCGGTGGTGCGGCGGCCGGAACAGCGGCCGCCGTCTCGGGGGGCGCGGCCACCGGGACGACGGGTGCGGCGGCGGGCTCCGCGGGCGGCGCGGCGGGCGGGAGCGGTGGTGCCGGCGCGGCGGCGGGCGAGGGCCTGGGCCTGGCGGCCAAGGCCGGGATCGCCGCCGCCGTCGCGGTGGCCGCGGCCGCCGTCGCCGCCTACGCGCTGACCGGCTCGCCCGAGCCGAAGCCCCCGCTGGCCGCTCCGCCGGCCTCCTCCCCCGCCGTGCCCGCGCCGCCGCCGGTGGCACCCGTACCGGACGCGGCGCCGAGCACCCCCGATCCGGTCCCGGTGGAGCAGCCCGTGCCGAGCCACTCGGCCGCGCCGTCCCCCTCCCCGTCGCCGTCCGTCACCCCGCGCCCGACGCCCAAGGCCGTGCCGCCGCCCGCGCCGAGCAGCCCGCCCGCGTCCTCCCCGGCGCCGCCCGCGCCGACGCCGTCCGCCTCCTCGCCGCGGCCGACCAGGCCCGCGGGGCCACCGGTGCCCGTGGTGCCCGTGGTGCCGACCCCGACGGCGCCCGCGGTGCCGACGCCCGAGGTGCCGGTCCTGCCCACCCCGACGGCCCCGCCGGTGCCGACCCCGACCGTCACGCCGCCCGCCCCGACCGACTTCTGGGCCGACGACCTGCCCGTACTGAAGCCCGGCAACAACCGGGTGCCGCCGCCCGGCCCGAGCATCCGGCAGCAGGGCAGCGACTGGTTCTGGCAGCGCGACAGCGTCTCGATCGACGGCACCCGCCGGGCGCACGGCATCACCGTGCACGCGCCCGCGACCACGCTGATCGACCTCAACCGCAGCTGCACGTCCTTCGACGCGGTGGCCGGGGTGGACGACCTCACCGCCTCGGCCGGCGGCGTGGTCTTCTCGGTGCAGGGCGGCGACGGCCGCACCCTGTGGCGGTCACCCACCCTGGCGGCCGGCGACGACGCGGTGCGGGTGCACGTGTCCTTGGCCGGGCAGAAGTCGGTCCGGCTGATGGTCACCCCGGCGCACGGCATCTGGTCGGCGCTGAACGTGGCCGACTGGGCCGAAGCCCGCTTCAGGTGTACCTGAAGCGGGCTTCTGGGGGGTTAGGCCGCCCGGTCCTGCCGGCCGGCGGGCGCGGGCGCCTTCGGGTCAGACCGCGCAGGAGCCGTCCGCGCAGGCCTCGCCGGCCGGGACGACCGGCACCGGCGCGGGCCGGCGCTCGCCGATCTCCTCGGCGACCTGCTCCAGCACCTTGCGGAAGGTCTCGGCCTCCTGGCCGCCCTGGACGGCCCACTTGCCCTCGAAGACGAAGGTCGGCACGGCCGTGATCCCCAGCTCGCGGGCCTCGGCCAGTTGCGCGCCGACCTCGGCGACACCCTCGTCGCCCGCGAGGTAGGCCGCCACCCGGTCGCGGTCCAGGCCGGCGGCCGCGGCCACCTCGGTCAGCGCGGCCCGGTCGCCGACGTCCACCCCGTCGCTGAAGTGGGCCTTGAGCAGCGCCTCCTTCAGCCGGCCCTGCGCCGCCGCGCCGTACTCGGTCTCGGCGAGGTGGAGCAGTCGGTGGCCGAGGAAGGTGTTGGCGTGCAGCGCGGCGTCGAAGTCGTAGCTGATGCCCTCGGCGCGGCCCAGGTCGGCCACCCGGGCGTCCATCTCGACGGACTGCGGGCCGTAGCGCTCGGCCAGCCAGGCGCGGTGCGGGCTCGCGGTGGCGGGGGCGTCCGGCACCAGCTGGTACGGCCGGTAGACCACCTCGACGTTCTCCTTGCCCGCGAAGCCGTCCAGCGCCTGCTCGAAGCGGCGCTTGCCGATGTAGCACCAGGGGCAGGCGATGTCGGAGTAGATCTCGACCTTCATGGCGGGGGTTCTCCAGGGGTGGGGAGGATGGGGTTCCGAGATAGGTGAACGGTGAACCATCTCGGGACATTCCCGGCGCCTCGTGACACGGCACCCGCCGGTCCTGGGGTGGCGCGCTCCGGCGCGCGGCGCACCGGCCCGGCGTGAGGCTGTGCGCGAGCGCCCTGGCCCGGCGGGCCGGTCCGGGCCCGCGGTCGGCAGTCGGCAGTCGGGCAGTCGGGCAGTCGGGCAGTCGGCGATCATCAGCGGCCGGAGGTCCGGGCCCGCGGTCAGCGATCCGGGGGCGCGGGCACGATCAGGACCGGGCAGGCCGCGTGATGGACGGCGGCCGAGCCGACCGAGCCGAGCAGCAGCCGGCCGAAACCCCCGTTGCCCCGGGTGCCGAGCACCAGCGTGTGCTGCCGGGCCGAGGCCGCGAGCAGCACCTCGATCACATTGCCGAGCACCACGTGCAACGACAGCTCCCCCCGGTACGGGCGGATCCGGGCCCGCTGCACCGCGGCCACCGCTCGGCGCAGGCCGTCCGCCATGCTCTCGACCAGGGTCTCGACGCTCTCCTGCACCAGCTCGGCCATCCCCGGCGGGTACCCGGCCGGGGCCGGGTTGACCACCGCGAGCACATACAGCGGCAGCTCGAACCGCTCGGCCTCGGTCATCGCCCGGTCCAGCGCCCAGAGCGAGCCGTCCGAACCGTCGCACGCGGCCAGCACCCCGGGCGGGCGGCCCGTCGGCGGCCGGCCGAGCACCGAGAGCACGACGGGGACGGACGGATCCGGGCTGGCGCTGGTCACCACGGCCTCCACGGGGACGGGACGGGATGGCGTCATGATCACCCGCCCGGGGGACCAGACCGTCGAGCCGCGCCGAGCCGGACGAGGGGGTCGGACCCGTCGGTGCCCGCGCCCGCCCGCCGTCCGTCGCGGTCAGGCGAAGCGGGCGGCGGGGAGCGCGGTCCGACGGGCGAGCGGCAGACCGGTCCAGCAGGCGCCGTGGCGGCGGGCGCGGACCCGGCGGAGCCAGAGTTCGACGGAGACCAGCTCGGCGAGGCCCGCCAGGGTGCCCGGCGCGAGCGGGGCCGCCGGATCGGCGGAGCGGGCGAGGCCGGCCCGGACGGCGGGGAGGTCGATCAGCCCCGCCTCGGCGAGCAGCGGGGCGTCGAAGAGTTCGGCGATGCCGTCGGCGGCGAGCCGCAGGCCCGCCCGGGCGGGGGCGGTGCGGTCGGGGCGGGGGCCGCGGCCCCAGTCGGACGGCAGGTCGGTCCGGCCGGCGCCGGTGAGGACGGCGTGCAGCAGGGCGTGCCGGGCACCGGGCTGCAGCCGGATGTCGTCGGGCAGCAGCCTGGCCGCGCGGACCACCTGGTTGTCCAGGAACGGCGCGTGCAGCCGCTGGCCGGGCTGCTCGGCAGCGTGCACCAGGGTGCGGAACCCGCGTGCGTGCCGGTGCAGGGCGTACCGGGCCCGGCGCACGCCCGGTGGCTCGGTGGGCGCCGGCTCGCGCGCTGCCAGGCGCAGCCGCAGCGCGACCGCGGAGAGCGCGTCGTCGGAGAGCCAGCGGGCCGCCGGTCCGGGCACGCACCAGGCCAGGTCGTCCGCCGAGCGGGCACCCGCCGTGCCGCCCCCGTCCGGGACCTGCCGGAGCGTCAGCCGTACGGCGGCGTCGTCGAGCGCGTCGGCGTACCGGATCCGGGAGAGCCGGTGCGCCGCGCGGACCACGGTGAGCGGAGTGCGCAGCGCACCCGCCAGGACGCCCGCCGTCGCCCGGTCGGCGCCGGCCAGGGCGGCGACCGGGGGCAGCAGTTCGCGCGGCCGGCCGGCCCGGACGAGGTCGGCCAGCCGGGCCGGGTGCCCGTCGAGGACCTGGCGGGCCCCGTAGCCGGTGAGGTGGTCGGTGCCGCCGGCGTCGAAGCGGGCCTCGGCCCGGACGGCGGCGATCAGTTCGGGACCGGGCTCGTCGGTGAGGCGGCCGGCCTGCGGGTCGGCCCGCAGGTCGGCGTAGGGGAGGGTGTCGGGGCCGGGGGCCAGCACGGTGTGCCGCAGCCGGGGGGTGTGGGGGGCGAGCGCCGGGGTGGCCGGGCCCTCGGTCTCGCCGAGGGTGACGGCGGCCAGCTGCTCGGGGGCGGGTCGGCCGGACCCGGCCACCCGGACCCAGGAGCCCTTGACCGCACCGTTCCTGGCCGGCCCGCCGGATCCGGGCGCCGGACGGGCCCCGGTGCCGCCGGCCCGCGCCGCGACCGGTTCCCCGCCGGCGGCCGCGGGCGCGGCGACGGTGACGGGGGCGGAGACGGGTGCCGGCGGGACGGCGGCGGCGAGCAGCGCGACGGTGGCCGAGGCCGTCCCGTACGAGAGGTCGACACCCAGCCGGGGCCGGCCCGCGTCGGCGGACCCGGAGCCCGGGGTGCGGACCCGGGAGCGGACGGACTCCAGCAGCGCGCGGGTGAGTTCGCGGACGGCCGGGGCCTCGCCGCGCGACCGTGCCTCGCCGCCGGGCTCGTCGTAGGTCGCGAGATAGGGGCGGCCGCCGCGGATGGCCAGCGTGTGGCCGGGCGGCACCCGCTGCACGCCCAGGTACGGGGTGCCGGTGCCGAGCGCCTCCGGCGACTCCGGGCAGGCGAGCCGGGCGGCGAGGTGGCCGGTGTCCAGGGGCGCGCCGACCAGGTCGGCGAGCGGGAGCGCGGCGGTGGCGTACGCGGTGCCGTCGCCCCAGGGGGTGTGGAAGACGGGCTGGGCGCCGGCCAGGTCGGTGAGCAGCGCGGTCGAACGGGTCCCGGTGCGCAGGACGACGGTGTAGCTGCCGGGCCAGGTGGTGAGGTGGCGGACGGCACCACCGCGGGCGGCGGCGAGGCCGGCGGCGAGCTCGGCGTCGGAGGCGCCGCAGTGGCCGAGGACGGCGAGCCGGGTGGTCGCGGGGGTGTCCTCGACCGGGTCGGGTGCGGCGGGGCCGGTGGTGACCACGGCGGGGGCGCCGGGGCGCAGGGTGACCAGCCGGATCTCCTCGGGGCGCCAGTCGCCGACCGCCCAGAGCGGGCTGGGCCCGGTCCAGAGGGGGCGCGCGGCGATCGGTGCCACCGCGCCGGGCGCCTCGTGCGCCGGGGCGCCCGCTCGGGGCGCACCCGTGCTCCAGCCCGTCAGCCACCGCATCGTGCCTCCACCGGACGAGGACCTGCACCGTGCGGCGCGTCCTGCGCCGGGCAGCTCCGGCCGGCCCGTGGCGCGCCGCGGCGGCCGGCCGCCGTGACCGGGCGCGCCGTCAGGAGACATCGTGCCACCGCTCGCGCGTCCCGTGACCGGAGTTGTCGTTTCCGATTCGCCGACCCGGCGGCGGGCGCGGCGGAACCGCCCCGGCCCGGCGGGCGCGACGGGCGGGCGCGCCACGGCCCGGGCGCCGCCCTCCCGGCGGGGTCCGACCGCGAACCGGCCGTCGGTGGCGCGTCCTGGGTGCCGTGCCTCGGCGCCGCGCCCGCGCGGCCCGACCGGATGTCCCGCCCGCGACGGCACGCCGCGCGCCGACGCCCGGGACCACCGGACGGTCACGGTCCGACCGGGCGTGCCGGGCCTCCCCCTCCCCGGCCCGGACCGCCCTCGCGCCGCCC
This sequence comes from Kitasatospora sp. NPDC091207, assembly GCF_044768625.1. Classification (NCBI taxonomy): domain Bacteria; kingdom Bacillati; phylum Actinomycetota; class Actinomycetes; order Kitasatosporales; family Streptomycetaceae; genus Kitasatospora; species Kitasatospora sp. NPDC091207. The sequence continues at coordinate 12,044 of NZ_JBIVVS010000018.1, forward strand.
TTGTCATGGCCATCGCGACATGGCCGAAAGGCGTCGTCCGGCCCGGGAGGGCATCCGCATGCCCTCCCGGACTTCGCCGCCGTCCGCGGGGATTGAGACGGCGGCATCCCCCGGCCCGCCGGGTCCTCGACGGCGGGCCGACCCACGACCACCAGCGAATCGCCGACCAGCCGGTCGGGCCAGGGGGCACGGCCGGGCGCACATCGACACGGGACCGGAGCACGAGGCTCCGGCGCGCGGCCGGCCCGATCGCCCCCGGCCATGTCCGAACGGTCGGCCCGGCCTCCGCCGGACCGCTCACCACCCGCCGCCGGGCGCGCGATCCCGCCATCCGGAATGCGGCCTCTTAACCCTCGGAACGCGTCCGACTACTCTAGGTACAGCAGCTACGGCCCGGTGCCGCCCGGGCCCCGCGCACAAGGCCGCAGGAGGTGCCGCCGCCACCATGACCGTCAGCCCACGCGGACCGAACGAACGGCTCGGCACGCTCCTGACCCTCGCCCAGATCAGCAACGCCGGCCTGGCCCGCCGGGTCAACGACCTCGGCGCCCAAAGGGGGTTGACGCTGCGCTACGACAAGACCTCGGTAGCCCGCTGGGTCAGCAAGGGCATGGTCCCGCAGGGCCCGGTGCCGCACCTGATCGCCACCGCGATCGGCGGCAAGCTCGGCCGACCGGTGCCCCTGGAGGAGATCGGCCTCGGCGACACCGACCCGGCGCCCGAACTGGGCCTGGCCTTCCCGCGCGAGGTCTCCGAGGCGGTCCGCTCGGCCACCGACCTGTGGCGGGTCGACCTCGATCTGCGCCGCGGCCCCGGCGGCGGCCGCTGGAGCGACAGCCTGGCCGGCACCTTCTCGGTCGCGGCGTACGCGACGCCGGTCTCCCGTTGGCTGATCAACCCGGCGGACGGCTCGGTGGCCCGCGAGGCGCCGCGCACCCCCGCCGAGACGGGCTCGTACCGGGTCGGCCACTCGGACGCCGCCAAGCTCCGCGAGGCCGCCCAGGAGGCCCGCCGCTGGGACTCCAAGTACGGTGGCGGGGACTGGCGTTCCTCGATGGTGCCGGAGTGCCTGCGGGTGGAGGCGGCGCCGCTGCTGCTGGCCTCCTACAGCGACGCGGTGGGCCGGGCGCTGTTCGGCGCGACGGCCGAACTCACCCGGCTGGCCGGGTGGATGGCCTTCGACACCGGCCAGCACGAGGCCGCCCAGCGGTACTACATCCAGGCGCTGCGGCTCGCCCGGGCCGGCGCCGACGTGCCGCTCGGCGGCTACGTGCTGGCCTCGATGAGCCTGCAGGCCGGCTACCGGGGCTTCGCCGAGGAGGCGGTCGACCTCGCCCAGGCCGCGCTGGAACGCAACCGCGGGCTGGCCACGGCCCGCACCATGAGCTTCTTCCACCTGGTCGAGGCCCGGGCCCAGGCCAAGGCCCGCAACGCCGCGGCGTGTGCGACGGCGCTCGGCGCCGCGGAAAGCGCGCTGGAGCGGGCACGCGCCGGGGATCCCGATCCGGCGTGGATCGACTTCTACGCCTACGACCGCCTCGCCGCCGACGCCGCCGAGTGCTTCCGTGACCTCGGAGTGCCCTCCAAGGTCCGCCAGTTCACCCGGGAGGCGCTGGCCCGGCCCACCGAAGGGTTCGTCCGCTCGCACGGGCTGCGGCTGGTGGTCTCCGCGATGGCCGAGGCCGAGGCGGGCAACCTGGACGCGGCGGTCGCGGCCGGCGAGCGGGCCGTCGAGGTCGCCGGCCGGATCTCCTCGCAGCGCAGCCGCGAGTACGTGGTCGAGATGCTCCGCCGCCTCGAACCCTTCCAGGGTGAGCGCCGGGTCAGGGAGTTGACGGAACGGGCCCGCGCGGTGATCGTCGCCCCGGCGTAGCGGATCCCCGCGGTAATTCGGATGCACCGGCGGGAGGGGCCTGGCTATGGTCTCTCTCGTCCAGGTGCGCAGGCAGAGGTTACTTCCACTGTTAATGGGCGGGTCGCGGGTTCGAGTCCCGTCACCGGCTTCGGGCCGGTGTAGCTCAGTCGGTAGAGCAGCTTCGTCACCTCAGCCGCCTTCGATCTCTGGACACCACATTCCTGAATAGGTTTTCCGCACCTCCCGGTGCGACGGCAGCGGTTACTCCGGTCGAGTGCCCCCAGCGGGGCGCGTTGAAGCTGAGTTCCATCGACCGCCGCCCACCTCGATCTCGGGAGGCAGAGCGCCGGGGTGCCCGGTGCGCAGGCGGGGGTTACTTCGGATCTTGCGGTTCCGGGTTCGAATCCCGGGCGTGCCGTACGCGGCCGCTAGCTCAATCGGACAGAGCACAAGGCATACACCTCCGCCGAGGCCGGCCGCCGGGCCGGCGTGATCTCGGGCACCCCTTCCTTCGCCATGCCTCCCGCGCGTTCCACCGGCCAGCAGGGGGATCTCACCATGTCGCGTTTCAACACCCGTACCACCAAGCCCGGTCCGCACTCGCCCGTGACCACCACCGGGCAGCGCACCGCCAACCACAACGGCGGCACCGGATTCCTGCGCGACGCCAGGTCGGAACTCTTCCTGCTGGCGGTGGCCAACCTCGTGGGCCAGGACACCTTCCACGAGAACGGCGGGGCCCGCGACGACCGCTACACCGCGCTGGTGCGCGAACTCGCCGTCACCGACCCGGAGTGGACCCTCGGCCTGCTCCGCTGGCTGCGGTACGGCGCGAACCTGCGCACGGCCGCACTGGTCGGCGCCGCCGAGTTCACCCGGGCCCGGCTGGACACGGGGGCGCCCGGCTTCTCCCGGCAGGCCGTGGACGCCGCCCTCCAGCGCGCGGACGAGCCCGGCGAGCTGCTCGCCTACTGGACGTCCCGCTACGGCCGCGCGCTGCCGAAGCCGCTCAAGCGCGGTGTCGCGGACGCCGTCCGCCGGCTCTACCACGAGCGCTCGCTGCTCAAGTACGACACCGCCGCCAAGGGGTACCGCTTCGGCGACGTGCTGGAGCTGACCCACCCCTCGCCCGACCCGGCCAAGCCGTGGCAGGGCGAGCTGTTCCGCTACGCGCTGGACCGCCGGCACCGGCCGGACGAGGCCGTCCCGCCGGCCGCCCTCCGGGTGCTCACCGCCAACCGCGAGCTGCTCGCGCTGCCCGTCGAGCAGCGGCGCGCGGCGGTCACCGCCGAGGGCGGCGCCGAGCGACTGGCCGCGGCGGGACTGACCTGGGAGGCACTGGCCGGCTGGCTGCGGGGGCCGCTGGACGCGGCCGTCTGGGAGGCGGTCATCCCGTCCATGGGCCCGATGGCCCTGACCCGCAATCTGCGCAACTTCGACCAGGCCGGCGTCTCGGACGAGGTCGCGGCCGAGGTCGCGCGGCGGATCGCCGACAAGGGCGAGGTGCTCCGCTCCCGCCAGTTCCCGTTCCGCTACCTCGCCGCGTACCGGCACGCGCCGTCGCTGCGCTGGGGGCACGCACTGGAGACCGCACTCTCCCACTCGCTCGCCAACGTGCCCTCGCTGCCCGGCCGGACGCTGATCCTGGTCGACCGCTCGGGCTCGATGTTCGACCGCCCGAGCGCACAGACCCTGCTCAACCGGGCCGACTCGGCGGCGATCTTCGGGACTGCCCTGAAGGTCCGGGCCGCCGACGCCGACCTGGTCGAGTTCGGCTCCACCAGCCGGGTCGTCGAGGTGGGCCGGGGCGAGGCGGTGCTGCGCGTCCTGGAGCGCTTCGGCAACCTCGGCGGCACCGCCACCGCGGAGGCCGTCCGCACCCACTACCGCGGCCACGACCGGGTCGTCGTCGTCACCGACGAGCAGACCGGCCCCGGCCAATGGAACGGCGACGCCCTGGCCGCCGTCCCGGACCGGGTGCCCGTCTACACCTGGAACCTGGCCGGCTACACCGCCGGCCACGGCCCGAGCGGATCGGCGCACCGGCACACCTTCGGCGGGCTGAGCGACGCCGCGTTCCGGCTGGTCCCGCTGCTGGAATCGGGCCGGGACGCGACCTGGCCGTGGATGGAGCCGCGGGGCCGCTGACGCGCCCTCGACCGGCACCGCCCGCCGTGGCAGCATCGGCGGCGGGCGGGGGCGGGCCGAACGAGGAGCGAGCGGTGGCGTACGACTTCGACGTGCTGGTGGTGGGCGGCGGGATCGTCGGGCTCTCCACGGCGTACGCGCTGACCCGGGCCCGCCCCGGGCTGCGGCTGGCGCTGCTGGAGAAGGAGCCCGGCTTCGCCGCCCACCAGACCGGCCGCAACAGCGGGGTCATCCACAGCGGCGTCTACTACCGCCCGGGATCGCTCAAGGCCCGGTACGCCGTCGCGGGCGCCGCCGAGATGGTGGAGTTCTGCCGCACCCACGCCATCCCCCACGAGGTGACCGGCAAGCTGATCGTGGCCACCGACCCGGCCGAGCTGCCCCGGCTGCGGGCCCTCGCCGAACGCGGCCGGGCGAACGGCATCCCGGTGGCCGAGCTGGACCGGGCCGGCATCACGGCGTACGAGCCGCGGGTCACCGGCATCGCCGGGCTGCACATCGGCACCACCGGCATCTGCGACTTCCCCGCCGTGGCCGCCGTCTACGCCCGGCTGGCCCGCGAGGCGGGCGCGGAGCTGCGCACCGGCACCGAGCTGCGGGCGGTCGCCCGCCGGGCCGACGGCGTGACCGTGCAGACCTCCGCCGGCGAGCTGCGCGGCCAGGTCCTGGTGAACTGCGCGGGCCTGCACAGCGACCGGATCGCCCGGCTGGCCGGTGACGACCCCGGCGTGCGGATCGTGCCGTTCCGCGGCGAGTACTACGAACTCGCCAAGGAACGCCGGGACCTGGTGCGCGGCCTGGTCTACCCCGTGCCCGACCCGGCCTTCCCCTTCCTCGGCGTGCACCTGACCCGGGGCATCCACGGCGATGTGCACGTCGGCCCCAACGCGGTGCCCGCGCTGGCCCGCGAGGGCTACGACTGGCGCACCGTCGGCCCGCGCGACCTGGCCGGGACGCTCGCCTTTCCCGGCACCTGGCAGATCGCCCGCCGGCACTGGCGCTACGAACTCGGCGAGCTGCGCCGCTCGCTCTCCAAGCGGGCGTTCACCACGGCCGTCCGGCGGCTGCTGCCGGTCGTCACCGCCGAGGACCTGGTGCCGGCCGCCGCGGGGGTGCGGGCCCAGGCGGTGGCCCGGGACGGCACGCTGCTGGACGACTTCGCCTTCGCCGGCTTCGACCCGGACGGCCCGCGCTCCACCCGCCGCCTGGTGCACGTGCTGAACGCCCCCTCCCCCGCCGCCACCGCCTCGCTGCCGATCGGCCGCGAGGTGGCCCGCCGGGCGCTGGCCGCCCTCGAAGCGGGCGGCTGATCCGGCGGGGGCCCGGACCCCGCGTCGGGTGCGTCACAGCCCCTGGGGACCGCACCCGGCGGCCCCGTAGACTCGGGTGATTGTGACTGCCACCGCCCCGATCCCCCCGCCCTCGCCGTCCGTCCGGCTCTCCGCCGCGCCGGCCGGCTACCCCGCGCCGATGTACCCGCACCGGGCCACCGAGGCCCAGCACAGCGAGCGGCGCATCCGCAGCTTCCAGCCGCGCCGGGGCCGGATGACCAACGCCCAGGCGGGCGCGCTGGACCGGGACTGGGAGACGTACGGCATCGCCATCGACGGCAGCCCGCTGGACCTGGACGCGCTCTTCGGCGGCCTGCCGGTCACCCTGGAGATCGGCTTCGGGATGGGCGAGACCACCGCCGCGATGGCCGCCGCCGACCCGGCGATGGGCATCCTCGCCGCCGACGTCCACACCCCGGGCCACGGCAACCTGCTCGGCCTGCTGGACCGGAACGGCTCGCGCAACGTCCGGCCGGCCGCCGGCGACGCCGTCATCCTGCTGCGCGACATGCTGCCCGACGCCTCGCTGACCGGTCTGCGGGTCTACTTCGCCGACCCGTGGCCCAAGCCGAAGCACCACAAGCGCCGGCTGGTCCAGGCGTCCTTCCTGGAGCTGGTGCTGCCCCGGCTGGCCCCCGGCGCCCTGGTGCACTGCGCCACCGACTGGGAGCCGTACGCCGAGCAGATGCTGGCGGTGCTCTCCGCCTCGCCCGAGCTGGAGAACCTGCACCCCGAGGGCGACGGCACCGGCTGGCTGGAGCCCGCCGACCACCCGGACGGCAGCATCCCCGGCTACGCGCCCCGGCCCGACTGGCGGCCGGTCACCAAGTTCGAACGGGCCGGCATCGCCAAGGGCCACGTGGTGCACGACCTGCTGTTCCGCCGCCGCTGAGCCGCCGCCGGGCGTTCGACCCGGCCGCCCCGCGCCCACCCCGCGCCCCCGACCGACCCGGCCCGCCGGAGGGGATTCGTCCCGAGTCCTCCCGGCGGGCCGGTGCCGTGGCCTACCCTGTGCCGGGTGAGCAGCCCGTCCGCCGGCGGGTACCGGACCACCGTCCGGGCCGCCGACGACCGCGAGACGCCCACGCGCACCGCCGGCACCCGCGCCATCCCGGGGCCCAGGAGGCGCCGGGCCCATCGGCTCGTGCCCTGGCCCGCCGCCCCCGCGCCGCCGGCCGCCGCCGCACCGGGACCGCGCTCCGCCCGCCCGGCCGCGCTCTCCTCGGTCACCGCCACCGCCGTCCTGGCACTCGCCGGCTGCGGCGTGCTGATCCTCCACCTGGTCCGCCGCCAGACCGGCACCACCGGGCTGCTGGTCGGGCTCGGCCTGGCGCTCGTCCCGCTGCCCTTCGTGCTCGGCGGCCTCGCCTGGCTCAACCAGACCGCCCGGGTGCCGCTGCGCCACAGCGTGTTCTGCCTGGGCTGGGGCGCCTTCGCGGCGACCACCGTCGCGATCCTGGCCAACGGCTGGACCAGCACCTACCTGACGGCCCACCAGGGCAGCCTGGGCGAGGTGCTGGGCGCCGACCTGGTCACCCCGGTGATCGAGGAGAGCGCCAAGGGCGCCGCCCTGCTCGTCCTGCTGCTGCCGCTGGGCCGGCGGATCCGATGTCACGGCCACCGCACCGACCGCCCCTGCGCGAGCGTGCTGCGCCGGCTGCCCGGCCCCGGGCAGCCCCGCGGACACGACCGCCGGCCGGCCCCGCCGCACGCCCGGGGCCGGCCGCGGCCGCGCCCCTACCTGCGCCCGCTCCCGTACCTGCGGCCCTACCCGCCGACGCCCGACCGGCCGCGGGCCCGGGCCCGCCCGCGCACCCTGGCCGCCGGGGTCGTCCTCGGCGGGATCACCGCCTGCGGCTTCGCCTTCACCGAGAACGCGCTCTACCTGGGGCGGGCCTTCACCGACGACCAGCAGCAGCGGCTGGACAGCATCGGTCTCGGGGAGTCCCCCAGCCTGCGGGACTTCGACGGCACCGTGCAGACCTTCGTCCTGCGCGGCCTGCTCTCCCCCTTCGCCCATCCGCTGTTCACCGCGCTGACCGGGCTCGGCCTGGCCATCACGCTCACCACCGGCCGGCGCCGGCTGGCCAGGCTCGCCGCGCCGGCCGGACTGCTGCTGTCGATGGCCCTGCACGGCACCTGGAACGCCGCCGCCGACCTCGGCACCCACGGCTTCCTGCTCGTGTACGCGGTGCTGATGGTGCCGTGCTTCGCCGCCCTGGTCTGCTTCGCGGCCTGGGCCAGGACCAGGACCGCACGCCATGCCGCGCGCCGCCCGCACGCCCCCGCCGGGGCCCGGTGAGGAAGCGATTTCCCATTCGGGCGACTTCCCCGTAGTGTGGTGTTCACCGACGCGGGGTGGAGCAGCTCGGTAGCTCGCTGGGCTCATAACCCAGAGGTCGCAGGTTCAAATCCTGTCCCCGCTACTCAGTAGCGGAAAGGCCCGGAGGATTCTTCCTCCGGGCCTTTCGCATGTCCGGAGCCCTTCCGGTGTTCCGGAGCCTCGCGCCGGCCCGGGACCGTTCGCCCGGCCTGGTCGCGATGGGGCGGCAACAGTCGGGCCACGAAACCGCGACACCGCCAGATCCCAAGATCAGATAAAATTCCGTGAAACATACTGGGAGCCCCTCTCACCCGTTCGGACGCGCTCGGACGCGCCGAGTCAGGAAGCTCCCATGCTGACGAAGCGCCTTGCCGGCACCGCCGCGATCTGTCTGCTGCTGGCAGCGGGCACGACCGCGTGCGGCACCACCAAGGACAAGGCCTCCGCCGCCGTCCCGAAGCTCGACACGGACAAGCTGAGCGCCCAGGACATCGAGAAGCAGGCCAAGGACGCCCTGACCGGCGCCTCCTCCCGTCAAGATCGTCGGCAACATGACCGACGACGACGGCAGGATGAGCATCGACCTGGCGCCCGACACCAAGGGTTGGTGCACCGGCTCGATGGGCATGCCCGGCGCGGGCACGTTCGAGATCGTCAACGACGGCAAGCAGTCGTACGTGAAGCCGGACAAGGAGTTCTGGACCGCGATCGGGGGCCCGGACGGCGCCAAGGCCGCCGAGCTGTTCAAGGGCCGCTACCTGGCGGGCTTCGAGAGCGACCCGGAGATGAAGAACCTCAGCTCGGTCTGCAACCTCGCCGAGCTGAGCAAGAAGATCGTCGAGGAGGACGGCGCCAAGTCCACCGCGACCGAGGGCTCGGCCGGCACCGTCAACGGCGCGAAGACCTTCAGCCTCAAGGTGAAGGACGAGAAGGGCGAGGAGTCCACGATCCACGTCGCCACCGAGGGCAGGCCCTACCCGGTGCGGATCGAGAAGACCGCCGGCAAGGACACCGGCCGGATGGACTTCACCGACTACGACAAGCCGCTCACCGTCCAGGCCCCGCCGGCCGACAGCGTGCTCGACTTCTCCAAGTTCAAGGACCAGTTCAAGACCGCCTGAGCCCCGCGCGACGGCCCCGGTTTAATCCGTTGCCCTCCTTCGGGTGAGCTGCCTAAAGTAGCCGCACACTGAAGGGAGGTGATCCTGAATTGAGTTCCATCAGGATGCGTGAGGTGGCTGCTCGCTAGAGCCGCCCCTGCCTGCGCAGGACGAGGCTCGATGCCTCCGGCAGGCGAATTCCAAGCAGTCACCCGGCCCGTGGGCTCACCGGTACATCCCCGGTGCCTCGGCGCCCGGCCATCGCGAGGCCGGACACCGAGGAGCAGCCCACGGGCTGTCTGCTGTTCCGGGGCCGGTGCTCCGGGCCCGGAAGCGGGCCTCCGGCGGGGGTCGGGCCCCCGGACGGGGCGCCCGGGGCGTTTGCCTCCCGGGGCTCCGGCGCTAGAGTCGGCGCGGATTCCGGAGCGGAGCGGGACGGCCACAGGGGGTAGGCGATGGCGAGGACGCGGCGGGCCGGGGGAACGACGGCCCCGCGCACGGCACAGCGGGGTGCGGTCGGGACGCTGCTCGGGGTGGGGGCGCTGGGACTGCTCCTGTTCTCCCTCGGCCGGGAGCACAGCTGGCAGGCACTGGGCGGCGGGTTGGTGGTGTCCGGGGCCTCGGCCGTCCTCGGCGGCGCGCTCGGCTTCCTGTTCGGGGTGCCCCGGGTGCGCGGCGGCTCGGGCGGTGAGCCGCAGGGCTCGTACGTGCCGAACACCAATCTGGAGCAGGTCTCCGACTGGCTGACCAAGGTGCTGCTGGGCGTCGGGCTGACCCAGCTCGGCTCGCTCGGCGAGCGACTGCACCAGCTCGGCGCGGCGCTGGCCCCGGCCCTGGGCGGTGAGGAGGGCGCGGCCCCCTTCGCGGCCGCGCTCGTCCTGTACTTCCTGGTGCTCGGCTTCCTGGCCGGCTGGCTGGTGACGCGCCTGGCCCTGCCGCAGGTGCTCTCCGACGCCGACCAGGCACTCGAGCTCTTCCTGGCCGGCCAGGACCGCGACCGCCGGGGCGACAAGGTGGGCGCGGACGACCTGCGGGTCCGGGCGATGCAGCACCTGGGGCTGCTGGGCGGCAGCGCCGGCCGGGCGGACGAACCGGCCCGCCTGCTGCCGTCGGACGCGACGACCGGGCCGGAGAGCGTCCTGGCCGAGGTCCGGTCGACGGCCCGGCGTTCGGCACTCACGGCGGACCGGGTCCGGGAGCTGTTCGCGGACGGCTCAGAGGACCGGCGGATCCAGGCGCTCGCCCTGATGCAGGGCGATCCGGCCCTGGCCGACCTGCCCAGCGTGCTGGACGCGATCGAGCGCCCGCGCTCCGGCTTCGAGCAGTACCACGCGCTGCTGGCCGCCCGGGGCCTGCTCTCCCGGCTGCCGGCCGCGGAGGGGCAGCGCCTGCGCGACGCGGTGGCCGGCCGGCTGGTGGCCGCGGACGGCATCCCGTACGGCTCGGACCGGAGCTGGCTGGCGGAGAAGATCCTGTCCCGCCTGGAGGCACCGGCCCCGCTCCCCCGGAAGGTCGACCTCCCGCAGCAGGCCGGTCCGACCGCCGCACCGCAGCCCGACCAGCCCGGCCAGTCCGGCCAGTCCGACCAGTCCGACCGGCAGAGCCGGCCGCCGGGTTAGGCCCGGCCCGACGGCGGAGCCCGGACCGGTCGAGCAGCCGCGCGACGGGTGACTACCGCCCGCCCGGCCGGGACGGGCCCGCGCCGGCGGACCTGAGCCGGTGGTCGGCGGCCCGCAGGACGAGGACCCGCCCGAGGCGCCCCGAGCCGGCCGGGAGCCGGCGGACCTCGCTGGCGATCCGGCGCTCACCCAGCGCGCGGCGCAGCCCGTCGAGGTGGCGGCAGCGGCGGCCCGCACCGTCGTTCAGGGGGTGGACCCGGACCTCGCCGTCGGGGGCGGTCACCCGAACCAGCTCGGTCAGTGCCGCCACCTGCTGGGCGGGGCCGAAGAGCTCCGGGTAGGCGAAGACCAGGAACCCGCTGAGGGTGAGCGCGAAGGTGTCGTCCGCGAACGGCAGCCGGGGCAGCGCGGCCGCCACGTACTGCTGCGGGTGGGCGGCGGAGTCGGCGGCGAACAGCCGGCGGGCCCGGTCCCAGCTGCGCAGGTAGCGGTCGTACGGGCGGTGGTAGGGCGCCGGGTAGAGGTCGGGCCGGGCGTCCATCGCGGCGGCCATGGCGGACCGGGCGGCCAGCGCGCGGGCCGCGAGCTCGGGCGCCGGCCACGCGTACGCCGGGTCGGTGGCGATCACCCGGCAGCCCAGCTCGCGCGCCTCGGCGGCGAGACCGGCGGCGCCGCCCGGGCAGTCGAGCACCGGGCCGGGGAGGGCGGCGAGCGAGGCCCTGGTCAGGTCGAACAGCGCGCAGTACTCGTCCAGCGGGCGGGAGGTGACCAGGACGTCGGCGGCGGGGTCGGTACGGGCGGCCATTCGGCCATCGGAACACGGGTCGGCCCCGCCCGCACCCGGAGCGTCCGGGGCGGGCGGGGCCGAAGGGGCGGGCGGGCGTTCAGCGGCCGAGCAGGCCCCGGACGGCGAGCCGGTTGACGTTGGTCAGGCCGCGCACCAGCTGCGGGGTGAGCAGGACGAACACGAAGCCCAGCAGCGAGACCCCGGCGATCTGCAGCGGTCCCTCGACGTAGTAGACGTGCTCGACGCCGTGGCTGTCGGCGTAGTCGAACACCTTGAAGCCCGGCCAGCCGACGTACGTCGGGTAGACCCACTGGTAGAGCGGGTAGAGCGCCAGCACCCAGCCGACCAGCAGGAACGTCAGCGACATCGCGAAGCTGAGGACCGCCCACGGGAACATCACCACCTGGTAGAGCACGGCCTTCCAGCCCGCCGCGTCCGCCAGCCGTGCGGTGATCGCGCCCCAGCCGCCGGGCCGGCTCGCCCGGACCGGCTTCGGGCCGGGCACGTCCAGCGAAAGCATGCCGAGGGCCCGGGCCCGCTCCAGCCGTCCGAAGCCCCGGGCCCCGCCGGTCAGGGCGGCCAGCACCGGCATGCCGAGCACGGTGACGAGGGTGCCGAGGCCGAAGGCGAACAGGACGACGGCGAACGCGAACCCGACGAGGGCGACCGGCAGCCCGGTGAGGGCGAAGCCGAGCTCCCGGTAGAAGTAGGACGAGAACGGCGCCCGCCAGACGTACGGCGGCTCCTCGGTGCGCCGTACCGCGTCGTCGCGGTCGTACTCACTGCGCTGCGTGCTGAGGCTGCTGCTCATGGCCCTCGGTCCTCGGGTCCTTCTCGGTGGTGTGCCGGGCTGACGTCTCAACCCTGTCAGAGCCCGGACCGGGCGGACATCCGGCTCCCCCGCGAAGCGGGTGGGGGGTTAACCCCCCGTCCGGGGCCGCCCGCCGCCGGACGGCCACTCGTCGGCGAGCAGCGAGTACTGGAAGGAGTCGTGCCAGGTGCCGCGCAGGAGCACGTCGTGGCGGATCCGGCCCTCCGGCCGGAAGCCGGCCCGGGTGAGCACCCTGATCGAGGCCGCGTTCTCCACGTCCACCCGGGCGGCCAGCCGGTGCAGGCCGAGCGGGCCGAAGGCGAAGTCGCAGAGCAGCGCGGTGAGCTCGCCCGCGTAGCCGTTGCCCCAGGTGTCGGGGCGCAGCGCGTAGCCGAGGTCGGCGCAGTGGTGGCCGCCGAGGGTGAGGGCGGCGTTGCCGATCGGGACGGCGCGGGCCGGGTCGTCCGCGTCGGTACGGCGGGTGACGGCCAGCCGGTAGACGGTCCGCTCGTCCCGCAGCGCCTCCTCCAGGTACTGCTCGATCTGGTCGGCGCAGTCCTCGCGGTCACGCGGCTCGAACGGGAGATGGCGGGTGGCCTCCGGATCGCCGAACACCGCGTACAGGGCGTCGATGTCACCGGGGCTGTGGTGGAACTCGCGGATGGCCAGGCGGGGGCCGGTGAGTCGGACGGGGACCATGCCTGCCGACCCTACCCGGGCTTTCCGGTTACCTTACGTGACATGGAAGAAGAAGACCTGCGGCTCGCCCCGCGCACCAAAGCCGCCGAACTGCTCGCCTGGGCGCGGACGCAGGACCGCCCGCCGGTGGCCGAGGCGCCGGTGCGGGCCGTGCTGGCGCTGCTGGAGCTGGGCGAGGGCAGGATGCGCGACGGCTGGCCGGAGCTGACCTCGGACGCCGTGGAGCAGCTGCTGTACGAGCGGCTCTACCTGTACGTCCAGCCCGCACCGGAGGAGGACCCGCTGGCGTACGGCGCGGCGGTGCGGCTGCTGATCGACCACCAGCGGGCCGCGAAGCGGCTGAACGCCAAGCGGCAGGAGCGGCTGCACGCGGAGGCCGAGTGGCAGGGTGAGGTGGCCGCCGGGCTGCTGCGCCGGGCCGATCTGGTCACCTGGCCCCGGCTGTACACGCTGCTGCTGCGCGCGGACGGCGTGGACCTCACCGACCCGGAGGCGGTCCGGGGCTGGCTGACGGCGTTCCGGGAGCTGGCGCCGGAGGACCGGCTCGCCGCGTGCGAGGCGTTGGAGGAGGCCGGCGAGCTGGACGCGGTGGACGACGGGGGCTGGGGCGACGCCCGGGCGATCAGCGTCGGGATGGCCACCGACGGTGCCCGCCGGCTCCTGGAACAGGGGTTGATGCGGCGCAGCTACCGCAACCTGGCGGAGCTGACCGCGCTGGGCCGGCCGATGCCCGACGAGCTGGCCGGGGACTTCGGGGCGTTCGAGGAGGCCGCCGTGGAGGCGGCGCTGGACCTGGCCGGCGAGTGGACGGTGCCGGGGCTGCCCCGGCTGCTGGTGGAGGAGTTCCCGGAGCTGGCTCCGGAGCCGGGCCAGGAGGAGATCGACGCGTACGTGGCGCAGCTCTCCGAAGCCCCCGAGGAAGCCGACGAGGAAGCCGACGAGGGTTTCGAGACCGGGGAAGCCGAAGCGGCCGACGGAGCCGAGGTGACCGACGGAGCCGGGGAGGCCGAGGACCGGGACGCCCCCGGGGCCTGAGACGCGACGGTGCCCCGGCCGTCGTGGTGACGACCGGGGCACCGTGGCGTGCTGTCAGGGGGTGATGCCGCGCTGCTCGAACCAGGTCTCCGGGTCGACCGGGGCGCCGCCGCCGGGGCGGACCTCCAGGTGCAGGTGCGGGCCGGTCACGTTGCCGGTCGCGCCGACCTTGCCGAGCTGCTGGCCCGGGACGACCTTGCCGGAGCCCTTGATGATCGAGGAGAGGTGGCAGTACCAGATCTCGGTGCCGTCGGGCAGCGTCTCGACGATCCGGTAGCCGTACGACCCGGCCCAGCCGGCCGAGGTGATGGTGCCCTGGCCGACCGCGTACACCGGGGTGCCGGTGTCGGCGGCGAAGTCCAGGCCGGTGTGCAGGTGGGCCCAGTAGGAGGCGCTCTGGCCGTAGTGGGCGGAGAGGTCGTAGTCGCGCACCGGCAGGTTGATGGCGGCGAGCTTGGCCTTCTCGGCCGCCTCGGCGGCGAGCTTGGCCTCCTGCTGCTGGGCGGCGCGCTTGGCCTCGGCCTCCTTGGCGGCCTGGAGGCGGGCACCTTCCTCGGCGGCGGTGCGCTGGCTGTCGGCCTGCAGCTGGATCCGGGCGGCGAGCGCCAGGCCCGGGTCCGCGGAGAGCGCGACCGGCGTCTCGTCCGGGGCCTCGACGGCGGGGGCGGCGGCCGGGGTGGCGGAGGCGAACCCGGTCGCGCCGAGGGTGGCGGCGACGGCGGTGACGCCGAGCAGCGGAGCGGTGCCGCGGCTCTGACGGGGCATCCGGTGCCGGTTGGCCTCGGCGGCCTGCGGGCCGCCGTCGGCGGGCCCGCCGAACTCGCCCGGATGGGCGGGCGGCCAGGGGTGGTCGAGCAGCTGGGTGCCGGCGGGGGAGCCGGGCAGGTGTGCCGGAGAGTGCGACGACGCCACGGAGGCGCGCTCCTTTCCTTCCTTCGCGCCTACCGGGTTAGCTGACGGGTTCGGAGCAGGAAGGTCTCCTACGGCTGGGCCTGGGCCCGGCCGATTCACCCCAAGGAACGTGGTTCCCCGGCTCCCTGGCCTGCCCGGAGGCCGGCCGGCGGGATTAGGCGACGGCGCACGGTGCCGTCTGGGTACGGCGTTGCGGACCGCGCTGCGTTATCAAACGTTAATCCTAGGAGCCTCTGATTCCAAGCCGTCCGTTCGGGAGAGCCGGATACGACTCGGACACTACGCGACCCGATGGGCGATTTGGGCGGATTACCGACAACTGACACTACCGAACGTGATTGGACGTCAACGAACGACCCCCTATCTGAGTACTTCTACTCATGTGCGGCCCGGACCGGCGCCGCCATCCTGACGCCATGAACGCACCGATGCAGTCACGTACCACGGCCGCGTACTACATCCAGGCCGTCCTCTCCTTCGCCCTCTCCGGCGGCGCCCTCGCCGTCGGGATCGCCTACCTGCCGGTCGGCGGCTGGACCCGCGCCTTCCTCGCGGTCGGGCTGCTCTACACCGTCACCTCCGCCTTCACCCTGGCCAAGGTGGTCCGGGACCGGCAGGAGACCAACGAGATCGTCACCCGGGTGGACCAGGCCCGGCTGGAGAAGCTGCTCGCCGAGCACGACCCGTTCAAGGTGGAGGGGGTCTGAGCCGCGACACCGGGGCGCGCCGGGAGCCCGGCGGTGGACCGCGACGGGCCCGCTTGACGGCTAAGGCTATTAGCCTTAGCTTTATGGCTATCTGCACTCAGCCGATGTCCCGGCGGACCGAGGAGGCCCCCATGCCCGGCACCTTCACCCCCAGTACCCAGTACCTCGACGTCCCCGGCGGCCGGCTGGCCTTCGACGACACGGTGCGGGGCGACGGCGCCCCCGTCGTCCTGCTCCCGGGGATGCTCGACAGCCGGGCCGCGTACCGGCACCTGCGCCCGCTGCTGGTGGCCGCGGGCCACCGGGTGATCACCCTGGACCTGCGCGGCTTCGGCGAGTCCTCGATCGACTGGGACGACTACTCGCCGGCCGCGATCGCCACCGACGTGCTCGCCCTGCTGGACCACCTCGGCATCGGTCGCGCCGCGCTGGTCGGCAACTCCTACACCGGCGCGACCGCCGTCCGGGTGGCCGGGGACGCGCCCGAGCGGGTCGCCGGGATCGTCCTGCTGGACGCCTTCGTCGAGAACGTGCCGCCCAGCACGCTGCAGCGCGCGATGTTCGGCGTGATGGGCGCGCTGCTGGTGCACTCGCCCGCGTTCTGGGGCCTCTACCACCGCAGGATGGCCTACCCGACCGCCAAGCCGGCCGACTTCGACGCCTATGTGGACGGGCTGGTCGCCGCGATGCGCACGCCGGGCCGCAAGAAGGCCACCCGGGGCTACGTCCGCGGTGACTCCGCGCCGACCGGCTGGACCGCCGCCGTGACCTGCCCGGCGCTGGTCGTGATGGGCAGCAAGGACCCCGACTTCCCCCGGCCGGAGCTGGTCGCCGACCGGCAGGCCGCCGCGCTGAAGGCCCGCAAGGTGATGATCGAGGGCGCCGGGCACTACCCGATGGCCGACCACCCGCGGGCCACCGCCGACGCCCTGCTGCCGTTCCTCGCCGAACTGGCCTGATCCCCGCCCCTTCTGCCCGCACGGAGACCGCACCATGCCCAGAGTCGGACTGACCCCCGAACAGGTCGTCGACCACGCCCTCGCCCTCCTCGACGAGCAGGGGTCCGAGGCCCTCACCCTGGCCGCCGTCGCCGGCCGCGCCGGGGTGGCCACCCCCTCGCTGTACAAGCACGTCAGCGGCGGACTCGCCGAACTGCGGCGGCTGATCGCCGTCCGGGTCACCGAGGAGCTGGCCGACCGGCTCGCCGAGGCCGCCCTCGGACGCGGCGGGGACGACGCCGTCGCCGCCGTGCTGCGCGCCTACCACGGGTACGCCACCGAGCACCCGCACCGGTACAACGCGCTGCCGCAGGCCCCGCAGCCGGACGACGACCTGACCAGGGCGGCCGGCCGGCTGGTCGGGGTGATCATCGCGGTGCTCCGCGGCTACGGTCTGGACGGCTCCGAGGCCGTCCACGCCGCCCGGACCGTCCGGTCGGTGGCGCACGGCTTCGCCTCCCTGTCGATCGGGGGCGGCTTCCAGCTCGCCGAGAACCTCTCCGACACCCAGGACCGCCTGATCACCCTGCTCACCGGCGGCCTCCGGAACTGGCCCACGGCCTGAGGCCCGCGCCACCGAACCCCGCCCGGTGCCGGACCCCGTCGACGCCGCGCCCGACACCCCGCCCGACACCCCGGGGCAGCGGCCCGGGGCGATCGTGCCGCCCGCCGGCCGGCCCCGGCGGAACCCCTGGTCAGGGCGGTCGCCCCGGACGCGGCCGACGAGCGGACGCCGGTACCGGTGCGCCGTCCGGGTCACCCGTCACCCGCTTGAGAAATAAGGTATGAAGAATTGAGTGCCCCATAAGGCAACGGAAAGGCCGGGAATCCCATGGACCTGACCTCGCCGTGGCTTCCCCCCTCCGAGGACGAGAGCCGGACGCCGCGCAGCAGCCCCACCGCGCGCAGCGCGATGCGCTGTGTCCGCTTATTGCTCGGCTGCACCAGCGCCGCCGAACTCCTCGGCACCGTCCTCGCCGAGGGCCCGGGCTGGATCACCGGGGAGGGCTCCGCGCTCTACCTGGTGGATTCCGCCGGAATGCTCCGGCTCACCGCCTCGCACGGACTGCCCGACTGGGCCCACGAGCGGTACAGCCTCGTCGATCCGGCGAGCGAGCTGCCCGCCGCGATGGCGCTGCGACTGCGCCGCCCGTACCTGCTCAGCCCGGAGCGCACCAGCGTCGACTATCCCAACCGCAACGCCGGCATGGGCACCGGCATGGTCGCCCTGATCACCCTGCCGATGATCGTCGACGAGCGGCCCATCGGCGTGCTCGCCCTCGCCCTCGCCCACCGGGGCACCGTCCCCCGCCGTGACCTGGACGTCCTGGAGACGCTCGGCGACGCGTGCGCCCACCGGCTCGCCCATCTGCTCGACAGCGCGCAGGCCGGCACCCGCCCGGCCGGGACGGCCCGCCCGGGCGGCGGTGCCGCCGCCGGGACCGCCGGCGACCGGGCCGCCGGCCTGGCCCACCCGATGCTGTCGCTCGCCGTGCGCTCCGCCGGGCACGGCGCCTTCGAGCGCGACCTGGTGACCGGCGAGACCTACTGGGACGCCACCGCCTACCGGGTGGTCGACCGGCCGGTGCCGGTCGGGGGCGCCCCGGCCGCCGCCCCCGACCTGGACCGGCTCGTCCACCCCGAGGACCTGCCGGAGGTCCAGGCCGCCCTCGCCGAGGCGCTCGCCACCGGCGGCCCGTACCGGATCGAGTACCGGGTGCCGCGCCGGGGCGGCGGCGTGATCCGGATCGAGGAGACCGGCGAGGTGATGCTGGACGTGCACCGGCGGCCGGTCCGGATCGCCGGGCTGCTCGCCGACCGGGACCGCGCCCGCGCCCCCGAGGAGAACCCGCCCGCCGGTGGGCCGGGCGGCGGCGCCCAGGCCGTCGGCGCCCGCTCGGCGCTGCTGCTGGCGCTCACCCGGGCGCTGTCCCGCGCGGTCACCGTCCGGGACGTGACCACTGCGGTGACCGATGTCGCCCGGCCGGCCTTCGGCGCCGCCGGCATCGTGCTCGACCTGGTCGACGAGGGCCGGCTGCTGCCCGTCTCGCACACCGTCTACGGCGGTCCGCGCCGCACCGAGCTGACCCGGCTGGCCGACCTCTCCGAAGGCGTGATGCAGCACTCGCTGGCCCGCTCCTCACCGCTGTTCAGCGAGCCCGGGCCGGCCCGGCGCGGCGGTGGCGGGCCGCTGACCCCGGCCTCCTGGGCGGTGCTCCCGCTGGTCGCCTCGGGACGGCAGGTCGGCTCCTGCCTGATCACCTTCTCCACCGAACGGGCCTTCGGCCGCGAGGACCGCACCCTCTACTCCGCCTTCGCCGGCATCCTGGCGCAGTCCCTGGAACGTGCCCGGCTCTACGACATCCACCACCACCGGGCGACCGAACTCCAGCGCGCCATGCTGCCGCGCACCCTGCCGCGGCTGCCCGGGCTGGCCAGCGCCGCCCGCTACCTGCCCAGCACCGAGGGCATGCAGATCGGCGGCGACTGGTACGACCTGCTCCGGCTGCCGGACGGCCGGATCGGTCTGGTGATCGGCGACGTCCAGGGCCACAACGCCGAGGCCACCGCCGTGATGGGCCAGCTGCGCAGCGGCCTGCGCGCGTACGCCACCGACGGCCACGACCCGGCCGCCACGCTGGCCAGGACCAGCCGGCTGCTGTCCGAACTCGACACCGACCTCTTCGCGACCTGCCTGTACCTCACCCTCGATCCCGCCGACGGCAGCCTGCGGGCGGCCCGGGCCGGGCACCCCTCCCCGGTCCGGATCGCGGCGGACGCCAAGGCCGTCGAGCTGGACCTGCCGGGCGGCCCGCCGCTGGGCGTGGACCCGGGGATGCCCTACCAACTGGCGGTCGGGCACCTGGCGGTGGGCGAGACGCTGCTGGTCTACACGGACGGGCTGGTGGAGGACCGCGAGGAGGACTACGACGAGTCGGTGCAGCGGATGCTCGGCGGCCTGGAGCTGTGGGCCCGGCAGACCGGGCCGGTCCGGCTCGGCCCGGCCGCGGCCCTGGACCGGCTGGCCGATCTGCTCACCCTCAACGTGACCGAGCGCCGCTCCCGGCCGGACGACGTCGCCCTGCTGTTGCTGCACCGGAGCTCGCCGGTGCCGTGAGCAGGGCCTCGTCCACCGGCGGTACCCAGCCGGCACCCAGGTGGCACGGGGCCCACGACCGGGCGCCCCGGGCGCGGGCCGTCCGGGCCCGAAGGAGGTCTGATTGGCGTCGTATTGACGGGATATTGACGAGATCCGGTCAGTTGGCGAGATCCGTTCACACCTTCGTAGGATCATCACCCTAGAATTCGCGGCGTGACGATGACTCAGTGGTGCGCAACGGCAACCGGCGTTCTCGCCGCCCTCGCCCTCGTGACCGCCGCCCGCTACCGCGCGGTCTCCGTCACCCAGCGCCGCCGGGCCGACCGGCAGCAGCGCGACAACAACCGCCTGAAGGAACAGCTCGCCGCCCAACTGGCGCACCGGGGAACCGAGCTGGCCGCCGTCCAGCAGGAGCAGGAGCTCAACGCCTCCACCCAGCGGGCCTTCCTCAGCGTCGCCCGCCGGATCCTCGTGATGGCGCACGACCAGCAGGCCCTGCTGGACGAGATGGAACGCACCCACGACGACCCGGCACTGCTGGAGGGCCTGCTCAAGGCGGACCACGCCGCCGCCCAACAGGCCCGCCTCGCCCAGACCCTGGCCGTCCTCTGCGGAGCCCGGGCCGGGCGGCACTGGCCCGAGCCGGTCCCCCTGGAGGACGTGGTGCGCGGCGCCCAGTCACGCATCCTGCCCTTCCAGCGGGTGGTGGTCCGCAGCCGGATCGAGACCGCCGTGGTCGGCGCCGCCGCCGAGGCGCTCATCCACGCCGTGGCCGAGCTGCTGGACAACGCCACCCGCTACTCGCCGCCCAGCACCCAGGTGTTCGTCACGCTGATGCCCGTCCACAACGGCGCCGTCGTCGAGATCGACGACGGCGGTGTCGGCATGCCCGAGCAGGCCGTCGCCAAGGCCGCCTCCGCGCTGGCCGGCGGCACCTCGCTGGAGGTCTCCCGGCTGGGCGAGGTACCGCAGCTCGGTCTGGCCGCGGTCGGCCGGCTCGCCGAGCAGTACGGGTTCCGGGTCACCCTCAGCTCCGCGCCCTCCCCCTACGGCGGGGTACGGGTCGTGGTGCTGCTGCCGAACGCGCTGCTCACCGAGCCGCTCCCGCCGACCGTCCCGGGCCTCGGCCCCGACGACCGGGCGTTCACCGCCGGCCCCCGCCGCACCCCGGCCGACCCGTACCCGGCCGGGCACCCGATGACATCCGGCCACCCCCTGGTGGAGACCCCACCGCCCGGCCCCGCCGCCGCGCCGCCGCTGCCCCGCCGGAGCCACCGGCGCGACCGCGCCAGCCGCCACGGCGCGCCGTCCGCTCCCCCTCCGGCGCCCGCGCCGTACCGGTCGGCACAGGACGCCCGGACGTTCATGGCGATGTTCCAGGCCGGCACCGCCAACGGCCGGTCGGCCGCCCGGACGCAGGCCCAGCCCCACCCTTCCCTTCCCGCTTCCCCCCAGCTCCCCCAGCGCTTCGGAGAGTTCCATGACCACCACCCCTGATCTCGGCTGGCTGCTCGCCGACATCATCTCCGTCCCCGAGGTCCAGCACGCCGTCGTGGTGTCCAACGACGGCCTGGAGATCGGCCGCAGCGCGGGCATCCCGCGCGAGGACGCCGAGCGGCTCGCCGCCGCCTGCTCGGGCCTGCAGTCGCTGGCCCGCGGCGTCGCCCAGGGCTTCGGCGGCCACGGCAGCTCCACCCGCCAGATCGTCATCGAGTACGGCGGCGGCTACCTGTTCGTCGTCGCCGCCGGGGCCGGGGCCCACCTGGCCGTGGTGACCGGCGAGGCGGTGGACGCCGGCCTGGTCGCCTACCAGATGCAGGTCCTGGTCGAGCGGATCGGCAGCCATCTCACCAGCCCGCCGCGCGTCGATCACGCGGCGGGGGGCCTGCGGTGAACGGGCCGGTACGGCCCTATGTGATCACCGGTGGCCGCAGTCGGCCCACCCGGGCCGCGCTCGCCGTCGAAAGCCTGGTCAGCGCGTTACCCGACCGGCCCGAACTGCCCGAGGACTCGCTGCTCAACCGCGAGCACCAGCGGATCCTGGAACTCTGCCGCAGCCTGCTGTCGGTCGCCGAGGTGGCCGCCTACCTCGGGCTGCCGCTCGGCGTCGTCAAGGTCCTGGTCGGCGACCTCTGGGACCTCGGCGCCGTCCAGGTGCTCCCGCCCGTCCCGCAGGCCGAACGCCTGCCCGCAACCCTCCTGGAAGAGGTGCTCGTTGGCCTCCGCCAACTCCGCTGACCGGCACACCGCCGAGCAGCGGTCGCAGCCGCGCCCGCCCGAACCGCAGTACCTGCCCCCGTCCGTCCAGGGCGCGGTGAAGATCCTGGTCACCGGCCCGTTCGGGGTCGGCAAGACCACGCTGGTCGGCGCGCTGAGCGAGATCACGCCGCTGCGCACCGAGGAGACCATGACGGCCGCCAGCAGCGGCATCGACGACCTCACCGGGCGCCCCGGCAAGACCACCACCACGGTCGCGCTGGACTTCGGCCGGATCACCCTCAACTCGCGGCTCGCCCTGTACCTCTTCGGCACGCCCGGACAGCAACGGTTCTGGCCGCTCTGGGACGACCTGTCGCGCGGTGCGCTCGGCGCCATCGCGATGGTCGACCTGCGCCGCCCGGACGAGAGCTTCGACGTGCTCGGCCGCCTGGAGGAGCAGCGGATCCCGTTCGCGGTGGCCGTCAACACCTTCCCGGACACGCCGAGTTACCCCGAGGAGGAGCTGCGCTCCGCCCTCGACCTGCTGCCCGAGGTCCCGATCCTGTACTGCGACGCACGGGACCGCCGGGCCGCGTACGACCTGCTGATCGACTTCGTCGACCATCTGCACTCCACCGCCGTACTGGAGCTCCAGCGATGACCACTCCCGACCCGGGCCAGGCTGCCGCACGGTCGACCGGGCAGCTGTCCGCGCCCCCCGGCTGCCCGGCGCACGCCGGCGGGGGCCTGCCGGCCGGGGTGCCGCTGCCGCCGCTGTGGGGCGCCGCCGTCGCCGAGGACCCGCACGGGCTGTACTCCCGGCTGCGGGCCCAGTACGGCCCGGTCGCGCCGATCGAACTGGAACCCGGGGTCGAGGCCTGGCTGGTGATCGGCTATCCCGAGCTGCTCGAACTCACCCGCAACGAGGCGCTGTTCTCCAAGGACTCGCGCCGCTGGCGGGTCCCCGCCGAGGGCCGGCTGGCCGCCGACTCCCGGCTGCTGCCGATGACCTCCTGGCGTCCCACCCTGCTCAACCTGGACGGCGCCGAGCACCAACGGCTGCGCGCGGCCGTCGCCGACACCCTGGCCCAGATCGACCACCGCCAGCTGCGCGAGACCACCGAGGCCGCCGCCGACGCCCTGATCGACAGCTGGGGCCCGGACGGCACCGCCGACCTGGTCGCCCAGTACGCCCGCCGGCTGCCGCTGCTGGTCTTCACCCAGTTGCTCGGGCTGCCCGCCGAGGCCGGACCGCGCCTGGTCGAGCTGATCAGCCACTTCGTCGACAGCAGCAAGGACTCCGTGCGCGCCAACGCGGAGTTCCAGGCGATCCTGGTCGACCTCGTCCGGCGCCGCCGCGTCGCGCCCAGCGCCGACCTCACCTCCTGGCTGCTGGCCCACCCGGCCGCGCTGAGCGACGAGGAGGCGGTGCACCACCTGGTGGTGATGATGGTCGCGGGCAACGAGACCACCATCAACTGGACCGGCAACACCCTGCGGCTGCTGCTCACCGACCGCCGCTTCCGGGCCACCCTCACCGGCGGCCGGCTCACCGTGGCCGACGCGCTGGAGGAGGTGCTCTGGCGCGACCCGCCGACGCAGAACTTCCCCGGCCGGTGGGCGACCGGCGACACCGTCCTCGGCGGCCAGTACATCAGCGCCGGCGACATGCTCGTGCTCGGCCTGGCCGCGGCCAACGCCGACCCGGCCGCCCAGGGCGCCTCGTCCGCCGCGCAGAGCTCCCTCGGCGGCAACCGGGCCCACCTGGCCTGGGGCGCGGGCAAGCACGTCTGCCCGGCGCAGCACCCGGCCCGGATCATCGTCGAGACCGCCGTCGAGACCCTGCTGCACCGGCTGCCGGACCTCCAGCTCGCGGTACCGCCGCAGGACCTGGCCTGGCGTCCGTCGCCCTGGTCGCGCGCCCTGGTCAGCCTGCCGGTGCTCTACAGCGCCTTCACCCCGCCCCGCCCGCCAGCCCCCGAGAGGCCGTCATGGACACCGCCGCCCCTGAGCACGACCGAACCGGCCACCGGCCGGAGCCCATCCGGCTCGACCCCTTCGGACGGGACCAGCACGGAGAGAACGCCCGACTCCGGGAAGCCGGCCCGGCGGTCCTGGTGGAACTCCCTGGCGGGGTGGTGGTCTGGGCGATAACCCACCACGACACCCTCCAGGAGCTGCTCGCCGACCCCCGGGTGGGCAAGAACCCGCAGCTCTGGACCACCTTCACCGAGGGACGTCTGCCCAAGGGCTGGCCGCTGCTGAACTTCGTCACCGTGCCGGGCATGATCACCGCGGACGGCGAGGACCACCGGCGGCTGCGCGGTCTGGTCACCCAGGCGTTCACCCCGCGCCGGGTCGCCGAGCTGCAGCCCGCCATCGAGGCCCGCACGCTGGCGCTGCTCGACGGCCTGGCCGGGCTGGAGGGCGGGTTCGACCTGCGCGAGCACTTCGCCTACCCGCTGCCGATGCAGGTCATCGGCGAGCTGCTCGGTCTGCCGGCCAAGCAGCAGGACGAACTGCACGAGCTCTCCGACACCCTGGTGTCCAGCTCCGCCACCCCGGAGGCCGCGATCGCCGCCCAGCAGGGGCTGCAGGCGCTGCTCGCCTCCGTGGTCGAGGCCAAGCGCGCCGAGCCGGGCGACGACCTGACCACCGATCTGATCGCCGCCCGCGAGTCCGGGGACCGGCTCAGCGAGCGCGAGCTGGTCGGCACGCTGCTGCTGATGCTGGTGGCCGGCCACGAGACCACCCTCAACCTGATCACCAACGCCGTCCGCGCCCTGCTCGCCCACCCCGACCAGCTGCGGCTGGTGCTCGACGGCGAGCAGCCGTGGTCCGCGGTGGTCGAGGAGACGCTGCGGTACGACTCACCGGTCGGGCAGTTCCCGCTCCGGTACGCGACCGAGGACATCCCGGTGGGCGAGGTGGTGATCCGGCGCGGCGAGGCGCTGCTCGCCTCCTACGCGGCCGCCGGGCGCGACGCCGGGCACTACCCGGACGCCGACCGCTTCGACCTCACCCGGCAGCCGAACCGGCACCTCTCGCTCGGGCACGGCCCGCACTTCTGCCTCGGCTCCGGACTCGCCCGGATGGAGGCGGAGACGGCGCTGCGCCACCTGTTCGGCCGCTTCCCCGGGCTCGCCCTGGTCGAGGGAGCCGTCCCGGAGCCGATCGGGTCGTTCGTCAGCAACAGCGTGAAGACCCTGCGGGTGACGGTGTGACACCGCCGCGGTGACCTGAGGGCGGCCGGGTCGTTGGGGGTTCCATGAAGAAACTCGCGACCCTGGCCGCCCTCACCATGGCAGGCCTCGCCCTGGCCGCCCCGGCCGCGTCGGCCACCACCTCCACCGCGACGTCGCCGGACGCCCTGGACGGGCTCTCCAGCGGCCTCAACCTCTCCCCCACCGACCTCGCCCTGCACGAGGCGGGCAAGCTCCCGCTGGTCGGGCACACCGCCCAGGAGGTGGAGGCGATCGGCACCAACCAGATGACCCA
Source organism: Kitasatospora sp. NPDC091207 (assembly GCF_044768625.1). NCBI lineage: Bacteria > Bacillati > Actinomycetota > Actinomycetes > Kitasatosporales > Streptomycetaceae > Kitasatospora > Kitasatospora sp. NPDC091207. The sequence goes on from NZ_JBIVVS010000018.1 coordinate 37,166, forward strand.
CCCGGGCCTCAGCGGGCAGATCGGCTGACCGCCCGCCGGGGCCCGGCCGGGCGTGGGCCGTCGCCGCCCGTGCCCGGCCCGGCGCCGGCTCAGCCCTGTGCGAGCGCGTTCAGCTCCTGGTAGGTGAGCCCGCCGTCGAGCGCGGTGTACGTCCCCTCGGTGTACACCTCCTCGGCGGCGCGGCGCACCGCCGCGTACGCAGCCTTGGCCAGCCCCGGCCCCAGGCTGACCCGGGCCACCCCGAGCTTCGCCAGCTCCGGCACCGACGGCGAGCCCGGACCGGCCAGGACGTTCAGCGGTGCCGGGACGGCGGCCACCAGGGCCGCGATCGTCTCCGGATCCGCCACCCCGGGCACGAACACGCCGTCCGCGCCCGCCGCCACGTACGCCCGCAGGCGGGCGACGGCCTCGTCCAGCCGGCCGGCCGGATCGCCGAGCCGGCGCAGGAAGACGTCGGTACGCCCGTTGACGAAGAGCGCGACACCGGCCGCGTCCGCGGCCGCCCGGGCCGCCGCGATCCGCTCCGCCGCCTCGGCGGCGGGCCGCGCCCCGTCCTCCAGGTTCACCCCGACCGCGCCGGTGGCGAGCAGCGCGGTGACCGTCCCGCCGACCTCGGCGGCCGTCGTGCCGAAGCCGCTCTCCAGGTCCGCCGTCACCGGCAGGCCGACCGAGCGCACGACCAGCGCGGTCTGGGCGAGCACCTCGTCGCGGTCGGCCGCGTCCCCGTCCGCGCTGCCGAGCGTCCAGGAGACGCTCGCACTGGCCGTCGCGACGGCCCGCGCGCCGGCGGCGGCGACCAGGCGGGCGCCCGCCGCGTCCCACACGTTGGCGAGCACCAACGGCTCGCCGGGCCGGTGCAGGGCGTGCAGGGCACGGGCCAGCTCCTGCTGAGTGGTCGTCATGACGCTCCCCCTACTTGGCGACCGGGCTCAGGCGGGAGGTCACGCCGATCCGGTTCCAGGAGTTGATGGTGATGACCAGCGCGATCAGCTGGGCCAGCTCGGCCTGCTCGAAGTGCTCGGCCGCCTCCTGGTAGACGGCGTCCGGCACGTGCCCCTGGGTCAGCAGGGTGACCGACTCGGTCAGCGCGAGGGCCGCCCGCTCCTTGGCGGTGAACCAGGACGTCTCGCGCCAGGCCGGGAGGGAGAGCAGACGGTGGTTCTCCTCGCCGTTCTTCAGCGCGTCCGTGGCGTGCATGTCGATGCAGAAGGAGCAGCCGTTGATCATCGAGGCGTGCACCTTCACCAGCTCCGCCAGGGCCGGGTCCACGCCCTGCCGGGCGGCCCGGTCCAGCGCGATCATGGCCTGGTAGAAGGCGGGGGCGTGCTCGGGGAGGGAGATCCGCTGCTCGGGGGCGGACACGGTGGCGTTCTCGTTCGTCGTCGTCATACCGGCCAGCCTAGGGGCCGAGTGGACTGTCGGTCCGGCACATTCGGGCCCGGAAATCGTGGGCCATTCGGGCGGCGGCGGGGCTCCCGGGCGCCCTGCCCGAGTCTGGCACGGCGAGGGCGGAAGGACGAGGGCGCGGGCCTGCCCGGAGGCGAACGGCCGTGCGAGGATCGCGGGGAGGGCGGTACCGGTGGGCCGCCCGGTGTGGGCGAGGTCAGGGGGCCAGGATCGTGTGTACCGCGTTCGTCAGCATCGAACCGACGGAGCCGGTGCCCGTGCTGCTGCTGGCGGTGCGGGACGAGTACGCCGGCCGGCGGTGGGCCCCGCCCGGACACCACTGGCCCGCGCACCCGACCGCCGTCGGCGGGCTGGACCTGGCGGCGGGCGGGACGTGGCTCGCCGTCGAGCCGGGGACGGCGGGGACGGCGGGGGCTGGACGGACAGCGGCGGGCGCGGTCGGCACGGGGGCCGCCGCGGCCTGTCTGCTGAACGGCTTCGGAACGATGGCGCCGGCCCGGGCGCGGCTCTCGCGCGGCGAGCTGCCGCTGACCGCCCTGCGGGACGGCGGGCTCGCCGGGGTCGACCTGGAGCGGTACGACCCGTTCCACCTGGTCCTCGCCGGACCCGCCGGGGCCCGGGTGCTGAGCTGGGGCGGCAGCGCCCTGGCGGAACGCGCGCTGCCGTCCGGCCTGAGCGTCGTGCTCAACGACGGGCTGGAGGGGCTGGCGGCGGACCGGACGACCTCGGAGCTGGTCCGCTCGCTGATGGCCGCCCGGGCCGCGCACTTCCGGGCCCGCTTCGAGGCCGCCGCCCGGCCCGCGCCGACGCCCGGCCCGGACACGACGGAGCAGGCGTGGGGCGGGTGGCTCCCGATCGTCTCCGGCGACGGTCTGGCGCTCGACGATCCGGCGGCGCTGGTCCAGCGGCGGGAGTTCGGCGACGGACGGATCTGGGGCTCCTCCTCGGTGTCGCTGCTCGCCTTCGGGCCCGACGGGGTGCGGTACGACTTCGGCCCGGCTCCGGTGACGGAGCCGGGCGCGCCGGGCGACGGCTGGCGCCGAATCGGGTAGACGGGGGGAGTACCGTGCACACGCTCCCCCCGTCGGGCCGAGCCGCTCAGCCCTGCGCGCGGGCCTCCAGCCAGCGCTTCGCGAGGGTCGCGTTCACCGTGTAGAAGAACTCCGACTTGAGCCCCGGCTCACTGGTGAGCGCCTCCACCCAGGTCATCGGCCAGTTGCGGCGCCGGTAGTGCTGGTGCACCGCCCGGGTGAAGGCGGCCAGGTTGCCCTGCAGGCTCTTCTTCTCCACGCCGAGCCGGGTGGCCAGCGCGGTGTAGCTCACCCGCGCGTCCGGCCGCTCCGCCAGGATGTCCAGCACCCGGGCCACCGTCTGCACCGAGCCCAGCGGCTCGATCATCAGCCGGCGGAAGTCCTCGACGGTCCACTCGACGACCGGGAGCTTGCCGTCGTCCGCCCCGGCCGCCTCCGCCGGCCCGGCCAGGGGAACGGGGGCACCGGTGGCCGCCGCCGTCCCGATGGCCGCCGTGGCGCCGGTCAGTTCCGCGAGGTAGGCGTACACCTGCGTGACGTACTGGCTCGGCACGGGTACCGAGACGAACTGCGGCTGGCTGTCCTGCGTCATGGTGGATCCTCCCCTGGTGTGTCCGCCGGCCTGCTGTCCGGCGACAGCACCGATCCTGACAGACTGCCAGTCGACCTGTCCAGCCTTTACTGTCAGGTTCTCCACTTCTCTATCGGAAGCCTGTCGTCACTGCCGCCCGCGCTCGGCCCGGTCGGGGAAGGTGGCCACACCAGGGGTGCCGGGCTGCACTGCACGGGCCGGCGGGGCACCGCCGCGCCAGGCGGGAGGCGCCCCCCGGGCGGCCGCCGCACGGCGCCCCCTCGGCGATCACCGTCGCAACCGGGCAGTAGAAGGCAGACCTCCGCCCGGCGGTGGCAGCGGTGGCAGCCGCGAGCGGTCCACCACGGGGACCGGCGATAATCCCGTACGGACGAAAGCCCGGACGGCACAGCGCCCCGCACGGATCGGCTCCTCCCGCCCATGAGCAGCACCTCCTGGACCGCCTTCGGCGGCGATCTGCACCTCGACCTCACCGGCCGCCGGTCCGCCGGGGTCGGTCTGCGGGCGGCGCTGGAGGACGCGCTGCGGGAGGCCGTGCAGGACGGGCGGCTGGCCCCGGGCACGCGCCTGCCGTCGTCCCGGGCGCTCGGCGAGGACCTCGGGATCGCCCGCAACACCGTGGTCGAGGCCTACGGGCAGCTCACCGCCGAGGGGTGGCTCGCCTCGCGGCAGGGGTCGGGCACCACGGTGGCCGGGCGGACCACGCCCCGGCCCGCCACCCGTGCGGCCGACCTGCCGCGCGGGCGCCGGACGGCCCGGTACGACCTGATGCCCGGACGGCCGGACGTCTCGCTCTTCCCGCGCACCGCCTGGCTGACCGCCGCCCGGCGGGCGCTCGCCACCGCGCCGCACGAGGCCTTCGACTACGGCAGCCCGCTCGGGCGGATCGAGCTGCGGCAGGCGCTCACCGACTACCTCGCCCGGGTGCGCGGGGTCCGGACCGACCCGGACCACCTGCTGATCTGCGCCGGCTTCACCCAGGGCATCGGCCTGCTCTGCACCGCCCTGCGCGAGCGCGGCGCGGGGCGGGTACGCGGTGTCCGGACCCTGGCGGTCGAGGGGTACGGGCTGCCGCCGCAGCGCGAGATGGTCCGGGCCGCCGGGCTGACCCCGGCACCGCTGCCGCTGGACGACGCGGGCGCCCGGACCGACCTGCTCGGCGCCCGGCGGGACGCGGCCGTCCTGCTCACCCCCGCCCACCAGTACCCGACCGGCGCGGCGCTGGCCGCCGAGCGACGGTCGGCCGCCGTCGGCTGGGCCCGCGAACTGGACGGGTACGTGATCGAGGACGACTACGACGGCGAGTTCCGCTACGACCGGCAGCCGCTCGGCGCGATGCAGGCCCTCGACCCCGAGCGGGTCGTGTACGCGGGCACCGCGGCGAAGAGCCTGGCCCCCGGCCTGCGGCTGGCCTGGCTCGCCCTGCCGGACGCCCTGGTCGAGCCGGTGGCCCGGCTGAAGCGACTGGCCGACACCATGTCCCCGGTGCTGGATCAGCTGACCCTCGCCGAGCTGATCACCTCCGGCACCTACGACCGCCATGTGCGCCGCTGCCGGCTGCACTACCGCCGGCGGCGGGACGCGCTCGTCGCGGCGCTCGCCGCACACGCCCCGCACGTCCGGGTCACCGGCATCGCCGCCGGGCTCCACGCCGTCCTGCAACTGCCGCCCGGCGCGCGGTCGGAGGCCGAACTGCTGGCCCGCGCCGAGGCCCTCGACCTGGCCGTCACCGGCCTCTCCTGGCACCTGGCCGACCCGGCACTCGCCCCGCAGGCGCCGCCGGCCCTGGTGGTCGGCTACGCCACCCCGCCCGACCGCCTCTTCCCGGCCGCCCTGGACGCGCTCTGCGAGCTGCTGCGAACGGCGTGACCGGACGGCCCCGGCGCCCACTCTGCCGGGGCCGCCTTCCTCCGGCCGGCGAACGGCCTTGCCGGGAGGGCTACTTGTTCCGGTTGCCCAGCTCGAAGAGCAGCATGATGAAGCCGGCGAAGGCATGGGTGGCGACCATGTAGATCAGCACCCGGATGCCGACCCGGCGATTGGCCCACTTGCCGGCGTCGACGGTCTTCGGGGCGACGGCGGGGGCCACGGCCCCGGCGGCGGTGTCGGCGGTGACGGTGGTGGTGGGATCAGCCATGGGAGATCTCCTCCAGGAGTTCTGACGGTGGGTCAGTGGGGTGCGGCAGGACCGCCGCCGAGGCAGAGTTCGCCGCCGGGGCTCTGCAGCAGGGTGTGCACGAAGAGCAGCTCGACCCCGCCCGCCGAGTCGGCGGCGATGCAGTGCGGGGTGAGCGAGTCGAAGTGCGCGGAGTCGCCCTCCGCGAGCTGGTGGACGCGGTCGCCGAGGGTCAGCCGCAGCCGGCCCTGGAGGACGTAGAGCCACTCCTCCCCGGGGTGGACCCGGACCACGTCGTCCTGCACGCCCTGGGGGACGTGGACGCGCAGCGCCTGCATCGCCCGGCCGGGGGCGCCGGCCCGGCGGTAGCCCCAGCCGCCCGCGCGGCCCGGTTCGATCGCGCCGCCGCGCACCACCGGGTCCGGCTCGGCCATGGACTCGCCGAGCAGACCGGAGACGGACGTGCCGTAGGCGCGGGCGAGGCCGAGCAGAACGGGCAGCGAGGGCTGCCGGCGGCCGGTCTCCAGCCGGGACAGATAGGCTGGGGAGAGCCCGACCCGGGAGGCGGCGACCTCCAGCGTGAGGCGACTGCCGAGTCGGTGCTCGCGCAGCCTCGCGGCGAGGCCGACGACCTCCAGGTCGTCGATCCGGTCGCCGGGGGTGGAGGGGCCGGGTGGGCTGGTGGTCATGTGACCAGTGGACACCTCGCGTGCCGCACGGGCAAGAAATTTGCCTCAGAGGCAAACCCTCGACGATCCCGCAGGCAGCCCCCGGGACGGGCCCCGGGAGCGGCCACTACGGCCGGGGGATGTTCCGCAGGTTGCTCCGGGCCAGGTCGATCATGCGCCCGACCCCGCCGGAGAGCACCGTCCGCCCGGCCGCCAACGCGAACCCCTTCAGCTGGGCGGCCGTGATGTGCGGCGGGATGGAGAGCGCGTTCGGGTCGGTGACCACGTCCACCAGCGCCGGACCGGGCCGTTCCAGCGCCTCCGCGAGCACCTCCCGCACCCGCGCCGGGTCGGTGACGCGCTTGGCCGGAATGCCCATCGCCCGGGCGATCCCGGCGTAGTCGACGTCCCCGTTGTCGATCTCCGCCTCGGGGTAGCCGGAGACCAGCATCTCCAGCTTGATCATGCCGAGCGCCCCGTTGTTGAAGACCACCGTCTTCACCGGAAGCCGGTGCTTCACCACCGTGAGCAGTTCGCCGAGCAGCATCGAGAGCCCGCCGTCCCCGGACATCGACACCACCTGCCGGCCGGGGCAGGCCAGCTGGGCGCCGATCGCGTGCGGCAGCGCGTTGGCCATCGAGCCGTGCAGGAAGGAGCCGATCACCCGGCGGCGGCCGTTCGGCCGCAGGTAGCGGGCGGCCCAGACGTTGTTCATGCCGGTGTCCACGGTGAACACCGCGTCGTCGGCGGCGACGTCGTCCAGCACCGAGGCCACGTACTCGGGGTGGATCGGCAGGTGCTTCTCGATGTCCCGGGTGTAGGCGCCGACCACGTCCTCCAGCGAGCGGCAGTGCTTGCGCAGCATCTCGTCCAGGAAGGTGCGGTCGTCCTTGGGCTCCAGCAGCGGCAGGACGGCGCGCAGGGTGGCCGAGACGTCGCCGTGGACGGCCAGCTCCAGCGGGGTGCGGCGGCCGAGCCGGGTGGCGTCGTGGTCCACCTGGACGGTGCGGGCCTGCGGGAGGAAGGAGTCGTACGGGAAGTCGGTCCCGAGCAGCACGAGCAGGTCGGCGGAGTGCAGCGCCTCGTGACAGGCGCCGTAGCCGAGCAGACCGCTCATGCCGACGTCGTACGGGTTGTCGAACTGGATCCACTCCTTGCCGCGCAGGGAGTGCCCGACCGGCGCGTGCAGGGCCTGCGCGACCGCCATCACCTCGGCATGGGCCCCGCGGACGCCCGCGCCGCAGAACAGCGTGACCTTGCGGGCGTCGTTGAGGGCGCGGGCGAGCGCCTGGACCTGTCCCCAGGGCGGCGCGGCGACCGCCTGCTCGGTGAGGAAGCTGCCGCTGCCGGTCGGCCCGGCGGCCGGCAGCGCGGCGACGTCACCGGGGAAGGCCAGGACGGAGACGCCGTGGGCGCCCAGCGCGTGCTGGATCGCGACCCTCAGCAGCCGGGGCGACTGCGCGGGCGTGGACACCGTCTCGCACCAGCTGCTGCAGTCGGTGAACACCCGCTCGGGGTGGGTCTCCTGGAAGAAGCCGGTACCGATCTGCGCGGACGGGATGTGCGAGGCGAGCGCCAGCACCGGCAGGCCGCTGCGCTGGGCGTCGTACAGGCCCTGGATCAGGTGCGTGTTGCCGGGCCCGCAGGAGCCCGCGCAGACCGCCAGCCGGCCGCTCAGCTCGGCCTCGGCGGCCGCCGCGAAGGCGCCGGCCTCCTCGTTGCGGACATGCACCCAGCTGATGCCCTCGGCCCGCCGGATCGCGTCCACCACCGGGTTGAGGCTGTCCCCCACCACTCCGTAGACCCGCTCCACCCCGGCCTGCCGGAGCACCTCCACCATCTGCTCGGCCACACTCACCACGGGGCGCTCCTTCACCGGCCGCCGGTTGCCACGGGACACCAGCACCCTCCGGCGGGGCGGCCCGCGCCGCACCCCGGCCGGGGCCGAAGGGGTGACGGGCGGGCCGCCCGTGGCGACCGGGCCGGGGTGCGGTGCGGGCGGGCCGCCCGTGGCGACCGGGCCGGCGGGCTACTCGGCGGCCAGGTGCTCCGGCCCGGGGCCCAGCGTGCCGCTGACCACGCCCGCCTGCGGCTGGCGCCGGGCCGGCTCGCGGCCCGGCGGCTGGCCGCACCGCTCCTGGGCGGGCGGCACGGTGGTGGGCAGGGTGACCGGCTCGCCCGCCTTCACCTGCACGCCCTCGCCGTCGTGCCGCAGGTGGATCACCTCGCCGCGGCGCAGCGTGTAGGTGGTGCCCTCGTGGGTGATCCGCACCCCGAGCAGCTGGCCGCGGATCATCAGCGAGAAGCTCAGACGCATCAGCCCGGCCGGCAGCCGGGGCCGGAAGGAGGGCGACTCGCCGTGGTCCCGCAGCCCGCCGAACCCGGCCACCAGCGCGATGCAGGCCCCGGCCAGCGAGGCCATGTGCAGACCGTCGCTGGTGTTGCCGCCGAGGTCGTGGAGGTCCATCAGGGCGGCTTCGGCCGTGTAGTCGTACGCGAGGTCCAGTTGCCCGACCTCGGCGGCGATCACCGCCTGGGTGCAGGCGGAGAGCGAGGAGTCGCGGACGGTCAGCCGCTCGTAGTAGGCGAAGTTGCGGGCCTTCTGCTCGTCGGTGAAGGCGTCCCCGCGCACCTGCATGGCGAGCACCAGGTCGGCCTGCTTGACCACCTGCTTCCGGTACAGGTCGAAGTACGGGTAGTGCAGCAGCAGCGGGTAGTTCTCCGGCGGGGTGTGCTCGAAGTCCCAGACCTGGTGGTCGGTGAAGCCGTCGGCCTGCGGGTGGACGCCGAGGTTCTCGTCGTAGGGCACGAACATCGCGGCGGCGGCGTCCCGCCAGGCGGCGGTCTCCTCGGTGTCCACCCCGAGCGCGGCCGCCTCGCGCGGGTGCCGGGCGGCGGACTCGGCGGCGGCGCGCAGGTTGCTCTGCGCCATCAGGTTGGTGAAGACGTTGTTGTCGGCGACGGCGCTGTACTCGTCCGGCCCGGTGACCCCCTCGATGCGGAACTTGCCGGCCGCGTCGTGGTGGCCGAGCGAGCGCCACATCCGGGCCGTCTCGACCAGCAGCTCCAGCCCGTACTCGCGCTCGAACTCGACGTCCCCGGTGGCCCGGACGTAGCGGGCGACGGCGGCCGCGATGTCGGCGCCGATGTGGAACGCCGCCGTCCCGGCCGGCCAGTAGCCGGAGCACTCCTCGCCGCGGATCGTCCGCCAGGGGAACACCGCGCCGGCGAGGCCGAGTTGGACCGCCCGGTCACGGGCCATCGGCAGCGTGGTGTGCCGCCAGCGCAGCGCCTGGTTGACGGCGCTCGGCAGGCAGTAGGTGAGCACCGGCAGCACGAAGGTCTCGGTGTCCCAGAAGCTGTGCCCGTCGTACCCCGGACCGGTCAACCCCTTGGCGGGGATGGCCCGTTCCTCGCTGCGGGCGCCCGCCTGGAGGACGTGGAAGACGGCGAACCGGACGGCCTGCTGGAGTTCGACGTCGCCCTCGATCTCGACGTCACTGGTGTCCCAGAACTCCTCCAGGAACGCGGCCTGTTCGGCCACCAGCCCGCCCCAGCCGGTGTACCGGGCGGCGGTCAGCGCGGCCTCGACCTGGTCGCGGACGGCGGGCAGCGAGCGGGTCGCGGACCAGCCGTAGGACATGAACTTCACCAACCGGAGCTTCTCGCCCGGTTCGAGCAGGGTGGTGACGCTGATCCGGCCGTGGTCCGCCTCGGCCTCGGCGACGGTGTCCAGCCGGTCCGGCCCCTCGATGATGTGGTCCATCCCGGCCGCGACCCGGATGCCGCTGTACCGGGTGCGGTGCACCAGGACGGCCTTGCTGCCGCCCGCGTGGTGCACCTCGGCGAGCAGTGGCGCCTCCAGCACGGCGGACGCGCGCGGGTCGCCCTCGGCGCCGCCGGGCAGCTGCTCGTTGGCGACCAGCTCCGACTGCAGGACGATCCGCACCGGCGCGTCCACCGCCTCCACGGTGTACTCCACGGCGGCGATCGCCCGCTGGGTGAGGGAGACCAGCCGGGTCGAGTGCACCTTGATGGTCCGCCCGGCCGGGGAGGTCCACTCCGCCTCGCGCCGCAGCAGCCCGTCCCGGAAGTCCAACCACCGCCGGTGGCTGATCAGTTCGCCGTAGCGCAGATCGAAGGGCTCGTCGTCCACCAGCAGTCGGATGATCTTGCCGTTGGTCACGTTGATGACGCTCTGGCTGGACTCCGGGTAGCCGTAGCCGCCCTCGCCGTACGGCAGCGGGCGCAGCTCGAAGACGCCGTTCAGGTAGGTGCCGGGCAGACCGTGCGGCTCGCCCTCGTCCAGGTTGCCGCGCAGGCCGATATGGCCGTTGGAGAGCGCGAAGACGGACTCGGCGCGGGCCATCGCGTTCAGGTCGAGGCCCTGTTCGGCGATCTGCCACGGATCGACGGCGAAGTTGTCCAGCCCGGTCATGCCGCGCCTCCTTCGAGCAGCTCGGCGAGGTCGGTGACGACCACGGTGGCGCCGTGGTGGCGCAGTTCGTCGGCCTGCCCGGTACGGTCCACGCCGACCACCGCGCCGAAGCCGCCGGCCCGGCCGGAGGAGACCCCGGCGAGCGCGTCCTCGAAGACGGCGGCGTGCGCGGGCTCGACGCCCAGGGCCCGGGCGGCGGCCAGGTAGGTGTCCGGCGCGGGCTTGCCCGGCAGGCCCTCCCGTGTGGCGACGACGCCGTCCACGACGACGTCGAACAGCTCCTCGATCCCGGCGGCGCGCAGCACGTCCCGGCAGTTGGCGCTGGACGAGACCACCGCGGCGGGCAGCCCGAGCGCGCGCAGCCGGTGCACATAGGCGACCGAGCCGTCGTACGGCTGGACCCCCTGGTCGCGGATCATGCGCAGCACGGTGTCGTTCTTGGCCAGGCTGACACCGTGCACGGTCCGGGCACCGGGCGGGTCCGCGTCGGTGCCCTCGGGCAGGTCGATGCCGCGGCTGTGCAGGAACGCCCGGGTGCCGTCGAGTCTCGGGCGGCCGTCGACGTGGGTGTCGTAGTCGGTGACGGCGTCGAAGGGGACGAACTGCCCACCGGTGCGGGCCGCTTCGGCGCGCAGGAAGGCGTCGAAGGTGTCCTTCCAGGCCGCGGCGTGCACCTTGGCGGTCTGGGTGAGCACCCCGTCGAGGTCGAAGAGGAAAGCGCGGATGTCGTCCGGAAGCCCCAGCATGGGTGCAGTCTTACCCGCGAACGCGGGGAAGCCCCCCATTCCCGGCGGCGCGTCGCGGGAACGGGGGGCTTCCGGGGGTGCCGCGGCTACGGCGAGGCGGGCGAGGCGATCACCGCGAAGACGGCGCCCTGCGGGTCCTGCACGACGGCCAGCCGGCCCGCCTGCATGTCGAACGGCGGCTGGATCACCGATCCGCCGGCCCGGACCAGGGCGTCCACGGTGGAGTCGGTGTCGTCCACCGCGAAGTAGGTCATCCAGTGCGGGTTCGTCCCGGACGCCAGGTAGTCGGGGACCAGCTGCATGCCGCCCACCGTGCGGTCGCCGACATTGAGCGAGTAGTAGCCCTCCAGGCCCTGGACGGTCGCCGGGCGCAGTCCCAGCGCCCGGTCGTAGAACGCCCCGGCCGCGTCGGTGTCCGTGGTGTTGAGCTCGTTCCAGACCAGCGCACCGGGCTCGTTGACGATGCCCGCGCCGATGAAGTCGACCTTCTGCCAGACGCCGAACACCGCGCCGGTCGGGTCGGCAGCGACCAGCATCCGGCCGACGGTGCCGACGTCCATCACCGGGTAGAGGATCGTGCCGCCGCTCTCGGTGACGGAGCGCGCGGCGGCGTCGGCGTCGTCCGAGGCCAGGTAGGTGGTCCAGCCGACGGGCGGGAGGGGCTGGCCCTCCGGGGCCATCTGCGCCATGATCCCGGCCACCGGCTTGCCGTTCAGCGCGCACACGGCGTAGCCGCCGAACTCCGGCGGGCCGACCTCGCCCTGCCAGCCGAACAGGTCGCGGTAGAAGTCGAGCGCGGCCTGCTGGTCGCTCGCCATCAGGTCGATCCAGCACGGGGTGCCGGGCTTGTACGGATCGGTCACTACGGACATCGCTGGGCCTCCAGAAGCACTGGTTCCTCCGCCGTGTTCCTCCGCCGCTGGTGGCCGGGGGTGCCGGCCGGTCGTCGGCGGTCGTCGCCGGTGCCGGCCGGGTCCCCGGCGGCGGCGCGGCCGCACGGCGGTGCACCGCCCACCCTCGCCGCGCCGCCGCGATCGCGCCACCGGACCGCGGCCGGTGGGTGGACCCGGGGCCGGCAGGTGTGGGCCGGCAGGTGTGGCCCGCCCGGGCCGGGCGGTCACGAGGTGTGCTGCGGCGGCTTCACGAAGTACGGCTGCGCCTTGCCGCTCTGGGCGTAGTCCTTGAGCCGGACCAGCAGCTCGGCCCAGGTGCCCGCCACCAGCGGCACGCCGTCCTCGCTGCCGGGCTGCCAGCCGCCGTGGCGCAGCAGCAGCCGGGTGCGGTCGACCGCGTCCGGCTGGTCGGCGAGGTCCCAGCTGATCCAGGTGCCCGCCCAGTGCGGCGGGAAGGTGCCCACGTTCGTCCAGACCACCCGGTCCCGGTCGGCGCGCTCACGGCGGAGCCGGAACGGCTCGGGAACGTCCGGGAAGTCGAGCAGCAGCACATCGCCGTCCCGGTCCACCTCGGTGGTCCACCAGGCGGTCAGCCCGTCGTGGCTGTCGAGCGCGGCCAGCACGACGGGGCGCGGCGCCGCGATGTCGATCTGCAGGGCGATCTCGGCCATGAGGTCCGCCTTTCGGGCCGGCGCCCCCCTGCTGGTCCCCCTCCGGCCACCATGGCACGGGCCCGGGGCCGGCGCGCCCCGGGCCCGGCGTGGTCGCCGTCCGTGGCTTCCCGCTGCTACCCGCCGCCGCCGTAGGTGGTGTTGGCGCAGATGTCGTCGTCCGCCGAGCGGGCCTCGTTGGTCACGCTGGGGGGCAGCGAGGGCGGAGCCGAAGGGGCGGCCGAGGCGCCGGGGGTGCCGGGGGCGGCCGCGGCGTCGCCGTTGGCGGCCACGAAGTCCTTGCCCACGATGACGGTGATGCCGGGCGACTTGGCGGCCTCGACGCTCGCCCCGGGGAACAGTGCCGCGACCTTGTCGGCGTTGGCCTTCTGCCCGGAGCCGTACTCGACCATCGTGGTCGTGTACTTGGTGACGGCGGCGGGGCCCGCCTTGGTGGCGGCGAACTTCGCCCCCTTCAGCAGCTCGCTGGCCTTGCCGTCCATGCCGGAGACGGTGGTCCCGTTGTAGACGGTCACCTTGACGGCCGCGTTGCCCGCGTCGGCGGCCGGCCCGGGTGCCGAACTCGACGCGACCGGGGCCGCCGGGGTGGTCGGCGCACCCTGGGTGGCGGCCGCCTCCGGCTGTTCCCCGGTGGCGTTCTGGCCGTCGATGGTCCGGTCGGCCTTGAGGGTCTCCCAGAGCTTGTTGGCGTCCGACTGGATGATGTCGATGTTCTTGTCCTGGGTGCGGAAGCGCCAGGGCAGGGTGATGAACTTGAGCTCGTGCAGGTCGATGTTCTTCAGCGACAGGCCGAAGGAGAGCAGCTTGTCGGCGGAGCCGAGGCCCGGGTCGACGATCATCGACTTGGTGGCGGCGTCCGCGAGCGGCAGCAGGGTGGTGGGGTTGAGGCCCTGGCCCTTGATGTTGGAGGCGAGCGAGCCGAGGAAGGCCTGCTGGCGCTTCATCCGGCCGATGTCCGAACCGTCACCGATGCCGTGCCGCAGCCGGACGTAGTCGAGCGCCTGCTGGCCCTCGACCTTCTGCTTGCCCTGCGGGAGGACGACCTTGCCCTTCTTGGGGAGCTTGGGGTTGATGTCACCCTCGTAGATCGGCTGCGGCAGGCAGATGTCCACGCCGTTGACGGCCTTGGTCATCGCGGAGAAGCCCTGGAAGTCCACCACGATGGTGTGGTCGACCCGGATGCCCGTGAGCTTCTCCACCGTGTTCTGGGTGCAGGCCGGGTTGCCGTCGTCGCTGCCGCCCTTGGAGAACGCCGCGTTGAAGAGATCGCTGGTGACCGCCTTGCTCCACGAGCCGTTCGGCAGCTTGCAGGACGGGATCGGCACCATCGCGTTGCGCGGGATGGAGATGCCGACGGCGTGCTTGTGGTCCGCGTAGACGTGCAGCAGGATCGTGGTGTCCGAGCGGGCACCACCGTCCTCCTCCCCGCCGCCGAGGTCGGAGTTGTCCTTGCCGCGGCTGTCGGAGCCGATCAGCAGGACGTTGACCGGCTTGTTGCCGTTGGCATCGGCCTGCGCCTCCGGCGGCCGGTCGCCGGCTATCGCGTCCGCGTCGAAGGTCTTGATGTTGGCGTTCAGCTTGAGGTAGATCGCGCCGCCCGCGCCCGCGACCAGCACCAGCACGCCCGCGGCCGACCAGGCGACGATCTTCTTCACGTTCTTCTTGGGCTTGCGGCTGTTGCGGGCCGCCGCCCGTCCCCCGCCGGCCTGGTCCCCCGTGCCCGGCGTTCCCTTGGCCGGTGCGCCCTTGCCCTGGGCCGCGCGCCGGGCCTGCGCCCGTCCCCCGGTCCGCGGCTGCGGCACCGCGCCGTCGCCGCCTTCGGTCGTGAGCGCACCGGGCGCGTCATCGCCACGAGCCGGGCCCTCGCCCCACTGACCTGACATCCGAGTCCCTTTCACCGGCGGACGCTGCGCCGCACGACCGGGCGCTCTGCACACAAGGAAGACGGCCTGGATCGCCCCCGGGTTGCACATACGAAGGTCGTAATGACCGACGAACGCCGCCGCGGCTGTCCCCGCCTCACCCCCGGGGCCCCTGTAGCCACAGCAAGCCCCGTTCGGAGCATACAAGCCGCTCATATGAATCCAGCCGCACCGAACAGCCGGCGAGACACGACCCGGGCGCCACCCCATGTCCCCCGGGACCGACGGCACTTCGGGCGAGCCACCGCCCACCGGCCCGGACGGGACGTCCTGACGACCACTCACCCGGCGCCCGCCGCCGCCCGCACCCCCGGGCCCGCCCCACCCCTCCGGGGCCACCGGCAGACCGCCGCCGGGAACCCGAAAGGCCCAGGTCGGAGTTGTCCGACGCTGGGCCTTCACGGTGGGCCGCCAGGGGCTCGAACCCTGAACCTACGGATTAAAAGTCCGCAGCTCTGCCAATTGAGCTAGCGGCCCGTGGCCCGCCCCGTGCGGAGCGGGCCAGGGCGATCCTACCCGGTGGCGCCCATGGCTCCGCCAGCGGATTGCGCGGACGCGCCGGGCTCAGCGGGCGGCCGGGACAGGCGGGGTGCGGGCGGGCGGGGCGGAGTGGACGGGCGGGGTGTAGTGGGCCGCGCGGACGCGGTGGAGCCAGGCTTCGGCGGGGCGCGGGTCCGGGGCGGGCGGGAGGGCGCCGGGGCGGGCGAGGCGTTCGGCGGCGGCGCTGAGCAGGGGCTCGGCGGTGGCGGGGTGTTCGGCGATGCGGTCGCCGAGTGCGCGGATCCGCTCCGGGTCGGGCAGCCGCACGAGGTTCTCGCCCGTCTCGTGGAGCCGGACGCCCTGTTCGATGAGCCGGACCAGGTGCCGGGCGTGCTTGGCCGCCCGGAGCCGGCCGACCCGGTCCGCGGTGTCGCGGCCGAGCAGCTTGCGGAACTGCTGGTCGGCGTAGCCGAGATAGGAGTTCCGGACGGCCGCGGCGCTCAGGAAGGAGCCGCGGATCGCGATCAGCTCCTCGCCCAGCGGGGTGCGCACCTCGTACAGGTCGGCCGGCAGCCAGACGAGTTCGGAGGCGGTCGGGTTGCAGGTGAGCGCCAGGCGGCACCACTTGGCCGCCTCGTGCAGGGTGGTGTCGGGCTCGGTCGTGACCCGGGACTCGGCCGGGCGGCCCAGGCCGTGGAAGTCCTCGGTGGGGGCGGCGAACAGGCCGAGCCGGTCGATGTCCGAGCCGGCGTGCGCGAAGCCGTACGCGGTCGAGCCGACGATGCCCGAGAGCAGGACGGTGCCGGGGGCGGGGGGCATGGTTCTCCTCGGATATCGGATCTCGGAGGTCGGATCTCGGGCGGCGGACCGCCGGACGCCGGGCCCCGGCGGTCCGAGGAGTCTGCCCCGCCGGGCCCCCGCCGGGCGAGCGAATTCCGGCGCGTCGAGCGGCTACCGCCGTGCCGGCTTGGCCGGCCGGCCACCGGGTAGCGTTCGAACCATGTCCTCCCTTCCTTCCGCCGCAGTGCCCGCCGCCACCGACCGGTCCGGCCCGGTCGACCGGCCGGAGGTCCTCCTGATCACCGGTGCCGGTCGCGGCATCGGCGCCGCCACCGCCCTGCTGGCCGGGCGGCGCGGCTACCGGGTCTGCGTCAACTACCGCTCCGACGAGGCCGCCGCGACCGCCGTGGTGGACGCCGTCCGGGCCGAGGGCGGCACCGCCGTCGCCGTCCGGGCCGACGTCACCCGGACCGCCGAGGTCGAGCGGCTGTTCACCGCCGTGGACGCCGAACTGGGGCCGCTCACGGCCCTGGTGAACAACGCCGGCTCGCTGGAGAAGCAGTGCCGGCTGGAGGAGATCGACGAGGACCGGCTGACCAGGATCTGGGCCTCCAACATCACCGGTCCGTTCCTCTGCGCCGCGCAGGCCGTCCGCCGAATGTCCACCCGGTACGGCGGGCGCGGCGGCGCCATCGTCAACGTCTCCTCGGCCGCCTCCCGGCTCGGCTCGCCGAACGAGTACGTGGACTACGCGGCCGCCAAGGGCGCGGTCGACTCGATGACCCGCGGCCTGTCCCTGGAGGTCGCCGCCGAGGGCATCCGGGTCAACGCCGTCCGCCCCGGCCTGATCCACACCGACATCCACGCGCTGGGCGGCGAGCCCGGCCGGGTCGACCGGGTCGCGCCCGGGCTGCCGATGCGGCGCGGCGGGCAGCCGGAGGAGGTCGCCGAGGCGATCCTCTACCTGCTCTCCCCCGCCGCCTCGTACAGCACGGGCACCTTCCTGGACGTCTCCGGCGGTCGCTGAGACCTCGTGGTCCGTTTCCTTCCCCGGCCGGCTCCCCCGCCCGTACGGTGGAGCCCATGACCGACGACCTGCCGGACCGTGAACCCGACCTGCCGTCCGCCTTCCTCGACATCCCCGGCGTGCGCAACTTCCGCGACGCCGGGGGCGTCGGGACCCTCCGCACGGGCGTGCTCTACCGCTCCGGCTCCTTCCACAACCTCACCCCGGAAGGCGCCCAGCGGCTCAAGGACCTCGGTCTGCGGACCGTGATCGACCTGCGCAGCCCCTTCGAGACGGAGACCTGGCCCGACCTGCGGTTCGGCCTCTCCCACGACGCGGTCAGCCTGCCCACCCTGCCGGCCAACCGCGAGGACGTCGACCGTCCGTGGCCCGAGGACCAGGCCGAGCTCTACCCCTTCATGGCCGAGACCGCCGGTCCCTCCCTGGTCGCCGCCATCCGCCGGCTCGGCGCCCCCGCCGGTGTGCCCGCCGTCGTCCACTGCGCCGTCGGCAAGGACCGCACCGGCCTGACCATCGCCGTCGTGCAGTCCCTGCTGGGCGCCTCCGACGCGGACCTGATGGCCGACTTCCTGCTCTCCAACGCCGGCCTCGGCCTGCTCGACGGCCCGACCCCCTACGTCGACGAGACCGGCACCGAGCGCGTCTCCCGCCCCGTCGCGGCCCCGCTCCTGGCCTCGTCGCTCAGCTGGATCCGCGCCCGGCACGGCTCCGTCGCCGACTACCTCCACGCCCACGGCACCACCGAGGCCGACCTGGCCGCCCTCCGCGCCAACCTCTCGGCCTGACGACCGCACCGCAGGCCGCCGGACGGCCGGTGCGCCGCCCTACCCCTGGCGCTCCAGGTGCCACCACTGCGTGGGCGAGTCGGTCTCCTCGCGCTGTTCGACCGGGTCGCCGGGGGTGGTGCCGGTGAGCGGCTTGCCGCTGATGAAGCTGGTCAGGGTGTAGGTGCCGGGAGCGTCGAGATGGTGTTCGAGGAGCCATTCCTGGGCCCCGAAGGCATTGGGTGACCACTGCTGGATCAGCACGCCGTCCTCCGGGGACGCCCCGGTGACGTCGAGGCGCTTGCCGCTCGCGGCGTTCTCCAGGTGGTAGAGGGCGCCGCCCGGATGGACGGCGGCGAGCCGCCAGAGCTGGGCGTCGGAGCCGCTCTCCACCCCGAGGACGACCTTGGCGCCGCTGCGGCGGCTCCCGTCGGCGACCTCCAGCAGCAGCCCGCTGCCGACGTTGCGCACCCGGTAGAGGCCGTCCGTGATCACATGCTCAGTCACGGGGTGGAGTCTCTCACCCGGGGCCGACAGGCCTCGTGACCGAAGGCCGCGCCGAGCACCGCGACGACGGCGGCCACCTGGGCCAGCGCGGAGACGGCGGTGCCGAGTTCGACGGTGCCCACCAGCGCGCCGGCCGCGAGCAGACGGGGGAGGTTCGGGGTCAGCGCGAAGGTCCGCCGCACCGCGGTGTTGACGACGAGGAAGAGGGCGACGCCGCCGGCCAGGGCCGAGGCCTGGGCGGTGCCGATCGGGGCGTCCGGGTGGGCGACGGCGGACTTCACCCCGGTGGCGAAGAGCAGGACCCCGAGCAGCAGCCCGTAGTGGCCGAGGTTGTACACGCTGACGGCGAGCCGGTTGCGGCGCTCCGCCGGGAGCGCGGCCATGTGGTGCTCGGCGCGGGAGTCGTCGTCGTGGCCGAAGTAGGCCCACCAGAGGCCCACGCAGACGGTCAGGCTCAACAGGGCGACGGCCACCAGCGGGAGGGTGAGGTCGGCGGTCCCGGCGCCGACACCGATGGCGATCACGGACTCGCCGAACGCGATGATCACGATCAGTCCGTGGCGTTCGACGAAGTGGTCCGAACGGAGCTGGAACCGCGGCAGGTCGACCAGTCGGGGCACCGCGAACTGCAGGGCGAAGGCGCCCGCCCAGCAGACGAGTTGGGGGACCCCGGTGAGGTAGCCGCCGGCCACCACCAGAGCGGTGCCGACCAGGTTGAGCCCACCCATCCGCAGGACGGAGGCGAGCACCACGCCGGAGGCCGCGAACATCCCGGTGTGAACGGCGACCACCAGCAGGTACGCCCAGCCGAAGGCGACTCCACTGCCCTCGAAGGCGTGCGGGACGGCGAGCGAGATCACCAGGAAGCCCGCCATGGCGAGCATCAGCAGGCCGCGCCGCGCCCGGGTGCTCGGCGGCATGGCGTTGGTCAGCCAGATGAACGCGTCGTACATCCACCAGATCACGGCCAGCATCACCATCACCTGGGCAAGACCACCCACGGTGAGGTGGTGGACCAGACTCCCGGTGAGCTGGGTGATCGTGAAGACGAAGACGAGATCGAGGAAGAGTTCGAGCGGGGCCACTTGCAGAGCGGGTTCCGCCACGGCGGTGGAGGGGGCCGTCAGGGCGCGGGTCGCGGTCACCCGCGCGAGTATGGATCACACCGCCCGTCCCGCGCGGGCGATTTCGCCAGACGGACCGACGCGGCCTCGAACCGGTCGGGGACGGAGGGTTCGCCGGGGACGGCAGGCGGGTGCGCCGCCACCCGGCGCCCGGGGTGTCCGGACGGACGCCTATGCTGCGGCGAATGGTGTCCGACCGCATTGCCTCGCACGACGGGTCCGCCGATCCGTCGGACCGTCAACAGCCCACCCTCGACCGGGCGACAGCCGCGTTGGAGGCGGCGACCGCGGCCGGCGACGCCGAACACCTCGAAGCCGCGTTCCGACGGCTCGGCGGGCTGCTGGGACCGGCCGGGGAACGGGAGTCCGCCGCGGTCGGCCCCCGGCTGGCCGCGCTGCTCCCGGACACCCCGCCGTTCCCCCGGGCCCAGCTGGCGATGATGGTCGGCGCCTGCGTCGAGCGCGGCGCCGACCCGTCGGCCTGTGCCGACCACGTACTGGCGGGCCTGCGCGGGGCGCTGAGCGGCGCGCTGCTGCTGGTGGACCGCTGGCGGGAGACCGGCGGCGGCGAGCTGCCCGACCCGGACGAGGACGACCCGGGCCTGGCGCACGCCCGGATCGAGGACCCGGACCGGCTGGACGAGCGGCACGCGCACCGGGCCGTGATCGGCTGGTGGACGCTGCACCTGTGGCAGATGGCCTCGTTCGCGGTCTACCGCCACACCGCCGTCCGCACCGCGGCCCGGGCCTCCGGCGTGACGGACGTCCTGGTCGAACTGATCGACCGGTACGGCGAGGGGAGGCACGACCTCAAGGGCCTGCTCCACCTGGCGAAGACGCTCGACGACGAGCCGCTGCTGGTGCTGGACCGCCCGAGCGGCACCGGCTACCTGCTGCGGATGGACGGCCTGACCGACAACTTCCAGTTGCACACGCTGCTCGCCGACGTGCTGATCGGCGGCGGACAGCTGCCCGGTCCCCTGCCGGACCCGGAGGTCGTCGCGCTCAGCCGGACCCGGGAACTGGACGGTCGCCGACGGGTCACCGCGTACGGCTCGTTCAACCTGGTCGCGCCCGACGGGACGTGGATCTGGAACGAGGGCACGCCGGCCGACATCCCGGTGGTGGACGGCCTCCGCACCCTGGTGCTGGACCCGCAGGCGTACGAGCGCAGTTGGTCGGCCGGCCGGTTCATCCAGCAGGTCCCGGGGGATCTCCGGCTGGAGCGGGTGCTGGCGCCGGCCGAGGCCGCGGACCGGCTCTCCCGGGTGGCTCAGGCCCTCCCGTTCGAGCAGGCGTTCCGGTAGCGGCGCCCGTCGGGCGGCCGGGGAGGGGGCGGCGGCGCCGGGAGCGCCGCGCCGGCCGCCGAACCCGGCACCGGGCCGCGAACCGAACCGGGAACCGGGCGGGTTATGGTCGGACGGACCCGAGGATTCTGAGGAGTGGAGTCGACGATGGCGAGGATCCCGCACGTACTCTCGGCCGCCGCGCCTGCCGCGCTGACCGCGGCGAGCGGCCTGGTCGGCGGCTACGGCGTCGCCCGGTGGACCGGTCGGCGTGAACTGGGCGGCGCCGTCCTGGCCGTGGCCGGTGCCGGGGCCGCCGCGCAGTGGCACCGCCACTCGGGCGCGGCCACCGCGGCCGCGCTGACCGGGCTCTACGTGGCGGCCTTCGGCGGCTCGCACCCGCTGGCGAAGAAGATCGGCGCCTGGCCGTCCGTCCTCGCCGTCACCGGCGTGGTCGCCGCCGCCTCGACCGCCGCGACCGCCCTGGGCGCGCGCGAGCACTGAGGCGCCCCGCCGCTCCCGGCGCGGTCGTCCGTCAGCCGACGGCCGCGCCGAACCGGGCCTCGAAGGCGGCCCGGTTCGCCGAGACGGGCGTGCGGTCCCAGACCGCGAACACGACCCGCTCGAAGGCCGAACCGTACTGGGCCAGCGCCCCCTCGAAGGCCTCCGCGACCTGCGCCGGGTCGTTGCGGAACACTCCGCAGCCCCAGGCCCCCAGCACCAGCGCGCGGATCTCGTGCCGGGCCGCCGCCGCGAGCACCCGGACCGCCCGCTCGGCGAGCACGCCCCGGACGTCCACGCTCTCGGAACGCCTCTCCAACTGGCCGGCGTTCGGCGCCGGCGAGGTCAGGAAGGTCACGGGGAAGGGCCGCGCCAGCAAGTCCCCCCGCTCGCTCCGGATCACCGGAACGTCGGGCGAGACGATCACCCGGTGGCTGTACCGCAGGTCGCCGGAGGCCCGGTGCGCCTCGTAGTAGTCCGGAGCCTCCAGCAGGCAGGAGTACAGCAGGGCGCTCCGGCAGAGGTCCTCCTCCTGGGCGCGGGCACCGCGCAGATAGCCGCCCCCCGGGTTGCGCGCCGAGGCGAAGTTGAGCACGCCCACCCGGCCGGCCCCGGCCTCCACCAGCCGCCGGGCGGCCCCGGTACTGCCCTCGGCCGTCACCTCGACGGCCGGCTGCCCCGACGCCGCCGGGCCCGGTGCGCCGGCCCGCAGGAGCGCGTCCAGCGCCTGTGGCGCGTACGACACCGTCCCCGCCCTGGCCGCCGCCACGTGCTCCGCCACCTGGACGAGCTCGCCGCCGGCCGCCCGGTAGCTCCCCCGCTCGGCGATCTCCTCGTTCACCACCGCCACGTTGTGCAGTCTGCTGCTCATGACGGTGACCGTACGGGAGCCGGGCTCCCCCGCGCCACAGGTTATTCTCACCGGCAGAACAACAGCCGGGCCGGCCGGGGCGGGAACGCGGACGGGCCCGCTCCACCGAAGTGGAGCGGGCCCGTCGGGCGTCAGTGCGAGGCGCTACGCGGCGTCAGTTCTTCCAGCGCGGCTTGCGGTCGTCGCGGTTGAAGCCACCGGAGTTGAAGCCACCGGAGCGGCCGCCGCGGTCGTCACGGTCACGGTTGAAACCACCGGAGGCCTGCGGGCGGCCACCGGAGCGGTGGTCGTCGCGGCGGGCGAACGGACGGCTGCTGCTGCTGCCGGTGCTGCCGCCACCGCGGTTGTCGCGGTCGCCATAGGCCGGGCGGTCACCGAAGGTGCGGGCCGGACGGTCACCGAAGGAACGGCTGCCACCGCGGTCGTCACGGTTGAAGCCACCGGAGCGGTTGTCACGGTCACCGAAGGAACGGCTGCCGCCACGGTCGTCACGGTTGAAGCCACCGGAGCGGTTGTCACGGTCACCGAAGGAACGGCTGCCACCGCGGTCGTCACGGTTGAAGCCACCGGAGCGGCCACCGCGGTCGTCACGGTCACGGTTGAAGCCACCGGAGCGGTTGTCACGGTCACCGAAGGAACGGCTGCCGCCACGGTCGTCACGGTTGAAGCCACCGGAGCGGCCACCGCGGTCGTCACGGCCGCGGTCATCACGGCCGCGGTCGTCACGGTCACGGCCGTACGCCGGGCGCTCGGTGCGCGCCTCGCGGTACGACGGGGCCCGCTCCTCGGTCACGGCGGCGACCGGGGCGGCCGTCTCCGTGGGGGCCTCGGTGGTCTCGGCGGTCTCGGCGGTCTCGGCCTCGGCGGCGGGCGCCTCGTCCTCGATGCCCAGGTCGGCCCGCTCGCGCGCGGCACGGGCGGCCAGGCGGTCGGCCTCCTCGCGCAGCTCGGTGGTGCGGCGCTGCGCGCGCTCCAGCTGGCGGGTCATGTCGGCGAGCTCGCGCTCGGCGGCACCGGCGATGCCGGCGGCGCTCTCGGCCTGGACCTCGATCAGCGAACGGGCGCCGGTGATCTTGGCGACCTCGGCGTCGAAGGCGTGGTCGAGGATGTGGCGCGAGGCGTCCACGCCCGCGTCCTCCATCAGGCGGAACACGCCGCGACGCTGGTGCGGCAGCACCAGGGTGACGACGGCGCCGGAGCGGCCGGCCCGGGCGGTGCGGCCGGAGCGGTGCAGGTAGTCCTTGTGGTCACCGGCCGGGTCCACGTTCAGGACCAGGTCGATGCCGTCGACGTGGATGCCGCGGGCGGCGACGTCGGTCGCGACGACGACGTTGACGTAGCCGTCCTTGAAGTCGCCGAGGACGCGGGTACGGGCGCCCTGGGTCATCCCGCCGTGCAGCGCGTCGGCCTTCACGCCGGCCTCGATGAGCTGCTCGGCGACGCGGTCGGCGCCCATCTGGGTGCGGACGAAGATGATCGTGCGGCCCTTGCGGGCGGCGATCGCGTTGGTGATCGGCGCCTTGTCCTTGGGCTTCACCACGAGGATGTGGTGGGTCATGGTGGTGACCGCGCCGGCCGACGGGTCGACCTCGTGGGTGACCGGGTTCTTCAGGTAGCGCTTGACCAGGGTGTCGATCTCGTTCTCCAGGGTGGCGGAGAACAGCAGGCGCTGGCCGCCGGCCGGCACCTGGTCGAGGATCTCGGTGACCTCGGGCAGGAAGCCCATGTCGGCCATCTGGTCGGCCTCGTCGAGCACGACGGTCCGGACGTCGCCCAGCTTGGCGCTGCCGCGGTTCAGCAGGTCACGCAGTCGGCCGGGGGTGGCGACCAGGACGTCGACGCCACGCTCCAGCGCGTAGATCTGGTTCGACATCGAGGTGCCGCCGCAGACGACCTTGAGCTTGAGGCCGAGCACCGAGCCGAACGGCTCCAGCGCGTCGGCCACCTGCATGGCCAGCTCACGGGTCGGGACGAGGATCAGGCCGCGCGGGTGCTTGGGCTTGGTGCGCTCGCCGTCGGCGAGGCGGGTCAGCAGCGGCAGGCCGAAGCTGAGGGTCTTGCCGGAGCCGGTACGGCCACGGCCCAGCACGTCCTTGCCGGCCAGCGCGTCCGGGATGGTCGCGGCCTGGATCGGGAACGGGGTGGTGACGCCGCGCTTGGCGAGGGCACGCACGACGTCGTCGTGCAGGCCCAGGTCGCTGAAGGTGATGGTGGGCTCGGCGGCCTCGGCGCTCTCCTCGGACGCGGCCTCGTCGGCGGCGTCCTGGTCGGCGGTGAGGTCGATGTCCTGGTCGGCGTCGATCAGCTCGACCTCGGGGGCATCGGTGGGGGTGACATCGGCGGCGGACTCGCTCGCGGGCATGGCGAAGCGGGCGTCGTCAACGAGAGACATGCAAAACCTTCCGGAAGTGGCACGCGCCAAAGTCCGGGTTCTGTTTCACAACCGCCTCTATGCGGTCAGCCACGGATCGCCGGTACGCGCCAAGGGCGCCAGATGGGAATTAGGGCGCCAGTCAAATGAATCAAACGAACGATCTACCACCATAGGGGAACCTGGGGATCTGAGGCAAATGCACTGGCCAGAGCGCTAGTGCCCGCCCGAACCGGGGCTCGGGGCCGAAGATCCGGAGTTGCCGGCCGAGGGCTCCGGGGCCGGTGTGACCGGCGGGGCGGGCGTGACGGGGCTGGCGTCGGGGGAGGCCGAGGGCCGGGCGGTCGGGCTCGCCGCCGGGCCGGTCGCCGTGCCGCCACCGGACCGCCCGTCGCCCGTACCGCCGCTGGAGCCACCGCTGCCACCGGTGCCCGCGGCGCCTCCCGTACCGCCTGTGCCACCCGTGTCGGCCGTCGTCCCGCCGACGGAGGAACCGGTGCCCGAGTGAGGTGCGTTACTGGCGCTCACGCCCCCGGCGGCACCGTTCGCGCCGGGCGCGGCCTCGCCGGGCACAGCGCCCTGCGCCGTGTCCGCACCGGCGACCGCGCCGTTCACGCCGGGAGACACCTCGCCCTGGGCCGGGGGCGGAGCTGCCCCCGGCGTGTTCGCCACCTGCACGCCCCCGGGGCGCTCCGGGCGCCCGGACACACCACCCTGACGGCCGCCGGTCGGCGAGGCCGACGCCCCGCCACCGGCCTTGCCCACCGTCCCGGCCTGTCCGACCGGGACGGCGCCGTGCTTCTCGTCCGCGCCCGGCCCCACCGACATGCACCCGGTCAGCCCCAGTCCGGCCACCGCCAGCACCGCCGCCGCCCGCACCACACCGTTGCGCACCGCCACCGCCCTGGGCTCCGCCTGCCGGACCGCCACCGCCCGCACCACCGCCGGACGCACCACCGCCGGACGACCGGCCGAACGTTCCTCCTGAGCGCCCACCTCGCGCACCGAACGCATCGCCGCCACCGAGCTCCCTCTTCCGCCGCCCCACCCGGGCCGCCGCCATCGCGCGCGGCACTTTCGGTGCCCAACGCGCGCCCCGGGCCACGGGACACGGGCGGTCCGACAGGAAGCCCCGGACGCCATCCACCCGGCGCAACCCCGCCGGTTCAAACCCCCGGACCGGACCGCGGCGGACAGCCCCCGGCGAGGCCCGGCAGCCCCCGGCAGCCCCCGGGCCAGGCCCGGACACGGCCCGGACGCCCACCCGGTCGCTCACCCCCAGAACGCCGAGGCCAGTCCCGCCCCGGCGTACACGGCCGCCAGCCCCGCCGCCACGCTGCCGACCACATTGGCCAGCGCGTACCGCCCGGCCCCGCCCCCGGCCAGCCGCAGCGTCTCGTACGAGAAGGTCGAATAGGTCGTCAGCGCCCCGCAGAGCCCCGTCCCGAGCAGGAGTTGGCCGTGCGAGGACGCCGCGCCGGCCGCGACCGCCCCGGTCACCAGCCCCAGCACCAGGCAGCCGGCCACGTTCACGGTGAAGGTGCCCCACGGGAACACCGAGTCGTGCCGGGCCTGCACCGCCCGGTCGGTCAGGTACCGCAGCGGCGCCCCGACCACCGCCCCGACCACCACCAGCAGCCAGTTCACCGCCCCGCCCCCGTCCCGTCGCCGGCGTCGCCTGCGGGACCGCCGAGGCCACCGCTGTCGCCGTCGCGCCCGACGTACCGGATCACCTCGCAGGGGTCGAGCACCACCAGCCCCTCCACCACCAGTTCGTCCAGCTGCGGCAGGAAGGCCCGCACCCGCTCCTCGGTGTCCACGATCACCACCGCCACCGGCAGGTCCTCGCTCAACGACAGCAGCCGGGCCGTGTGCACCAGCGACGAGGCCCCGAAGCCCTCGATGCCCCGGAACACGCTCGCCCCGGCCAGCCCGGCGGCCCGTGCCCGGTGCACGATCTCGCTGTACAGCGGGCGGTGGTGCCGGCGGTCGTTCTCACCCACCAGCACGGTCAGCCGCAGCGCCGGACCGGTCAGCCGCGTCATCCCGGCCTCCTTGCCCCGCGCCGGACCAGACGGCGCGTCACCCCGGCGGCCGCCCAGACCGCGGTCAGCGCCACCACAAGCGTCAGCCCCAGGTAGGCCGCCCCGGCACCGGGCCGCCCCTGCGCCAGCAGCTGCCGGACGTCCACCGCGTACGTGGAGAAGGTCGTGAACCCGCCCAGCACCCCCGTACCGAAGAACGGCCGCAGCAGCGGATGCGCGGGCCGCCCCTCGGTGATCACCACCAGGAAGATCCCGATCACCGCGCAGCCCGCGCCGTTCACCGTCAGCGTGGTCCACGGGAAGCCCCCCGGCCCGGTCGGCCAGAGCAACCCGGCCCCGTACCGGGCCGACGCCCCGACCGCCCCGCCCAGCGCGACCACCGCCACGGCGGGCCCCTGGCCGCTCAGCACCGGCGCCCGGCGTGGGGGCACCGGCGCGGGCGCCGTCCGCAGCGCACCGCCCGCCCCGCCCGCGTCCACCGCGTCGTCCACCGCGTCCTCCGAGGTCGCCATAGGCCCATGAAACACCGGCCTCCACCGCCTGGCACACCGTCACCCCAGACCCGACAATGATCGGGTGGAGATGACCCGGGAAGAGTTCGAGACGCTGGTCAGCGACGCCCTCGACCAGATCCCCCCGAAGCTCGCGGCCATGATGGACAACGTCGCGGTGTTCGTCGAGGACGAGCCGGACCCCGCCGACCCGGAGCTCCTCGGCCTCTACGAGGGCACCCCGCTCACCGAACGCGGCGAGTGGTACGCGGGCGTCCTGCCCGATCGGATCATCATCTACCGGGGCCCGACCCTGCGGCACTGCGAGACCCGCGAGCAGGTGGTCGGGGAGGTCCGCACCACGGTCATCCACGAGGTCGCCCACCACTTCGGTTTCGACGACCACGAACTCGACGAGCTCGGCTGGTCCTGACCGCCCGCCGGGCCCTCCACCCGGCCGGCCCAAACCCGTTTTGGCGATCGGCCCGACATCCCATATGCTTCTCGACGTCCCCGAACGCTGGAAACAGCGGGACAGGCCGCAAGCCCTCATCGTCTAGTGGCCCAGGACGCCGCCCTTTCAAGGCGGTAGCACGGGTTCGAATCCCGTTGGGGGCACAGCAGTACCGTAGTAAAGTGCAGTGCGCAAGACCTAGCAAGACCTCAGTGGAGCAATCCACACAAGGTCCCGTGGAGCAGTTGGTTAGCTCGCCACCCTGTCAAGGTGGAGGTCGCGGGTTCAAGTCCCGTCGGGATCGCTCGTCTCGCAAGAGACGGTGCAGTACGGCCAGGTAGCTCAGTTGGTACGAGCGTCCGCCTGAAAAGCGGAAGGTCGCCGGTTCGACCCCGGCCCTGGCCACCGCACTGGGAAGGCCCCGGAGAGTTCACTCTCCGGGGCCTTTCGCGTGCTCCGTGCACCGGGCGGTGCGCGACCGGCTCGGGTGAGCCGGTCGCGCGGGCGGTACGGGAGCGGCGGTGGCTCAGGCGCGGCGGCGCAGGCGGCGGGCGAGGAGGACCGCGCCGGCGCCGAGGGTGGAGAGGACCGCGGCGGCGACGGCCGGGGCCAGGTTGGACTCGGCTCCGGTGGCGGCGAGTTCGCCGGTGAGCGGCGCGGCGGTGGCGGCGGTGGCCGGGGCGGCGGGGGTGGCGGCGGTGGCCGGGGCGGCCGGGACGGCGGCGGGCTGGACCTCGGCGACCGGCTTGGCCGGTGCCTTCGCCACCGGCTTGGCGGGCACCTTGGCGGGCACCTTGGCAGCCGGTGTGGCGGTCGGCTCGGCGGGTGCCCCGGTCGGTGCGACGACCCGTACCTGGCTGCCCTGGCCGCAGAGGGTCGTCCCCTGGAAGGGCGTGGAGCCCTCGTTGACGAAGACGCACGGGCTGATCGCGCTCGCCCCCAGCGGCGTGTTCCGGTCGTACGACACGCGGACCCGGGTCACCAGGGTCTTCCCGGCGCCGATGGTGGAGTCGCGGCCCTGCAGGTAGACACCGGTCGGGTCGCCGTCGGTTCCGCCGGTCACCTTCGTCAGGGTGGTCCATGTCCCGTCCGCCTTGCGGACCTGCACGGTGGCGTGGGCGTCGCTGAACAGCACGTTGCCGAGGTTGATGTAGGCGGACGGCGTGGGGTTCGCGAGGACGGCGTCGAACTCGATCGGCGCGCCGCCGGCGACCGCCGTGGCGGGCACCGAGGCGAGTGAGGTACGGATGGACTCGACCTTGATCGTCTTGACCTGCTCGGCCGGCGCCACGTCCGATCCCGGCAGGGTCACGACGGAACGCAGGACCATGGAGCGGAAGCCGCCGTTGGAGGCCCCCTGGTGCGGCAGGCCCATGGGCGCGCCGATGCGCATGCTCAGCTTGACCGTCCTGCCGGCCGGGACGGTGATGCCGCGCACCGTGCCGTCGTAGGTGGCCGCGCCGGACCCCACGTGGAACGCCAGCGGCACCGACGTCCACGCGCCGTTCGCCGGGTCCTTGTAGTCGATCGTGATCGACTCCGGCGGCGTCCCCAGCTCGCTCGTGGTCGACAGGGAGAGCACGTACGTGGCGGCCTCGGCACCGGTGTTGGTGATCGTCTCGGTGAAAGCGACCGGCTGACCGGCGAACCCGACCGAGGCCGGTGCCTGGACGGCGAGCTTCACACCCGGCGCGCTCCCGGCGAAGGCGGCCTGCGCCGGGAGTGCGAGCGAGCCGCCGAGCGCGACGACTCCGAGGGCGGCGGCAGCGGTGACGGTGCGGCGCGAACGGCGGACACGGATGGTGCTGGACATGGTTCCCCCTGGAACTTCTGGTCGCGGGCACGCCGAACGTCGGGTCGGCGGCGCCGTCGGTGACTGGGTGGGTGATCGGGTGAGCGGCTGAGGCGGCCCGTGAACCACCGGGTCACGGGCGGAAGATCCCCCCGCCGTCGGAAGGGTGTTCCCTTCCGTGCCTCTCACTTGACCAGACGCGCATCCCCCGCCGGGGTTGCAGGTGGGTTCGAAGAATTCTCGGACCGGCTTCGCGCACCGGCTCCACGCCGGTCCGCGACCCTCCCGCGGAGCCGCAGGGCCGGCACCCGCCCCGGGGACCGGCTCGACCGGCACCGGGGAGGCAAACGACCGGCAACTCCGGACGGATCGGAAGCTTCCGGTCAGCGGGGCCGCCGGCGGGCCGCCGCACTCCAGGCCCGTCCGCGCCGCCAGCGGGACCGGCAATATTGCCGACCCCGCTTCCTGGCCGCCCGCCTCCGCCCCTGCCTTCACTTGCACCGCACGAGGCCCGGGGCTCCTTCCCGGGCCCAGAGGCGCGGAGGAGGCGGAGCGGCATGGCACAGCAGAGGCTGTTGTCGAAGGTCGGGTTCTCGGGGCTTTCCGCCCGCAGCGGTCCACTGGCCTTCGGGCTCACCAACCTGCTGCGTGCGGTCATCGTGGACGACGACCCGTCCCATCTGAACCTGACCTCGGTGCTGCCCGTCCCGGACGGCACCGGGCTCGGCGGGGTCGAGGCGGCGGTCGGCGTGCTGCTGGAGCGGCACGAGTCGCTGCGCACGACCTACCGGATCGCACCGGGCATCGGCCCGGACACCGTCCAGGTGGTGGCGGGCGAGGGCTCACTGGACCTGCTGCTGGTGGAGGCCGACGGCGATCCGGCCGAGACCGGGGTCGTCCTGGCCCGCGAGCTGCGGACCGGCGGTTTCGACCTGGAGGCCGACCTGCCGGTCCGCCTGGCGGTGGTGCTCTCCGGCGGAGCCCCCGCGCTGCTGGTGTGCGTGGTCTGCCACACCGCCATGGACGCCACCAGCTGGGAGATCCTGGTCGAGGAGTGGGCCGCCCTGATGGACGGCCGCGAGCTGCCGGCCGCGGCCGCGCTGCAGCCGATCGACGTGGTGGCCCTGGAGGAGCGGCCGAGCGTACGCCGGCTGACCGAGTCCTCGCTGTCCTACTGGGACGCCCGGATGCGCGCCGTGCCGCAGGCCGCCTTCGCCCTCCCCGGTCTGACCGACCCGGCGGAGAAGGACTGGCACCACACCGGGCTGCGGATCGTCTCGGAGCGGGCCGCCGAGCACCTCGGCCGGATCGCCGAACGCACCGGGGTCTCCCGCTCGGTCATCACGCTCGCGGCCTTCGGCGCGCTGGTCGCCCGGCGGGTGGCCGAACCGGACTGCGCGATCACCTCGCTTTCCGCCAACCGGGTGGTCAAGGAGCTGCGCGGCTACTTCGGGACGCTCGCCCAGGACGCGGTGCTGCTGCTCGACACCGCCGCTCCGGAGACCTTCGACCAGCTGGCCCGGGAGTGCCGGGCCGAGGCGATGCGGGCCTACCGGGCCAGCTGGTTCGACCCGATCCGGGCCTGGGAGGTGATCAACGGGGTTGGCGCGCAGCGCGGCATCTCCTTCGCCCGCGACCTGGTCTTCAACGACATGAGCGCGCTCGGCAGGGGAACCGCCGGCCCGTCCGGGCGACGGTTCCCCTCGGTGCGCACGCCCGGCGAGGAGAAGGACCGGGGCGACTACGACGAGACGCTCGACCTGCGGCTCGACCCGCTGCCCGCCGAGTTGGTGCCGAGCCGGCTGGTGCTGATCGCCCACCGCCTGGAGGACTGGCTGGACCTCGGGCTCTGGGCCGATCCGCAGGTGCTCACGGCCGGACAGGCGGCCGAGTTCGGGCGCTCGTTCGTCCGGCTGCTGGCCGCGGCGGCCGACGGCGACCTGCCACTGGACCGGCTGCCCGGGCTGACCGCGCTGACGCCGGTGCGGCGCGGCGCGGACTGGGTGCGCAGCGACCGCTGCTGGGTCGACCTGGTGGCCGTGCGGAGGCTGGCCGCCGACGTGCTGGGCGACCGGCCGCACCTCGTGCTCGCCGAGCCGGACGAGCGGCTCGGCCACCGCCTGGTCTGCCACCTGGCCGCGCCGGGGGACCGGCCCGCAGCCGACGGCGCAACCGACCCGGCCGACCCGGCCGGGGTGCACCGGCGGATGCTCGACCTGCTGCCGGGCCGGCCGAGCGCCATCACCCCGCAGTGGTACGTCGTGCACACCGGTCCGGCGCCGGACGCTCCCGGAGCCGACGCGGCCGACGCCTGGCGGGCACTGCCCGTGCTGACCGAGGGGCCGGGCCGGTGAGCAGCGTCGAGGAGGCCCCCGCCGTCGCCCCCACCGACCGGAGCACAGACCGGAGCACCGACCGGAGCACCGGCTCGCCGCCCGCGACGCCCCCGGACACGCCCCCGCGGAAGCCGTCCCCCGACCGGCTCTGGAGCCGCGACTTCCGGCTCTTCTTCACCGCCCGCACGGTGGCCATGCTGGGCGACGCGATGCTGCCGGTGGCCCTCTCGGTGGGCATCCTGGACGCGGGGTACGGCCCGAGCGGGGTCGGTTACGCACTCGGCTCCTGGACCGCCGCGCTGGCCCTGTGCATGCTCTTCGGCGGGGCGCTCGCCGACCGGCTGACCCCGCGCCGCCTGATGGTCTGGGCCGACGGCGTGCGCCTGGTGGTGCAGAGCGTGGTCGCCCTCGGCTTCCTGCTGGGCACGCCCTCGCTCTGGCAGATCATCGCGGCGCAGGTGGTGAGCGGCGTGGCGACGGCGATGTTCCAGCCGGGCGTGGCGTCGATGGTGCCGGCGGTGTCGACGGACGTCCAGCGGGCCAACGGTTCGCTGCGGGTCGCCGAGGCACTGGCCGCGCTGTTCGGCCCGGCCCTGGCCGGTGCCATGGTCGCCGGGCTCTCGCCCGGGGCGGTCTTCGCGGTGTACGCGGCGACGTACGGCATCAGTGGCTGGTGCCTGCTCGCCCTGCGGGTGAAGCTCGTGCCGCAGGCTGCCGAGGGCGGCTCACTGCTGCGTCAACTGGCCGATGGATGGCGCGAGTTCCGGGCCCGGACCTGGCTCTGGGGCGTGATCTCGCTCTACACCGTCTACGGCTTCACGGTCGCCGGGGTGTCGCTGGCACTCGGCGGCGTGATGATCATCGAGGAGCACGGGGCGACCGCCTACGGCGCCGCGATGGCGGCCTTCGGCGGCGGCTGCGCGGTGGGTGGCGCGATCGCGATGAAGGCCCGTCCGCAACGGCCGCTGCTGGCGGGCGCCGCGGCGCTGACGCTCTTCACCGTCTACCCGTTGGCACCGGCCCTCGGCCTGCCGCCGTGGGCGGTCGCCACCGGGTGGGCGGCGGCCGGCGTGGGCTGCGCGTTCTGGGGCGTGATCTGGGCGACGACCGTCCAGACGCAGGTCCCGACCGCGCTGCTGAACCGGATGTACGCCTACGACGTCACCGGCTCACTGGCCGCGATGGCGCTCGGCCGCACCTTCGCCGGGCCGCTGGCCGAGCGGCTGGGCGGGCAGCACGTCCTGATCGGGGCCACCGTCCTGGCCCTGGGCTGCTGCGTCGCGCTGCCGGCGGTACCGGCGATCCGCGGCCTGCGGGCCGTCACGCCGGCCGCCGACCGGGCCCCCGCCGCATGAACGCCGGCCGCCGACCGCCGCCGACCGGGTGCCCGCCGCGTGAGCGCCGGCCCGCCGGACGGCCGCCGGCGGGCCCGCACACCCATCCGACCGAACGAGTCACCGAACGAGTCTCCGAGGGGGACCAACCGATGAGCACAGGCGAGACGCGGTTCCAGGGAATCGCGATCACGGAGCTGGCCGAGCAGTTCGGCACTCCGCTCTTCGTCTACGACGGCGAGGTGCTCGAACGCACCTTCCAGGGCCTCCGGGCCGTCCTGCCCGACGAGGTGGACGTCTTCTTCTCCCTGAAGGCCAACCCGAACATCAGCGTCTGCGCCCTGCTGCGGTCGCTGGGCGCCGGGGCCGAGGTCTCCTCGCACGTCGAGCTGGTCACCGCGCTGCGGGCGGGCGTCGCACCGCAGGACGTGATCTTCCTCGGGCCCGGCAAGGACGCCGCCGAGCTGGCCGCGTGCGTCGAGGCCGGCATCCACGCGGTGGTGTGCGAGTCGGTGGAGGAGCTGCTGCAGCTGGACGAGCTGGTGGCGGCGGCCGGCACCGGCCCGTGCCGCGCGATGCTGCGGATCAACCCGGACTTCGCCACCAAGGGCTCCGGCCTCGCGATGGGCGGCAAGCCGCGCCAGTTCGGCATCGACCTGGACGTCCTGCGGGCGGCCCGTCCGGCCCTGGCGGGCCTTCGGCACGTCGAACTCGCGGGCCTGCACGCCTATATGGGCACCCGTTTCCTCGACCACGCCGATGTCGTGCACAACACCCGCGAGATCCTGGCCGAGGCCGAACGGGTGTCGGAGGAACTCGGCGTCCCGCTGGGGACGGTGGACTTCGGCGGCGGCCTGGGCGTGCCGTACTTCGACAACGAGAAGGAGTTGGACCTGGCCCGACTGGGCGCCGGCCTGCGCGAGGTGGTGGCCCCGTTCGCGACCCGGCACCCGGACTGCCGGCTGATCATGGAACTCGGCCGCTACCTCACCGCCTGGGCCGGCACGTACGTCGTCCGGGCCCGCTATGTGAAGCAGTCGAAGGGCGAGTGGTTCGTGGTGGCCGACGGCGGCACCAACCACCACATGGCGGCGGTCGGTGTGGGCAGCTTCGTGAAGCGCAACTTCCCGATCCGCCACCTCGGGCGGCCCGCCGAGGCCGCGGTGCGCGCCTACTCCGTGACCGGGCCGCTCTGCACGCCGAACGACGTCATCGCGAAGAAGGTCGAACTGCCCGAGGTGGCCCCGGGCGACCTGCTCGGGGTCGAGCGGTCCGGCGCGTACGGGCCGACGGCCTCACCGGGGCTGTTCCTCAGCCACGGCTACCCGGCCGAGGTCCTGGTGCACCAGGGGGTGGCCCATCTGGTCCGGGAGCGGGACACCCTGGCCGATCTGCTGGCCAAGCAGCGGCTGGTGGACCCGGCCACCGGGGTGGGGGCGGAGGTCGGGCGGTGAGCGGTACGCCCCTGGTCGGCATCGACGTGCTGGAGCTCGGCGAGCTCGACCGGCTCTGCGAGCGGCCCTGGTTCCTGCGGCACTGCTTCGCCGAGGAGGAGCTGGCCCGCGCGGGGCAGCTCGGGGCGGGCCGGCGCCGGGAGTTCCTGGCCGGCCGGTTCGCCGTCAAGGAGGCCGTGCTGAAGATGCTCGGCACCGGACTGCTGCGCGGCATCGCACCGCGCGAGATCGCCGTCGGCCAGGACCCGACGGGCCGGCCCGCGCTGCGGCTGCACGGCCGGGCCGCCGCCCGGGCCGCCGAACTGGGTCTGGCCGGTGCCGCCGTGTCCATCGCCCACAAGCGCCGGACGGTGACCGCCGTGGCGGTCGGCCGGCTCGACCCGCCCGACCCACCGGCCCCGGCCCCCGTCACCCCGGCCGGCCCCGCCGCCCGCTCCGAACGCTCCGCCCACTCCGACCTCGCCGCCCGCTCCGACCTCGCCGACCCGGAGGAACCCCGCATGGACCGACCACCCGCCGCCCCACCGCGCGCGGCGCAGCCCCACCCCGCTCCGGAGACCACCGCCGGGGCGCACCCGGCCCGGCCGGACGAGCGGCCGGTCGTCGCCCGGCTGCGGCTGCGGCTCGGCCAGGAGGACGCCCACTACGGCGGCGGCCTGGTGCCCGGCGCCCGCCTGCTGGGCCTGTTCGGCGACCTGATCACCGAGATCACCGTCCGCACCGACGGCGACGAGGGGCTGCTCTCCGAGTACTCCGCCGTCCGGTTCACCGCGCCCTGCCGCCCCGGCGACTACCTGGAGCTGACCGCCCGGCTGGTCCGCCGCACCCGGCTGCGCCGGGTGGTCGAGTTCGAGGCGTACAAGGTGATCGCCGCCCGGCCGGAGCGGTCGCCCTCGGCCGCCGAGGTGCTGGCCGAACCCCTGCTCGTCTGCACCGCCACGGCGACCGCCGTGGTGCCCCCGCCGGCCCGCGCCCGCACGGCCGCCCCCGCCGGGCCGGCCGCGGCCGCCGCGAGCACAGATTCCACCAAGTCCACCCCCGCCGATGGGAGTTCACGATGACCGGACCGGAGCCGTCGCCGCCGTCCCTGCTGCACGAGCTGCTCGACCGGGCGGCCGGCCGCTGGCCCGAGCGCCCCGCGCTGTCGCAGGACGACCTGACCCTGGACTACCGCGCGTTCGCGGCGGCCAGTGTGCGGGTGGCCCGCTGGCTGCGGGCGACCGGGGTCGGCCGGGGCGACCGCGTCGTGGTGGCGGCGCCGTCCGGACCCGCCCTCGCGGTGCTGGTCTTCGCGGCCTCCCGGGTCGGCGCC
Source organism: Kitasatospora sp. NPDC091207 (assembly GCF_044768625.1). NCBI lineage: Bacteria > Bacillati > Actinomycetota > Actinomycetes > Kitasatosporales > Streptomycetaceae > Kitasatospora > Kitasatospora sp. NPDC091207. Next base: position 72,579 of record NZ_JBIVVS010000018.1, read on the forward strand.
GCCTACACCCTGCTGCACGAGCAGGTGCACGGCACGCCGCTGGCCCACGTCCTCGCCGACTGCGAGCCGCGGCTGCTGATCACCGAGGACGCGGCCGACCGGGCCGACGCCGACGCGCGCTCGATCGCCGCCGTGCCCCTGTCGGCCCTGACCGACGCCGCCTTCCCGGCCCTCCCGTCGACCCCGGCCGACCCGGCCGAGCCGCTGCCCGACCCGGGGGTGCTGGTGGTCGACCCGGTCAGCCTGATCTACACCTCCGGCACCACCGCCCTGCCGAAGGCCGTGGTCAGCACCCACCAGCAGGTGCTGTTCGCGGCCCGGGCCATCCAGTCCGTACTCGGCTACCGCGCGGAGGACGTCGTCTACTGCCCGCTGCCGCTGTCCTTCGACTACGGCCTCTACCAGGTCCACCTGGCCGTGCTGAGCGGCGCCCACCTGTGGCTCGGCCGGCCGAACGAGGCGGGGCCGCTGCTGTTGCGCCGGCTGGCCGACACCGGCGCGACCGTCCTGCCCGGTGTCCCCTCGGCCGCCGAGGGCCTGGCCTGGCTGCTGCCCCGGTCGGCGAGGAAGCTGCCGGCCCTGCGGCTGCTCACCAACACCGGGGCCGCCCTGTCGACGGAGACCATCGCCGCCCTGCGCACGGTCCTGCCGGACCTCAAGGTCCAGGTCATGTACGGCCTGACCGAGTGCAAGCGGGCCACGATCATGCCGCCGGACGGGGACCTGGACCGGCCCGGTTCGTGCGGTCTGCCGCTGCCCGGTACGGAGGTCCTCGCCGTCGACGACGACGGCACCGTCCTGCCTCCCGGCGAGATCGGTCAGCTGGTGGTCCGCGGCCCGCACGTGATGGCCGGCTACTGGCGCCGTCCGGAGCTGAACGCCGAGCGGTTCCGGTACCGGGACGGCCTCTTCCCCGAACTCTGGACCGGCGACTACGGCCGGCTCGACGAGGACGGCTTCGTCTACTTCAGCGGCCGCCGCGACGACCTCTACAAGGAGAACGGGTTCCGCCTCAGCGCGACCGAGGTGGAGGCCGCCGCCCACCGGGTGCCGGGCGTGGTCTCGGCCGCCGTCCTCCCGCCCGAGGGCCGCCGGCCGTCGCTGCTCGCCGTGGTCGGACGGATCGAGGGACCCGAGGTGCTGGAACTGATGCGCGAGCAGATCGAGGTGTACAAGATCCCGCGCAGGTGCGTGGTGCTGGACGAGCTGCCGCTCAGCGCCAACGGCAAGGTCGACCGCCGCCGGCTCGCGGCAGCCCTGGCCGAAGCCACCGTCTGACCTTCCGAACATCCAACCGACAAGCAAAGGACTCATCATGACTGATCGTCAGTACATCGTGAACGCCCTGGAGACCGCCCTCAGCGACGTGCTGGAGCGCGAGATCGCCGGCCTGGCCGACGACATCCGGCTCTTCGACGACCTGCACCTGGACTCGACGACCATGCTGGAGCTCCTGATGGCCCTGGAGGACTCGATCGAGCTGGTCGTCGACCCGGAGACGCTGGACATCGAGGACTTCGCCTCCGTCGGAACATTCACCGACTTCGTCCTGACCACCCGCGGTGAGCTTTCGGCGACGGCCTGACCTGCGGCGTTCCAGGTTGGTCTAGACCTGACATCGCGTAGGTCGTATCTTCACCCCCGGGGCAGATCACTGTGGGGGTGGCCGCGTGTATGCCGATGACGTGACGTCGGCGGGTGCCGGGGAGTCCGGCCGTCTTCTGCGCACCTTCCGGGAGTCCCGGGGGTGGACGCAGGAACGACTGGCCAACGCCTCAGGGGTCAGCGTCCGCACCATCGGCAACCTGGAGAACGAACGGATCGGCCGGCCCCGGCAGAGTTCGGTCCTCGCGCTCTGCCGGGCGCTGCAGCTCTCCCGCGCCGAGGCCGACCGCGTGCTGCGCGAGCTGCGCCGCGCCCGGCGCCCCGCCGCCGTCCCGGACCCGGCACCGCCACGGCGCGGCGGGCAGCCCCCGCACGATCCGGGCTGCCTGGCGCCGCCCGTCCACGGGACCGAACTGCTCGGCCGGGCCGAGGATCTGCGCAGGCTCGGACACGTCCTGGAGCAGCACCGGGCGGCCACCCTCACCGGGCCACCGGGCATCGGCAAGTCCCGCGTGGCGGCCGAGCACGCGCTGCGGGCGGAGGGCCCGGTCTGGTTCGTCGACCTCGCCCAGGACGACACCCGCGAGGTCCTGGCCGCGCTCACCGCCGACCTGCGCGGCGGCCGCACCCGGCCGCCCGCCCTGCTGGTGCTCGACAACGCCGACGACGCCCTCGACGCGGTGTCCCGGCTCGCGGCCTTCCTGCTGCGCTCGGCCGACAACCGGACCAGACTGCTCACCACCAGCCGCGAACCGCTCGGCCTCGCCCTGGAGTCCAGCTGGCAGCTCGGCCCGATCACCGCCCCCCGGGGCCCGACCCGGCAGGGCGTCCTCGGCTCCCCCGCCGGCCGGCTGTTCGTCCAACGGGCCACCGAGGCGGCGCCGTTCTGGTCGCTCACCGAGGCCAACTGCGCCGCGGTGGCCCACCTCTGCACCGCGCTGGACGGCCACCCGCTGGCCCTGGAGCTGGCCGCCAGCCAACTGAGCGCGATGACCCTGGAGGACATCCTCTCCCGGATGCCCCACCAGTTGGACCTGCTGGAGCGCCGCCGCGCCCCGCAGCAGGGCCACCACCAGTCGCTCCGGCAGGCCCTGCAGCGCAGTTGGATCCGGCTGCGGCCGATCGAGCAGCGGGTCTTCGCCGCCGTCTCGGTCTTCCGCGGCGGCTTCTCCCTGGAGGCCGCCGAGCACCTCGTCGCCGGCACCGGCCGCGGGGCGGAGGCCGGGAGCGCGCTGGACACCGCCCGGGCGCTGCGCGACCTGGTCACCCAGTCCCTGGTCACTGTCCACCGGTACGACGACCAGCTGCGGTACCGGCTGATCGGCCCGCTGCGGGCGTTCGCGGTCGAGCGCAGTGTCGAGGCGGGGCACCACTCAGCCCTGCGGCACCGGCACGCCCAGTACTACTGCACCCTCGCCGAGCACCACGCCCGGCTGGTGGAGTCCGGGATGACCGTCCGGCTGCTGCCCTGCGACGAGGAGAACGTCCGCGCGGCCGCCCACCACGCCCGCGTCCTGGGGGACTTGGTGCTCTGGACCCGGATCATGCGGACCAGACTCTGCTTCTCGGAGGCACTCGGCCGCCCCGGCCCGAACGCCTGACCGGACGCACCCGGCCGGGCCGTCCGGCGGAGCGGGTCAGCGGGTCGTCGCGCCGGTCGTCGCGCCGGCCAGCCGCGCGGTGAGCCAGTCCGCGGTGGCGGGGAGCCAGTCCGCCAGGGCGTTGCCGAGCAGGTGGTTGCCGTGCGGGACGCGCAGGAGCTCGGCCCGGGGAGCCAGCCGGGCCAGCGGCTCGGCGTTGGTGACACCGGGGATCCGGTCCTCGCCGCCCTCGACGACCAGCAGCGGGCCGGTGATCTCCGGAGCCGCACCGGTCAGGTCGACCCGGCGGACGAAGGCGCGGGCCGCCTCCGCGCTCCCGCAGCGCTGGGTCAGGGTCGCGGTGACGAACGGCACCAGGGTGTCCCAGTCCAGCCGGTACGGGCCGCTGACCACGGCGGTGGCCCGGATCCGCGGCTCGCGGGCGGCGGTGACCGCGGCGTAGTAGCCGCCGAGGCTCAGCCCGACCAGGCCGACGCGGTCGACGTCCACGCCCTCCCGGCCGGCCACCGCGTCGATCACCCGGCCGACCACCCGGTGGTAGTCGGGCTCGGGGGCGCTGGTCGCCGCGAGGACGCCCTGACCGGGGCCGTCCAGGGCGAACACCGCCGCACCGCGCACCAGCAGCGCCTCGGCGACCGCGTGGAACTCCTCCTTGCCGGAGTCCATCCCGGGGACGACGATCACCAGCGGCGCCCGGCCGGGCCCGGCCGGGCGCCGGAGCCGGCCCACGAAGCACTCGCCCCCGACCCGCTCGGCCGCCGGGTCGAGGAGGGCCAGCGCGGCGTGCATCGCCGCGTCCGCCTCGGTCGCGGTGCGGGCGGCGGCCGCGCGGTCGGGGTGCGGGAGCAGGCCGGCGCAGTGCAGCCAGCGGGCGGCCGTCCGGTAGGCCTCGCCGGCCGTCACCGTCCGGCCCTCGGCGGCGGCGCGGTCGGCGGTGTCACGGTGCCGCCGGCCGGCGGCCCGGAAGGCCTCGGGCCACTCCCGCACGGAGCGCAGCGCGGCGGTGACCCGGGTGTACTCGTGCGGGTCCAGCCCGGCGCCGGTGGCGCGCGGGCGGTTCTCCTCGACGAAGGCCGGCAGCAGGTCGGGGTGGTCGAGGAAGGAGAGGTCGGGGGAGTCGGTCATGGAGGAGTCACGCTCATCTCACGGTCGGCGGCGGTCGGCGGCGGCAGCGGTGGGTTGGCGATGGGCGGCGGCCGGCGAAGGACGGCCCGCCCAGGCCCGGGTCAGGACAGCGTGAGCACGGCCTTGCCGCGGATCCGCCGCTCCCGCAGGTCGGTGAGCACCTCGGCGGTCCGCGCCCAGGGCGCGACCCGGCCGATCTCCGGGGTCAGCCGCCCCTCCCCCACCAGGCGGACCAGGGTGGCGAGGTCCTCGCCGTCGGCCACGTCGGAGTCCGCGTAGTGGAAGTGCCGCAGCGTCGCGGACTCCGGTCCGGCGAAGAAGTCGAAGAAGTCGAGCGTCACCGGCGTCCGGGAGGCCTGGCCGAACCAGATCAGGGTGCCCCGGCGGGCCAGCCGGGCGAGCGCGAGCGGCAGGCCGGCCCCGCCCGTCGACTCCAGCACCAGGTCGTAGCGGCCGCGCGCCGCGCCGACCTCGTGAACCACCTCCGCCGCGCCCAGCTCCAGCAGTCGCCGCCCGCGCTCCGCCGAGGCGGTGACCGCGGTCAGCTCCGCACCCGCCGCCGAGGCCAGCTCGGTGACGTAGTGACCGACGCCCCCGGACGCCCCGGTGAGCAGCACCCGGCGGCCGGCCAGCGCGCCCGCGGTGCGCAGCAGCCGCAGTGCGGTGAGCCCGGCCAGCGGGAGGGCGGCGGCCCGGACGGCGTCGAGCCCGTCGGGGATCTCGGCGAGCGAGCCGACGGGCACGCACACGTACTCGGCCCAGCCGGCGGCCGGCGGGTGGCCGACGACCCGGCGGCAGACGGCCGGCCCGGAGCCGTCGGCGGCGGCCTGCACGACCAGGCCGGCGACGTCCTTGCCGGGGCGCCAGCCCGGCCGGGGGGCCTCCAGCTGGAACGTCTCGCCGCGGTTCACCGCGAACGCCTCGACCTTCACCAGGGCCTCGCCCGGGCCCGGTCGTGGCTGGTCCACCTCCGCGAACGCCACCGCGGCGTCCGCCCGTCCGGTCGGTGTCAGCGCCCTCATGGTCCTCGGACCTCCCTCTCCCCCTCCCCGGGCCCGCGGGGCGGGGGGGGGGGGGCCCCCCCCCCCCCCCCCCCCCGGCCCCCCCCCCCCACCCCCCCCCGCGGCGCCCCCCCGGCGGGGGGGGGCCCGCCCCCCCCGGGGCCGCGCCCCCCCCCCCCCCCCCCCCCGGCCGCGCGGCCGGGGGGGGGTGGCACCAGCAGACCCCGGCCGCGCGGACCCGGTCCAACAACCGTCCGGCGGGCCCGACAACCGATCGTTGTCGCCCGGCGGCCGGGCCGGGCGGCCCCGCCGGCGGGGTCTCGGCGACGGGCCCTAGGGTGGGCGCCCATGGATCTCGATCTCGCCCAGGTCCGCGCCTTCGCGACGGCCGCCGAGGAGCTGCACTTCGGACGCGCCGCCGCCCGGCTGGCGATCAGCCAGCAGGCGCTGTCCAAGCGGGTCGCCCGGCTGGAGGCGGCGCTCGGCGCCCGACTGCTCGACCGCGACCCGCGCGGCGTCGGGCTCACCGGGGCCGGACGCCGGTTCCTGGAGCCCGCCCGGCGGCTGCTCGCCGAGGGCGACCGCGCCGTGGCGGCGGTGGCCTGCGCCCGGCGCCCGCTGCGCGTCGACGTCTGGGGCCACCTGTACGCGCCGATGCGGACGGTCGCGCAGGCCGTCGAGGGGGTGCCCGGGCTGGAGGTCGAGCCGGTCCCCGGGCGGGACCTCCCCTCGGTGGCCGCGGCCCTGCTGCGCGGCGAGTCGGACGCCGGCTTCGGCCGGGTGCACCCGCTGCCCGACGGCCGGGACGCGGGGCTGGCGCACCGGCTGGTCCGGCTGGAGCCGGTGGACGCGCTGCTGAGCACCGACCACCCGCTGGCCGACCGCGCGGTCCTGCGCCCGGACGAGCTGCGCGGCAGTGTGCTGCGCTACCCGGCGGCGGTGGACCGGCTGGACTTCCTGACCCGGTTCGCCGACCGCTTCGGCGTCGAGGAGCGGACCGGCTCGACCAATCTGGGCCTGGAGCACTTCGCCGAGCGGGTCAGGACCGATCCGTCCTGCTTCTCGCTGCTCCCCGCCGACTGCCCGCTCCCCGAGCTGCCGGCCGGCCCCGGACGCCCGGGCGTCCGGACCGTCCCGCTGGCCGGCCCCACCCCGCTCTACGCCTGGTCGCTGCTCTGGCGCGACACCGACGAGCCGCCGCACCACCGGCTGGACCCGCTGCTCGGCGCGTTCACCGAGGCGGCCCGGCGCCACCGCTGGCTGGAGTACGACCCGGCCCGCGACTGGCTGCCCGGCCCCGACGAGGCGGCCCTGGACGGCTGACGCCACCGGCCCGGCGCCGCCCCGGACGAAGCCGCCCCGGACGGCCGCCGGCCGGGCGGGACCCCTGTACCCGCCCGACCGGCCCGCCCGGACCGGGGCGGCGCCGCACGCCGCCGCCGCCCGTCAGTTCATCCAGTCCTTGCTGGTGGCCAGCACACGGCCGTCCTGCCCTAGGAGCGTGATGGACTTCGCGCTGCCGCCCGCCTTCTTCGCCACCCCGAACCACCGGACCGGGGAGTCGCCGACGCCGACCGGTACCGGCTCGGTGGTGCTGCCGTCGTCCCAGGTGACGACCACCCGGGCGACGTCCAGGGCGACGGCGGCCAGCAGCACCGGCGAGGCACGCATCTCGCCGCCCTTGAAGCCGAGCAGCGTACCCTCCAGACCGGCCTCGCGGTCGGTCGACAGCGGGCCCGGGGCACCCGGTCCGGCACTGTCGTGCACCGAGTCGTCGACCTGCCGCGCGCCGTCCACCGTGAGGTAGAGGTTCACCAGGTCCCGGCCGGCCCGCCAGGAGCGGAGCACGTCGGCCTCCACGGGCTCCGGCAGCTGCGGGATGGCGGCGCGCCGCTCCGCCCACATCAGTCCGGCCTGCCGGAGGGCCTGCTCCTTGGTCCCGGCGGGCCAGAGCGCGGCCCAGGCCTTCCACTCCCTGCCGTCGGTGGTGCCCTTCCCGACCACCACCCGGACGGGGGTGAACGGGTCCCGTGCGGCGGTCGTGGGCGTCGCCGTCGCCGCGGCGGTCGCGCTCACGGACGCGCCGGCCGGCCCGGCGGCCGGCAGCACCGCGGCGGTGGCCGGGGCCCCCGCCGTGCCCCGGCCGATCCCGCCCAGGGCCGTGCCGCCGCCGACCACCGCCGCCAGCAGGACCGCCGCCGCCCCGGCCGTCGAGAGCCGCCGCCGCCGCAGCCGCCGCCGGCCGCCCGTGACCAGCAGCTCGTACGGCGCCGGCCGGAGCTCGGCCGCCTCGGCCAGGTCGGTCAGCCCCCGCACGGCCGCCGCCTCGTCCTCGCTCAGGTCCTGTCCGTCCCGCACGCTCATCCCCTGCCTCCGATCGTCGTCATCCCGCTGAGTGAGGTGGCCGCCCGCAGTTTGGCCAGGCCCTTCGCCGACTGGCTCTTCACCGTGCCGACCGAGCAGCCCATCGCGGCCGCGGTCCGGGTCTCGCTGAGGTCCTCCCAGTAACGGAGCACCACCGCCTGCCGCTGCCTCGGCGGCAGCGCGCCCAGGGCGGCCAGCAGCGCGGCGCGCTCGTCCAGCCGCTCGAAACCGTCCGGGCCCTCCGGCCCGGCCCGCTCGGGCACGGCGGTGACCAGCTGCTCCGGCGGCCTGCGCCGGAACCGCCGGGCGTGCTCGTTGACCAGGATCCGGCGGACGTAGGCGTGCGGATCGTCCGCGGCGCGGACCCGGCCCCAGGCGACGTACGCCCGTTCCAGGGCCTGCTGGACCAGGTCCTCCGCCGCGTGGGCGTCCCCCGCCAGCAGGTACGCCGTCCTCAGCAACCGCGTCCAGGCCCCGGCGATGAACGCGCGGAACTCCTCGTCCCGCTCGGTCTTCTGCGCTCCCATGAGCACCCCCTCACCCTCCAGAGCCCGCGCCGGCCCCGGACCGTTGCCCCGGCCGTCGCGGTTCCCGGAACGCCGCCCCGGACGGGGTTCGCACATCCCCGGCAGCGGCTGTGACACTGGAGGGGCTCGAAAACCGAGGTGCGCGCCGACGCATCTCCTTGCGAACCTAGAGGGATGCCCGCAGTGAGTTCTCCCGCAGTCCAGTCCGCCGACGCGTCCACGGAGGGCGGCGGCCCCGGTATCGGCGACCTGGCCGCCCGTCTGCCCGAACTGACCCTGCGCGACCAGGTGCGGATCGGACGCCGGCTGGAGGGCGCCCGGCGGGTCCGCAAGCCCGAGGCCCGGCAGAAGGTCGCCGCCGAGATCGCCGGCGACATCGAGCGCGCCGAGCTGCTGGTCGCGCAGCGCCGTGCCGCCGTCCCCGAGATCAGCTATCCCGCCGAGCTGCCGGTCAGCCAGAAGAAGGACGAGATCCTCGCCGCGATCCGCGACCACCAGGTGGTGATCGTGGCGGGCGAGACCGGCTCCGGCAAGACCACCCAGATCCCCAAGATCTGTCTGGAGCTGGGCCGCGGGGTCCGCGGCCTGGTCGGGCACACCCAGCCCCGCCGGATCGCCGCCCGTACGGTGGCCGAGCGCGTCGCCGAGGAGCTGCGCACGCCGCTCGGCGAGGCGGTCGGCTGGAAGGTCCGGTTCACCGACCAGGTCGGCCCGGACACCCTGGTCAAGCTGATGACCGACGGCATCCTGCTCGCCGAGATCCAGACCGACCGCGAGCTGCGCCAGTACGACACCCTGATCATCGACGAGGCGCACGAGCGCAGCCTCAACATCGACTTCATCCTCGGGTACATCAAGCAGCTGCTGCCCCGCCGCCCGGACCTCAAGGTCGTCATCACCTCGGCGACCATCGACCCCGAGCGCTTCGCCCACCACTTCGGCGACGCCCCGATCGTCGAGGTGTCCGGCCGCACCTACCCGGTCGAGGTCCGGTACCGGCCGATCGTCGAGGACGCCGACGACCCGGACGGCGACAACGGGCCCAGCGACGCCGACCGGGACCGCGACCAGATCCAGGCGATCTGCGAGGCCGCCGAGGAGCTCCAGGCCGAGGGCCCCGGCGACATCCTGGTCTTCCTCTCCGGCGAGCGCGAGATCCGCGACACCGCCGACGCCCTCAACAAGCTGAAGCTGAGGTTCACCGAGGTCCTGCCGCTCTACGCCCGGCTGAGTTCGGCCGAGCAGCACAAGGTGTTCCAGCGCTCCAGCTCCCGCCGGATCGTGCTGGCGACCAACGTCGCCGAGACCAGCCTCACCGTCCCGGGCATCAAGTACGTGATCGACCCGGGCACCGCCCGGATCTCCCGCTACAGCCACCGGACCAAGGTGCAGCGGCTGCCGATCGAGGCGATCAGCCAGGCCAGCGCCAACCAGCGCAAGGGCCGCTGCGGCCGTACCTCGGACGGCATCTGCATCCGGCTGTACTCGGAGGAGGACTTCCTCTCCCGCCCCGAGTTCACCGACGCCGAGATCCTGCGCACCAACCTGGCCTCGGTCATCCTCCAGATGACCGCCGCCGGCCTCGGCGACATCGCCGCCTTCCCGTTCCTGGACCCGCCGGACTCCCGCAACATCAAGGACGGCGTCAACCTCCTGCACGAGCTCGGCGCGCTGGACCCGGAGGAGAAGGACGTCCGCAAGCGCCTCACCCCGCTCGGCCGGCAGCTGGCCCAGCTCCCGGTGGACCCGCGGATGGCCAGGATGGTCCTGGAGGCCGACAAGAACGGCTGTGTCCGCGACGTCATGGTGATCGCCGCCGCGCTCTCCATCCAGGACCCGCGCGAGCGCCCCACCGAGAAGCGCCAGGCCGCCGACGACCGGCACCGCCGCTTCCAGTCCGAGACCTCCGACTTCCTCTCCTACCTGGCCATGTGGCGCTACGTACGGGAGCAGCAGAAGGAGCTCTCCTCCTCGGCCTTCCGCCGGATGTGCAAGGCCGAGTTCCTCAACTACCTGCGGATACGGGAGTGGCAGGACATCTACTCCCAGCTCCGCACGGTCGCCAAACAGCTCGGCGTCACGATCGAGGAGCCCCATCCGGACGCCGAGCCGGACGCCGACCGGATCCACCAGTCGCTGCTGGCCGGCCTGCTCTCGCACCTCGGCCTCTACGACGTCGAGAAGCGCGAGTACGGCGGCGCCCGCGGGGCCCGGTTCGCGGTCTTCCCCGGCTCCGGCCTGTTCAAGAAGCCGCCGCGCTGGGTGATGTCCGCCGAGCTGGTCGAGACGTCCCGGCTCTGGGCCCGGATCAACGCGAAGATCGAGCCGGAGTGGGTCGAGCCGCTGGCCGGCCACCTGATCAAGCGCAGCTACAGCGAGCCGCACTGGGAGAAGAAGGCCGGCGCGGTGCTGGCCTACGAGAAGGTGACCCTCTACGGGATGCCGATCGTCGCCCAGCGCAAGGTCAACTACGGCCGGATCGACGCGGAGCTCTGCCGCGAGCTGTTCATCCGCAACGCGCTGGTGGAGGGCGACTGGGAGACCCACCACCTCTTCTTCGCCGAGAACCGCAAGCTGCTCAGCGAGGTCGAGGAGCTGGAGAACCGGGCCCGCCGCCGGGACATCATGGTCGACGACCAGACCCTGTTCGACTTCTACGACAGCCGGCTGCCCGACGACGTCGTCTCCACCCGGCACTTCGACTCCTGGTGGAAGAAGGCCCGGCACGACCAGCCGGACCTGCTCAACTTCGAGAAGTCGATGCTGATCAACGACTCGGCGGGCGGCGTCACCGAGGCCGACTACCCGGACTACTGGCAGCAGGGCAAGCTCCGCTTCAAGCTCACCTACCAGTTCGAACCGGGCAGCGACGCGGACGGCGTGACCGTCCACATCCCGCTGCCGGTGCTCAACCAGGTCACCGCCGAGGGCTTCGACTGGCAGATCCCCGGCCTGCGCGAGGAGCTGGTCACCGCCTACATCCGGGCGCTGCCCAAGGCGATCCGCCGCAACTTCGTCCCGGCCCCGGACTTCGCCAAGGCCGCCCTGCGCCAGGTGAGGGACCGCCAGGAGCCCCTGCTGCCCACCCTGGAGCACATCCTCAAGCGGCTGACGGCGATCACCGTCCCGCCGGAGGCCTGGGACGACGAGCGGGTACCGGACCACCTCAGGGTCACCTTCCGGGTGGTGGACGGCCGCAAGAAGCTCGCCGAGTCCAAGGACCTGGAGGACCTCCGGCTCCAGCTGAAGCCCAAGCTCAAGGAGACGCTCTCCTCGGCCGCCTCGGGCCAGGGCATCGAGCAGTCCGGGCTGACCGCCTGGCCGGCCTCGCTGCCGGTGCTCCAGCGCACCTTCGAGCAGCGCTCGCGCGGCCACTCGCTGCGCGCCTACCCGGCGCTGGTGGACGAGCGGGACGCGGTCGGGATCAAGCTCTTCGACACCCCGCAGGCGCAGGCCCAGGCGATGTGGGAGGGCACCCGGCGGCTGCTGATGCTGACCACCAACTCGCCGGCCAAGTCGATCCAGGGCCGGCTGGGCAACCAGGCGAAGCTCGCGCTCTCGTACAACCCGCACGGCTCGGTCCCGGCCCTGTTCGAGGACGTGGTGGCCTGCGCCACCGACCGGCTGATGACCTCGGCCGGCGGGCCGGCCTGGGACGAGGCGGCCTTCGGCAAGCTGCACGAGAAGGTCCGGTCCGACCTCTACGACCTCTCGGCGGACACCACGCTGAAGACCGCCACCGCGCTGATCGCCTTCCACAAGGCCTCGACCCGGCTGAAGGCGGTGAGCAGCCCGGTGCTGCTGACCGCGGTGAACGACATCCGGCTGCACCTGGCCTCGCTGGTGCACCCGGGCTTCGTCACCGAGACGGGCTGGCGGCGGCTGCCGGACCTCAAGCGCTACCTGCTGGCGGTGGACCGCCGGCTGGAGGCGCTGCCCAACCACCCGCAGCGGGACGCCCAGCAGCTGCTGAAGGTGCAGCAGGTGCAGCAGGAGTACGGGGAGCTGCTGGCGGCCGTGCCGGCCGGGCAGCTGCCGTCCCCGGAGGTCCTGGCGATCCGCTGGATGATCGAGGAGCTGCGGGTCAGTTTCTTCGCCCAGTCGCTGGGGACGCCGACCCCGGTCTCGGAGAAGCGGATCATGAAGGCGATGGAGGCCGCCAGGGCCACGCTCTGAGCTGGGCGGGGCCCTCAGGATCCAGTTCGACCTGGGGGCCCACCATGGGCTAGAGTCTGTCTTGTTCGCAGCGCGGCAAGCGGGTGAACAAGGCAGAACAGTCTGGTCCTGTGGAGCAGTTGGTTAGCTCGCCACCCTGTCAAGGTGGAGGTCGCGGGTTCAAGTCCCGTCAGGATCGCCGTAGCCGAGAGGCCCGGAACCGTTTGGTTCCGGGCCTCTCGCGTTTGCCCGGGACGCCGCTACCCCGGACTAGGTCTAGACCACAAGCAACGGCTCACGTGATCGTCGTCACTTATCTTTTCCCGAGATCGGGCACATCGCACCCCCTCCCAGGGGGCACCAATTTAATATGTAAAATTGCACAGCTATGAACTGTATATCCCCCCCGTCCCAGGCGCCTCAAATCGTTATCCGGAGTTCAACATTCCGGACGACCGGCATGATCTCGGGAGTGCGGGAGGGAGTCCGGGAGAGAGTGCGGGCGGACATGCGTGCGGGCATGCAAAGGGGCCGCTTACCGGACCCGGCGGAGTCCGGTAAGCGGCCCCTTTGAAAGAGCCTTCGGCCTATCAGGCCTCGGTTCGCTGGGCGGGAATACCGGCCAGCAGAGCGCGCACCTCCGCCTCGCGGTAACGACGGTGCCCGCCAAGCGTGCGAATGGACGTCAGCTTGCCTGCCTTGGCCCAGCGGGTAACCGTCTTCGGGTCCACGCGGAACATGGTGGCGACCTCTGCCGGCGTCAGCAGGGGTTCAGCATCAGGGGTACGAGCGGTCATGAGCGGCCTCCTCGGGAGAACCGAACCAGGGCGGTTCTATCCTTCAAATTCTGCACCTTGGCCCGCGATGCCCGAAATGGCATAGACGGGCCGAGTCGGTTATAGGACGAACGGCTTGTCCTGGTGTCTACAACTACACCATCCGTCCAGCCCTATCGACCAAACCGCCAAAATTGACCCCTCACGGGTTCAAGGCTGACGGATGGCGATGGACCACCCCATAACGGGCAGTCACCTTATAGTGACATCCGGTTACGCGCGGACCAGACCTGCCGTTTTCCCGCAAAGCACGCATCGACTCCAGAACCACCCAAAAGTGGGCACGCTCACGTGAAGTTGGGCTGGTTGTCCCATTTTTGCACATAGGGGTTAGTTCGCGTCAACGGTGAGTAGTGTCACGTTCGACAGGTATTGACCCGAACCAGGACCTTGGTCATACGGCTCGGACCGTAGGACTCTTACAGTCTTACAAGTACCACCGACACCCCGCCCCACCAGCGCTGACGCCCCGTCGGCCGGGCCCGCGAAGACCCCGCCGCCATCTCCCCCGGCGACTCTCCGTGCCCCTCCCCCGGGCTCAGTTCGCGTACCGCAGCGCCAGCACCCGCCGCCAGCGCACCGTCAGCTCCTCGTACACCCGCAGCGCCTCCGCCGCCTCGCCGGCCCGCAGCGCGCGCAGGCCGTCCTCCAGCTCCCCCGCCGAACGGTCCGCCAACAGCTGCTCGGGCCCCAGCAGGTGCACCAGCCCCCCGTAGTCCAGTTCCACCAGCGACCGCGGGTGGAACTCCTCCAGCCACCGTCCCACCAGCTCCGCCCCGCGCACCAGGTCCCCCTCCGGCACGGCCTCGCGCAGCGCCCGGTAGGCCCGGGCCACCCGGCGGCGTGCCTGCGCCATCGGCGTCAGGTAGAACAGCGCGGCCTGCTCCCCCTTCTCCCCCCGGTCCGGCTCCCCGACGGCACCGCCGGCACCGCCCACGCCCGCACCCGCACCCGTACCCGTACCCGCCGCCGTCGCGTCGCCCGCCGCGGCGGGCACGAAGCAGCGGTCCTCCTCCCCGAACGGCAGGAACCAGCGCACCGGCACCTCCCACCGGCTGGTCACGATCCACGGCCGGGCGTCCGGGTGCTCGGTCCGCCAGCGCTCCCGGTCCGCCTCCGCGGCCGCCCGGGTGGCCGGCGGCAGCGCGGTGTCCAGCAGCGCCACCGGCGCCGCCGCCCGCAACTCGTCCAGCGCCTGCCAGGTGCGCAACCTGGTCGCCCAGGGGCAGATGTAGAGCACCCCGTCCACCGACCGCACGAAGGCCCGCTCGCTCTCCCGCTCCGGCAGTGCCCGGGGAGTGCGGCCGACCAGCTCCGCCAGTGCCGCCCGCTGCTCCTCCAGCGCCGCCGCCGCCACCGGCCGGCCCGCCTCGGCCGCGTCCGGCCCGTGCGCCGCGGCGTAGGCCTGCCAGCGGGCCCGCTCGGCCTCCGGGTAGGCGGCCAGCGGCTCGTAGACCCGCAGGTGGGCGGCGTAGGGCGGCAGTACGGACGTGCGCACGACGGTCACGTTCTGCATCGTCGCACGCACCGGCCCCCGCCCGGGAGGGCTTCGGCCGGGAGCCGTTCGCGAACGCACTCCGCACACCCCCGTCTCAGTGCGCGGACAACCCGCGCAAGCTCGTACAAGAGGGCAGATCGGGGACGCCCGCGCGACTACGCTTCGCCTTAGGCGCCCGCACCACAGCAGCGGGCCTCGGATACTGGAGTCACCACAGTGACCGACGTACAGACCACGTCCGCCGCGTACCCCGCACCCGGAGTGCTCAGCAGGATCTTCCGTACCGAACAGGACGGCGCCGCCCCCGGCGACGGCCACGAGCAGGTCGTCCTCTGCCACGACCGCGGCTCCGGCCTCAAGGCGATCATCGCCATCCACTCCACCGCCCTGGGCCCGGCCCTCGGCGGCACCCGCTTCTTCCCGTACGCCTCCGAGGAGGCGGCCCTGGAGGACGCGCTGAACCTCTCGCGCGGCATGTCGTACAAGAACGCGCTGGCCGGGCTCGACCTCGGTGGCGGCAAGGCCGTCATCATCGGTGACCCGAACAAGGCCAAGAACGAGGCGATGCTGCGGGCCTACGGCCGCTTCGTCGAGTCCCTGCGCGGGCGCTACATCACCGCCTGCGACGTCGGCACCTACGTCCAGGACATGGACGTCATCGCCCGCGAGACCGAGTTCGTGACCGGCCGTTCGCCCGAGAACGGCGGCGCCGGCGACTCCTCGATCCTCACCGCCTTCGGCGTCTTCCAGGGCATGCGCGCCAGCGCCCAGGCCCGCTGGGGCCAGCCCACCCTGCGCGGCAAGCGGGTCGGCGTGGCCGGCGTCGGCAAGGTCGGCCACTACCTGGTCGGCCACCTGGTCGCGGACGGCGCCACCGTCGTCATCACCGACGTCTCCGAGGCCGCCGTGAACCGCGTGCGCGCCGCCCACCCGGAGGTCGAGGTGGTGGCCGACAGCGCCGCCCTGCTCCAGAGCAAGCTGGACGTCTACGCCCCCTGCGCCCTCGGCGGCGCCCTCACCGACGCCACCGTGGGCACCCTCGGCGAGTTCGGCACCTCCGTCGTGTGCGGTGCGGCCAACAACCAGCTCGCCCACCCCGGCGTCGAGAAGGACCTCGCCGACCGCGGCATCCTCTACGCGCCGGACTACCTGGTGAACTCCGGCGGCGTGATCCAGGTCGCCGACGAGATCGAGGGCTTCAACTTCGAGCGGGCCAAGAACAAGGCCACCCGGATCTTCGACACCACCCTGGAGATCTTCACCCGGGCGGCCTCCGACGGCGTCCCGCCCGCCGTCGCCGCCGACCGGCTCGCCGAGAAGCGCATGCGCGAGATCAGCGCGCTCCGCTCGGTGCTGCTGCCGGCCGCCCGCCGGGGCTGACCTCCGCGCGGCCGGGGCCGCTCCCCGGTGCGTCGCGGGATCCGTGGCGCACCGGGGGGCGGCCCTCCCCTTTCCGGCCCGCCGACGGGCCGGGGCACACCTCCCGGCCCGTCGGCGGGGGCCGGGGCCGGCTCGCCCCCCACGCATCACAATGTGGAACCGGATTCTCACTTCTGCGCCCGATCGGGTGATCCATCACCCCCCTTGGGGGGATAATCGATCCCGGAACAACGGACCTCAACTACCTCCGGACAGCGTGCAAACTGCCGCAAAACCTCCCGTGACCTGGGAAGACCTGGTCTTGGGTGCGGCCGGTGCGCGCCACGTCACACCGACGACGTACCGTCCAGCGGCAGAAACAGGTACCGTTAATGCTCCAAGGGACGGTTCTCCCCATTCGGGCAGGCCGCTCTTGATCATGAACACGTGTCAGACTCGGGGCCGTGAGCCCCATCGTTGAGGGGGTCGACCCATGGGGCGCGGCCGGGCCAAGGCCAAGCAGACGAAGGTCGCCCGCGAGCTGAAGTACAACAGCGGCGGGTTCGACGCCAATCGTCTGTCCAACGAGCTGGGCGTATCGCCCTCTACCGCCTCGATCGAGCCTGAGCCGATCGAGGAAGAAGAGGACGACGACCCCTACGCGGAATACGCGGCTCGTTACGCCGACGACGACGAGGACGATGACAGCACGTCGGGTACCGGGCCTTCGCAGGCCCGCCGCCGCGCGTAGTCACAGTCTGGCCTGACCGGCCCGAGCGCCCAGAGCGCCCGGGCCGGTTTTCGGCGTTCCCGGGACGGACTGGAGACGGCCGACGGGCCGCGCGTCCCCGTGCGCCCGTTCACCGGCCTGCCGGGTCTCCGCTGCCGCCCGACGTGCTCCCCCGCTCCTGCGCGGCCTCCGCGGACGCGAACGGCCCCCTCCGGCGGTCTGCGCCGGAGGGGGCCGTTCGCTCGGGCCGGTGGACCGGCTCAGCCGGCCGTGAAGCCCTCGTAGGCGTTGTAGAGCGCCGCGCCGCCCTCGTGCTCGCCGGAGCGCTCGACGATGTCGCCGAGCAGCCAGGACTCGACGCCGCGGTCCTCCAGGATCGACAGCACGACGTCCACCGAGTGCGGCGGGACGACCGCGACCATGCCGACACCCATGTTCAGCGTCTTCTCGATCTCCAGGGTCGCCACCTTGCCGACCTCGGCGACGGTCTGGAAGACCGGCAGCGGGGTCCAGGTGCCGCGGTCCAGGCGGGCGTGCAGGCCCTCCGGGACGACCCGCGCCAGGTTGGCCGCCAGACCGCCGCCGGTGACGTGCGAGAAGGCGTGGACCTCGGTGGCCCGGGTGAGCGCCAGGCAGTCCAGCGAGTAGATCCTGGTCGGCTCCAGCAGCTCCTCGCCGAGCGTGCGGCCGAACTCCTCGACCTTGCGGTCCAGCTTCCAGCCGGCCTCGTTCAGCAGCACGTGGCGCACCAGCGAGTAGCCGTTGGAGTGCAGGCCGGAGGCGGCCATCGCGATCACCACGTCACCCGCGCGGACGCGCTCGGCGCCCAGCAGGGCGTCCGCCTCGACCACGCCGGTACCGGCGCCCGCGACGTCGTACTCGTCCGGGCCGAGCAGGCCCGGGTGCTCGGCGGTCTCGCCGCCGACGAGGGCGCAGCCGGCCAGCGCGCAGCCCTCCGCGATGCCCTTGACGATCGCGGCGACCCGCTCCGGCACGACCTTGCCGACGCAGATGTAGTCGGTCATGAACAGCGGCTCGGCGCCGCAGACCACCAGGTCGTCCACGACCATGCCGACCAGGTCGTGGCCGATCGTGTCGTGCTTGTCCATGGCGGCGGCGATGGCGACCTTCGTCCCCACGCCGTCGGTGGCCGAGGCCAGCAGCGGCCGCTCGTAGCGCTTGAAGGCGGACGCGTCGAAGAGCCCGGCGAAGCCGCCGATGCCGCCCACCACCTCGGGGCGGCTCGCCTTCTTCACCCACTGCTTCATGAGCTCGACGGCGCGGTCGCCCGCCTCGATGTCGACGCCGGCGGCGGCGTAGGTGGCGCCGTTCTGGTTCGTGGTCACTGCGGTGCGGCCCTTTCGGGTCAGTGGGGGTTGGAACAGCGGTGGGGTCCCGGGGTTCCGGGACCCCACCGTCGGGTCGTTACGGGCGGCGCAGGGCGTCGGCCGCGCCCGCTCCGCCGAGCAGGGACTGGACGCCGTCCAGGTCGCTGCCGCTGGTCGGCTTGCCGCGGATCGCCGGCGGCTGCTGGCCGCCCTTGATCTCGGCCTCCAGCAGGAGCTTTCCGAGCAGCGCCGGGTCGGGCAGCTCCATCGGGTACTCACCGTCGAAGCAGGCCCGGCAGAGCCGGTCCTTCGGCTGCTTGGTGGCCTCGATCATGCCGTCGATCGAGATGTAGGAGAGCGAGTCGGCACCGAGCGTGCGGCCGATCTCCTCGATGGTCATGCCGTTGGCGATCAGCTCCGCGCGGGTCGCGAAGTCGATGCCGAAGAAGCACGGCCACTTCACCGGCGGCGACGAGATCCGGATGTGGACCTCGGCGGCGCCGGCCTCCCGGAGCATCTTCACCAGGGCGCGCTGGGTGTTGCCGCGGACGATCGAGTCGTCCACGACCACCAGGCGCTTGCCCTGGATGACCTCGCGCAGCGGGTTGAGCTTCAGCCGGATGCCGAGCTGGCGGATGGTCTGGCTGGGCTGGATGAAGGTGCGGCCCACATAGGCGTTCTTCACCAGGCCCGAGCCGTACGGGATGCCGCTGGCCTCGGCGTAGCCGATGGCGGCCGGGGTGCCGGACTCCGGCGTCGCTATCACCAGGTCCGCGTCGGCGGGCGCCTCGGCGGCCAGCCTGCGGCCCATCTCCACGCGGGAGAGGTGCACGTTGCGACCGGCGATGGAGGTGTCGGGGCGGGCCAGGTAGACGTACTCGAAGACGCAGCCCTTGGGCTTGGCCTCGGCGAAGCGGGAGGTCCGCATGCCGTTCTCGTCGATGGCGATGAGCTCGCCCGGCTCGACCTCACGGATGAAGGAGGCGCCGCAGATGTCCAGGGCCGCCGTCTCGGAGGCGACGACCCAGCCGCGCTCCAGCCGGCCGAGCACCAGCGGGCGGATGCCCTGCGGGTCGCGGGCGGCGTAGAGCGTGTGCTCGTCCATGAAGACCAGCGAGAACGCGCCCTTGACCTTGGGCAGGACCAGCTTGGCCGTCTCCTCGATGGAGAGGTCCGGATGGCCTGCGAGCAGGGCGGTCACCAGGTCGGTGTCGTTGGTCGCGGCCGAGCGGCCCGAGCGGGAGACGTGCTCCTCCCCGGGCAGTTGGGCGACCATCTCCGCCAGTTCGGCGGTGTTCACCAGGTTTCCGTTGTGCCCGAGGGCCAGCGAACCGTGAACGGTCGCGCGGAAGGTCGGCTGGGCGTTCTCCCAGACCGAGGAACCGGTGGTCGAGTAGCGGGCGTGTCCGACGGCGATATGCCCGTGCAACGACCCCAGGGAGGCCTCGTCGAAGACCTGGGAGACGAGTCCCATGTCCTTGAAGACGAGAATCTGGGAGCCGTTGCTCACTGCGATGCCCGCGGATTCCTGACCGCGGTGCTGCAGGGCGTAAAGGCCGAAGAACGTGAGCTTGGCGACCTCCTCGCCGGGAGCCCAGACACCGAAGACGCCGCAAGCGTCCTGGGGGCCTTTCTCACCGGGAAGAAGATCGTGGTTGAGTCTTCCGTCACCACGTGGCACGCCTTCGAGTCTAGGGCAGTTGGCACAGGCTTCCGGAACCGGGGAGGCCGGGATTGTTGGGCGATCGCTCGGCAACGCGCGTAGACAAAACCCCTTACCAGGGGCGGATTTCGGGGTGGCGGAATTCGGCGGAGGGGCGCTTGGCCTTGTGGTTCGCGCCCGTTGGCGCATTCCGTACACAGACGACACCGGGGTGAACGGCGGGCAACGTGAGCCTGCTCACCCGAGGGGCCGACAGGGGCGGCGGAGGGGGCGCGGAGGGCCCGGACTGCGTGTGACGGGTGCAGCCGGGGCTGCGCCGGGGTCTCGGCGGGGGTGTGGCCCGGCCTCGGGCTCGATCCGGACCGGCGCTCGGCGCCGGGCGCGTGCTCCGGGCTCCGGCCCCGGGCGCCGGATGGCGTGCCCCGCTGCTCAGCCGGCCGGGAGCAGGAGCCCCCAGGCTCCCGGGTGGACCGTCCAGGTCCGGACCCGGACCGGACCCACCGGGTGACCGTCCGCCTCGTAGTCGAACCCGCGCCCGGTCACCGAGACGGTCGCCGCCCGGGCGCGCACGAGTGCGCCGGGCGCGCGGACCACGATCTCCATCACCCCCGCACCGACCGCGTCCCCGCCCGGCAGGGTCACCTCGACCACCCGGACCGGCTCGTGGACGTCCGCGAGCAGCCGGCCGTCCGCCTCGACCCGGAGCCGGGCACTGTGCTCGCCCCTGCCGGGCTCGATCGTGAGTGAGGTCCCCTGCTCGGCCGCAGCCAGTTTCGCCCATAGCGAACGCCAGCCACCCGTACGGCTCACCGTCCGGCGCGACCCGCCGCCGGAGATCCGGACCCCGCCGAGCGCCACTCCACCACCGTCGTCCACCAGCAGGTCCAGCTTGCGCGGCACCCCCGCGAGCACCGCCCGCGCGGCCGGCACCGGCTCGCCCGGCACGCCGAGCGCACGGGCCGCCACCAGCTCGTCCGAGCGCCCCACCGGAACCATGCCCACCGGGTCCGCACCCAGCTCACGCTGCCGGTAGAGGGCTTGGAGCACCCGCTGCATCGCCAGGTCGGAGCCGATCACCACCGGTCGGCGCCGACCCCGGTGCGAAAGCACCCGGTCGAGTTCGGAAGGGCTCTCCGGATAGGCCACCTTGGCGTCCGTCCCTCCGCACAGGACGTCCCTGGCGATCCGCACCGACTCGCCGTCGGTCTGCCGGGCCGCCGGGTCAAGGAGCAGGAGGAGCGGTTCGGGGCCGCCGCTCGCGGGCGTGGACAGGGACGACACGACCGGTCCTTCCTCAGGTAATCTCTCGGTGCAAGAGCCCCTTGCGCTATTGCGCCAGGGGCTTCGTCTATCTCGGGGCAGACTGCGGCTTTCGCAGGATGCCCCAACCGGAAGGGGTGTACGCCTGTGCCGGCACTCGTGCTCGTGGGCGCTCAGTGGGGGGACGAGGGCAAGGGGAAGGCGACCGACCTCCTCGGCGGCTCCGTCGACTACGTCGTTCGCTACCAGGGCGGCAACAACGCCGGTCACACGGTGGTCATCGGCGACCAGAAGTATGCCCTGCACCTGCTCCCTTCCGGCATCCTCAGCCCGAATGTGACGCCGGTGATCGGCAACGGCGTCGTCATCGACCCGGGCGTGCTGCTCTCCGAGCTCAGCGGGCTCAACGAGCGCGGCATCGACACCTCCAAGCTGCTGATCTCGGGCAACGCCCACCTGATCACGCCGTACCACCGCACCCTGGACAAGGTCACCGAGCGCTTCCTCGGCAAGCGCCGGATCGGCACCACCGGCCGCGGCATCGGCCCGACCTACGCGGACAAGATCAACCGCGTCGGCATCCGGGTCCAGGACCTCTTCGACGAGTCGATCCTGCAGCAGAAGATCGAAGCGGCGCTGCACGACAAGAACCAGCTGCTGGTCAAGCTGTACAACCGCCGCGCCATCCCCGCCGAGCTGGTCCTGGAGGAGTACCTCGGCTACGCGGAGAAGATCAAGCCGTTCCTGGCCGACACCACCCTGGTGCTCGACGAAGCGCTGAAGGCCAACAAGGTCGTCCTCCTGGAGGGCGGCCAGGGCACCCTGCTGGACGTCGACCACGGCACGTACCCCTTCGTGACCTCGTCGAACCCGACCGCCGGTGGCGCCTGCACCGGCGCCGGCATCGGCCCGACCAAGATCGACCGGGTCATCGGCATCCTGAAGGCGTACACCACCCGCGTCGGCTCGGGCCCGTTCCCGACCGAGCTGCTGGACGCCGACGGCGAGGCGCTGCGCCGGATCGGCGGCGAGCGCGGTGTGACCACCGGCCGTGACCGGCGCTGCGGCTGGTTCGACGCCGTGATCGCGCGCTACGCGACCCGGGTCAACGGCCTGACCGACTTCTTCCTCACCAAGCTGGACGTGCTGACCGGCTGGGAGCAGATCCCGGTCTGCGTCGCGTACGAGATCGACGGCAAGCGCGTCGAGGAGCTCCCGTACAACCAGTCCGACTTCCACCACGCCAAGCCGATCTACGAGACGCTGCCGGGCTGGACCGAGGACCTCAGCAAGGCCCAGACCTTCGCCGACCTGCCGAAGAACGCGCAGGCCTACGTGAAGGCGCTGGAGGAGATGTCGGGCGCCCCGATCTCCGCCATCGGCGTCGGCCCCGGCCGGTACGAGACGATCCAGATCAACTCGTTCGTCTGAGCCTGAGCATGTGAGGCCCTGCGGGACGCTGCGTCCCGCAGGGCCTTCCTCTTGACCTCTTCACTCTGCACTAGTGCAATAATCTCTTGCATCTAGTGCAGAGTTTGGCTACTTTCTGGATCATGACTGCGAAGCTGCCTGCCCCCGTGACCCTGACCGGCCGCCACGTCCGCCTGGAGCCGCTGAGCCGGGACCATGCGTCCGACCTGTGGGCCACCGTCGGCCCCGACCCGGACGTCTGGCGCTGGATCCCGTTCCACCCGCCGACGACGGAGGAGGAGCTGGGCGAGATCCTCGACATCCGCCTGGCCGAGGTGACGGCCGGCACCGCCGTGAAGTTCGCCGTGATCGACCTCGCGAGCGGGCGGGCCGTCGGGATCACCGGGTTCTACGCCTTCGACGCCGCCAACGAACTCGTCGAGATCGGCGGCACCTGGTACGCCCGGTCGGCCTGGCGGACGGCGATCAACACGGAGGCCAAGCTGCTGCTGCTCGTCCACGCCTTCGAGGACCTGGGCATGGGCCGGGTGTTCTGGAAGACGGACGCGCTCAACGACCGCTCCCGCAACGCGATCCTGCGACTGGGAGCCCAGTACGAGGGCATTCACCGCCGGGAGAAGCTGCGGGCCAACGGAGTCTGGCGCGACAGCGCCTACTTCTCGATGCTGGCGGACGAGTGGCCGGCGGCCAAGTCCCGCCTGGCGGAGCGCCTTTCCCGCGGCTGACGGCTCGCGACGAGCTGGGCCACGACGCCGACGAAGAGCACCGAGAGCAGCAGGACGGCGAGCAGGACGGCGCTCATCAGCCGCCGACCGTGATCGTGGCCCACACCGCTTTGCCGTACGGCCCGATAGGTTTCACACCCCACTCATCGGCAAGCGCGCCCACCAGGTCAAGCCCCCGTCCGCTTGTACGGGAGTCGTCCGGAGCCGGGCGGACGACGGGGGCAGCGGAGGCGTCCGAGACGGCGATGTAGAGCCTGCCGCAACGGAGTTCGAGCACGACGGTCGGCGGGCCGTCGCCGTGGAGCAGGGCGTTGGTGACCAGCTCGGAGAGGATCAGGCAGGGGGCCTCGGGGTCGAGGCGGAGGCTGCGGAGGGTATCGCGCAGGAGGCGGCGGAGCGCCCCGACGATCTCCGGCAGGGCCGGCGGGAAGAGGTCGAGCCTGAACTCGACGGCCGGGTCGGAGTCGACCGGGCGAAGGAGCGGGAGCAACATCGACTGTCTCCAGTCCAGTTGAGGTGAGGGCATTGATGACGGGCCCATCCACTCGTGGCCTACCCCCGCCGACGATGGAACGAGGACAGGCGTCGGCAGCCTGCGCCCGTTCCATCCAGGGTGCACTTCGAGATGTCTGGCGATACGTCAGCAAGCTTTGTGGGAACGACGCTAGAGTCGCGGTAGAAGATTTGCTACTGCGTCGGTACATATTCACCCCACCGAGGGACCCGCCCCTGGCAGGCGTCCGTTCGGGTGGACCCTCTGGCACGGGAGCGGCAGACTTCACCGGAAGCTCCGACCGAGGGGAGATCGGCATGCCACCACGCTTGTCACCAACCGTGCGCCAGCAACGCCTCGGCATCGAGCTGCGAAAGATGCGCGAGCACGCGGGCATGACCCCCAAGGCCATGGCGGCAGCTCTTGGCACCGATGTGCCCAAAATTTCACAGATGGAGAACGGCAAGTCGGGCATCAGCGCCGACCGTCTGCACTCCTGGGCGATCGCCAGCAAGTGCATGAACTCCGATCTGGTCGCCGCACTCGTCGCCATGACCAATGATCGCCGCAAATACTGGTGGGACAGCTTCCAAGGAAGAGTTCCCAGTGGGATCATCGACATTGCCGAGATGGAGCATCACGCCGAATCGCTCACCATCCTGCACACGACCTTCATCCCAGGCCTTCTCCAGACCAGTCGCTACGCGTCGGCGGTTTTCGCCCGACTCCGTCCACCGCCGCCCCGGCACGAGGTCAACACCCGCACGGCATTTCGCGTCGAGCGCCAGCAGGTCCTCACGCTCAAGCCCTACACCGCCTTCATCCACGAGGCTGCCCTGCGCATGCAGTTCGGCGGCCCGGATGTCCTGCGCGACCAGCTCGGGAGCCTGCTGGAGGACTCCGAGCGCCCCGGGGTCGAGATCCGCGCGATTCCATTCGACGTGGACACGTTCCCAGGATCCGGCGAGAGCCTATATTTCGCCACGGGAGCCGTTCCGGAGCTGGATATCGTCCAGATCGACCTCAGTCAAGGCCCACATTTCGTCCACTCCACAGCGGATCTAGAGACCTACCGGGGCATCAATTCGGAGACGGCCGAAAAGGCGCTCACACCCGAGGAATCCCGCGCGTTCATTCATCAGATAATGACGAATCTGAAAGGCTAGCAAGGCATGGTCGACTGGCAGAAGTCATCACTGAGCGGGGAGGCCAACGAGTGCATCGAAGTACGCGCCGTCGACGGCATGGTCGAGATACGAGAATCTGACACCCCCGACGTCATCATCCGCACCACCCCACGTAGGTGGGCGGCCTTCCTGCACGACATCCGGGCCGGCGAGTTCGATCACCACGGCGCCTAGACGAATCGTTCCGGCTGCCCCTTGCGACGCGCAAGGGGCAGCCGGTCCAAGTCCACTGATCTGAGAGGCTGATGAGCGTGACCGACTGGCAGAAGTCGACCAGCAGCA
Organism: Kitasatospora sp. NPDC091207; assembly: GCF_044768625.1. Taxonomy (NCBI): domain Bacteria; kingdom Bacillati; phylum Actinomycetota; class Actinomycetes; order Kitasatosporales; family Streptomycetaceae; genus Kitasatospora; species Kitasatospora sp. NPDC091207. Next base: position 97,749 of record NZ_JBIVVS010000018.1, read on the forward strand.
GTCAGGACGGCGGCAACTCCGTGGAGGTCTCCACCAACGGTGCTGGGCTGATCGAGATCCGCGAGTCCGACGCCCCCGACTCGATCGTCGTCACCACGCCCAGGAAGTTCGCCCTCTGGCTCGAAGGCGTCAAGCGCGGCGAGTTCGACCACTTCACCGCTTAACCGAATCGTTCCGGCTGCCCTTGCCACATGCAAGGGACCACCGGGCCACGTACATGGATCTGAAGGGTTGGTAACCATGCAGGACTGGCAGAAGTCCTCGTACAGCGGGAACAGCAACCAGTGCCTCGAAGTCCGCACCGCCGACGACATGGTCGAGATCCGCGACCCCGACACCGGCGACATCATCGTCCGCACCACCCACCGCAAGTGGGAGGCCTTCCTCCTCGGGGTGAAGGCCGGCGAGTTCGACCACTTCGTCGCCTGACGAGCCATCCCGGTGGCCCCTTGCGAGGCGCAAGGGGCCACCGGACAGGCGAACTCCCGCACGGACAAGGACCACCCGTTCGGTCAACGTCGTTGTCGTTGCTCCTCACGGGTCAAGTTGCTCGAACCCCGGACAGCCCGGCTCTCGCAGAGCCACCATGGGTGGGAACTGCGCAAGATCTCGCAACCCACGATCCTTGGAGGGCACCGTGTCGCTACGGTTCATCGCGAAGGACCCCAACTCCCCGGATGGCGATTCTCCGACCGTGTGGGTCGATGAGGACACCTTTGACCTCGTCATCCAGGGCTGGAAGATCGACGCAGACACCGAAGCCGAGTGCCTGACGGTGGGTAACATTCCCGACCACGAGACCGTGGTCCGGGTGCCCGTGCGGCTGGCACGGGCCTTGAGGGAGGCACTGGATGTCGCTGAGCGCGGCGAAGATTGACGATCTGCTGAGGAAAACTCAGCGCTCGGCCGTCCACTTGGAGATGCGCGACGGCTACATGCAGGACGACCCCGCCTTCATCGCCTGGAAGGCGGGGCACCGGCTCGATCCCAGCGACCGCGACTCATGGTGGCGGCCATGGCTGGACGTGATCGCCGAGGCGACGGGCCGGGGTGTGGCGATTCGCCGGGCTCGCATCGTGTCTGAGCCGGTGAGCGACTACATCCGCTACGAGTACGACGTCACGTTCCCCAACGTGGCAGCGGGTGAAGAGGTCCGGTGGCTGCCCCGGCGCAACGCCTCGGACCTCGCCTTGCCCGGCAACGACTTCTGGCTGTTCGACGGCCGGCTCGTCCGCTGGGGTCACTTCTCGGGTGACGGCGACTCATTGGGAGGCGAGCTGAGTGAGGACCCGGCCGCGGTGCAGTTGTGTGCCGAGGCGTTCGAGGCGGTATGGGCCGGCGCGACGCCACACGAGAAGTACAACGTCTGAACCTCACTCCGTCACTACTGCACCCCCGACAGCCAGCCCATCATGTCGTATTCGCCGTCATCAAGCGTTGTCGCTGCCCGGAAGGCACTCGCGGAACGTCTCGAAGACGTGCTCAAGGCTTCGGGAATCACCGGCCGAGAGCTGTCTGCCCGGTGTGGCTGGCACCCGTCCAAAACCTCCAGACTGCTGAGCGGGCAGGCGGCCCCGACCGACGCTGACATTCGGGCCTGGTGCCGCGCCTGCGGAGCCGACGACCAGGCCGAGGCCCTGATCACGGCGTCCCGCGCCATCGAGTCCATGTACGTCGAATGGCGACGCATGGAGCGTGCGGGACTCCGCCCGGCCCAGGAAGCGGTCTACTCGCTCTACGAGCGGGCTCGGATGTTCCGTGTCTACGCCAGCAGGGTCATTCCAGGGATGCTCCAGACGCGGGCCTACACCACTGCTGTACTCCAGGCCGTTCAGCGCGCTCGCGTGACCGTGGACGATGTCGAAGCCGCTGTCCATGCCCGCATGGAGCGCCAGCGCATGCTGTTCTCCGGAACTCGGACGTTCGCGCTTGTCGTTGAGGAGTCGGTCCTTCGAGGCAGCGTCTGCGACACCGACGCGATGGCGGGGCAGCTCGGGCACCTGATCACGATCAGCATGCTCGGGAACGTGAGCTTCGGCGTGATCCCGTTGCAGCACGGCCGCAGCCGGTCGCCGGCCGAAGACTTCTACATGTTCGATGACGCCCAGACCTCCGTCGAGCTGGTCTCCGGCCACCTGCGGCTGACGCAACCCCACGAAATGGCCCTGTACGCCCAGACCTTCACCGAGCTGTCCCGGATGGCCGTCTACGGAGCGAACGCTCGTGCGGTGATCACGGCCGCCATTGACGCCATTGGGTGACCGACTCGCAACTAGTCGCAACTTCGTAGAGGGCCGCTGGTCGCTCTCCCTAGCGTCGAAGACATCACCGAGCGTCTAGGCCGATACCGGCTGTCCGGCCGGATGCGGCACCACCAACCTGTTGGAGGAAGTGGATGAGCACCACTATCGAGTCCAGCCCCGAGCTGGTCGAGTTGGGCAGGTTCTTCAGGATCGCCGGCCAGCGGTTCGACGCTGGGCAGACCGCGCCCGAGATGTTCTCCCTGGCGATTGACGCCACGTGGCACGTGCTCGCCCAGAACACCCAGGCACACCGCGAGTTCACCATCGCGCACGCCGGGCAGGAGCTGTCCCACATCGCGTGGGCCGGCCACGGCCACATCGCCTGGGTGAAGGCGTACGAGGAGGCGTACGGGCCGCTCCCCGAGATCTGGTTCACGAACGCCGACGGCACTCTCAACACCGAAGCCCTGGCGCAGTACCGGGAGACCGGCACCGTGGTGGCCGAGTGGGACTGCGGCCCCAAGCCCGGCCCCGGTGACGGCGATGATGTGGTGCCGGAGAAGACCACCCGGTGATCACCGCCCCAACGGGCGGAGCGCCCCGGCCTACCGCCGGGGCGCTCCGCCTCATCGAGGCCAGGTCAGAGAATCCGCGTAGCGTCAACGTGACCGACTACGTCAACGCGCTGGCCGAGCACTGCCCGTTCCTCGAACCCTCCCAGGCTCGTGGCATGACCGGCTGGACCGTATACGAGATCGCTCCCGGCGCCCACCTGTACGCCGTCGAGACCGAGTTGTTCCACGCCGGGGTTCAGGCTGCGGAGTGGGTCCGACCCCTGGCACGCAGAACAAACGGTGTCCTCACCTGCGAGAACATCGTCATCCTCGGCCAAACCACTGACGCTGACCACCGCGAGCTGATGACCTGGCCACACTGGGCGCTCAAGAACCTGTACGGGCCAGTTGGAGTGATGTTCGGCAAGTTCGCCAGGGGCGTACAGGAGCGGGACCGCTTCGGCCAGAGCATTTCGCCGGCCCCGTTCTCGTTCCTGCCAGTGCGGGCATCCGTCCGCCCACGAGACCCGAAGTTCCTGAAGGACACGCCCGATCTCGCTGCGGCACTGGCCGCTGCCGAAGACGATGGGCTCGACGTGTTCGAGCACACCCCCTGTGAGTGGAAGGCAGTACGAGCATGGGCGAGTTCGCTTCCTGTCCCCCGGAAGCGGTGAAAGCCGCGGAAGCTGTTTGCGGGCCGGTCGAGCTGAAGGAGATCACCGACCGACGCGGCTCTGCCGTCTGGAAAGCCACCGGCCCCATGGCCGCTGTCGCCATCAAGCTCGGGACAGGGGAGGTCGCCGAGGTGACAGCGCGAGAGGCGTCGGTTCTGGATCAGCTCTCCGGCTACACGGTCACGGCAGGCCGAGCTGGTGAGGCCGTTTGGTTCGTCACGCCGTGGCTGGCTGGGCGATCTACCTGGGAGGTCTTCCGAGCCGCCCGAGAAGGGGCCGCCGGCCGTCCGATCGCGCTCGCCGGAGCAGTCGATCTATGTCGCGCGGTCGCCGGCCTCCACGCCGCCAGCTGGGTACACGGCGATTTGCAGCCGTCGCACGGCATCCACACCGAGAGCGAGGTGAAGCTGATCGACTTCGCCTGGTCATGGCACGAGGGGACAACGCCCTGGACCTCCTTCCAGGGGGCCATGGTGCATCTGATGGCACCGGAGCTGGCCGCCTGGATCTCCGCCGGGTCGCAGCCGGTCAAGACGTCACCGGCCGCAGAGGTGTATGCCCTGTCGGGAGTGCTCTGGACCTGCGCGACCGGCGATTGGCCGCTCGATTACCAGGCGGCCGGAATCGACCGGAAAGAGGCCGGACCCGATGGGCTGCGCGACGCCATCGCCACGGGGAAACTGCCTCTTGCCCCGGCGACGCCATGGCCGGAGCTTCAGGACGTGCTCCGTCCCGTGCTGCTCTCCGGGCCGGCTGATCGGCCGACCGCCGCCGACCTCGGTGACACTTTGGCGGCGGTGAGCATGTGATCCGGCTGCGGGAACTGCGGGCCGGGGACGAGCAGGCTCTCCAGCGGATCTACAGTCCCGCGTCGGTCAGGTATCTGGCCCGGGGCCCAATGAGTGAGGATGAAGCCAGGATCTACGTCAGCCGGGCCGTGGTAGCGGCCGGACTGTCTCCTCGGACGCACTTCATCCTCGGCATTGAAGCCGCCAGCGACCTGGTCGGCATCGCCAAGCTGGGCATAGCCCATGGTGCCGGCACGCTGAGCTACATCCTGCGACCGAACGCCTGGGGCCAGGGCTACGCCACCGAGGCGGCAACCCGTCTCCTGGCCCTGGCCTTCGGTGCTTTGCGCCTTCCGGTCGTGCGGGCCAAACACCACCCGGACAACTCGGCCTCTGGCCTCGTGCTGGCCAAGGCCGGGTTCTCCCACACGGGGGCGGAGGACGGATTTGAGCGTTACGAAGTTCGATTGCTTCGTCCGTGAGTCACGACATGGCCGGACCCTCTGAGGTGCAGGTGCCCAAGGTCGACCTCTCGGGGGAGTTCACCGGCGCGGCACTCACGATCGTCAAGGGCACCTGGTCGGCGACCGGCTTGGGCCGCCGACCACGTCGTTCGCGGAGGCCGTCGGGCACTTCCCTCGCCCGTCGCGGCGCTGCGCACGCTTAAAGAGGACCCTGCGCGAGACCCCGGTAGGCGCATAGTCCCGCCCACCGGGGTAACCATCTGCTACATCCGGGCCGGGGCCTGGAGGCCGAGCAGGTCCAGGCCCTGGGCCAGGGTCCGCGCGGTCAGCCGGCACAGGGCCACCCGGTTCGCCCGCATCGCGGCCGCCTCCGCCTTGAGGACCGGGCAGGCACCGTAGAACTCGGTGAAGGCCTTCGCCAGCGAGAACAGGTACCCGCAGAGCCGGTGCGGCTCCAGCTCCTGGGCCATTTCGCGCACGGTGGCGTCGAACCCGTCCAGCAGGAGGATCAGCGCGCGCTCCGCGGGGTGCAGCGGCAGCGAGGTGTCGACCGGCCGGTCGAGCGCCTCCTGCGGGGCCTTGCGCAGGATGCTCCGGACCCGGGCGTGGGCGTACTGCAGGTAGACGCCGGTGTCGCCCTGGAGCGAGACCATCTGCGCGATGTCGAAGACGTAGTTCTTCGCGCGGGAGGTCGACAGGTCGGCGTACTTGACCGCGCCGATCCCGGCCGCCCGGATCACGTCCTCCAGCGCCTCGCCGGTCAGGTCGTGCGGCTTCTCGGCGATCGCCTCCCGCGCCCCCTCGACCGCCGCGTCCAGCAGCTCCGCGAGCCGCACCGTGCCGCCGGAGCGGGTCTTGAACGGAGTACCGCCGGGCCCCATCACCGTGCCGAACGGCACATGGACGGCCTCGACCTCGTCGGTGAGCCAGCCGGCCCGGCGGGCGGTGGCGAAGACCATCCGGAAGTGCAGGGACTGCCGGGCGTCGACGACGTACAGGATCCGGTCCGCTTCGAGCGTCCGGATCCGGTGGCGCAGGGTGGCCAGGTCGGTGGCCGCGTAGCCGTAGCCGCCGTCCTTCTTGCGGACGATCAGCGGCACCGGCTCACCGTCCGGGCCGGTGACGTCGTCGAAGAACACGCACAGCGCGCCGTCGCTGTCGACCGCGATGCCGGCCTCGACCAGTTCCCCGACGACCTCGTCCAGGAACGGGTTGTACGTCGACTCGCTGGCGGAGTCCTGCTCGGTGAGCAGGACTCCGAGCCGGTCGTAGAGCTGCTGGAACGCCCGGGCGGACACCGCGACCAGCTCCCGCCACACCGTCAGCGTGGACTCGTCGCCGCCCTGCAGGGCCACCACCCGCCGCCGGGCCCGCTCGACGAACTCCGGGTCGGCGTCGAACTCCTGCCGTGCCGCCCGGTACAGACCGTCGAGCACGGAGACCTGCGCGCCGGCGTCGGCACCCGTGTCGCCACCGCGCCACCGCACGTCGGGGTGCTCGTCGATGTACTGGATCAGCATGCCGAACTGGGTCCCCCAGTCGCCCAGGTGGTTCTGCCGCACGACCTCGCCGCCGAGGAAGGTCAGCAGCCGGACCAGCGAGTCACCGATCACGGTCGTCCGCAGGTGGCCGACGTGCATCTCCTTGGCGATGTTCGGCGCCGAGTAGTCGATGACGGTGCGCGTGCCGGCCAGCGGGACGCCGACGCCCAGCCGCTCGCCCGCCAGCCGGGCCTCGACCTGCCCCCAGAGCCGCGAGTCCGCCACCGTCAGATTGAGGAACCCGGGGCCGGACAGCGTCGCCGAGATCACCCCGCCGTCCAGCTCGCCCAGGAGTTCCCGCGCCAGGGCCTGCGGCGGGAGCCCGGCCCGCTTGGCCAGCGACAGGGCGGCGTTCGACTGGAAGTCGGCGTGCTCGGAGGGTCGGACGAGAGGGTCTCGCCCGGACAGCTCAGCCGGCAGGACGCGGGCCATGGCGGCCGACACGGCGTGCTCAGCAAGGCCGATCACTGCGATTACCTCAGTCACGGGGATTCCCTCTCCGGCGCGAAACGGCTGCCTCGCCGCCAATGGGCCTGAATGGTAGGGCCGCGGACCGATCGTTCACCTCTGATTTAGCGGCCGCGGACGGGCGGGACCCGCTCTCCCGGCCCGCCGGGCCGTCCCCCCGTGGCCCGCCCCCGGGGGACGCGGTGGGCAGCCGTCGGCCGGCCCCGTGCCCACCGGCCACCGGCCGGCGCGCGGGCGCCGGCCGGGCGGGTCCGACCGCTTCGGCGCGGCCCGGCGGAATCCGTCGCACGCGAATGGGCGTCAAACTTTCCGGCCGCGCCGTATGGATGGCGTCAGGAATCCCGGGACGACGAATTCGCGGCCCTATCGTCCGTCTCTGACGACAAGAAAGATGTCGCCGAGCCGAGCCGAAAGATGCTTCTGACATGAAACCCCTGTCCCGCCTCAAACGCGCCCTCGCCTGCGGGGTCGCCGCGGTCGCCCTGACCTCCGGCCTGACGGCGCAGGCCCAGGCCGCGCCGGCGGCGGGCCCCGTGGACAAGACCTGCGGGACCCCGGCCGTGCCTGGTGGCGGCAACTGCATGAGCTCGTTGATCAGCTCCGCCTTCGACACGATCAAGCTCATGCACAGTGCCGCCAACCTCAACAAACTGGACAACGCGGAGTTCACCCAGAACACCGCGACGAAGTTGAGCCAGAAGTTTCCGGGGTTCAACGTCATGGTGTTCAAGACCGTGGGCACCGACCTCTACGACACCGAATGGTTCACGAACGAGCACAAGGCCGATATGAGGGGGGTGCTGCTCGACACCACCTACAAGCTCAACCATTTTCTGGACAAGGAGAAGAAGGAGCCCTCCGGCTACGACAAGTTCCGGATCTGGGTCTTCCAGGGGGACTCGACCTTCCGTAACCGGGGCGACGGCGGCTACATGAACTGGGCGTTCGTCGGCAACGACGGCGACACCGTCAAGAAGGAGCCGTGGACCTGCCGGATGGGCACCGCGCGGCCCTACAAGTGCGACGGCGACGTGCGCACCATCCACTTCCCCGCGCGGTCCGGCTACGGCAGCCGGACCGGCAGCCTGACCCCCGACTCCAGCGCCGGCAACCACGCCTGCCTGGACGTCAGCGGCAACGGCACCGCGAACGGCACCCCCGTGCAGATGTGGGAGTGCAACGGCGGCGACGCCCAGAAGTGGACCTACAACGGGTACAAACTCCGGGCGGCCAACGGCAAGTGCCTGGACCTGGCGGACAACAACGCGGCGAACGGGGCCAAGCTCCAGGTCTGGGACTGCCTGGAGATCCCCGGTCAGCGCTGGAACATGTCGGCGAGCGGCGGTTTTCGGCACATGACGGACCAGGACGACCGGTCCAAGGACGTCTGCGTCGACGACTTCAGCGGCCGGACCGCCAACGGCAGCACGGTGGCGGCCTGGGCCTGCGGCTCCGAGGACCGGCGGGACGCGCCCAACCAGAACTGGGCCTGGGGCGGCACCCCGCCGACCACCACCCCGACCACACCCGCCAACGGCGCCGATGTGTACCTGAAGCTCTCCAACGGGCTGGGCGCCGTCCCGGTCGGCGGCTCCGCCGGCGCGTCGGTCGTCCCCGGGATCCGGGGCGGCAACGAGTCCAAGTGGAAGCTCACCCCGGTGGGCGGCGGCCGCTACCGGATCACCAGCTCCTACGGGCTGGAACTCACCGAGAACAGCAACTACATGGCCGAACTCCAGCCGTGGAGCAACTCCTCCCGGCAGAAGTGGGAGCTCGTCGGAGTCGGCAACGGCAAGTACCAGATCCGGATCTCCGACGACGACTGCCTCGCCCACGACGCCGACTTCAAGCAGCTCGGCGTGTGGACCTGCAAGCAGGGCTGGCAGCAGGAGTGGGTCCTGGAGTCCCAGTCCGGCGGCGTGATCACCCCGGCCGAACCGGGTACTCCGACCGACCCGAAGGACCCGAAGCCCCCGACCACCGGCGGCGGCGCGAGCGTCCCGACCGAACGGCCGCTGTTCCTGAAGCTCTCCAACGGGTTGGGCGCGAGCGCCCCCAACGAGACCGCGAGCTGGGGCGCGCCGATCGTGGGCGGGATCCTGGGATACAAGGGGTCCCGCTGGACCATCAAGCCGCTGGGCGGCGACCGCTACCGGATCGTCAACGACCTCGGCTACAACCTCACCGAGAACCCCGAGACGTACGTCGCCGAGCAGCAGGCCTGGGGCAACACCTCCAACCAGAAGTGGCAGTTCGTCAGCCTGGGCAACGGCAAGTACCGGATCCAGATCTCCGACGACGACTGCCTCACCCACGACTCCGACTTCAAGCAGCTCGGGGTGTGGAGCTGCGAGGGCGGCTGGAAGCAGGAGTGGTCCTTCCAGCTCCTCTGAACGCCCCGTCCTCGGGCCGTGCCCCACGGTGATCCGAGTCGCCCGCGCGACCGCGGGGCCCGGCGGCGGACGGACGTGCCGTCCGCCGCCGCCGGGCCCGGAGAAGTCGGTGGAACCGGTTCCGGGCCCGGAATAGGCTCGGCCGACCGAAGCACCCGAGGCTGGGAATCCGCTGTGACCTCGAACGATCTCTTCTCCGCCAGCTCCGTGCGGCCCTCCTGGAGCGGACTCCCGCACGCCGTCCGGGAGTCCGTGCGATCGGTGCTCGGCTCGCCCGTGGTCGCGGCGACGACGCAGACGGCCGGGTTCAGCCCGGGGCTCGCGGTGCGGGCCGCGCTCGCCGACGGTCGGGCACTGTTCCTCAAGGGTGTCGCCACCGACCATCCGATCCACCCCACGTACGCCACCGAGGCGACCGTCAACCGCGGCTTCGGGCCCCGGGTACCCGCGCCCCGGATGATCGACTCCTGGGAGGGCGGGGGCTGGCTGCTGATGGCCTTCGAGGACCTCGCCGGAGGCCACCCCGACCTCGGGCCCGGCTCTCCCGACCTGCCCGCGGTGCTGGGGCTCCTCGACGCGCTCCCCGAAACACTCAGCCCCTCCCCGGTACCCGACGGCCCGACCGTGGCCGCCGTTCTCGGGGACCGCTTCCACGGCTGGCGCGTCCTCGGCGCGGAGCAGGCCGAGCTCGACCCCTGGTCGGCCCGCCACATCGAGCGGTTGGCGGCCGTCGAGCGCGACTGGTTCGACCACTCCGGCGGTGACTGCCTCCTCCACGTGGACCTGCGCGCCGACAACATGCTGCTGCGCGACGGGACGGCCCTCGCCGTCGACTGGAGCTACCTCCACCAGGGCGCCGCCTGGATCGACCCGGCCTTCCTCCTCCCGCAGCTGATCCGGGCCGGTCACACCCCCGGCCGGGCCGAGGCCCTGATCGGGACCGCCGCCTCCTGGCGTGACGCCCCGCCGGAGGCGGTCACCTCGTTCGCGGTCGCCCAGGCCGGATACTGGGAGCGCAACTCCCGCCTCCCGGCCCCGCCCGGGGTGCCCTACCTGCGCGACTACCAGGCCCGGATGGCGGCGGTCGGACGGACCTGGATCGCCCACCGGACCGGGTGGCACTGACGGACCGGACCACTCCTTCCGGCCCGGACCGGACCGCGCCGACCGGACCGGGCGACGCCGACCGACCGACAGAGACGAGCCGTACGTGCCGACCGCACCCGTGATCCGCAGTGCCGCCCCCGGCTCCTTCCCGTGGAGCGTGTTCCACGAACGCCACCCGGAGCTCGTCCGGCAGGTCCTGGACGCGCTGCCGTACGGGCCCGCCCAGCGGGCCGCGGTGCGGGGGCTGCTGACGGAGAGCACCACGGGCGTCCTGGAGCCGCCGGGCGAGGGCGTGCACGACCGGGAGCGGTGGCTGGCGTGGGGCGAAGGCCTGTGGGGCCGGCCCTGGGGCGAGGCGCCGTTCCTGTGGGCGGAGAACTGGTTCTACCACCGGCTGCTCGACGCCACCGGCTGGTTCCGGCCCGGAGCGTGGCGGGGCATCGACCCCTTCGGCCCGTTCAAGGCAGCCGAGTTGGCCGGCCCCGCGGTGGACGACGAGCTGGCGGCACTGGAGCCGCTGGGCGAACTGCCCCGACGGCAGCGCGAGGAGGCCCTGTTGGCGTCCGCGCTGTGGGGCAACCGCGCGGACCTCAGCTTCGGGATGACGGCGACGGACGACGACGGAGCCGCCTCCGGCCTGGTCGTCGACGACGGTGCGCTGTTCTGGGCCGAGCTGGAGCGGGCCCGGGGCGGGCGGGTCTGCGTCGTCGCGGACAACGCCGGCCGGGAGCTGCTGCCGGACCTGGTGCTGGTCGACCACCTGCTCACCGAGGGCCTGGCGGCCGAGGTGGTGCTGTACGTGAAGCCCCGGCCGTACTTCGTCTCGGACGCCACCACGGCCGATCTGCTCGCCACGGTCGAGCGCCTGCGGGCGGCCCCCTCGCCCCGGGCGGCGGCGGTCGGCCGGCGGCTGTGGCGGGCGCTCGGCGCGGGCGAACTCGCCGTCCGCACGCACGCGTTCTTCTGTGCGCCGCTGACCTTCCACGAGCTGCCCGCCGAGCTCCGGGCGGAGTTCGCCGGTGCGGCGCTGACGGTCTTCAAGGGGGACCTCAACTACCGGCGCCTGGTGGGCGACCGGCTCTGGCCGCCGACCACCCCGTTCGCGGACGTGGTGGAGCACTTCCCGTCGTCCGTCGCGGCGCTGCGGACGCTCAAGTCGGAGGTGGTCGTGGGCGTCGAGCCGGCGGTCGTCGCCCGGCTCGACGCCACCGGGGCCGGGTGGCGCACCGGCGGCCGGTACGCGGTGGTCCAGGTCCACCGGAGGCCGCCGGAGCGGTGAGGGCGAGTCGCCCCGGAGATCGCCCGACCAGCTGTCCGACCGGCTGCCCGACCAGCCGTCCGATCAGCTGCCGACCAGCCGTCCGGCCGGCGAAATGGGCGAGAAGCGGCCGCCCCGGCTTCGATACACTGCGCACGCCCACAGTGGAACGTCGCTCTGTGGCAGCCCGGAGTCCGGCCGCGCGTGCCGGAACTCCGTTGCGGCCCCCAGACCCTGCGCCTGTCACGGCACTCCGGGCTGGGGTGCGTGCGGGAGAAATTGGAGCATCCGAGGATGGCTCGGCACCTGATCACCAGCGCCCTTCCGTACATCAACGGGATCAAGCACCTGGGCAACATGGTCGGGTCCATGCTCCCGGCGGACGTCTACTCCCGCTATCTGCGGCAGCGCGGGCACGAGGTGCTGTACATCTGCGCCACCGACGAGCACGGGACGCCGGCCGAGCTGGCCGCCCAGGAGGCCGGGCTGCCGGTCGCGGAGTTCTGCGCGCGGGCGCACGACCAGCAGAAGGCCGTCTACGACGGGTTCCGGCTGTCGTTCGACCACTTCGGGCGCAGCTCGTCGCGGCAGAACCGGGAGATCACCCAGGAGATCGCCCGCGAGCTGCACGCCAACGGGTTCATCGAGGAGCGGGCGATCCGCCAGGTGTACTCGGTCACCGACGGACGGTTCCTGCCGGACCGGTACATCGTCGGCACCTGCCCGCACTGCGGCTACGACAAGGCCCGCGGCGACCAGTGCGAGAACTGCACCCGGGTGCTCGACCCGACGGACCTGCTGGAGCCGCGCTCGGCGATCAGCGGCAGCTCCGACCTGGAGGTGCGGGAGACGAAGCACCTCTTCCTGCTCCAGTCGAAGCTGACCGAGCAGGTCGAGGCCTGGGTCGACGCGCACGGCGACCAGTGGCCCGTCCTCGCCTCCTCGATCGCCCGCAAGTGGCTGACCGAGGGCCTGCAGGACCGCGCGATCACCCGTGACCTGGAGTGGGGCGTCCCGGTGCCGGCCGATGTGTGGCCGGAGCTGGCGGCCGCGGGCAAGGTCTTCTACGTCTGGTTCGACGCCCCGATCGAGTACATCGGCGCCACCAAGGAGTGGGCGGACGCGGCGGCCGACGGCGAGGTCCGGGACTGGAAGTCCTGGTGGTACGAGGCCGACGAGACCGTCCGGTACACGGAGTTCATGGCCAAGGACAACGTCCCGTTTCACACGGTGATGTTCCCGGCCACCCTCCTCGGCTCGCGCAAGCCCTGGAAGAAGGTCGACTACGTCAAGGCCTTCAACTGGCTGACGTACTACGGCGGCAAGTTCTCCACCAGCCAGAAGCGGGGCATCTTCACCGACGTCGCGCTGGAGCTGCTGCCGGCCGACTACTGGCGCTACTTCCTGATGGCGCACGCCCCCGAGTCGGACGACTCCAGCTTCTCCTGGGACCTCTTCGCCTCGGTCGTCAACAAGGACCTCGCCGACACCCTCGGCAACTTCGTGAACCGCGTGCTCACCTTCAGCCGCAAGCGGTTCGGCGACGACGTCCCCGCCGGTCACACGGCGGGCGAGGCGGAGGAGCGGCTGGGCGCGCAGATCGTCGAGCTGCTGGCCGAGTACGAGGCCCAGCTGGAGGCGCTGAACTTCCGCAAGGCCGCGCAGAGCCTGCGCACGCTGTGGAGCGCCGGAAACGCCTACCTGGACGAGAAGGCGCCCTGGCTCCAGGTGAAGACCGACCCCGAGGCCGCCGCGCTGACCCTGCGGACGGCGATGAACCTGATCCACCTGTACGCGGTGGTCTCCGAGCCGTTCATCCCGGCCGCGGCGCAGGCCATGCGGGAGGCGTTCGCGCTCGCCGACGACGCCCCGGCCCGGACGCGCGCCTGGGTGGGTGCCGAGGAGGCGCGCACGCTGGACTTCGTCCCGGCGGGCACCGCGTTCACCGTGCCGCCGGTGCTCTTCGCCAAGATCACCGACGAGGACCTGGCCGCCTGGACCACCCGCTTCGGCGGCGGCGAGCAGACCTGACGGCGAGTCGTACCGGGCCGCGACAGCGGCCCGACGGCGCGGCCCCGCTGCCTCCGGCCGGCAGCGGGGCCGCGCCGCACCGGTGCAGCGGGCCCCCGGGCAGAGCCGGGCGGGCGGTCAGGGGGGTGCGCCGTACCGGTGTCCGGACCCCCGGCAGAGCCGGGCGGGCGGTCAGGGGGTGCGGTCAGGGGGTGCGCCGGGCCGAACCGGCGGTCTCGGCGGCCACCCAGGCCAGGTAGTCGGCGCTGCCGGCCACCACCGGGACGGCGATGACCTCGGGCGTGTCGTAGTCGTGCTCCTCGGCGAGGAAGGCCGCCAGCCGGGCGACCAGCTCGGCGCGGGTCTTGAGGTCGACGCGCCACTCGGCGCTCTCCCGCACCTCGCCGTCCCACCAGTAGACCGACCGGACGGGGTGGACCTGCGCACACGCGGCCAGGCGTGCGCGCACCGCGGCGACGGCCAGGGCGCGCGCCTTGTCCTCGGTGTCGTGGGTCGTGGTCACGACGACGACGTCAGGAGTGGAAGCTGCCATGGCGCGACCGTACCGCCGGGCCGCCGTCACGCCGAGCGGGACATCGGACCGGCCGCCCTCCGCCGCACGGGGGTGACGGCGTGACGAGGCACAGCACCGGCGTTCAGGCGAGGGTGTCGCGGGCCGCGGTGAGGACGGTGGCGATGTCGGGGGCGTCGCTGGCGGCCTCGTCGAGGCTCGCGGTGAGCGTCTCCCGGTAGGTGGTCCGGGCCTCCTCCTGACGGGCGCGGCCGGTGGCGGTGAGGACGGTGTAGACGCCGCGCTTGTCGTCCGGGCAGGAGTCCCGGTAGGTGAAGTCGGCGGCGTGCAGGCGGGCGACCAGCCGGGTGACGGAGCTCTGGTTGAGGCCGAGGCCGGCGGCGAGGTCCTGCATCCGCAGCTCCCCCTTGGGCGCTTCGGCGAGGAGGCCGAGGGCGCGGTACTCGGAGAGCCCGAGGCCGTGCCGGCGCTGGAGGGCGGTGGCCAGGCGGCTCTCGATGTGCGTGTGCAGAGCGGTCAGCCGGCTCCACATCCGGGCGTCCGCGTCTTCGCCGGTGGGACTGGGTCGGGTGGACATGGGCTGCTCCCTGGCCGGGCGGGGTGGTTGACACAGATTACTTGTACATGCATGCTCTTGCCCAGCAGAGATCTACTTGCACATACATACAACAACTATGACCCCGGGGGTTCTCATGGCCTGGATCCACCTGCTCATCGCCTCGGTCTTCGAGGTCGTCTTCGCGCTCGCCACCAACGCGACCCACGGCTTCACCGTGCTGGGGCCGTCACTGCTCAGCGCCGCGGCCGCCGCCGGCGGGATCTTCTTCCTCAGCCTGGCGCTGAAGACCCTCGACGTGGGCGTCGGCTACACCGTGTGGACCGGGATCGGCTCGGTCGGCACCGTCCTCCTCGGCTCCCTGATCTTCCACGAGTCGATGAACGCCGGAAAGGCGGTCGCCTTCGTGCTGATCATCGGCGGGGTGCTCGGCCTCAAGCTCGCCGACCGGTTCGGCGGCCGGGAGGCGGCCTCGGCCTGAACCGCCCCCGCCCGGTACCGCAGTTCGACACACCGACCCCTCTCACCCACAGGAGCAGTCCGTCATGGCCTGGGTCTTCCTCGCGATCGCCGTCGTCTTCGAAATCGCCTTCGCCCTCGGCACCAACGCCACCCGGGGCTTCACCCGGCTCTGGCCGTCCGTGTTCACCCTGGTCGCCGCCGCGGCCGGCGTCTTCACCCTGAGCCAGGCGCTCAAGACCCTCGACGTCAGCGTCGGGTACACGATCTGGACCGGGCTCGGCTCGATCGGCACCGTGGTCTTCGGCGCGGTGCTCTACAAGGAGCGGATCACCCTCCCCAAGCTGATCTCCTTCGCCTCGATCATCGCCGGCGCGATCACCCTGAAGCTCGCCGCCGGAATCTGAGCCGGCGCCGTCACCAGCGGGTTTCACCCGTTCGTGGCATCGCCCCGGCCTCGGGCCATCCGCGCGACTGGCGCTTCCCGACCGATCCGAGGGAGGCGGCGATGGACGCCGAGGACGAGCCGCTGGAGGAGTGGTACGCCAGGTGGGAGGGCCGCCGGCGGGCACCCGGGACGCGGGACGCGATCACCCTGGCACCCGGACCGCGCCGCGGGTCGCACCTCTTCCGGGACGCGCCGCGCCTGGTCGTCGAGTGGGACGGCTTCGGGTGGCAGCCGGTCGCGGTGGCGGAGGGCTTTGCGCAGGCGTACTCGCTGATCGTCCGCTCCGGGCCGCCCGACGCCTCCCCCGCGCCGGTGGTGGGCGAGGCCTCACCGGCGGGCGGCGCGGCGGCCGGGCCCCGGCCCCCCGGGGCGACGTTCCCCCAGGCGGACACCCCGGTGGCCCTGTTCCGGAAGGGCACCGGGCGCCACCGCAAGCCGGACCGGTGAGCACGGGCCCTCGGCGGCGGGAGCCCGTCCCCGCCTCACTCGGCGCCGGCCGCCCGGGCGGTGTGGACGGTCGTGGCGGTGAGGTAGAAGGCGTCCGGCCGGGCGAGGATGCCGGTGGGAGCCTCGGGGTCGAGCAGTGCGTCCAGGGTCGCGCGGTCGGTGGCGTCGAGGCCCTCGCCGAGCCGGCCGCGCTGGCGGGCCAGGTGCGTGTGCAGGTACTCGCGGGCCGTGCGGTCGAGCGGCGCCGGCAGGTCGGTGAGGAAGGTCCGCGTACCGCTGGGGGCGAGACCGGCCGCAGCCAGCAGCGCGGGCCAGTCCTCCACCGTGTCGACGGCGTCCGGGACTTCGGCGCGCATCTCGGCGAAGGTGTCCTCCAGGGCGGCGTCCAGACGGGCCTGGAGACCGGGGCGGCCGAGGCCGATGTCCCGGGGGAGGAAGCGCAGCGGCAGTCCGCGCTCGGCGACGGCCAGCAGACCGCCCGGGCGCAGCGCGCCGGCCAGCGCGGTCAGCGCCGCCTGCTGGTCGCCGAGGTGGTGGATCGCGTTGGCGGACCAGATCAGGTCTGCGGCGCCGAGCGCGGCGAAGTCGCCCGGCAGGTCGGCCTGCTGAGTGGTGAGGCGGCCGGCCGAGCGGACCCGGGCCCGCTCCAGCAGGGCCGGGGACTGGTCGACCGCGACCACCTCGGCGTCCGGGAAGACCTCGGCCAGCAGCCCCGCGATCACGCCCGGCCCGCTGCCGACGTCCAGGACGCGCCGGACACCGCCGCTCGGCCGGCTGTCCTCGCTCGTGCCACTGCCGTTGCCCGATCCCCTGCCATTGCTCGCGGTACGACTGCCATTGCTAGCAGCACTGCCGTTGCTCGTGGGACTGCCGTTGCTCGTGGCGCTGCCGCTCAGCAACTCCCGCAGCCAGTGGGCCGCCTCGGTGATGGCGGGGGCGCGCAGTTCGGCCTCGCGCTCCAGCAGGGTGGCGAGGGCGTCCCAGTCGACATCGCCGCCGGCCTCGTGGTCGTGCCCGTGCTGGTGCTGGTGCGCGTGCCCGCGGTCCTGACCGTGGGCGTGGCCGTGACCGGGGCCGGGTACGACCCCGGGTGCGGGGCGGTGCGAGCGGTTCATGACGTTCTCCGTTCCAGTGGACGGGGGTTCACCGCGGTTCGGTCTCCGGACCTTCGCGGCCGTGCGGGCCTGTTCGGTCTCCTCACCCACCAGGCCGTGCGCGATCGACGGCGAACGCCGCCGACGTGCCGTCCCCGTTGCCGTGCTGCCCGTCGACCATGGCGATCACCTCCGCCGCCAGGCTGCGACAGGGCCCGCCTCGCCGGCAAGCCGTCTTGCCGGTTCCGCAAAAGGACGGGGAGCGTCACCGTGTGCGGTGCCAGTACGAGCGGGCGGCGGCGGCCAGGGCGACGCCGAAGACGGCGAAGGCCCCGAGGCCGGTCCAGCCGACCAGGAGCACGTCCGCCTCGGTGGGGAAGTCCCCGCGCGACACGGTCACCACGCCCGTGCCGGCGAGGGCCAGGTAGCCGATGCCGAAGACGCCGTACGGCGCGAGCGTCGCCGCGCCGAGCAGCGCGGGGGTGAGCGGCAGCCAGCGGGGGACGCGACGACCGCGCAGCAACCAGGTCCACCGGGGGAACACCTGGCCCCACGGGCGGACCAGACCCCAGAGCAGGAACACCCCGAGCGCCGCCAGCAGCGCCGTCGCGTCCACGCCCCAGGACTCCAGGGTGAGCCAGAGCCCGGACGCGCCGTTGCGCACGGCGAGGGCCCGCATCCGCGCCCCGCTCAGGCCCGCGAACGTACCGCCGAGGGCCCAGGTCAGCTTCATCGCGATGTACGGCGCGAACGCCAGCGTCCCCGCGAGAGCGGCCAGTTGGACCGCACCCGAGGCCGCCGACGGAGCCGGGGGCGCTCCCGCGTCGGCCTCCGGAACGGTCGGACCGCCGGTACGGGCGCAGGCCGCCAGCAGGACGGCGCCGAGCGCGGCCAGCGCGTGCTGGACCGCGGCCGGCCAACTGTCCACGTCCTGGTCGAAGACCAGCGTGATGACGTCCATGAGCAGGCCGAACGCCGCCGCTCCGGTCAGGGCGCAGAGCGTCCACAGCACCGGCCGCAGCACCCGAGGCCGCGCCGGGCGGCGCCGTCCTCCCCGCGCCGCGGCCGCCCCGGTCACCGCCGCGACGGCGCCCACCGCGGCGACCGCCCAACCCGGCCGGACCGCGCCGAACAGCGCCGCCCCCGTCACCGCGCAGCCGAGCCCGAAGCCCGCGTACGCGACGCCCCAGACGGCCACCCCCCGACCGTCCGCGCCCCACCCCACCGCGCCCCACCCCACCGGGCCGCGCTCCACCGCGCCGCGCTCCACCGCACCCGGCACCACCCGGTCCCCGTCGTCCGCCGCCCGTACCGCCGGCCCGCCCGCCGCTTTCGTCATGGCCCCACGGTCACACCGGCCGCCGGGCCGGACCTCCCCCTCGCGGGGGAACCCGCTCCCCCGCGAGGGGGGCCGTCGACCCCGGCCACCCCTTGCCCTGGAGTGCGCTCCAGCCCCTACTGTCGTCACCTCGGCACGGATCCTGAACAAGGGGGACTGAACCATGCGCTACCGCGTCCTCGGCGGCACCGGCATCGAGGTGAGCACCTACTGCCTCGGCACCATGATGTTCGGAGCGGTCGGCAATCCCGACCACGACGACTGCGCCCGCATCATCCACACCGCCCTCGACCAGGGCATCAACTTCGTGGACACCGCCGACATGTACTCCGGGGGCGAGTCCGAGGAGATCGTCGGCAAGGCGCTGCAGAGCCGCGGCACCCGCGACGACGTCGTCCTCGCCACCAAGGTGCACTTCCCGATGGGCGAGGGCCGCAACCGGGGCGGCAACTCGCGGCGCTGGATCGTCCGCGAGGTGGAGGAGAGCCTGCGCCGGCTGCGCACCGACCGGATCGACCTCTACCAGGTGCACCGGCCCGACCACACCACCGACATCGAGGAGACCCTCTCCGCGCTCGGCGACCTCGTCACGGCCGGCAAGATCCGCGCCTTCGGCTGCTCGACCTTCCCCGCCGAGGAGATCGTCGAGGCGTACCACGTCGCCGAACGCCGCGGCCTGCCCCGCTTCCGCACCGAGCAGCCGCCGTACTCGCTGCTCGCCCGGGGCATCGAGCGGGACGTCCTGCCGACCGTCCGGCGGCTCGGCATGGGCGCGCTGACCTGGAGTCCGCTCGCCTCCGGCTTCCTCACCGGCCGCTACCGCAAGGGCCGCCCGATCGACCTCGGCACCGGCCGGGCCGCCCTCACCCCGGCCCGCTTCGACCCGGCGCTGCCGGTCAACGCGGCCAAGCTGGACGCGGTCGAGGAGCTGACCGCGCTCGCCGACGACCTCGGCCGCACGCTGCCCGAACTCGCCCTCGCCTTCCCGTTGGCGCACCCGGCCGTCACCTCGGTGATCATCGGCCCGCGCACCGGGGAGCAGCTGGCGGCGGCCCTCAAGGGCGCCGACCTCTCCCTGGACGACGCCGCCCTCGACCGGATCGACGCCATCGTCCCGCCCGGCGCGAACATCTACCACCCGGACGGCGTCTGGCAGCCGCCCGCCCTCACCGACCCGGTGCAGCGCCGCCGCCCCGCCGCCGACCGCGCGGCCGGATAGCACCCGTCCCGTCGATCCCTCGGGGCCGGGAGCCCCGGCCCCGAGGGATCACCCCCGGGGCAGCAGCTCCCGCGCCGCCCAGGCCAGCGCGTCGGGCAGCGCCCCCGCGGTGACCGGGAACCAGAGGGAGCAGGAGCTCAGCCCGGCCTCGGCCAGCTCGCCGAGCGCGTGCCGGACGCTCTCCGCCGACGCGGCGGCGCCGCCGAGCGGGGTGCCGGGCACCGGGCCGGCCGGGGTGTGGCCGGGCGGGACGAGGAAGACACCGGCGGTGAGCGCCAGCGTGCCCGGGTCCCGTCCGGTCTCCTCCCCGAGGACGGCCAGCCGGGCCCGGACGGCGGTGAGGCCCGCCGGGTCGACCCCCGCGCCGTGCCAGGCCTCGCCGAACCGCAGGGCCCGGCGCAGCGCCGCGTCCCCCTGGCCGCCGACCCAGACCGCGGGGCCGGACGGGCGCAACGGCGGCACCGCGATCCGAACGTCCCCCTCGCCCCGCCACAACTCCCGGACCACCGCGAGCTGTTCGTCCGCCCGACGGCCCCGGCCCGCGAACGGCACGCCGACCGCCTCGAACTCCCCGGCGTCCCACCCCGTCCCGACGCCGAGGGTGAACCGGCCGCCGGAGAGCCGGTCCAGTGTGGCGCTCTGGTGGGCGAGGAGCACCGGGTTGTGGAGCGGCAGGATCAGCACGCTCGTCACCAGCCGGATCCGCGAGGTGGCGCCGGCGACGGCGGAGAGCAGCACCAGCGGGTCGTGCGAGAGGCCGGTCTCGGTGCGGAGCACGTGGCTGCCGGCGATCAGGTGGTCGAACCCGAGCCGCTCCGCCTCCTGCGCGGTGCCCAGCACGGCGTCGAGGTCCCCGACGTCCCTCGGCCAGAGGCGGTGCGGCGCAACTCCGAGTTCCATGCTGTCCCACTTCCCCGCGTCAGCAGTGTCGTCCTGTCAACCCCCTTGCCGGGCACGGGATTCCCACCACGGCCTAGCGCCGCAGCAGGTCGACCACGCCGGTCAGGTCCTCCACGCCGGCCCCCTCCGCGAGCCGCCGCGCCATCAGCTCGAAGTACGGGGCGAGCAGCTCGGCGCTGACGCCCTGCTCCGCCGCGGTGCGCAGGAAGGTGGGGGTGCCGGCGACCTGCATGGCGAGGCTGGAGACCACACCCAGCGTGTAGTCGCCGGCCTCCAACTGCGCGGCGGTCCGCGTCACCGAGCCGGCCATCGCGTGGAGCCAGGAGGTCAGCAGCGGGGCGAGGTCGCCCGGGGCGACCGTCTCCTTGCCGATCAGCGCGAAGGCGTGCGCCACCCCGGCGAACATGCCGTACATGGCACTCAGCAGCGCCACGTCGTACAGGGCGGCGAAGCCGGCGTCCTCCCCGACGAAGCGGGTGCCGGCCGGGACGGCCAGGGTGTCGCCGTGCTCGTCGAACAGCGCGCGCGAGCCGCTGTAGAAGACGTACGGGCCGGCCGCCTCGACGCCGATCATCGGCGGGACGGCCATGATCCCGCCGTCCAGGTAGCGGGCGCCGCGCTCATGGGCCCAGGCGGCGCGGGCGCGGGCCTGTCCGGGCGTGCTGGTGACGAGGTTGACCACGTCCCGGCCGGCCAGGTCGACGCCGTCCAACGCCTCCTCGACGGAGTCGTCGTCGAGCAGGCAGACGACCACCAGCCGGTTGGCCGCGACCGCTTCCGCGGGGGTGGCGGCGACGGTGGCGCCCTGGACGGCGAGCGGTTCGGCCCGGACGGCGGTGCGGTTCCAGACGGTCAGCGGATGCCCGGCGGCAAGCCAGGTCCGGGCCAGCGCGGCGCCCATCGCGCCGAGCCCGAGCAGGGTGAGGGAGGTCTTCGAAACGGAGTCAACGCTGTTCTGTGCCATGTCGATCAGGCTCGTCGCCGGGGCCGCCGGCGGACAAGTACGCACCTCGAAGTGGGTGGTTACCCTGGGGTGAGCGACGAGGTCGGAGGGGTGGGGCATGGCAACGGTGCCGAGGCCGGGCGGGCACGTCTGTGGGATCGACGCGGCGATGGACGTGATCGGCGGCAAGTGGAAGGTACTGATCCTCTGGGCGCTGGACGAGCGGCCGGGCTGCCGGTTCGGGGAGCTGCGCCGCCTGGTGCCGGGGATCACCGAGAAGGTGCTCGCCGCCCATCTGCGCGAGCTGGAGGCCGACGGGATCGTGCACCGCGAGTCGTACGAGGAGGTGCCGCCGCGCGTCGAGTACTCGCTGACGGCGGTCGGGGCGCGGCTGAACGCGGCGCTGGCACCGCTGGGCGCCTGGGGTCGCGAGCACGTCCTCGGCGGGGACGCGCACCCCGGCCGGGGGCCCGCGTAACACGCCGGGCCGGGGCCCGCGCGACGTCTCGGAGCCGACACGGCGACGGCGCGGGCCCCGACGGCGGTTCAGGCGATCGCGGCCGCCACGATCGCCGCCACCGCGACGTTGCAGCTGGCCGTGACCCAGACCGCCGGGTGCGGCTCGGGGTCGACCAGGATCGCGCCGAGCTTGCCGGGCGTCAGGATGTCCACCGCCCAGAACGCGACGGCCATCAGCACCAGACCGAGCAGACCGAAGCAGGCCGTGGAGACGAGGCCCTTGCCGAAGTCCGCGTAGGTGTACATGATCGCGGTGAAGACGATGCCGCCGATGCCGAGCAGCGCGGAGCTGAGCACCACGGCGGCGTTGCGGTTGCGCTCGACCCAGATCTGGTGACCGAGCCGGCCCGGCGTCAGCACGTCCACCAGGCCGATGCCGAGGAGCAGCAGCACCACACCGACGGCGCCGAAGGCGGCCGCCGCACCGAGGCCGTGCAGGATGTCGTTCATGGGTGTGTCCGTCCCCCGTGTCCGCTCACTGAATCCCGCCGGGTCCGGCTACGGCCCGGTCCGACGGTCAAGGATCGGCAAAACATATCCCACCGGCCCCGTGGCCGAACAGGAATCCGGGGCCCCTCCCGTACCATCCGGGCCCACGCGTACCATCCGGGCCCACGCGTACCATCGGGCGCCATGACGCCGTCGCAGTCACCCACCCCAGCCCCCGGACCCGGCAGCCCGGGCCAGGACGCCCGGCGCCGGTCGGGCTTCGTCACCCTCGGCATGGTCGGCACCCTCGCCCTGGCCCTGTCCGGCTGCTCCTCCGGCAGCGGTGGCTCCGCGCCGAGCCGCTGCGTCGACCCGTCGACGCTCAAGGTGCTGGACAGCCACGCGTGCGCGGGCGGCACCACGACGGCCGCCGCCGGCCGCTGGTACTACTGCGGCTCCGGCAGCACCACCGCGATCGGCGGCACCTTCGACCAGGCCGCCACCAAGCGCGGCGGTTTCGGCTGCCCGTCCGGCTCCAGCGGCTCGGGCGGGGGCTGACCGCGATGCGCCGCCGCACCATCGACCCGCGCCCCGACTGGCTGGCCACCGTCGAGGGCCAGGGCCTGATCTACGCCATGTGCTCCGACCCCTGCAACCAGGGCGGCCCGCACGCCTACTGGGACGAGAGCGCGTACTACGAGTTCTCGCTGCCCGAGGTGGAGGCGCTGGAGGAGGTGGTCGAGGAACTGCACGAGCTGTGCCTGGCCGCCGCCGACCACGTGGTCCGCACCGGCCGGTTCGCCGACTACGGGATCACCGACCCCCGGCTCGCGGCGGCCGTCGCCGAGTCCTGGCGGCGACGCGCCGAACAGCCGGCCGTCTACGGGCGGTTCGACCTCGCCTACGACGGCACCGGTCCGGCCAAGCTGTTCGAGTACAACGCCGACACCCCGACCTCGCTGATCGAGGCGGCCGGCCCGCAGTGGTTCTGGCTGGAGGAGCGCTTCCCCGCCGCCGACCAGTGGAACTCGCTGCACGAGCGGCTGGTCGCCTCCTGGGCCCGCCAGAAGCACCTGCTGCCGCCCGGCCCGGTGCACTTCGCCCACTCGCGCGGCGACACCGAGGGCGAGGACTGGATGACCACCCTCTACCTCCAGGAGTGCGCCGAGCAGGCCGGCCTCGACACGGTCGGCATCGCCATGGAGGGCATCGGCTGGGACGGCCTCTCCGGCCGCTTCGTCGACCTCGAACACCGCTTCATCCGCTCGGCGTTCAAGCTCTACCCGTGGGAGTGGCTGGCCGAGGACGAGTTCGGCGCGCAGCTGCTGGACGTCATCGACCACGGCGGCGGCACCGGCTCCACGCTCTGGATCGAGCCGGCCTGGAAGATGCTGCTCTCCAACAAGGCGCTGCTGGCGGTGCTCTGGGAGCTCCACCCCGGCCACCCCAACCTGCTGCCCGCCTACCTGGACGGCCCGCGCGAACTCGCCGACCCGGGCGGGCCCGGGTACGCGGCCAAGCCGCTGCTCGGCCGGGAGGGCGCCGGCATCCGGATCGTCGGGCCCGACGGCGGCGAGACCCGGCTCGCCGCCTGGGCCGGCGACCCGGACCGCTACGGCGCCGAGGGCCACTGCTACCAGCAGTACCACCCGCTGCCCGACTTCGACGGCAACCGCCCGGTCCTCGGCACCTGGGTGATCGACGGCGAGGCGGCGGGCCTCGGCATCCGCGAGACGGACGACAGCCCGATCACCCACCAGGGCGCCCGCTTCCTGCCGCACATCATCGTCTGACCGGCACGGGACGGGCCCGTTCGGCCCGGCCCGCCCCGACCGCCCGGGGTCAGTCCTCCTCCGTCAGGTGGTCCACACAGGCCGCCACCGCCAGCAGCAGCCCCGCGTCGGCACCGTCGGCCACCTCCACGCCGTAGGTGTCACGGACCCGGAACCACTTGCGGGAGATCCGGGCGAGGTCGTCGCCGTGGTCGTTCTCGATCCGGTAGTCCTTGTCGATCAGGTTGCCGTGGATCTTCAGTTCGCCGCCACCGGCCAGCTCCACGAGGTACTTGTCGCGAAACGGCGTGAACAGCTTCTCCCGGACGGTCGCGACCACGTCGCCGTCGGCGTTCTCGATCTTCATCGCGTCCCGGACGGTGAACGCCTTCTCCTTCACCACCGCCACCACCCGGCCGCCGGAGTCCTTCAGCTCGAAGGTGTGGCGCAGCCGCAACACCTTGCCGTCCACCAGGAACGCCTTGTGCCCCCGGTCGTCCTCGATCCAGTAGTCGTCACCGATCGCGAACAGCTTCTCCCTGACCAGGTACCGCATACCGCCTCCTCCTGCGCGTGGACGTGCGTCCATTCGACCCGATCGGTCTCCCCGTGCGAAGCACCGCCACACATCGGCGTTGAATGACCCCATGAACCCCGTGAACCCCGCCGACGCCACCAACGCCGTCCCCACCGCCGTCATCCTGCGCACCGAACGCCTCGACCTGCTCCCGATCGGGCCCGAGCACGCCGAGGCGATGGCCGCCGCCCTCGCCGACCCGGCCCTGTACACCTTCACCGGCGGCGAGCCGCCCACCGCCGACGCCCTGCGCACCCGCTACACCCGGCTGGCCGCCGGCTCCCCCGACCCCGCCGAGACCTGGGGCAACTGGGCCCTGCGGCTGCGCGCCGACGGCCGGCTGACCGGCTACGTCCAGGCCACCGTCGGCCCGGCCGCCACCGAGATCGCCTGGGTCCTGGGCACCCCCTGGCAGGGCCGCGGCCTCGCCACCGAGGCCGCCCGCGGGCTGCTCACCCACCTCCGGGCCGCCGGCGTCACCACCGTGCTCGCCCACATCCACCCCGACCACCACGCCTCGGCCGCCGTCGCCCGCGCCCTCGGCCTGACACCCACCGCCGACCACCAGGACGGCGAGACCCGCTGGCTCCTCCCCCCGACCCCACTGGGCTGAGCCCGGCGTCCGGGCTGCCCGGTGCCTGGGCCCGCCACCCTGGATCCTCCGGAGGTCCTGGCAGCGAATCCTCCACGTACGAGTGACAGGAGCCCATGACCGGCCTTCCGCAGCCGACAGAGTTGATAAGTTCAATTGGCTACCCATGGCCTGTATCAACTCTGGGGAGGAACGGCAGTGGCCGGACGAGGAAGGCCCAGCCGCAGCACTGTCTACCGCCGACTCGGCGGAGCGCTGACCGAGCTGAACGAGCGCTTCGGCGGGCTTCCGAGCCCTAGGGAGGCCCAGGAGATCTGGGACGACATCTGGCACCAGGAGGCGCACCACTCAACCGCGCTGGAGGGCAACACGCTGGTCCTTCGTGAAGTCCAGGCGCTCCTCGACCAAGGTCGGGCCGTCGGGGCGAAGCCGCTCCGCGAGTACAACGAGGTCCAGGGCTACGCCGACGCGGCCCGGTGGGTGTACGGCCAGGCCCTGGAACCGGACGCCTGGCACGACGGCCGGCTCATCACACTCGGCGAGATCCGCCACATCCACCACGCGGCCATGACTCCGGTCTGGAACATCGCCCCCCACCCCGACGCCGGAGACGGCGAGGGCCCCGGCAACTTCCGCGAACACGACATCGCGCCGTTCGCCGAGGGCATGACTCCGCCGCCTTGGCCCCTGGTCCCGGCGCAGGTCGAGCAGTGGGTCGGCGACGTTTGCGATCTCGGACAGCGAATCGAGAAGCACGAAGCTCTCATGAGCCCGTTGCCGGAGGAGCTGGCCCGAGTCCACAACCGGTTCGAACGAATCCATCCGTTCCTCGACGGCAACGGCCGTACCGGACGGCTCGTCATGAACCTCGTGCTGGTGCGGGTCGGATACCCACCGATCATCATCTTCAAGCGACAGCGGGAGGCATACCTCTCCGCACTGCGCAGGGCGGACGCAGGCGACTGCGGCGCCCTCGGCGAACTCATCGCACGGGCCATGGAGGACAACCTCAACCGCTTCATCGTCCCCAATGTCGCCGGCCCCGCCAGAATGGTGCCGCTCGCCGCCCTGGTCGACGATGAGCTGTCCATGGCAGCGCTCCGGCAAGCGGCACAGCGTGGCCGCCTGAGCGCCGCACAGGGCCCGGACGGAGTGTGGCGGTCATCGCGGAGGTCGGTCGCCGCATACAAGGCGGCCAAGCACCAGCGCAGGCCGCCCGGCACCGGCTGAGCCACGCACCGGAATGCGGGCACGGCGGGTGCGGTTTGATGGGGGTATGGCTTCTCGTGCACGTGTCCGCGCCCCCGAGCTGGTCGGCGCTGGTGGATGGCTCAACACAGGCGGCAAGGAACTCAAGCTTGCCGACCTGCGAGGTAAGTGTGTCGTACTAGACTTCTGGACCTTCTGCTGCATCAACTGTCTGCACGTCCTGGACGAGCTCCGTGAGCTGGAGGAGAAGCACCGCGACACCGTGGTGATCGTCGGCGTCCACTCCCCCAAGTTCGTGCACGAGGCCGACCACCAGGCCGTGGTGGACGCCGTCGCCCGGTACGAGGTGCACCACCCGGTGCTGGACGACCCGGCGCTCGTCACCTGGAAGCAGTACGCGGTGCGGGCCTGGCCGACGCTGGTGGTGATCGACCCGGAGGGGTACGTGGTCGCCCAGCACGCCGGCGAGGGGCACGCGCACGCCATCGCCCGGCTGGTCGAGGAGCTGGAGGAGGAGCACGCGGCCAAGGGCACCCTGCGCCGCGGCGACGGCCCGTACGTGCCGCCCGAGCCCACCGCGGGGGACCTCAAGTTCCCCGGCAAGGCCGTCCGGCTGCCGAACGGCCACTTCCTGGTCGCCGACTCCGGCCACCACTCGCTGGTCGAGCTGGCCGAGGACGGCGAGAGCGTCGTCCGCCGGATCGGGGACGGCGTGCGCGGCCTGGTCGACGGCGCCGCCCCCCGGTTCAGCGAGCCGCAGGGGCTGGCCCTGCTCCCGGCGGGCTCGGCCTACGACGTGATCGTGGCCGACACCGTCAACCACGCGCTGCGCGGCGTCCGGCTGGCCGACGGCAGCGTCGAGACCCTGGCCGGCACCGGCCGGCAGTGGTGGCAGGGCTCCTCGACCGAGGGCCCGGCCCGCGAGGTGGACCTCTCCTCGCCGTGGGACGTCGCCTGGTTCGACGGCAAGGTCTGGATCGCCATGGCCGGCGTCCACCAGCTCTGGGCGTACGACCCGGCCACCGGCACCGTCGGCGTCGCGGCCGGCACCACCAACGAGGGCCTGGTCGACGGCCCCGCCGCAGAGGCCTGGTTCGCCCAGCCGTCCGGCCTGGCCGTCTCGGCGGACGGCGAGCTGCTCTGGGTGGCCGACTCGGAGACTTCGGCCCTGCGTTCGGTTTCACGTGAAACAAAGACGGTCCGGACCGCCGTGGGCACGGGACTGTTCGACTTCGGCCACCGCGACGGCGCGGCCGGGCAGGCACTGCTCCAGCACCCGCTGGGCGTCACCGTGCTGCCCGACGGCTCGGTGGCCGTCAGCGACACCTACAACCACGCGCTGCGCCGCTTCGACCCGGCGAGCGGTGATGTCACCACGCTCGCCACCGACCTGCGCGAGCCCTCCGGCGCGGTGCTGGTCGACGGCGACATCGTGGTGGTCGAGTCGGCCCGGCACCGGCTGACCCGGCTGCGGCTGCCCGAGGAGGCCGTCCGGGTCGAGTCGGTGGCGCACCGCACCCAGCGGGCCGCCACCGAGGTCGCCCCCGGCACGTTCCGGCTGGACGTGGTCTTCTCGGCGCCCACCGGCCAGAAGCTGGACGAGCGCTACGGCCCGTCCACCCGGCTGCTGGTCAGCTCCACCCCGCCCGAGCTGCTGGTCTCCGGGGCGGGGGCGGACACCGCGCTCTCCCGCGAGCTGGTGCTCTCCGACCGGGTGACGGAGGGCGTGCTGCACGTCTCGGCGATGGCCGCCTCCTGCGACGACGACCCGGAGATCGAGTACCCGTCCTGCCACGTCCACCAGCAGGACTGGGGCGTGCCGGTGAAGCTGGCCGAGGACGGTGCGCGCCGGCTGCCGCTGGTGCTCGCCGGGATGGAGTAGCCGGCACCGGCCGGTGACGGCAGCGCGAAGGGCCCGGCAACTGCCGGGCCCTTCGCGCGGGTGCGTGCTCAGCCCTCCGGGGCGGCGTCAGCCCTCCAGGAACGCCTTGACCGCGCTCGCCAGCAGGTACGGGTCGTCCGCGCCGCACAGCTCGCGCGCCGAGTGCATGGAGAGCGCCGCGATGCCGCAGTCCACCGTGCTGATCCCGAGCCGGGCCGCGGTGATCGGGCCGATCGTCGTCCCGCAGGGCATGGCGTTGTTGGAGACGAAGGTCTGCCACGGCACGCCGGCCCTCTCGCAGGCCGCCGCGAAGACCGCCCGGCCGACCCCGTCGGTCGCGTACCGGTTGTTGACGTTGACCTTCAGGATCGGCCCGCCGTTCGGCATCGGGTGGTGCCCCGGCTCGTGCCGCTCGCTGTAGTTCGGGTGGACGGCGTGGCCCATGTCGGAGGACAGGCAGACGGTACCGGCCAGCGCCCGGGCGCGGTCCTCGGGGCTGCCGCCGCGCGCGTAGACGCTGCGCTCCAGCACGTTGCCGAGCAGCGGGCTCTGCGCGCCGGTGTCCGACTCGCTGCCGGTCTCCTCGTGGTCGAAGGCGGCCAGCACCGGGATGTACGGCAGGTCCTCGCCGGCCACGGCGGCCAGCGCGGCGGTGGCCGCGTGCACCGAGAGCAGGTTGTCCAGGCGCGGACCGGCCAGCAGCTCGCGGTCCCGGCCCAGGTAGCTGGCGGGCTGCACGTCGTGCGTCATGAGGTCCCAGCCGGCCACGTCGGCGGGGTCGACACCGGCGCGCTGCGCGACGTACTCGATCAGCGAGCCCTCGTCGACCGGGCCGAGGCCCCAGATCGGGGTGAGGTGGCGCTGCTTGTCGAGCTTCATCCCCTCGTTGACCTGGCGGTCGAGGTGGATCGCCAGCTGCGGCACGCGCAGCAGCGGCTCGTCCAGCTGCACCAGCCGCGAGCTGCCGTCCCGCAGCGCGAGGCGGCCGGAGAGGCCGAGGTCGCGGTCGAGCCAGGTGTTCAGCGGCACGCCGCCGTAGATCTCCACGGCCACCTGCCGCCAGCCCGCCGAACCGGTGTCCGGCACCGGCTTGACGCGCAGGTTGGGCGAGTCGGTGTGGGTGCCCACGACGCGGAACGGCGTCTGCGGGCCGGCGCCCTGCGGCACGTACCAGGCGATCAGCGCACCGCCCCGGATCACGTAGCGGCCCCCGGCCACCGCGTCCCAGGCGTCCGTCTCGGCGACCTGCCGGAAACCCGCCTTCTCCAGCCGCTCGGCGGCGCTGGCGACCGCGTGGTAGGGCGACGGTGAGGTACCGAGGAAGGCAATCAGATCATCGGTGTGCGTCCGGTCGAAGAAAACCTGACGGGCGGCGGTCGACATGCTGCTCCTGAGTCGAGGGAGGGCTGAAACCGGATGGGGGTCGGCTTCGCACCTTGAGCATATGCCCGTACACGGACAGGACAGTCTGATCCCCCCAACGGATGCAGAACGCAGACAGAAACGTGAACTGACGCCGCGCCGGACACCGCGCACCCAGCGGTTGCGCCCGGTCGCGGACGGTCATACCGGGCCGGCGACGGGCGTGGAACGGCAGGCCGGGGGGACGGCGCGGCAGGCCGGGGGGCGTGGCGCGAGCGGGAGCGACCGGTGGCACGCCGAAGGGCCCGGTCGAGGAACCGGGCCCTTCGGTGTGAGGGTTGGGTCAGGCGGTCATCGGGGGGCAGGCGTCAGAACGCCTGCTCCGCCAGCTCCATGATCTCGTTGTCGATGCCCTCGGCGATCAGGCGCTGCGAGGCGACGGTCGGCAGGATGTTCTTGGCGAAGAAGCGGGCCGCCGCGACCTTGCCCTGGTAGAAGGCGACGTCCTTCTCCGAGGCGCCGGCCTCCAGCTTGGCCAGGGCCACCGCGGCCTGGCGCAGCAGCAGCCAGCCGACCACGACGTCGCCGGAGACCATCAGCAGGCGGGTGGTGTTGAGGCCCACCTTGTACATGTTCTTGACGTCCTGCTCGACCGAGGAGAGGTCGGCCAGCAGCTTGCCGACGATGGCCTCCAGGTCACCGGCGGCCTTGGCGAGCAGCTCGCGCTCGGCGGCCAGGGCGTCGCCGCCCGCGGCGGAGCCGAGGAACTTCTGGATCTGCTCGGACAGCGCGGTGAGCGCCTGGCCGCCGTCCTTGACGATCTTGCGGAAGAAGAAGTCCTGGCCCTGGATCGCGGTGGTGCCCTCGTAGAGGGTGTCGATCTTGGCGTCCCGGATGTACTGCTCGATCGGGTACTCCTGCAGGTAGCCGGAGCCGCCGAAGGTCTGCAGGGACTGGGCGAGCTGCTCGTAGGACTTCTCCGAGCCGTAGCCCTTGACGATCGGCAGCAGCAGGTCGTTCAGTCGCTCGGCGGCCTCGTCGTGCTCGCCGCGCAGGCGGGCGGCGAGCACGTCGTCCTGGGTGGAGGCGGTGAGCAGGACCAGCGCGCGCATGCCCTCGGCGTAGGCCTTCTGGGTCATCAGCGAGCGGCGCACGTCGGGGTGGTGGGTGATGGTGACGCGCGGCGCGGTCTTGTCCAGGAACTGCGAGATGTCGGCGCCCTGAACGCGCTCCTTGGCGTACTCCAGCGCGTTCAGGTAGCCGGTGGAGAGGGTGGCGATGGCCTTCGTGCCGACCATCATCCGGGCGAACTCGATGATCTTGAACATCTGGCGGATGCCGTCGACCTTCTCGCCCAGCAGCCAGCCCTTGGCCGGGTGCTTGGCACCGAAGGTCATCTCGCACGTGTTGGAGGCCTTGAGGCCCATCTTGTGCTCGACGTTGGTGGCGTAGACACCGTTGCGCTCGCCGAGCTCGCCGGTCTCCCAGTCGAAGTCGTACTTCGGCACGATGTAGAGGCCGAGGCCCTTGGTGCCCGGCTTGCCGCCCTCGGGGCGGGCCAGCACCATGTGGATGATGTTCTCGGACATGTCGTGCTCGCCCGAGGTGATGAAGCGCTTCACACCCTCGATGTGCCAGGAGCCGTCCTCCTGCTTGATCGCCTTGGTGCGGCCGGCGCCGACGTCCGAGCCGGCGTCCGGCTCGGTCAGCACCATGGTCGAGCCCCAGAGGCGGTCGGTCATCCGCTTGGCGACCTCCAGCTGCTCCTCGGTGCCCTCCTCGGCGATGACACCGGCGAAGGCCGGGCCGGAGGAGTACATCCAGATGGCCGGGTTCGAGCCCAGGATCTGCTCGGCGAAGGCCCAGACCAGCGAGGACGGGGTGACCTGGCCGCCGATGGACTCCGGGATGCCCAGGCGCCACCACTCGGCGTCCATGAAGGCCTGGTAGCTCTTCTTGAACGAGGCCGGGATCGGCGCGGTGCTGGTCTCCGGGTCGAAGACCGGCGGGTTGCGGTCGGTGTCGGTGTACGACGCGGCGAGGTCGTTCTCGGCAAGGCGCGCGATCTCGCTCAGGATGTTCTTCGCGGTCTCGACGTCCATGTCCGCGAACGGTCCGGTGCCGTAGACCTGCTCGCGGCCGAACACCTCGAAGAGGTTGAACTCCACGTCCCGCAGGTTGGACTTGTAGTGACCCATCGCCGTTTTCTCCGGTTCGTCGCTTCCGGGAGACCGCCGTGTTCGGGCGCCCCGTACCCACCAGTACGCATCATGATGCTACCCAGCGGTAACTTGTTTCAAGCCCCTGGCGGTGAATCCCCTATGAACGTGGTCACGTCCCACAAGCCGGGACGGCCACTCCTTGTCAGGATCAACGCCAGCACAGGCGGCTGCGCTCCCGATAGCCTGTCCGTGTGTACGGCTATGACCAGAACGCATACCCGGGCGATCCCTACCAGCAGCAGGCGGGACCGCAGCCGGGCATGAACGGCATGCCCGGCCCCGGCCCGTACGGCGAGCAGCCGCAGGCGTCGCAGCAGCAGCAGTCCCTCTACCCCGAGCCGTCCCCGCCGTCACTGGCGGACGCCGTCCGGGCCTTCACCACCGGGTCGATGGCGGTGGAGGACTTCCAGGCGATCTTCATCACCTCCAAGGTGCACTGCCCGCGCGGCGACCGCCCCGGCTTCCTGGCGCTGCACAACACACCGACGCCGGTGATCCCGATGTTCAGCTCCCTGAAGGAGCTGCGCCGCTACGCCGGCAAGGACTCCAAGCACTTCACGGTCACCGGCGCCGAGGTGCTCGACCTACTGCCGACCGGGTACGGCTTCGCCCTGGACATGGAGGGCGAGCACCGGATGGTGTTCGACGCCAAGGCGGTCGAGCAGATGGTCGACTTCACCATGCGCCGCATGTACGGCTGACCCGCCCGCACAGCCCACCACGACTCCCGCGCGGCCGGCGGCCCCGTTCGAACCGCCCCCTCCGGACCGCACCCTCTCCATATAGTTCAAAGTTCAACTTGCTTCTTGTTGAGGATTGAACTAATCTCGTGGACGTAGGCCAGAGGAACCCCGCCGAAGGAGGCCGACATGCCCGCCGTGACCGTCGAGAACCCGCTTGTCCTGCCGCGTATCGCGGCTCCCGCCGAAGGCTCCCGCCCGCGTCCGGTGCTGGCCGTGTCGACCGCCCCCAGCGGCTTCGAGGGCGAGGGCTTCCCGGTCCGCCGCGCCTTCGCGAAGATCAACCAGAAGTACCTGGACCCGTTCATCATGATGGACCAGATGGGCGAGGTGGACTACGCGGCCGGAGAGCCCAAGGGCACGCCCTGGCACCCGCACCGCGGCTTCGAGACGGTCACGTACATCATCGACGGGACCTTCATCCACCAGGACTCGCACGGCGGCGGCGGCGTCATCACCGACGGCGACACCCAGTGGATGACGGCGGGCTCCGGCCTGCTGCACATCGAGACCCCGCCGGAGTCACTGGTGATGTCCGGCGGCCTGTTCCACGGGCTCCAGCTCTGGGTGAACCTGCCCGCCGCGGACAAGATGATCGCGCCGAAGTACCAGGACATCCGCGGCGGCAGCGTGAAGCTGCTCGCCTCGGCGGACGGCGGCGCGCTGGTGCGGCTGATCGCCGGCGACCTCGCGGACCACCAGGGCCCCGGCGCCACGCACACGCCCATCACCATGATCCACGTGTCGGTGAACCCCGGCGCCGAGGTCACCCTGCCCTGGCGGTCCGACTTCAACGGCCTGGCGTACGGCCTCGCCGGCAGCGGCTCGGCCGGCACGGAGCGGCGCCCGTTCCACATGGGACAGGCCGTCGTCTTCGGCGAGGGCGATTCCCTCACCATCCGGGCCGACGACACCCAGGACTCCCGCAGCGCCAACTTCGAGGTCGTCCTCCTCGGCGGCGAGCCCATCCGGGAGCCGGTCGCCCACTACGGCCCGTTCGTGATGAACAGCCACCGTGAGCTCCAGCAGGCCATGGAGGACTTCCAGGCCGGCCGCCTGGGAACCATCCCGGCCTCATGAGCACCGGCCGGCGTCACCGGAGTCCGGTGACACCGGCCGACCTCGACGGCGCGGACCCTCCCCACCCGGAGGGCCCGCGCCGTCGGCGCGTCCTACCCGAGGTCCGCCGCGCGCCCCCGGCCGGTTCCCCGCCGCGGCGTCACAGCAGCGCGTAGAGGGCCGAGGCGTCGTCGTGCGCCTTGCCCCGTGGCCAGCGCTCGCAAGCCGCGTCCGACCGCTCGACCGCCCGGACCTGGGCGATCAGCTCGCCCGGCCCCGACTCGGCGAGCAGCCGCAGCGCGTCCGCCCAACTGCCCAGGCCGAAGCGCTCGGTGTAGCGCGAGGCGCCGTCGCTCAGGGCGGCCACCGCGTGCAGCCGGTCCAGGCCGACGAAGCCGGTCTCGGCGTGCTGCGCGGCCTTGGGGCTCGCGGCGGCGATCCACGGCCCGCCGCCGGAGTTGCGGACCGCCCGGACGGCCAGCGCGTACTCCAGGTGCAACGCGGCCCGCTCGGTCGAGCCGGGCACCGTCGACCAGACCTGCCGGCGCAGCGCCTCGCCGCCGGGGAAGCGCTGGTTGTCCCCGATCACCTTGGGCGGGCCGTCCTTGTACTGGAGCACCAGCAGCGAGTCCCCGAGCACCAGGTACTCCAGTGCGGTGCCGTGCCGCCGGGCGGCGACCACCATGGCGGCGGGCGTGTTGGGGTGCGCGAGGTCGCAGCGACCGCCGTGCAGCGCGGCCGTCTCCACGATGGCGTCGGCCAGGCACTCGGCGATCGAGCGGTCCGCCCGGTCGGTGAGCCGGGCCAGCAGGTGCACCCCCAACCGCCGTACGTACCACGGGGTGCCGTGGCGACACCCGGACTCCAGGCCGGTCGGCGAGCTCGCACCGTCGAGCAGTACGAGCGCCTCCGGTGAGGCCGCCGCGAAGTCCTCGCTCTCGCGGTCCGGCCGCCGTGCTTCACCTGCCAGCTGTACCTGCATCCCGACAGTGTGGACGCCGGGTGGGGCGCGAGCCCAGACCCGTGCACGCGGCGCGTCCCGGCCCGGCCGGAGCTGTCCGGTGGCAGCGGGGGCAATTCGGCCATACCGTCGGATATCGAGTGGACAATTCGGCCAATCAGGGCCCGTCAGGTTTGCGAGCTCCTTCGAGGGGCCGGACAGCACGGGACTGACGAGGACGAGGAGCGACGGATGTTCTGGGAGTTCATCGTGCTGGTGGCCGCCT
This sequence comes from Kitasatospora sp. NPDC091207, assembly GCF_044768625.1. Lineage (NCBI taxonomy): Bacteria > Bacillati > Actinomycetota > Actinomycetes > Kitasatosporales > Streptomycetaceae > Kitasatospora > Kitasatospora sp. NPDC091207. The sequence continues at coordinate 132,775 of NZ_JBIVVS010000018.1, forward strand.
CGATCGGCTTTCCGACCGCGGCCCTGCTGTTCCTGATCGGCGGCCCCCGGTTCCCCGACGAGCGGCGCGACGGGCACTGACCCTCAGCGGGCCCTCAACGGGCCCTCAACGGGCCCTCAACGGGCCCTCATCAGGGGCTCGGCGGACCGGCCGGCCCAGGGCCCGCTCCAGCGGGGCGGCCCGGGCGAGCAGGAGTTCGTCGGCCCCGGCCGCGCCGACCACCTGGAGTCCGAGCGGCAGACCGGCCGCGCTCACCCCGGCGGGCAGGCTGAGCGCCGGCAGTCCGGCGTAGCTCCACGGCAGGGACATCACCGCGTCGCCGGTGCTGCTCAGCCCGAGCGGGGCCGGGCCGGTGGCGGCGGGCGCCACCACCAGGTCCACCCCTGCGGCCGCCCACGCGTCGGCCAGCCCGGTCCGGGCGGGCTCCCGGGCGGTCAGCGCCGTCTCGTAGTCCTCCGGCCGGACCGCCTGGCCGTGCCGGATCCCGGCCGCCGTCTCCGGCCGGTAGAGGCCGCCGAACCGGGCGAACCAGTCGGCGTGGCTACGCGCCTGCTCGAAGCGGTTGATCGTCCGCACCTGGCCCACCAGCCACCCGAAGTCCGGCAGCAGGTCGACCTCGCGCACCGTCCACCCCGCCGCGGCGAGGAGGTCCAGCTGCTCCCGGAAGGCCGCCAGCGCCACCGGCCCGGCCTGCTCCAGGTACGGGCCGGTGGGCACGCCGAGCACGGGGGGCGGACCGGACGGCACGGGGGCGTCCTGCCAGTCGTCGCAGAGCAGCGGCGCCGCCAGCGCCGCGCCGGCGAGGTCGGCGGTGAACAGGCCGAGGGTGTCGAAGCTCGGCGCGTTCGGGATCACCCCGTCCATCGGGATCCGCCCGTACGTCGGCCGCAGGCCCACCACCCCGCAGTAGGCGGCGGGCCGGATCACCGAGCCGACGGTCTGGGTGCCGATCGCCAGGGACACCAGCCCGGCCGCGACCGCCGCCGCCGAGCCGCTGCTGGAGCCGCCCGGGGTGTGCCCGGGGTGGTGCGGGTTCCGGGTCGGCCCCGGGGCGCCGCCGGCGAACTCGGCGGTGACCGTCTTGCCCGCCACCAGGGCGCCCGCGGCCCGCAGCCGGTCCACCACGACGGCCTGCGGCCCGGCCAGCACCCCGGGCGGCAGCGCCGAACCGGCGTGCGTGGGCAGGCCGTCGACGTGGACGATGTCCTTGATCCCGACGGCGACCCCGTACAGCGGCGGCGCGGCGGCCGGATCGGGGTACCGGGCGACCAGCGCACGGGCCTCGGCCCGCAGCCGCCCCGGCCGCCCGGGCTCGGGCACGAAGGTGTGGATCAGCGGGTCCAGCCGCTCGATCGCGGCGCACAGCCGGTCGGCCCGGACGACCGGGCCGGGGCGGCCGGCCCGTGCCCGCGCGGACTCGTCGGCCAACGACCGCGGGCGGACCGGGGAGCTCTCCATGCCGACCAGGCTAGGGGCTGTCCGCTACGGGTGCTCGGTCGCCAGGTACGGCGTCTCGCGCAGGTAGTACGCGCCGCAGGTGTGGCAGCAGAGCTCGGGCGTCCTGCCCCAGTCCGCCGGGTCCCGCAGCAGCGCGCCCTCGTCCAGTTCCCGGCCGCACATGGCGACGGCCTCGGAGCCGCGGACCATGTGCCAGAGCCTCACCCCGGCGGACGGACCGCCGTCACCGTACTCGGCGCGCATCTGGTGCATCATGCCCCCATCGTCCGGCGGGCGTCCGGCACCGGCAACCGGGGCGGGACGGCCACCGGACGGCGGACGGACGCACCACCGGACGCGCCGCCGATCACCACCGACGGCACGTCCGGGACGGGGATTCAGACCAGGCTGCCGTGCAGCCGCAGCCGGGCGATGCCGCCGTCCGGGAAGACGTCGAGCCGGACGTGGGTGGCCGGGCGGGGCGCGTCGAGCACCAGGCGGTGGACGGCGTCGGGCTGGAGCCGGGTGCGGGGCACCAGCTCGAACCACTCCTGCGGGTCGGCGCCCTGCTCGTCCCGGCCGTAGAGCGCGGCCCAGCCGGCCGCGTTGCCGACGTAGTAGCCGGTGTCGATCTCCACGGCGCGGATCGCGCCGCGCCCGGCGAGCCGCAGCAGGACCCAGTCGTGGCCGTCGTCCCGGCGCCGGCGGTTCTCCCAACCGTCGCCCATCGCCCGGGACTTGCCGGGCAGGGCCAGGTTGGACGGGGGCGAGAAGAAGCGGTCCGAGGCGTCCTCGACCGCGCCGCCGTGCTCGATCGCGGCCAGGTCGAAGGTGCCGAGGGCGGCCAGCCAGGCGGTGTCCGGCCGGGCCTCGCCGTGCACCCGCAGCCGGGCGATGCCGCCGTCGGGGTACTGGCTGAGCCGCAGGTGGGTGAAGCGGCGGCCGCCCTCGACGACGAAGCCGTTGGCGGCGTGGCCGCGCACCGGGGAGCGGGGCACCAGCGGGTGCCAGACGGTGGAGTCGGCGAGCAGTTCCTCCGGGCCGGGGGTGCCGGGGAGTTCGGCGCCCTCCAGGCCGATCTGCCGCGGGTAGTTGCCCCGGAAGTGCGCGGTGTCGACGATCACGCCCCGGACGACGCCCGGCACTCCCAGGCGGATCAGCGCCCAGTCGTGGTCCCGCGCGGTGGGGTGCGGGTGGTCGGTGCCGGCGCCCCGGCGGCGGCGGGTCTCCCAGCCGTCCATGATCTGGCCCTTGTTGCCGAAGGTGTGCGGGCGGAACTCGGCGGGCTCGGGCAGCAGCAGGTTCTCCCGCTCGGCGAACAGCTCGTCGTTGGCGGCGATCACGGCGCCGCCGAGCCGGCGGTCGGCCAGGTCGGTCAGCGCGGTGAAGCCGAAGGTGCCGGAGCGGTAGTCGGCGTACGGGTTGCCGCCCGCGTAGGGCAGCGCGTCGGCGTCGGGCAGGGTCCTGGGGGTGCTGTCGGTAGCCATGCGTCCACCATGACCCCGCAGAACTGATCAGGTCCATCACAAAGATCTGACCAAAACGTTCAGCCGGACTGAACAACCCGGGCGGCCCCGGCCAGCGCCGCGAGCACCCGGCGCAGCGGCGGGGTCCCCTCCGTCCCCGCGCGGACCGCGGCGACCACCCGGCGGGTCGGCAGGTCCGCGGGCAGCGCCCGGACCACCGCCCCGCCACCGCGCCCCGCCGAGGCCAGCCGGGGCACCAGCGCCACCCCGAGGCCGGCCGCGACCATCGCCAGGATCGCCGACCAGTCCGCCGCGGTGTGCGCCCGCTCGGGCACGAACCCGGCGTCCGCGCACGCGGTCAGCGTGATCTCCCGCCACGGGCCGGCCGCGCCGTAGATCCACGGCTCGTCCGCGAGGTCCGCGAGCCGCAGGCCCGCCGCGTCGGCCCGCGGGTGCCCGGGCGGCAGCGCCACGTCCAGCGGGTCGCTGAGCAGCACGGACTCGACGAACCGGGGATCGCCGCCGGCCGGACGCACCGCGAGCGAGAGCGCCAGGTCGACGTCCCCCGCCGCCAGCAGCCCGTACGCCCCCGCCGCCTCCGCCTCCACCACCCGGACCGCCAACCGCGGTGCCTCCGAGCGCAGTCGGGCGATCGCCGGGACGAGCAACCCGCCGATCGCGGTGGCGAAGGCGCCCACCCGCACCTCGCCCGCCTCACCGTGCAGATACCCCGCGAGCTCCGCCTCGGCCCGTTCCAACTGGCCGAACACCAGCTCCGCGTGACGCAGCACCAGCCGTGCCGCACTGGTCAGCCGGACCCGCCGCCCGTACGGCTCCAGCATCGGCGCGCCCAACTGCCGGGCCAGCGCCGACACCTGTTGCGAGACCGCCGACGGCGAGAGGCTGAGCCGCTCGGCCGCCGCCGTCACCGTGCCGCACTCACCGACCGCCCGCAGCACCCGCAGCCGCCGCAGATCCCACTCGCCCACCGCACCCATCGCGCCAGCGTAGTTCTTTTTCGGCCACCCCGGCCGGAACGCTTCGCCCACCCCCCGATAGGGTGCGGCGGCGCGACCCGCCGGCGATCACCGCCAGGCCCCAAGTCGCCCTCATTCGGACATAATTCACCCAAAGCTGGAGCAATGACCGTGCGTTCTTCACGCCTCCTGGCCGCCTCCACACTGCTCGCGCTGTCGCTCGGCGCGACGGTCGGCGCGGCCACCGCCGGTGCGGTCGGCGTCTCGCCGAGCCCGTCCGCGTCCAGCACCCCGTCGACGCCGCCGACCACGCCGGCCACCTCCCCGAGCACGCCGCCGACCACGCCGGCCACGCCCCCGGCGAGCGGCACCCCGTCGGCGGGCACCTCCGCGTCGCCGAGCGCCGGTGCCACCACCACCGCGCGGCCCACCATCCGGCCGACCACCCCGGCGCCGACCCCGACGATCAGCAACCGCTGCCACGGCGGGGTGTACCAGAGCTCGCTCCTCAAGGTCACCGGCACCGGCCTGTACGGCACCACCCTGGTCAAGGGCGGCCCGGCCGCCGAGATCACCCTGACCTGGGAGAACAACAGCGGCGTCGATCTGCCCGTCATCGAGAACGGCTTCTACGTCACCGACGAGTTCGAGGGGGACCGCCCGATCGACTGGAGCTCCGACTTCTTCGACGTGCAGCTGAACACCGGCTCCGGCTGGAAGCCCGCCAAGCTCGACGAGCGCCACCTCCTGGCACCCGACTTCAAGCTGGCCAAGGGCGAGAAGCACTCCCTCCAGATCCGGATCGCCGCGACGGCCAAGGCCCCGGTCGGGAAGTACGGAGCCAACTACGACTCCGGCTCGGACGCGTTCGACAACGACAAGGTCCCCACCCCGGCCAACACCAAGCCGAACGCCTGCACCCAGTTCTACGGCTACTACGAGGGCGACTTCAAGGTCGCCGAGACCGGTGCCGCGACCACCCCCGCGACCACCGGCTCCGCCAAGGCCTCCGCCTCCCCCGCCGCCGGCCCGCACCTGGCCGAGACCGGGTCCAGCTCCAACACCCTCCCGATCGCCCTCGGCGGCGCCGCCGTGCTCGCCGCGGGCGCCGGCACCCTGATCGTGCTGCGCCGCCGCAAGGCCGGCTCGCACGGCTGACACCGGCAGCGGTGACGGAGAAGGGGTACGGGCGCGACGCCCGTACCCCTTCTCACGTCTCCCCGGTCAGCAGGCCCGCAGCAGGGCGTCGTCCTGCCACTTGAGGACCTTGTCGAAGCTGACGATGGCGCCGCGCAGGGGGTGGTTGCGGAGCTGGACGTGGTCGGTCAGGGCGTGGATCAGGAAGAGGCCCCGGCCGGATTCGGCGGTGAGGTCGGGGAGGGTGTCGAGGTCGACCGGGCGGAGCGTGGGCGCCGCGCTCCCGGGGCGGCAGGGCGGCAGGACGTGGGTGTCGTAGGGGCGGTCCTCGCGGCGGGTGCGGTGGGCGGAGAGGACCGGGCCGGGGACGCTGGCGCGGCCGCGCCGGGCGCGGCGGTGCGGGGCCGGGCGGGCCGGCGGAGCGGTGGGGCGGCGCGGCGGGAACGGCACGGGGCCGGGCGCGGCCGGCGCGGAGAGGCCGGGGCCGGAGTCCGTCACCTCGATCCGCAGCAGGTCCCCGTTGATCGACGCGGTGACCTGGAAGCTGTCGTCCGGCCGTCCGCCGGCGCCGTGCTCCACGGCGTTGGCACAGGCCTCGCTGAGGGCGACCCCGAGGTCGTCGGCGATCTGCGGGTCGACGCCCGCCGTCGCCATGGCACCGAGCAGGATGCGCCGGGCCAGCGGCACGCTGGCCGGGTCGCGCTTGAGGTGCAGAGTCCACCAGATGTCCACGGGAGGTCCCTCCTGGCTGCGGCTCCACATACAACTAGGTATCTCCGCGTGATCATGCGGTGAACCGTTCCGGAGGTCCGCTGCCGCCCGTTCGGCGGATGGACTGGCGCGGTGGTCTGTGCCGAGCGGCGCACACCGGGGGCCGCACGCCGGGCCGAACGGGGCATTCGTAGGGATTTCCCACCCTGCCAACGACGGCGCGGTGGGCGATGAGATGATGGCCCGGCCATGACTGCCCTCGCCGCCGCCCCGCACCCGGGCGCCCCCGCACCGGACGCGCCGGTGGGGGCCGCCGCCTGGGACCTGCGGCTTGCGCGGGCCGTCCCGTTCGCCCTGGTCTGCACACTGATCGCGGCCGCCGGGCACGCCCTGGCCGGCGGCGGGAACGTGGCACCGCCCGCGCTCGCGACCGGCTTCGCGGCCGTCCTGGTGCTCGCGGTGGCCTTCGGCGGCCGGGAGCGCTCGCTCGGCGCCATCGCCGGCGCCCTCGGCGCGGGCCAGCTCGGACTGCACTGCCTGTTCCACACCTTCGGCGGTCACGCCACCGCGGCGACCGGCGCGATGGCCGGCATGCACCACGGCGGCGGCTCCGGCCCACTGACCCTGCCCCAGGTGGCCGGCCGGCTGATCTGCAACGAGGCCCACCCCGGCACGCTGGCCGGCCTGGCCGGCGGCCCGTCCGCCGAGCAGTTGGTCGCCAACGCGGGGCTGGACCCGCGGGCGTTCGCCGTCACGCCCTGGTGGCAGGGCGGTCTGCTCGGCATGACGCCGTCGATGCTCGCGGGCCACCTGGCCGCCGCCCTGGTGGCCGGCTGGTGGCTGCGGCGCGGCGAGGCGGCGCTCTGGCGGCTGGTCAGGATCACCGCCACCGCGGCCCGGGAGCACTGGGCCACACCGCTGCGGACGGCGTTCGCGCTGGCCGCGGCGCTGCTGCGCGGTCTGCTCGGGACGCCCGGCGGGCCCGTCCGCCGGTCCGGCGCCCGGGCCGGGGACAGCCGGCCGCCGGCCCGCGCCGCACTGCGGCACAGCGTGGTGCGGCGCGGCCCCCCGTTCGGGGCCCTCGCGTACTGACCCACCCCCGACGGTGTGCCGGCAAGGCCGCCGTTCCGGGCTCCGGGCGTGCGCAGCAGCCGAGCCGTACCCGCCGCGCCCCGCGGCGTGCGGCCCCCCACTCGTCCCCACGCCGCGCGGCCCCGCCGAGGCACGGATCACCGTGTCCGGGAGCGGGCCTGCGCCGAGCCTCCGAACGGAGACCCGCATCATGCGTTCCCTTCCCGCCCGTCGTACCGCCGCCGTCGCCCTCACCGCCGCCGCGTCGGTGGTGCTGCTGGCCGGCCCGGCCTTCGCGCACGTGACCGTGAACCCGGGCAACGCCCCGCAGGGCGGCTACACCGCCGTCGACTTCCGGGTGCCGAACGAGAACGACACCGCCTCCACGGTGAAGCTGGAGGTCAACCTCCCGCTGGACCACCCGCTGGCCTCCGTCCGCACCCTGCCGATGCCGGGGTGGACCACGACCGTCGAGAAGGCCAAGCTCGACAAGCCGCTCAAGGTGCACGGCAACGACGTCAACGAGGCCGTCTCCAAGATCACCTGGACCGCCGACGCGGGCACCAAGATCGCCCCCGGGCAGTTCCAGGAGTTCCGGGTCTCGCTCGGCCCGCTGCCGACCGACACCGACAAGCTGATCTTCAAGGCGCTGCAGAGCTACGACAACGGCGACGTCGTCCGCTGGATCGACGAGGCCAAGGACGGCCAGCCCGAGCCGGCCAAGCCCGCCCCCGTGCTGGCCCTCGACAAGGCCGCCGCCGGTGACGACCACGGCGTCACCGCCACCTCCTCCCCGTCGGCCGCCGCCGACGGCCACGGCCACGGCGACGCCACGAACCAGGCCGCCGCCGGCTCCTCCACCAAGAGCAGCGACTCCACCGCCCGCGTGCTCGCCGTGGTCGGCATCGTCGTCGGCCTGGTCGGCGCCGCGTTCGGCGTCCTCGGCCTGCGTCGCAAGAACGGCGGCTCCGCCTCCTGACCCCGCACCGGCGGGGCCGCACCCCCCCCCCCGGGCCGGGGGGGCCCCCCCGGGGGCCCCCCCCCGGCGCGCGGGCACCCACCCGC
>NZ_JBIVVS010000018.1:140648-198260 GCF_044768625.1 Kitasatospora sp. NPDC091207
TCCTGACCCCGCACCGGCGGGGCCGCACCCGGACCCGGGTCCGGGTGCGGCCCCGCCGGTGATCCACCGCGCACGATCGGATCCCCCATGCCCCGCACCCCCCGCACCGCCCGCCTGGCCGGCGCCGCCGCCGTCGCGCTCGCCGCGGCCCTCACCCTCACCGCCTGCGGCTCCGACGGCGGGGGCGGCACCTCCCCCGCCAAGGTCACCCGGCAGAAGGCCGACTCGCCCTACCAGGGCACCGTGCTCGGCAAGAACTTCGACAAGCCCGACCTCCAGCTGACCGACACCGCCGGCCAGCCGTACGACCTGCGGCAGAAGACCACCGGCCGGAGCACCCTGCTGTTCTTCGGCTACACCAGCTGCCCGGACGTCTGCCCCACCACGATGGGCGACATCGGCGTGGCGATGACCAAGCTCTCCCCCGAGGAGCGGCAGAAGGTCGACGTCGTGTTCGTCTCCACCGACCCGCAGCGCGACACCCCGCAGGTGCTGCGCACCTGGCTGGACTCGATGGGCAAGGACTTCATAGGCCTCACCGGGGACCTGGCCAAGGTGAAGGCCGCCGCGAAGTCGCTCGGCATCCTGATCGAGGACCCGGTGGTCAACGCGGACGGGACGGTCACCTCCACCCACGGCGCGCAGGTGCTGGCGTTCCTGCCCTCGGACGACAAGGCGCACGTCCTCTACCTCAGCGGCACGGAGGAGAAGACGTACGAGCACGACCTCCCGCTGCTCGCCCGGGGAGTAGCGGCATGAAGGGCATCGGCGGTGCCCGCGGCTTCCGGCGGACCGCGCTGGCGGGGACGGTGCTGGCGACGGCACTGGGCTCCGGCGCCATCCTCGTCGCCTGCGGCGCGGGCGGCGGGGACGAGGCCGCCGACCGGCCGGCCGTGCTGAGCGTCGCCGACTCGTACATCCCGCTGCCCCCGGCGGGCGGGATGGCGGCCGGCTACCTGACCGTGCGCAACGACGGCGGTGAGGACCAGCTGGTCAAGGTCTCCAGCCCGGCCGCCCGGTCGGTCACCATGCACCGCTCCACCGCGTCGACCATGGAGCAGGTCGAGCGACTGGACGTCCCCGCGCACGGCGCGTTGCAGCTCGCGCGCGGCGGCAACCACCTCATGATCATGGGATGGCAGAGGGCCCCCGCCCTCGGTGACGAACTCGAACTCGACCTGACCTTCGCCAGGACCGGCACCGTCTCGGTCAAGGTGCCGGTCAAGGAACTCACCTACCGCCCCGGCCAGCAGTAAAGGGATCCAGGAGATGCTGACGGCCGCGTTGCCGAACCCCACCACCCGCCGCCGGCTCGTCGGGCTGCTGGGCCTGCTCGGCGCGGTCCTCGCGCTGATGCTCGCCGGCGCCGGACCCGCCGCCGCGCACGCCACCCTGCAGTCCACCGACCCCGCGCAGAACTCGGTCGTCGCGACCGCGCCGCAGACCGTCACGCTGACCTTCAGCGAGGCGGTGTCGCTCTCCGGGGACTCGGTGCGGGTCCTCGACCCGGCCGGCAAGGCGGTCGACACCGGCGGACCCGCGCACGCGGACGGCAAGGACAACACCGCCCGGGTCGGACTGAACAGCGGTCTGGCCAACGGCACCTACACGGTGGCCTGGCGCGCGGTCTCCGAGGACTCGCACCCGATCGGCGGGGCGTTCACCTTCTCCATCGGCGCGCCCTCGGACACCTCCGTCTCGACCACCGCGCTGAGCGGCGCCAAGGCGGACGGCGTGGTCGCCGCGCTGTACGGCACCGGCCGGACCGTCGCCTACGGCGCGTTCGCGCTGCTCATCGGCGCGGCCGCGTTCGTGCTGGCCTGCTGGCCGGCCGGGGCGGCGCAGCGCGCGGTGCAGCGGCTGCTGATGACCGGGTGGGTGGCCCTGCTGGTCTCCACCGTCGCGGTGCTGATGCTGCGCGGCCCGTACGAGCGGGGCTCGGGCCTCGGGCAGGCCTTCGACCTGTCGCTGGTGCGTGCCACCCTGGACGAGCGGATCGGCACCGCGCTGGCCGCCCGGCTGCTGCTGCTCGCGGCGAGCGGCGTGTTCCTGTCGTTGCTGGTCGGACAGCTGGGACAGCCGGCGCCGCGCCCGGCGGAGGCCGAGGACGCGCGGGCCACCGGCGACGCGGGGGCCGCCGGCGGCACGACGACGGACGGTGCGCGGACGGACGGTGCGCGGACGGCCGAGGACGCGGAGGACGCGGAGGAGGCCGAGCTGCGGCAGCTGGAGCGGCGCGCCGCCGAACGCCCGCAGCACGAGGCCCGGCTGGGCCTGGGCGTGGCCGGCCTGGTGCTGGCCGTCGCCCTCTCGGCGACCTGGGTCGGCGCCGACCACGCCTCGGTCGGCATCCAGGTCTGGCTGGCGCTGCCGCTCGGCATGCTGCACCTGATCGCGATGGCGCTCTGGCTCGGCGGCCTGGCCGCGATGCTGGTCGGCCTGCGGCACGGGATCGGCGCGGACGTCGCCGACCGGTTCTCCCGGATCGCCTTCGGCTCGGTGGCGGTGCTCACCGTCACCGGGATCTACCAGTCCTGGCGCGGCCTCGGCAGCTGGGGCGCGCTGACCGGCACCGAGTACGGGCGGCTGCTGCTGGTGAAGACCGGCTGCGTGGTCGCGATGCTCGGCGTCGCCTGGATCTCCCGCGCCTGGCTGGCCCGGCTGCGGGCCGCCCCGGCGGAGGCCGGGGCGGTCGCGCCGGTCGAGGCGCCGGAGCCGGTCGCCGTCGCGGCCCACACCGACGACCCGGTCCGGCAGGCCCAGCTGGCCCGCCAGCAGGCGGCCCGGGCGAGTGCCGGCCGCGACCGCGGACTCACCCCCACCCGGGCCGGACTGCGCCGCTCGGTGCTGGTCGAGGCGGTGGTGGCGGTGGCCGTGCTGGTGGTCACCACGATGCTCACCAACGCGCCGCCCGGCCGGGTGGCGAGCGAGATCGCGGCCTCCGGGACGGCGAACGGCGCCACCGTGCCCGCCCCGGGCGTGCCGGCCCCGCAGACGGTGCCCGGCCAGACGCTGGAGCTCAAGCTCCCGTACGACACCAAGGGCCGCACCCCGAACGCCAGGGGCACCGCGACCGTCACCCTCAACCCGGCCCGAACCGGCCCCAACGAGGTCCGGCTGAGCCTGGACGGGGTGGACGGCCGGCCGGTCGACGTCCCCGAGCTGGAGCTCGCCTTCACCCTGCCGGACCGCGACCTCGGCCCGCTGCCGGTGCCGCTGACCGCCGAGGGCCCGGGGCGCTGGAGCGGCACCGCGCAGCTCCCGCTGGCCGGGAACTGGGTGGTGTCGGTGCAGATCCGCTCCTCGGAGATCGACCAGACCACCGAGATCAAGCCCCTGAAGATCGGGTGAGTGCGATGGGCGACACCACCGGCCCGGGCGAGGCCGCGAACCCGGCGGCCACCGCGACCGCCGGGAGCGGCACGGAGCCGGCGCCGCGCGCCGGCGTCACCCGGCGGGCCCTGCTGGGCACCGCCGGGGCCGGCCTGGTGATCGGCGCGAGCGCCGGCGCGGCCGGGGCCGCCGCCCTGGACCGGGCACCCGCCGCCGGGCCCGCCACCGGCCCGAACGGCACCCTCGGCGCCGGGCGGGTGGCCTTCCACGGCGAGCACCAGGCCGGCATCCTCGAACCGCAGCAGGCCCGGGTCCAACTGGCCGCCTTCGACCTGGCCGACGGCGTCGGCCGGGACGGGCTGCGGACACTGCTGCGGAGCTGGTCCCGGACGGCCGCGCTGCTGACCGCCGGCGAACCGGCCGACGCGTTCGAGAACCAGGTGGCGCTGGACGCCGGCCCCTGTTCGCTCACCGTCACCTTCGGCTTCGGTGCCACCCTGTTCGACAGGGCCGGGCTGGCCGACCGCCGCCCGGCGGCGCTGGAACCGCTGCCCGCCTTCCCGGCGGACGCGCTGGACCCGGCCCGCGGCGACGGCGACCTCTTCGTCCAGATCGGCGCCGACGACGCGCTGGTCGCCGTCCACGCCCTGCGGGTGCTCCAGCGCCGGGCGGCCGGCACGGCGGCGCTGCGCTGGCAGGCGGCGGGCTTCGCCCGGACGCCCGGCGCCACCGCGCACCCGATGACCGGGCGCAATCTGATGGGCCAGATCGACGGCACCAACAACCCGAAGCCCGGCGAGGACGGCTTCGCCGCCAAGGTGTTCTGCGCCGCCGGCGACGACCGGAGCGCCTGGCTGGCCGGCGGCTCGTACCTGGTGTTCCGGCGGATCCGGATGCTGCTGGACCACTGGGAGGCGCTTCCGGCGGACCGTCAGGAGCGGGTGATCGGGCGCCGCAAGGCGGACGGCGCGCCGCTCTCCGCGCCCGCCTCCGGCGGCGAGACCACCCCGGTCGACCTCACCGCGGTGGGGCCGGACGGCACGCTCGCCGTCCCCGCCGACGCGCACATCCGGGTCGCCGCGCCGGCCGCCAACGGCGGGGCCGCGATGCTGCGGCGGGGCTTCTCGTACTACGACGGCCTGCTGGCCGACGGCTCGCCGGACGCCGGGCTGCTCTTCCTCGCGTTCCAGGCCGACCCGGGCCGGGGCTTCACCCCGGTGCAGCGCAAGCTCGCCCGGGGCGACGGCCTCTCCCGCTTCCTGCGGCACGAGGCCGGCGGCCTGTACGCGGTGCCGCCCGGCGCGCCGGAGGGCGGTTACGTGGGGCAGACGCTGCTGGAGTGACCCCGGCCGGGGCCGCCCGCCCCCCCGGACCCGGCGGCCGGGACTCCCATCGGCGTCCCACCGGCCCCGCCCCGGCTTCCCACGGACCGGAACGCCGCCGTGGGAAGCCGGTGAAGTGGCTAAGGTGATCTGCTCCGTAACCCTTTCGTATGGAGGCGGCATGTCGGCCACCCGCTACACCTTCCTCGGCCCGGCGGGCACCTTCACCGAGGCGGCCCTGCGCACCCTGCCGGAGGCGGCGACCCGGGAACTGGTGCCGCTCGCCTCGGTGCCGCTGGTGCTGGACGCGGTGCGCGGCGGCGAGGCCTCGGGCGCGTTCGTGCCGATCGAGAACTCCGTCGAGGGCGCCGTCACCGCGACCAATGACGAACTGGCCGCCGGCACCCCGCTGATGATCTACCGCGAGGTGCTGCTGCCGATCTCCTTCGCGCTGCTGGTGCGGCCCGGTACCGAGCTGGCCGACATCAAGACCGTCACCAGCCACCCGGTGGCCCAGCCGCAGGTCCGCCGCTGGCTGGCCGCCAACCTGCCGGACGCCCGCTGGGAGTCCTCGGCCTCCAACGCCGACGGCGCCCGGCTGGTCGCCGAGGAGCGGTTCGACGGCGCGTTCGCGGGCGAGTTCGCGGCGCCGATCTACGGGCTGGACCCGCTGGTCAAGGACATCGCCGACGCGCAGAACGCGACCACCCGCTTCATCCTGGTGGGCCGGCCCGGGCGGGTCTCCTCGCCGACCGGCGCGGACAAGACCTCGATGGTGGTCTGGCTGCCGGACGACCACCCGGGCGCGCTGCTGGAGCTGCTCCAGGAGTTCGCGGTGCGCGGGGTCAACCTGATGCGGATCGAGTCCCGGCCGACCGGCGAGGGGCTCGGCAGCTACTGCTTCCTGATCGACTGCGAGGGCCACCTCGCCGACCGCCGGGTGAGCGAGGCGCTGATGGGCCTCAAGCGGATCTGCCCGCAGGTGCGCTTCCTCGGCTCCTATCCGCGCGCCGACCGGCAGGGCTCCAAGCACCAGCGGCCGGGCACCTCGGACACCGACTTCACCGAGGCGGCCGACTGGCTCTCCCGCTGCCTCGACGGACGCGGCGACATCTGAGACCGGGCGGTCGGGACCGGCGGGGGCGGCGCGGCCGGCCAGGGCGTCCGGGCGCCGGGGCTTCCGGGCCCGGGGCTTCCGGGCGAGCGGGTGGTTGCGGCATCCGGGTGACCCGGGGGTCCGGGACATTTGATCGCCGGCTTTCGTTTTCCTGTTCTTTCTTGACTGTTTTCGATAGCGCCCGAGCGCGGGGCGGGTGACCGCACCCGTCGTCCACAGGCACCCGGCCGGCGGAACCGGCTGTCCACAGGCCCGGCGGCTGTCCACAGCCGAAAGTTATCCACAGACCTGGGGACGAGTCGACAAACCGGTATAGCCACTGCCCGTTTCGGTCGGAACATCGGTTAGCGGCGTAGAGATGACTAATCGGACCAGAGTCACCCGTGTGCCAGCAAATCACCCGTCTGAGTGCATCAATTCCCTCACCCGGGAAGGTCGAATGAGGTTTGAAACCTCAATTCCTTGGTCGCGTGCGCCCTCCTCGCCCGGGTCCCGGCCATCCACAGCCCACCGGATCCTCCTGTGGATAACTCGCCCCCGGGCGATTGCCCACAAGAGTTATCCACAGGATCCGGCGAGTTATCCCCAGGGGAAAACCCCTACCGGTGGACGGGCGCCCGCCCGGTAGGCTTGGCCCCGTGATTGACCTTCGCCTGCTCCGTGAGGACCCTGACCGAGTGCGCGCCTCGCAGCGCGTCCGTGGCGAGGACGTCGACCTGGTCGACGCCCTCCTCTCCGCCGACGAACGGCGGCGGTCCTCGGGCAGTCGCTTCGACGAGCTCCGCAACGAGCAGAAGACGCTCGGCAAGCTGGTCGCCAAGGCCCAGGGCGAGGAGAAGACCGCCCTGCTGCAGCGCACCAAGGCGCTCGCCGAGGAGGTCAAGGCCGCCGACGCCGAACAGGGCGTGGCCAAGGAGGAGGCCGAGCGCCTGCTCCGCTCGCTGGCGAACCTCATCGACCCGGCCGCCCCGGTCGGCGGCGAGGAGGACTTCGTCACGCTGGAGGAGATCGGCACTCCGCGCGACTTCGCCGCCGAGGGCTTCGAGCCCCGTGACCACGTCGAGCTGGGGCAGATCCTCGGCGCGATCGACACCGAGCGCGGCGCCAAGGTCGCCGGTGCGCGGTCCTACTACCTGACCGGTGTCGGCGCGCTGCTGGAGCTCGCCCTGGTCAACATGGCGATCACCCAGGCCACCGCGGCCGGCTTCACCCCGATGATCACCCCGGCCCTGGTCCGCCCGGCCGCCATGGACGGCACCGGCTTCCTCGGCCAGGCCGCCGAGAACGTCTACTTCCTCGAAGAGGAGGAGCGCTACCTCGTCGGCACCAGCGAGGTCCCGCTCGCGGCGTACCACATGGACGAGATCATCGACGCGGACAAGCTGCCGCTGCGCTACGCCGGCTACTCGTCCTGCTTCCGCCGCGAGGCCGGCACCTACGGCAAGGACACCCGCGGCATCATCCGCGTCCACCAGTTCGAGAAGGTGGAGATGTTCGTCTTCACCACTCCCGAGGACGCCGAGCACGAGCACCGCCGCCTGCTCCAGTGGGAGAAGGACTTCCTCAACGCCCTGGAGCTGCCGTACCGGGTGATCGACGTCGCCTCGGGCGACCTCGGCTCCTCGGCCGCGCGCAAGTTCGACATCGAGGCGTGGATCCCGACCCAGGGCAAGTACCGCGAGGTCACCTCGACCTCCAACACCACCGAGTACCAGTCCCGCCGGCTCTCCATCCGGATGCGCGAGGAGGGCAAGGTCCGCCCGCTGGCCACGCTGAACGGCACCCTGGTCGCCGTCCCGCGCACCATCGTGGCGATCCTGGAGAACCACCAGCAGGCCGACGGCTCGGTGGTGGTCCCGGAGGCGCTGCGGCCGTTCCTCGGTGGGCGTTCCGTCCTGCCCCCGGTCAAGTAACGCCCACCGCACCACCGCCCGAAAGCAACTCCCGGGAGACGCACGGCCCATGAGCACCACCAGCCCCAGCCCCGTCTCCCCCGGCGCCGGTGGCGACCTGCCCTTCCGGCTGGTCGCCACCGACCTCGACGGCACTCTGCTGACCAGCGAGGAGACCGTCTCCACGCGCACCCGTGCCGCGCTGGCCGCGGCCACCGACGCCGGAGCGGTGCACATCATCGTCACCGGCCGCTCGGCCGCCTGGGCCCGGCCGGTCTTCGACGAGATCGGCTACCGGGGCATAGCGGTCTGCGGCCAGGGAGCACAGGTCTACGACGCGGGCGCGCACAAGCTGCTCACCTCGCTCACCCTGGACCGCCGGCTGGCCGCGCTGGCCATCGCCAAGATCGAGGCGGAGACCGGCCCGCTGGCCGTCGCCGCCAACCAGGACGGCCTGGACGGCGACGTCCTGGCCGGCCCCGGCTACGAACTGCTGATCGGCTCCGACCTGCCGGTGGTCCGGGTCGACAAGGGCGAGCTGCTCGCCTCCCCGCTCAGCAAGCTCTACATCCAGCACCGCGGCCTGACCGACGACGCCCTCGCCGAGACCGCCCGCCGGGTCGCCGGCGACCTGGTCGGCGTCGTCATGGCGGGCGCCGGCATCGTCGAGCTGCTGCCGCTGGGCCTCTCCAAGGCCACCGGCCTGGCCGTCGCCGCCCGCCGCCTGGGCCTGCGCGCCGCCGACACCGTCGCCTTCGGTGACATGCCCAACGACGTGCCGATGTTCGGCTGGGCCGCGCACGGCGTCGCGATGGCCAACGCGCACGCGGAACTGCTCGCGGTGGCCGACGAGATCACCGTGGGCAACGACGAGGACGGTGTCGCCGTCGTGTTGGAGCGGCTCTACCCACAGCGGTGAGAACCGCGGCGGACCGTCCGACGGCACCCGGATGCTGACCGCCACAGGAAGAGTTTGTATGCTCCGCTGAAGCTCCGCGTCTCCCGGTGCGGTGCTCCTGTGCGGTTGTCCCGGCCGACCCGGGCCGTACCCGCCGGACACGTACAGGATTGCTGCTTACGCCGCTGAGAGGTACGCGCATGTCAGGCCAGAGGGACGAGAGCACGTCGGGGGCGGAAGGGCGGCGGCGCGCCGCGAACGCCCCTCGCAGCACCGGCACCGCACGCTCCGGCGGGGCCCCTCGGGCCGGCAGCGGCTCACGCGGCGGGGTCGGCACCGAACGGCCGGCCGACGCCTCCGGGCGCGTCCCCGCGCCCCGGCCGGGCGGCCGGGCGGAGGCCCGGCGGGCCGCGCAGGGCAAGGGCGGCCGCGGCAAGGGCTCCGACGACGGGAAGCCCGACGGCACCGCGACCGGCGGCCGGGCGGCCGCCCGCAACAGCCGCAAGCCCAAGCGGAACGTGAAGAAGATCGTGGCCTGGTCGGTGGCCGGCGTCCTGGTGGTGCTGGCGGGCACCGGCGGCGCGATCTACTACAAGCTGAACGGCAACATCAAGTCCTTCGACCCGGACGCGATCTCCACCGACCGCCCCCCGGAGGCGGTCGCCGACGCCAACGGCAACAAGCCGGTCAACATCCTGCTGATCGGCTCGGACTCGCGGGCCGGCAACAACAGCGACCTCGGCGGCGGCAACGAGGGCGGTGCCCGCTCGGACACCACGATCCTGTTGCACGTCTACGCGGACCACAAGCACGCGGTGGGCATCTCGATCCCGCGCGACGCCCTGGTGACCATCCCGGCGTGCAAGCTGCCGAACGGGAAGTGGACCAAGGAGGCGCCCGGGCAGATGTTCAACTCGGCGTTTGCGGTGGGCAACAGCGAGAGCGGCAACCCGGCCTGCACCCAGAACACGGTGGAGAAGCTCACCGGCATCCGGGTGGACCACACCATAGAAGTGAACTTCGAGGGCTTCGCGGCGATGACCGAGGCGGTCGGCGGCGTCGACGTCTGCCTGCCGAACGACATCTACGAGGGACACCTCAACCCCAACCTGGGCAAGAAGGGCAAGGTCGTCCTGCCCAAGGGGAAGCAGAAGCTCGCCGGCCAGAAGGCGCTGGACTACGTCCGGCTGCGGCACGGCATCGGCGACGAGTCCGACGTCGGCCGGATGAAGCGCCAACAGGCCTTCCTGGCCTCGCTGATGGCCAAGGTGAAGGGCGAGGGCCTGAGCCCGACCACGCTGCTGCCACTGGCCGACGCCGCCACCAAGTCGATGACGGTCGACCCCGGGCTGGACTCGGCCAAGAAGCTGATGGACTTCGCGCTGTCGATGAAGAACATCGACCTGCACGACGTCAAGTTCCTGACCACGCCGTGGCGCTACAACGGCCCCCGGATCGACCTGGTCCACCCGGCCGTCGACAACCTCTGGAAGACCCTGCTGGCCGACCGCACCATCGACGGCGAGGACGCCACGGGCAAGCAGGAGGACGCGCCGCAGACGCCGGCCGCAGCACCCGAGACCACCACCCCGGCCGCGCCCTCGCCGGCCGCCGTGGACGGGCCGGTGAAGGTCGCGGTCTACAACGGCACCACCGCCGCCGGGCTGGCCGCCAAGGCGGCCGAGACGCTCAAGACCGCCAAGGTCACCGTCACCGGCGTCAGCACCGCCAAGAACACCGCCAAGGCGACCACCACGGTGGAGTACGGCGCCGGCCAGAAGGCCAACGCGGAGAAGGTCGCGGCGCTGTTCCCGGGCGCCGTCCTGACGCCCACCTCGGCCGCCGGCATCAGCCTCGTCCTCGGCAAGGACTACGCCGCGGCCAACGCCACCGCGACCACCACCGCCCCCAACGTGCCGGCCCCGCTGCCCAGCGAGGTGGTCAAGGAGGCCCGCTCGGCCGACGACGACATCTGCGACAACGTCTCGTACGGCTAGCCGCCGGCCGTACCGCCGCCGGCCCCGGACGTCCGGGGCCGGCGGCGGTACGGGTGTCAGAGCGCGGGCGTCAGCCCGGGCTTCAGAGCGCGGGTGTCAGAGCGCGGGTGTCAGAGCGCGGAGCGGATCCAGCCGTCGACCAGACCGGTGAGGTCCTGGTCGGCCTGGCCGTGCTCGACCACGTGGGTGCGGATGACGTCGCCGCCGCCGTGGCCGAAGAGACCGCCGCGCTTGTCCGCCTCCAGCACCACCTCGACCCGGTGGCCGGTGGTGACGAAGCTGACCTCCAGCGAGTTGCAGGCGTGCGCGTACTGCGGCGCGGCGGAGAACTCGATCTCCTGGTAGAACGGCAGCGTCTGGCCGGTGCCCCGGATGTGGCCGGCCTCCAGGTCGGCCGAGCGGAACCGGAAGCCGAGCCGCAGCAGGGTGTCCAGGATCCGGTGCTGCACCGGCAGCGGCTCGATCTCCAGCGGGTCGGAGTCACCCTTGTCGAGGGCGCCCGCGATGTCGACCTCCGTCCGCACCCCGAGCTGCATGCCGTGCAGGTGCTGCCCGGCGACGACGGTGACCGGCGCCTCCCACGGCACCTGGACGGCGAACGGGATCGACCGGTTCTCGCCGGGCGCCAGCACCAGCGGCGCGGTGACGGAGAACCGCGCGAACGGGTAGAGGCCGGTGCTCTCGCCCTCCTCGTGCTCGATCTCCACCCGGGCGACCAGGGTCAGCGTGATCCCCCGGATGTCCGCCTCGACCGTGCCGCCGGTCAGTTCGACCGTCCCGTGCAGGGTGCCGCCGGGCTGCACGACCGGCGTGGTCAGGACGGTGTCGACGCCGGGACCGCCGACGCCCAGGGCACCGAGCAGCTTCTTGAACACCATGGGGGCGCTCTCCTCGAAATAGGGGTGGACCGAAGTCGTCGGGAGGAACGCCAGGGCGGCCCGGACGGTTCCCCCGGACGGCCGCGGGCCAGTTGTAGGATGACCGGGCAAGCAGTTGTAGGATGACCGACGACCACGACCGCGAAACCGAGGGGAACTCCGCCATGACCGCGCCCGGGCCCGGCCAGGACACCTTGCAGGCCGCCGGCCGGCGCTCCCTGGTGGACACCGCCATCGACCAGCTGCGCGAGCAGCTCGCCGCCGGCGCCTGGCCGGTCGGCTCACGGATCCCCACCGAGCACGAGCTGGCCGAGCGGCTGCGGGTCGGGCGGAACACCGTACGGGAGGCGATCCGCGTCCTGGTGCACGCCGGGATGCTGGTCTCCCGGCAGGGCGAGGGCACCTTCGTCCGCAGCACCAGCGACCCGGCCTCCGTGCTGCGGGGCGTCCAGCGCTCCGGCATCCGGGACGTCCTGGAGGTCCGGGCGGCCCTGGAGGCCGAGGGCGCCCGGCTGGCGGCCCTGCGGCACACGCCCGAGGACATCGTCCGGATGCGGGCCGCGCTGGCCCGCGAGGCCGAGGTGATCGCGGCGCACCCGGAGCGGGCCGGCCGCGAGGCGACCGTCGAGCACGACCTGGAGTTCCACACCGCCGTGGTCGAGGCCGCGCACAATCCCGCGCTGACCGAGGTCTACCGCTACTTCGGCGCCTCGGTGCGGGAGTCGATGCGGACGGCCTTCGGCGACCACGAGATGCCCGAGGTGGTCGTGGCCACCCACGCGGCGCTGGTGGACGCGATCGAGAGTGGTGACCCGGACCGCGCCGAGGCCGCCTGTCGGGCGCTGCTCGCCGAGCCGACCGCGGCCGTCGAGCAGCTCCTCGCGGCCATCGCGGCCCGGAAGTAAGCGGCGCACGCCCCTTCCGCGCCCGTACCCCCCGTTCACGAAAGAGCAGCACGCCCCATGGCCGTCACCCGTGCCCAGCAGCCGGTTGTCACTCTCCCCCCGGTCCCCGTCCGCACCCGGCTGGCCCACCCGGCCCTGCTGCTGACCGGCATCCTGCTGGTCGCCCTCAACATGCGGGCCTGTCTGGCGGCGATCTCGCCGATGGTCGGCGAGATCCAGCACACCTTCGGCCTCTCCGCGACCGCGAGCGGCCTGATCACCACCGTGCCGGTGCTCTTCCAGGGCGCCGGTGCCCCGCTCACCCCCCGGCTGACCAGGCGGTTCGGCACCGAGCGGGTGGTGCTGGGCGCGGTCCTGGTGCTGGGCGCGGGCGTGCTGCTGCGGGTCCTGCCCTCGGTGGCCGCGCTGTACGCCGGCTGCGTGGTGATCGGTGTCGCGATCGCGGTGCTGAACGTCTCGATGCCGGGCCTGGTGAAGCGCGAGTTCCCGGGCCGGGCCGCCGCCATGACCGGCGTCTACTCGACCACCATGCTGGTCGGTGCGACGCTCGCGGCGGGCACCTCGGTGCCGCTGGAGCACGCCCTCGGCGGCGGCTGGCAGGCCTCGCTCGGCGCCTGGTCGCTGCTGGCCCTGATCGCGGCCGTCGCCTGGCTGCCGCAGGTGCTGCGCACCGCGAACGGGCGCGGGGGCGCGCCGCGGGCGACGAGCGGCGAGCAGCCGCGGCGGGTGCCGGCGGCGGGGGTGCCGGCCGCGGGCCGAGCGGCGGAGAGCAGCCTCTGGCGTTCGCCGCTGGCCTGGCAGATCAGCCTCTTCATGGGCATCTCGTCGCTGCTGGTCTACACCCTGGTCGCGTGGATGCCGACCATCCTGGCCGACCACGGGATGGACCGCGGCGAGGCCGGTCTGGTCTTCGCCTTCTCCAACCTGGTCCAGGTGGCCGGTGCCTTCCTGGTGCCGCTGCTGGCCGGCCGGATGACCCGGCAGCGGACGCTGGCCGTGGTGATGGCCGCGCTGAACGCGGTCGGCATCACCATCCTGCTGGTCTCGCCGGTGCCCGGGGCCTGGGTCTCGGCCACCATCCTGGGCATCGCCCAGGGCGGCTCGCTGGGCCTCGCCCTCGCCTTCATCGTGCTGCGCACCGACAGCGTGGCCGGCGCCGCGCGGCTGGGCGGCATGTCGCAGGCGGTCGGCTATCTGGTGGCCGCCGCCGGGCCGGTCGGCGCCGGGGCGCTGCACCAGCTGACCGGTGACTGGAACACCCCGCTGCTGCTGATGCTGGTGCTGGCGGCCGTCGCCGCGGTGGCCGGCTGGGGCGCGGGCCGCGACCGGACGCTCTGAGGCACCGGCGTCCCGCGGCACCCGGTCTGCCGGGCGGGCCGGGCCCGCCCGGCAGCGGGCTACTCCTCGGCGGCCAGGGTCAGCCCGGCCAGCCGCACCGAGGCGAGCACCGTCGCCGCCGCCGTGAGGACCAGCAGCAGCGGCACGGCCACCCCGAGCGCGACGTCCGCGGTGATCGCGCCCTTCCCGGCCACCGCCTCGGCCACCGACAGGCCCCACTGCTGGACGCTGAGCGTCTTGGCGCCCTTCACGAAGTTGCCGATCAGCGACTCCCAGATCAGCGCGTAGACCAGACCGGCCACCACCGCGTGCCGGGTGATCACGCCGAGCAGCAGGAACAGCGCGCTGTACGCGGCGCCGGACACCAGCGCGGCGACGGTGTAGCCGAGCGCCAGGCCGTCCCGGGTGCCGTAGAGCAGCAGGCCGGCCAGCAGGATCGGGATCGCCGAGAACACCCAGGTGGTGCCGACCGCCACCACCAGCTTGGTGGTGATGATCTTCCAACGGGGCAGCGGCTTGGCCAGCAGGTAGACGATCGAGCCGTCGTCGATCTCGGTGGCGATGGCGCCGGTGCCGACGACCAGGCCGAGGATCGGCAGCAGCGTGCCGAGGCCCAGCTGGCCGAGGATCGTGACGGTCAGGTCGTGCTTGTCCCCGCTGGAGCCGCTGGCGATCGCCGAGACGAGCAGCAGCAGGGCGGGGACCACCAGCAGCAGGATGCCGCGGCGGCGGCCCAGCAGGCCGCGCAGCGTCAGCCTGGCGACGGTCGGGTTCATGGTTGGTCGGCCTTCCTGGGGTCCGGTTCCGGGGGTGGTGCGGGTCCTGTCCGGGGCCTAGGCGGAGACGAGGTAGGAGAACACGCTCTCCAGCGACTCGTCGGCCGGAGCGACGGTGTACAGCCGGACGCCGGCCTGCTGGGCGACCTTCGGCAGCAGGGTGGTGAAGCCCTGGAAGTTGACCGCCTGGATCCGCAGCCCGCCCGCCTCGCCGGGCACCGCCCGGCCGTCGGCGCCCTGCTGGTCCAGCTCGATGCCGGCCGTCGACGGGTCCGCGATCAGCGCGGCCGCCAGCCGGCGGTCGTCGCTGGAGCGGACCAGGTAGCGGTGCGGCCGGTCGGTCATCAGCCGGCGGATCTTGCGGAAGTCCCCGGAGGCGGCGTGCCGGCCGGCCACCACGACCTCGATGTGCCGGGCCAGCTGCTCGACCTCCTCCAGGATGTGCGAGGAGAACAGCACGGTGCGTCCGTCGGCGCCGAAGCGGCGCAGCAGTTCCATCAGCTGCAGCCGCTGGCGCGGGTCCATGCCGTTGAAGGGCTCGTCGAGCAGCAGCACGGCCGGGTCGTGGACCAGCGCCGAGGCCATCTTGACGCGCTGCTTCATGCCCTTGGAGTACGTCCCGGTCTTCCGGTCCTGGGCGTACTCCATCTCCACCAGGGACAGCGCCCGCCGGGCGGCGGCGGCCGGGTCGGTGAGGCCGTGGAGTTCGGCGTTGGCGAGCACGAACTCCCAGCCGGTCAGGTAGTCGTACATCGACTCCCGCTCGGGGACGAGCCCGATCTGCCGGTACACCTCCTGGTTGCGCCAGATCGGCGCGCCGTCCAGGGTGACCGCCCCGGTGGAGGGGGCGAGGAAGCCGCTCATCATGTGGATGAGGGTGGACTTGCCCGCGCCGTTGGGCCCCAGCAGGCCGGTGACGCCGGGACCGATCGCCATGCTGACGTCGTTGACGGCGACCACGTTGCCGAACCAGCGGGAGACCTTGTCGATGGTGATGGTGGCCATGACGCCCTCTCAGATCCTGCGATTGTCAGATGTTGCGGTAGCGGCGCAGCAGCAGCGCGTAGGAGCCGGCCACCATCGCGACCGCGGTGGCGGTGAAGGCCAGCACGCCGAGGACGCCGGGCGCGTGCATCCGTTCCGGCCCGGCGCCGAGGTCGAAGAGCTGGTTCACCAGGCTCTCCACCAGCCGGCCGGGCGAGAGCAGGGCCACCCACTGCGCGGATTCCGGCACCCTGCTGGGGCCGCCGCTGATGCCGACGACGACACCGACCACGGCGGTGCTGATCGCCAGGTAGCCCATGATCGCGGCCACCCCGAAGCCGCGGCGCGGCGTGGTGGCGGCGATCACCAGCGCGACCGAGGTCGGCACCAGGGCGTACAGCACGGCCGTGACCACGCCGTAGAGGAAGTGCGCGGTGTTGTGCGCGAAGTCCAGCCCGCCGAGCAGCGCGCCGACGTAGAGGACCAGCAGCGGGGCGAGCATCAGCAGCAGCTGCGCGCAGGCCATCGCGGCGAACTTGGCCCGTACGTAGTCGCCCCGGGTGATCGGGCGGGAGAAGTACAGCGGGACGGTGTGGTGCCGGAGGTCCCGGGAGAGCAGGACGGGCGCCTGCGACGCCAGGAAGATCGAGACCAGCAGGCCCAGCATCCCCAGGTACTCGGGGTAGTCGACCGGCAGTTCGTCCTGGTGCTGGGCGAGGGTGAGCGCCACCATGATCGCGGCCGGCGCGGTGACCACACCGAGCAGCAGCATCGGCAGCACCTTGGACCGGCCGGAGCGCCCGAGGCCGTACGCGGCGCGCAGGCTCTGGGTGAAGAGGGAACGGGTGGCGTAGGCCCGGCCGAGCCGGGGGCCGGTGTAGCCGCGGTAGCCGATGTCGTGGATGACGCCGGTGTCGAGCGGCCTGGCCTCAGAGGGCAGCGCCATCTGCGGTACCTCCCTTGCTCTGCGTACCGCTGGTGTCCGTGAACAGCTCGGCGACCCGGTGGCGGCGCTGCTCC
Source organism: Kitasatospora sp. NPDC091207 (assembly GCF_044768625.1). Taxonomy (NCBI): domain Bacteria; kingdom Bacillati; phylum Actinomycetota; class Actinomycetes; order Kitasatosporales; family Streptomycetaceae; genus Kitasatospora; species Kitasatospora sp. NPDC091207. Next base: position 157,109 of record NZ_JBIVVS010000018.1, read on the forward strand.
AGCCGGACCAGCCCGAGGCCGAGGTCCGCGACCGCGTCGCGGATGGTGTCGTAGGTGTCGTCGCCGGCGAGCCGCACCAGCAGGATCCGCGCGCCCTCGGACTCCACCGAGAGCCCGGCGGCGGCCAGCCGCTCGCGCACGGCGGCGCTCGCGTCGCGGGTGTGGTCGCCCGGGAAGTCCGTCACCTCGACCGCGAGCACGGCCGTCACCCCGGTGAACGAGGCGGTGGACGAGGAGCGGAGCAGCTTGCCCCCGTCGATGATCACCAGGTGGTCGCAGGTCCGCTCCAGCTCGCCGAGCAGGTGGGTGGTGACCAGGACCGAGATGCCGAAGTCGGTGTGCACCCGGCGGATCAGCGCCAGCATGTCGTCCCGGCCGACCGGGTCCAGCCCGTTGGTGGGCTCGTCCAGCAGCACCAGCTTCGGGTCGTGCACCAGCGCCTGGGCCAGCTTGACCCGCTGCTTCATGCCCGTCGAGTACCCGCCCATCGGCCGGTAGCGCTCCTCGTACAGCCCGACGTGGCGCAGCGTGTCGGCCGTCCGCTCACGGGCCGCGGCGGCCGGCAGCCCGGCCATCCGCGCCATGTGCACCACGAACTCCGTCGCCGAGACGTCCGGCGGCAGGCAGTCGTGCTCCGGCATGTAGCCGACCTGCTCCCGGATCAGCGAGCCCTGGGTGGCGATGTCGAGGCCGAGGACCTGCCCCGTGCCGGAGGTCGCCGGGGCCAGCCCGAGCAGGATCTTGATGAGTGTGGACTTGCCCGCCCCGTTCGCTCCCACCAGGCCGACCACCCCGGGCTCCACCTCAACGGTGAGCTGATCGAGGGCAGTGACCCGGGGGAACCTCTTGGTGAGGCCGTCCGTCTTGATGACAGTGGACACGTTCTCCACCGTAGTGCGGCCGGGGCGGCCGGGTCATGAGCTCGAATGACGACGCCCCGTGCTGCTGCGGTATGACATCGCCCCAGTGATCCCCTAGGGGTTTCGGCACGCCACCTCCTCTGTATCCTTTGCGAATTCCTAACACGGGGGCCGCCGGGGAGAGTGCCCGGCAGGGAGGGACGTGAGCACCATGTCGGATCGCGCGACCGCATTTGACCGGATGATGAACCCCTGGGCGTACGACGCCGACGGGAATCTGACCACCGCGGCCAGGCAGCAGGAAGGGGCCCGCACCCGGCTCAACTCGGCGAACGCCCCCGGCGACGGCGGCACCGTCGGAGTCGACCCCGCCGCGCTGGACGCCGCCGCCAACTCGTCGGACCAGATCCACGGCCGGCTCAACGGGGACGGCCGGGCCGCCGACGACGAGACCACCCAGGTGTCCACCTCGCTGGCCAACTGGAGCACCGGCAAGGCGGCCGCGCAGACCGCCGCCACCTGGGACCAGCAGATCGCCGCGCTGAACAGCACCATCGGCGAACTCACCCAGGCGCTGCGGCAGAGCGCCACCAACTACCGGAACAACGAAACCGCCGTCAAGCACGACATGAAGGGCTGAGGGGGCGGACGACATGGTCGACTTCCACGAGCTGAGCACCGCCAAGCTGGACGTCCTCGGCACTGCCGCCACCGCCTGGGAAGACGTCGTCAAGAAGCTGAAGTCCATGGACGAGGACTGGGACAGCGCCGTCATCGCCAAGGTCAACTCGGCCAACTGGAGCGGCCCCACGGCCGACCAGGCGCGGCCCAAGCTCCAGCGGGCCAACGAGCAGTTGACCGCCGCCGTCACCGAGGCGACCGCCATCGCCTCGATCCTCAAGGACGCCGGGAACGACTTCCAGGCCGCCAAGGGCAAGCTGGACAAGGCGGTCGCGGACGCCCGGGGCGCCGGGCTGACCGTCACCGACGACGGCACCGTGAGCTGGCCGCCGGCCGACTCCGCGACCAGGCACGACCCGGACGCCAGCCGCGCCTACAACGACGAGTACCGCACCAAGGCGGAGGGCGCCCGCAAGGCCATCGACGCGGCCGTCCAGGAGGCCACCGCCGCCGACGAGCGCGCGGCCTACGCGCTGCGCTCCGACACCGCCACCGACAACGTGAAGTCCTTCAACGCCAAGGCCGTCGGCGGCGGCCCGGAGGCGGACGGCATCCGGGCCGCCCAGCTCGCCGGCAAGGGCGGGAAGATCTCGGACGCCGAACTCACCGAGCTCAACTCGCTGTTGGCCGCCAACGCGAACGACCCGAAGTTCTCCACCCGCTTCTACCAGGACCTCGGCCCCAAGGGGACGCTGCAGGCCTGGAACAGCATGGTCGGCGACGAGCAGCAGTTCAACGGCGCCAGCGACGCCCGGTGGAAGCAGTACCAGGAGCTGCAGAAGAACCTCGGCCTCAACCTGGCCACCGCCACCCGCACCACCAACGAGCCCCACCTGTCCGACCAGTGGGCCGCCGACCTGCGCAAGGCCGGCTCCGAGACGATGTGGGACAAGCCGTACCGCCAGAGCGGCCTGGACTACTCGCCCTACGGGTACCAGGTGCTCTCCGGGATCCTGCGGACCGGCGACTACGACCCGCACTTCCTCAACCCGATCGCCGAGCACATCACCCAGCTGGACACCGACGACAAGTACTGGCCGGCCCCGGTGATGGGCCCGCGCAGCGACCGGCGCGGCTACAACCTCCTCGGGCAGGAGGGCGGTTCGGGCTGGGAGCCGACCACCGCCATCCTGGAGGCGATGGGCCACAGCCCGGAGGCGGCCACCAAGTTCTTCCACGACCAGCCGACCGCGTACAACACGGACGGCACCGTCAACCCCAACGGCAAGGCCAAGCCGTCGGACTACCTCGCCTACTTCACGCACGACAAGGAGTACACGCCGGACACCGTCTCGCAGAAGAACGAGCTGCGTCAGCAGGGCATGCGCAGCGGTCCGGACGCGCTCGGCCACGCCCTGGAGGCGGCCACCACCGGCCGGCCGTACGACGACCACTCCGGCGTGGCGCCCAAGCACACCGCCGACCAGGCCGAGGTCATGAACCGGGTCGTGCAGACCTTCGGCACCCACGGCAACGGCGGCGTGCTCGACGACCTCAAGGGCGAGGACGCCAAGTTCGCGCCGCTGCGGGACAGCCTCGGACACATGACCGCCGACTACATGGGCGACACCCAGCGCGCGCTCTCCCCGCACAAGGACGACCTGCCGGTCAACGGCGCCCCGGCCGGCCTGAAGGAGGCCCCGGTCCGCGGGCTGCTCGACGCGCTCGGCCGCGACCCGGACGCCTACGGCGCCGTGGTCAACGCCAACCAGGCGTACTCGACCGCGGTGGTGCGCAGCCACATCGACAGCGGGCAGACCGACTTCGCCCGGCTGGAGTCGGAGATCGACTCCACCTCCCGGGCCGGCGGCGTGATCAGCGGCATCCTCAACGAGGCCCGGGTCAACGAGGTGCACCAGGAGCACGCCTCCTCCGACAAGGAGTACAACGAGGCCCTGGAGAAGAACGCCGGCTACGCGCAGACGGCGTTCAGCACCACGATCGGCCTGGCCACCGAGCGGGTCCCGCTCGCGGGCGAGGCGGCCGACTTCATCGTCGAGCAGATCACCGACAGCGTGGTCAAGGCCAACGAGCGCGACACCAGTGAGGACGGCCGGCAGGAGGGGCGCGACTTCGTCGCCGAGGGCCGCGAGGGCGCGGCGGTCGGTGCCAAGCAGGCCGTCATCGACGCCGCCAACGGCACCAAGCTCAGCCCGGACGACATCCGGCGGCTGGCCGACAGTGCCGGGGACCGGGCCCTGGACGGCTACACCGACGGCTCCTCCGGCAGCCAGAGCTCGAACGGGAAGGTGTCCGGGTGACGGCGGCGCGGCGCCGGACGGCCCGGCTGACGGCCTGACGGGTCACGGTGGGCGGCGCGCCGCGGGGCGTGCCGCCCACCGGGCGGGCCGGTCAGGCCAGCAGGTCGGACTGGAGCGTGACGACCTGACGGAAGGCGGGGCCCTCGACGCCCTGGGCGTTGGTCATCGTGACCACGCCGATGATGTCGCCGGCGCTCAGGTAGGCCAGGTAGCCGGTGGTCCGGCCCCGGCCGGTGAGCACCGGGCTCTCGCGGGTGGCGATGTCGACGCCGCGGACCGAGTCCCAGCCCTGGACGGAGGCGGGCCTGAGCCCGGGCAGGTCCTTCGGGGCGCCGTCGGCGCGCAGCTCGGCGAAGACGTCCCAGGCCTCGACGGAGGAGCCGAAGCGGAGCAGCCGGATCTGGGTGCGGGTGCCGTCGGAGGCGGTCCACTCCCGGACGGTGGCGGCGCGGCAGACGTTGCGCAGCAGCAGGGAGCGCAGGAGCACCGGTTCCTTCTGCTCGGCCGCCATCGCGTCGCAGGGGACCCAGTCGGCCGCAGGCGCGCCGGTGGCCGGGGCGGACACGGACGGGCTCGCGGTGGGGCTCGCGGTGGGGCTGCCGGAGGCGGTCGGGCTCGCGGTCGGGCTCGCGGTCGGGCTCGCGGTCGAGAGCGCGGACGGGGTCGGGGTCGGGAAGACCACCGGGGCCAACGAGCCGCCGGCCTCCTTGGGCGCGGGCAGGAGCAGGTGGCGCAGGTCGGCCGCGTGGCGGCTCTTGTTCTCCACCGGCGCGGCCTTGCCCGACGGCAGCGGTGGCAGGACCAGCGCGGGGAAGGTGTAGCGGCCGTCCGTCCTGGTGGCCAGGCCCGGGATGTCGGTGCGCTCGGGCGTGGTGACGGCCACCGCGGCGCCCGTACCGGCCAGGACGCAGACCAGCGCGGCCGCGCTCCAGCGCAGCGCCGCCTTGCGCCGGCGGGTGCGGCGGGCCGCGAGCTCCTCGGGGCTCGGCGGCGCGAGGAACGGCACGAACCCCTCTCCGGGGGCGGCCCAGGGGTCGGCCCCGGCTCCCTCGGCGGGCGGGGCGGCCGGGGGCGCGGCCGGCGGCGCGAACGGTGCCGGGGGCACGTCGGCGGGGGTGGCCGCGCTGTCGTGCGGGGTGGCGTGGTCGGTCATACGGACGCTCCCGGGCTGGCGAGGCGGTCGAGCTGCTGGGTGAAGAGGGCGACGATCCGGTCCTTGGGCAGCGGTGCCACGCCCTCGGCATTCATGATCACCAGGAGGTCGCCCTCGGCGGCCGAGCACTCCAGGTAGTCGATCGGCGCGGACGGCGGGGCAGGCATCAGGTAGCAGTGCGCCTCCGGGTGGCCGGGGATCCCCGGGCCGGTGCGGAAGAGCCCGGTGTCGCCCGTGAACACGGCCGTGTACTCGTTCAGCTTCTGCACCTCCTGCTGGTTGAACTGGCGCAGCTTCAGACCGATCACCAGGTCGTCCGCCTTGGCCTTGTAGGTGCGCACCCCGGTGGCCTTGACGTGCAGGCCCTCCCAGTACTGGCGGAGCTTGTCCCGCTTCTCCTTGGGGATCTGCTGGAGGTCGTTGTCCAGCTCGGCGGAGAGCTGGTCCGCCGACAGCTCGACGTCGTTGCCGTAGCCGCCCTCGTCCGGGCCGAGCGCGTAGCCGAGCGGGACCGGCAGCAGCAGGTCCCGCAGCGAACCGAAGTGGTTGCCGTTGGACTTGGCGCCGAAGGGGGTCGGCGTGGCGGTCGGGGTGGGCGCCGCTGACGCCGGTGCGGCGGCGGTGACGGGCGCGGGCGCGGGGTCGTCGTACTGGGTCTCGATGACACCGATCCCGATGACCACACCGACCAGCGCGGCCGCCACGGTCGCGCCGGTGGCGCGGAGCAGCCGACGGCCGGCGGGGGAGGCAGCGGCGGGGGAGGGAAGGGCGGGGGAGGCAGCGGCGGCAGGGGCCTGCTCGAAGGCCTGAACCGGAAGCTGCACGGGGGTCTGCCCGGGGTTCGCGGCCCCGGTCACGGTGCTGTCGCTCATACCAGCCGCTCCCACTGCTGCTTGGCGATGTCCTTCACGACATCGGGGTTCACGGGACGCGTGCCGAAGACCTTGACCTCCATCACCACGGTGCCGCGCTGCGCCAGCGCCGTCCCGTAGTAGTACTGCTCGGTGGTCTCGGCCCAGTACGAGGGCTCGCTGTCGACCTGGAAGCCACCGTTGGCTTCCTCCGCGAACGGCTGGAGCCGGTAGCCGGCCGCGCGGGACTTCGCCTCGGCGGCCCGGTCGGCGGCGTACTGGATCAGCGTGACCCGGACCTTCAGGTCGTCCTTCTTCCAGTCGACCTCGACGGCGCGCCGGAAGTCGTGGTAGTTCAGGTTCTTGAAGGTCTCCGCCGACCGGCCGGTGCGCTCGGCGAGCTCGCCGACGGTGATCCAGGAGGGCGTGTCGGGGTAGTCGGCCCAGGCCGTGCCACCGGCCGGGACGGTGATCAGCAGCTTCCGCAGGTCGCCGTCGACGGCGGGCGGCTTGGGCGCCGCCTCAGCGACGGCCGCCGGGTCCACCACCTCGGCCGGGTAGGACGGCAGCGCGACCTGGATCGGCGGCAGCGGGGTCGGCGGGCGGTTCGCCTGGATCGCGTAGCCGACGGCGCCGCCGAGCACGGTGCCCAGCACCAGGCCGCAGACCAGCAGCAGCACCGGCCTCGGCCGGCCCGGGCGGCGCGACGGCGCGGCCGGGCCGTCGGGCACGAAGGCGGCGGCGAAGGGAGCCGGGGGCGCGGGCGGTACGACGGGCGCGGCGGGTGCGGCGGGTGTCTGGGCGGGTGCCTCGGCCGCGGCCGGCTCGACGGGGGTCGGCTCGGCGAGGGCTTCGACGGGGGCTTCGGCGGTCGAGGCGGCAGCGGCCGGCAGCGGCGGTGCCTCGGCCGGCGTGGGCGCGTCGGCGGGCGACGGCTCCACGGGTCGGGTGGTCACGGAGTGGCTCCAGAAAGGGAGAGGTGGCGTCGGAGGTGGGCGGCGGCGCGGTTCAGCCGCCGGAGGACAGCCGCTCGCGCTGGCGCTTCATCAGCTCGTTCAGCAGCGCCTTGTCCGGAGTCCCCTTCACGTCGACGTCGATCGTGTACTGGACGTCGCCCTGGCTGGACAGACCGGTCATCGAGCCGGTGTACGCCTGCTGCTTGGGCTTGCGGACGTAGCCGTGGGCGTTGGGGTCGCCGTCGATCTCGATCGGGTCCAGCTTCATCGTGTAGCCCTGGACGAACTCGGTCGCCGACGAGGTCGAACCGAAGTGCAGCAGAGTGACCGTCACCTCGGCCTTGCCGTCGGCCGTGCGGTACATCCGGGTCGCGGCGTCCTTGTACCCGTACGAGCCGAGGATCCGCATGATGCCGTCCTGGTTGTCGAACAGGCCGGCCACCTCGTCGTCGGTCATCTTCATCCCGTCCGGCGGCCCGTAGGGCTCGCCGCCGTCGGGGACGGGAAGCAGGAAGTACCGCAGGTCACCGTCGTGCCGGCCGCCGCTGACGCTGCCCTTGAGGGTGCTCGTCGGCCTGGGCGCGGGCGCGGGTGCGGCGGTGGTCGGTGCGGCGGTGGTCGGCGCCACCGTGGGCACGGCGGACGCGGTGGCGGTCGCGCTCGGGCTCGGCAGGGCCGTGGCCGGTGCGGCCGCGACGGCCGGCCGGGGGTCCGGCTTGCCGACGGCCACGGTGACGGCGGCGCTGGTCGCCGTCACGGCGAGCAGACCGGCGGTGGCCAGGGCCACGCCGACGGCGCGCGGCAGCTTCCGCCCGGAGGCGGGCACCGGCGCGGGCACCGGCCCACCGACGAGGTGCGCATCGGGACCAGGACCAGGACCGGCAGCGGGCTCAGCGGGCTCAGCGGCAGGGACGGCCGTGGGCGCGGCAACGGTTTCGGGCGCGGACAAGGAACTCCCCCGGGGACTGTGGAATATCGCGCACGGGCCCCTCGCGGGCCACCCCCCGTGGCTCTCCAGGCCGACCGTCACGCGTCTCACCAGGAATTATGAGAGTCGTATGAGATCCGTGCCAACACAATCAACCACCGCACTCCCACCCAATGATCAATCAATCGGACATGCCGTGACCGAACCGCAATGGGCGGGCCGGCACCCCGTGCCGACCCGCCCTGCCGGCTGACCGCCGGCCCTCCCGGTCAACCGGTCCGACCGGCCACTGCCGGTCGGCCGGTGCCGCTCACGAGTGCGCGCGCTCGGTCATCTCGACGACCTTGCCGGCGGAGTCGATCGCGACCTTGTAGTCCCCGGCCGAGCAGGGGTAGAAGCCCTTGGTGCTGGTGGGGTCGGCGAGGCACTCGCTGATGTGCTTCACCAGGTCGGCGACGTTGACGTCCTTGGACTTGGCCAGGACCGAGTTCAGGTGCCCCTTGGCGGTCGGCGCGAACGGCGCGGTCTTGTCGGCACCGACCGGCTCGAAGACCACGTCGTTGACGCCGCAGGCCGTCTTGGTGTCCTTGTAGACCAGCGTGGTCGCGGTGGTCCCCTTGCCCGGGTAGACCCACTTCTGCCCGGCGGGCAGCGGCGCGGCGTCGCAGAACCCCTCCGGCTCGTCGCCGGCCCCCGCCGAGGGCTTGGCGGTCTTGCCGCCGGTCGGCGCGGTACCGGTCGGCGCGGCGCCGGACGGCGCGCCCCCGGTCGGCGCGGCGGGGGACGTGGCGGCGGGCGCACCCGCGGCCGGGCCGCCGCCCGCCTGGTCCGACGCGTTGTCCGGGCCACAGGCGGTGAGCCCCAAAGCGGCGGTGGCGACCAGGCCGGCGCCGAGCATTCTCCGGAACACAGACATGACGAATGAACCCCCGTTTAACGCATGATCAGATTGCTAGGTGCGGCGGAAAGACTAGCGCCTCCCCCCGAAGCCTCCCGCACCGTCAGCCCCGGCCCACGGTGGCCCCGGTGGAGCCACGGATCCACACCGGCGGGCGGCTCCGCTGCCTGCCGGTGTCAGCAGATCGTGCCGGGCCGGGCCGCGGTGGCCCTGAGCAGATCCCGCAACAGGCCGAGGTCGATGCCCTCCGGCTTGCGGAACCGCAGGCAGCCCTTGCCCATGTCGTGCCCGGCCAGCCGTTCCTCGAACGCCTCACGGACGTCACCGCGCATGAGGTAGAAGGAGATGTACCGCTTCTGACTGGCGAACGCGATCTCGCACGCGCCGTCCCGCTCGTACGCGGGCATGCCGTAGGCCATGACCTCGGTGAAGCCCACCAGCTCCTCCCGACACAGCCGCCGCACCTCGGTCAGCGCGGTCCTGCGTTCCTCGGGAACCTCGGCCAGGTAGCCGTCGACGTCGCTCGCCTCGCTCTGCACCATTCCGTGAGGGTATGCCGGACTCAAAGCCCCGGTCGGCATGTCGCCCACGGCCCAGAGCGGGTCGACCGCATGCAGCGGGATCAGGCGCCCCGGTCGCGGCGGAGACCGTCCGCGAGCAGGTGGTGCCTCATCCGGCGGGCCGCTGCCTCCGCGACATACCCGGAGACGTCGCCTCTTCGCTGTTCGGGCCCCGCTCCGCCCGGCGGAGCGGGCGGAGCGGGCGGAGCGGGCGGAGCGGGCGGAGCGGGGCTGCCGTTCAGGAGGGGAGGCGGTTCAGCGCCGCGGTGGCGATGCCTTCGACGTAGTTCGGGGCGTCGGTGGGCCGGCCGGTGAGCTCGACGACGGCGGCCCTGGTGCCGCTGCGCAGGACCGCGACCCCGCCGCTGACGGTGCCGTCGCCGTTGTAGGCCGGGTACCAGCGGGCGGTGCCGCCGGTGACGCTCAGGGTGTGGGCCGCACCGTAGTACCAGTGGCCGGCGGGCTCGTCCTGGCAGTCCTGGACGAGCGCGACGAGCTGCTTCTCCCAGGCGTCGGCCACGGCCCCGGTGGGAGCGCTCGCAGCCGACTCGGTCAGGAGGCCGTCGGTGTCGAAGGTCCAGGTCACGGACGCGTACGCGGTGGCCTTGCCCTCGGTCAGGTCGCGCATCGTCTCCTCGCCGGAGCACGCGGAGAGCCCCTGACGTCCGGTCAGCGTGACGGTCGCGCCGACCGGGGTCAGGCCCGGCCGGAAGTCCTCGCTCTGGACGAGGTCGGCGGAGCCGAGTCCGGGCGTGGCGGCCGCGGCCGGGTGGGTGGCGGCGACCGCGGTGCGCTGCGCGGCGTTGTGCGCGGCCCCGTCGGCGGTGGCCGACTGGGTGCCGACGACGCTGACCGTGATCAGTGCGGCGGCCAAGCAGGCCGCGGCGGCGACCCGGTTGCGGCGAACGGACTTCTGCTGGACGGCCTGGTTCTCGGTCATCTGGTCCCCCTGCTGGTCGGGACGCCTGCTGCGTCCTCGTACAACCGGGGAGATGCCGCCGGAGGAGGGAAAGTTGGAGCCCTGACCGGCTGTTTCACAGCTGTGACAGAGCGGTCCTGACGACGCGGTCCATCGCGGCCGTCCCCAGGCAGGCATCGACCTCCAGCACCCCGTAGTGGGTGCCGCTGCGCAGCACGGCGATGCCGCCGCAGGGCTCCTTGCCCTCGGGCGCCGTGCCGGTGGTGTTGAAGGATCCCTGGTAGGTGCCCATCCAGCTCGCGGTGACGTCCGGGGCGAGCCGCACCGTCGCGGTCCTTCCGTAGACCCAGTGCCCCGGCGTTGCCTCCTGGCAGGGCACCTGCTCCAGCAGCAGGCGCTCGGCGAAGTTCTGCGCCAGGGAAGGGCTCCGGGCATCGGCGGCGACCTCGCGGGCGACCTGGTCGTCGCGGCCGGCGGCCGGTGTGGGGGCGCCGGGGTCGGTGCGGGCGCCGGTCATCAGTTCGCGGAAGTGGGCACCGGGCCCGCCCAGGGTCTGGGTGAGGGTCTTCTCGCCGGAGCAGGCCGCGTTGGCGTAAGCCCCGTCGCCGTACCGGTCGGTGACGTGGATCCGCCCGGTGCCGATGTCCGGGCTGAACGCCGCGGGTTCCAGAAGGTTCGCGGTCGTCACCGGCCCGGTCGCACCGGTCGCACCGGTCGCACCGGTCGCACCGGTCGGCGAGGCGGAGCCGGAGCCGGAGGCCGAGGGTGTCGGGACGGACACGCCGGGCGTCGCGAGAGCGGACGCGCCCTGGGACGCCCCGCCGACCGCGGCACCCGACCGGGCCGCCGGGTGCGCGGTGGCACCGGGGGGCGGTGGCAGGACGAATCGGCCGGCCGCCAGCCCGAGCGCGGCGGCTGCCACCAGGGCGGCGACGGCGGACCGGGGCCGGACCGCGACGCGGCCGCCGCCCGCCGCGGGACCGCCGTTCACAGACCGGTGACCAGGCGCTCGCGCATGAAGCGGCGGGCCTGGTGGATACGGTCCTTGACCGTGCCCAGCGGGGCGTCCAGCTCCTCGGCCACCTGGACGTAGGTCAGGTCGCCCAGGTCGCGCAGCACGAAGGACTCCACCAGGCCGGGGTGCTGCCGCTCCAGCGCGGCCAGCGCCTCCATCAGGTCGAGCCGGGTCCCGGCGATGACGCTGGTGGTGCGCGGGTCGACGGACTCGGGGAGGTCGGCGTGGCTGTCCTCGGCGCGCCGGCGCATCGAGCGGTAGGTGGACCGGGCGGCGTTCGAGGCGATCACCGTCACCCAGCCCAGGAAGGAGCCGTGGCCGCCGTACTCGCCCAGGTGCGTGCTGATGGACAGCAGCGCGTCCTGCGCGGCCTCCTCCGCGTCGGCGTGGTGGGGCAGGAAGCGCGAGCAGCGGCGCAGTACCACCGGCCGCAGCTTGGCCAGCAGGTGCTCCATCGCCCCCGGGTCCCCCGCCCGAGCAGCCGTCACGAGCCGTTCCAGCTCGCCTTCCTCGAACACCCGGATCCCCCCGTTTCGTCCCGCCCGGCACCCCACCCGTCGAAGGGGAGTTCCGCACTCCACCCGACTCCGGCAGAATGCTGCCACATGCGCAAGCTCGGCCGTTACCTCCTCCTGGAGCGGCTCGGAGCCGGCTCCTTCGCGACGGTCTGGAAGGCCTACGATCCGGAGCTCGACACCGAGGTCGCGGTGAAGGTGCTGGCCGAGAACTGGGCCGCCAACGCCGATGTGCGCGAGCGGTTCCTGGCGGAGGCGAGGCTGCTGCGCCGGATCGCCAGCCCGCGGGTGGTCCGGGTGCATGACGTCGGGGTGCAGGAGGACCGGCCCTACTTCGTCATGGACTACGTACGCGGCGGCACCCTGGCCGACCGGGTCGGGCAGTGCGACCGGCAGGAGGCGCTGCGGCTGGCCGCGGAGGCGGGCTACGCGGTCCAGGTCCTGCACGAGGCGGGCGTGGTGCACCGCGACGTCAAGCCGTCCAACCTGCTGCTCGCCACCGGCCCCGCGCCCACCGCGGTGCTGGTGGCGGATCTGGGCAGCGCCAAGCAACTGGCCGACGCGTCCGGGCTGACGGTGACCACGGGCACGCCCGCGTACATGGCACCGGAACAGGCCTTCCAGACCGGCGGGTTCGACGGGAGGGCCGACGTGTACGCGCTGGCCGTCGTGGCCTACGAGCTGCTGACCGGGCAGAAGCCGTTCGGCCCGGGCGGACGCGCCACCGCCCTGATGACCGACCGGCCGACCGCCTCGACGCTGCCGGCGCTCCCGGCCGGAGCGGACCTCCCACCGCACGTCGCCGTGCTGCTACGGGCCGCGATGTCCGTCGAGCCGGCGGACCGACCGCCGACCGCCGAGGCCTTCGCGGACGCGCTGCTGGCTCCGGCCCCGCAGCCCCAGCCCCTGGAAGGCCCCGGGTGGCTGACCCCGCGCGCGGTCTGGCTGGCGTCGGGCACGGTGTTCACGGCGACGACCCTGCTGAGCTGGCTGCCGCGTTGAATCCGGCGGGGAGCCGGTCCGCACCGGGCCGAGGGTTCGAGTCCCGCCCGGGCTCGGACGGCGATGAGCCGTACGCGGGTGCCGCAGAGCTTGGCCATGTCGTCGACGTCCGAGGTGAGCATGGCCACCGGCCCCGGCTGCCGCAGCGCCATCTCTGCCGCAGTCGCGTCGACCGCGTACTCGTGCCCGTGCGGTCCGGCCCGCTTCAGCAGCCTGGCCGAGGCCCTTGCCGCCTGATCGGTGACCGCCTCGACCGTGACCCGGGAGAGTGTCCGGTTCAACCGGGCTTCGTTCACACGGGCGTGCGCGACTTCACCCGGACGAGGCCGCCGACACGCGTCGCGCTCTCGTGAGCTTCCGCCGTCGGTCGCCGGCGGCGAGTTCGCTGAGGCGCTCGCCGATCACGGAGACGCCGGGTCGGGACTCCTGTGTGTAGTACCAGGGCTTGCGTCGGCGCAACAGTTCCTCGCCGTGCTGGGCCCAGGTGAATCCGGGTTTCCGCAGCAGCTTCCGGAAGACCGCGTCGGTGGTCTCCGGGTGGGCGGTGGCCAGGCGGCGGATCGGCAGGGGCGCGATCGAGTCCTCGCGCAGGTATGTGCGTAGCAGGTCCTGGTGCCGCCTGCGGCCTGCGGCCTGCGAGGGCCGGGTCGGCGAAGAGGTCCCGCAGCATCCCGTAGTCCGCGTAGAAGTTCATTCCGTCGACTTCGTCGTGGATGACGCCGATGGTGTCCGAGTCTGCGAGGGCCGGTGGAAGTTCGAATGCCGGGAAGTCCAGCCCGGGCAGCCGCCTGCCTTGTGCGTGGTCGGGGTGTGCGGCGGCGGTGGCTTCCTGCCGGTGCCGGTAGTAGGCGTTGAGCCTGGCCTCGGCCTCGGCAGGGGGCAGGGGGCAGGACCAGTTCGTCGCCGCCGCAGAACTCGACGAACGCGGCGCGGTCCTCCCGCATCCGCTCCCATCCCTGCTCGATCTTCTCGGGGTTGCGGAAGACCAGTTCGGGTCGGCTGGTAGCCAGTTGGAGCGCGGCCTGGGCGATCTCGGTGGCGCTGGACTTCGGGTAGGACGACATCATCCCGGAGATCAGCCACACACCGTCGGCCGCGTGGAGGGGCACCAGGCAGGCGAGAAGGAACTGTCCCTTGGACACTCCACGGAAGGCCCTCGGCCCGACGTTCGAGTACGTGCGGTACTCCAGGTCGTCGACCAGGTTCAGCAGGACGACGCCGTCTCCGTCCTTGCGTCGGATCTCGAAGATGCCCTCGACGGGTCACGCCGGCCGAGCAGCATATCCCGATCAACTTCGCTCAAGTCCCGCCGTGAGCCGACGAATCGGTCCACCACGGTGGTATCGCCCGGCAGGCGGTACCGCAGGATGAAGTGGTCGATGATCCGGATCGCGTCGCCCTCATCCAGTCGCCGCTCAGGGCCCGCGCCCTCCAGCAGGAGGGGGATCAACCAGCGGTCGAAGCGCGCGCTCTGCGCGAAGGCGACGAGTTCGCCCTTCAGTTCGGAACATCGCTCGATCAGGCCTCGCAACGACGCCTCGTCCTCGCTCCGTACAACAGCAGTCATGCGAGCCCTCTCGGTCTTGAAGGTGCCGACGCTCACTGCGCCCAGAAGTAGCGATATGCCTCGACCCACTCCGCTCCGGCCGGAGCCGGGTCCGGCAGTGGAAGGTCCAGCAGCCCGATCGTCTGCCGGAATCCGTCACGGGTGCACAGGGCGACGATCCTGCCGTCCCGCGACAGGTCGACGCCGCGCACGGTCACCTCGACGCCCAGCACCAAAGTGCCGAACGGCACCGCCAGGTTCTCCTCGACGGCGGTGGACAGAGCCGACACCTGCTCGTGCTCGTCATAGGTGTCGACCGTCGCCTCATCGACCAACGCGGCCAGTTCTCGCCTGCTCAACGTGCCCATGGCGCCACGCTGGCCAACCTGCCCGTGCCGTCTCACGGGCGGTTCGAAGCACCGCCGATTTGCGCGCGTATCGTCGCTGCATGCGCTTGAGTACCGTTATCCTCCCCATCCACCGGTGGAGCGAGGGGCAGAAGATCTGGCGGCGGGCCGAGGACCTCGGGTTCCACGCCGCGTACACCTACGACCACCTGTCCTGGCGGTCGTTCCGGGACGAGCCCTGGTTCGGGGCGGTGCCGACCCTGACCGCGGCGGCCACGGCGACCGAGCGGCTACGCCTCGGCACGCTCGTCACCTCGCCGAACTTCCGGCATCCGGTCACGCTGGCGAAGGAGATCGTGTCGCTGGACGACGTGTCCGGCGGGCGGCTGACGCTGGGGATCGGGGCCGGCGGGACGGGGTTCGACGCGACGGCGATGGGGCAGGAGGCGTGGTCGCCCAAGGAGCGGGCGGACCGGTTCGGGGAGTTCCTGCCGCTGCTCGACGAGCTGCTGCGCACCGATGCCACGACCCGGGAGGGCGCGTACTACTCGGCGGTCGAGGCGCGGAACATCCCCGGCTGTACGCAACGGCCCCGGGTGCCGTTCTACGTCGCCGCGACCGGGCCGCGCGGGCTGCGGCTCGCCGCCGGGTACGGGCAGGGCTGGGTGACGTACGGGGACCCGAAGGGACCGGCGGACGTGCCGGTGGAGCAGGCGCCGGCGGTGATCGCCGGGCAGCTGGCCAAGCTGACGGCGGCCTGCGAGGCGGCCGGGCGGGACGTCGCGGAGCTGGAGAAGGTGCTGCTGCAGGGCTCGACGGCGGAGAAGCCGCTGCGGTCGCTGGACGCCTTCGTGGACTGGGCGGGCACCTACCGGGAGCTGGGGATCACCGAGCTGGTGATCCACTGGCCGGTGCCGGACTCGATCTTCGCCAACGACCTCGCGGTCTTCGAGCGGATCGCCACCGAGGGCCTCGCCCAACTGGGCTGAGGCCGGCCCGCGCGCCGGCCGGCGGCTCCCCTCGGAGCGGCCGGCCGGCGGCGGTCACGGGTGCGGGCGGGTGCGCTGGTTGGGGACGTGCGGGATCGAGGCCGGGGCGGTGCGGCGGGCCAGGTCGGCGAGGGTGTCGAAGATGATGTCGCCGATCAGGACCGGGTCGCGCGTCTCGCGCGGGGCGTCCGGCGTGGTGGTCGGTGGGCGCTCGTCTTGGGCGTGGCGAGTTCGCATGGCTCTTCCTGCCGACGGGGTGGCCGAGGACAGTCATGCCCGCGTGGGGGAAGCGGGACACCCTGAGGGGCGGAGAAACGGCCGGAAAGGACGGCTCGGGGGCCGAAACAGGGCGCACGGGCGGGCGCTTACGGCGATCGAATACGGCCCGGGGGTATCGTCTGGCCCGTGACGGCAGACGGCGGGCGCGCCCGTGGGCGCGGAGGCGGCGGGGCGACGGCCCGGCTGCTGCTGCTCTGCGGGCTGCTGGCCGGACTCTTCCTGATGCACGGCTCGCCCACGGCGGCGGCCGGGTGCCACGGGCCCACGCCCGTCACGGCGGCCGCGTCGGGCCACGGCGCGCACGGCGCCGACGGAATCGACCACGCGCGCGGCCCCGCCCCCGCCGGCACGCCGGACCTGGACCGGCGGCGGGCACCGGGCGGGGATCCGCGAGCCGTCTCCTGCGTGTCGGCCCGGGACCGTGAGCGCGCCGGTCTCCCCGTCACCGCACCGCTCGCCGCCGGGGCGGCGGTCGTGCCGCCCGAGGTGCCGGAGCCCGCGGCCACGCAGGGGCGGCGGGCCACCGGCCCACGGGCGCCACCGGACGCCGGACGCCGACTGCTGCTCCGGGTGTGCGTCGCACGGACCTGACCGGGCCCGCACCGGACGCCCCGCGCGGGGGCTCCGGGCGCGCCGCGTCCTGCCCGCACCCACCGGAAGAGAACCGACCAGATGTCCCTCAGCACCCGTACCCGTACCCGCGCACTGGCGCTCACCGCCGGCGCCGCCGTCCTCGCCCTCACCCTGGCCGCCTGCGGCTCCGACCCGACGGGCGGCGCGGACGGCAAGGGCGGCATGGCCGGGATGGACCACGGCGCGAGCGCCACGGCCACCGGCACACCGTCCACCGGCACGCCGTCCGCCGCGGCCGACGGCCACCAGGGCCACCAGCTGCCCGGCGCCGACGCCGCCACTGCGGCGGCCGGCCCGGCCGCCGCGGCCGTCCCCGCGGCCGAGCGGAACGGCTACCGCCTCACCGCGGCCGCCGGGACGCTCCCCGCCGGGGCCCCCACCGAGTACCGGTTCACCGTCACCGGCCCGGACGGCGGTCCCGTCACCGCGTTCGAGACCGACCAGACCAAGCGGATGCACTTCTACGCGATCCGCTCCGACCTGACCGGCTTCCAGCACCTGCACCCCGAGATGGCCGCCGACGGCACCTGGACCGCCCCGCTGGCCGCCCTCACCGCCGGCACCTGGCGGGTCTACGCCTCGTTCGTCCCGGACAGCGGCGCCGGAAAGGGCACCGGCCTGGTGCTCAGCCGGACGGTGGACGTCCCCGGCGACGGCGCGGCGGGCACCGCCGAGCTGCCCGCCGCCACCGGCACCGCGACCGTGGACGGGTACACCGTCGCCGTCGAGGGCGCCCCGGCCGCCGGGCGGGCGGGTGAGCTGAAGGTCACCGTCAGCCGGGACGGCAGGCCGGTCACCGACCTCCAGCCGTACCTGGAGACCTTCGCCCACCTGACCGCCTTCCACGCCGGGGACCAGGCCTTCGCCCACCTCCACCCGGGGGCGCGGGCCGAGGCCGGCAGCACCGGCGGCCCGTCGCTGTCGTTCCACGCCGAGCTGCCGGCCGCCGGGGACTGGCGGCTCTTCCTCCAGTTCCAGACCGGCGGCACGCTGCACACCGCGGCGCTGACCCTGCGGGTGGCCCGGGGCTAGCCGGGCCCGGCCGCCGTCGGGAGGTCGCCGTCGCGGCGGTGACCTCCCGACGGCGGTAGGCGAAGATGGACCGGTGACCACTCCCCGCACCGCCCCCCGCCTGATCGCCACCGACCTGGACGGCACGCTGCTGTGCGCCGGCGGCACCGTCTCCGAGCGCACCGCCGCCGCGCTGGCGGCCGCCGAGGCGGCCGGGGTCCAGGTGGTCTTCGTGACCGGTCGGCCGCCGCGCTGGATGCAGCAGGTCAGCCGGCACATCGGCGGCCACGGCGTGGCGATCTGCTCGAACGGCGGCGCGGTGGTGGACGTGCGGCGCGGCGAGCTGCTGGAGTCCTTCCCGCTCGACGCGGAGGCCGCGCTGGCCGTGGTGGCGGCACTGCGGGCGAAGCTGCCCGGTACCGCGTTCGCCTTCGAGTACCCGGCCGGGTTCGCCCGCGAGCCCGGCTACGAGGTGCGGATGTGGGGCCAGGACGAGAACCATCCGATCGGCCCGGCCGAGGAGCTGCTCGGCACCGGCGGGCCGGTGCACGGCCTGTTCAAGCTGCTGGCGAAGCACCCGGACCTCGACCCCGACAAGCTGCTCTCGGTGGCCCGCGAGGCGGCCGGGCACCTGGCGGAGATCACCCGGTCCGCGCCGATCCCGCTGCTGGAGATCAGCGCGCCCGGCGTCACCAAGGCGAGCACGCTGGCCCGCTGGTGCGCCGGGCGCGGGATCGACCGGAGCGAGGTGGTGGCCTTCGGTGACATGCCGAACGACCTGGAGATGCTGGCCTGGGCGGGTACCGCGTACGCCGTCGCCAACGCGCATCCGCAGGTGCTGGCGGCGGTGCCGCTGCACACGGTGAGCAACGAGCAGGACGGCGTGGCGGCGGTGCTGGAGCGGTTCGTCGGCCGCTGAGCCGGCGGGCCGCCCGGGGGCGGGCACGAACAGGGGCGGGCACGTAAAAGGGCCGGGCCGGCGCGGCGACCCTCCCGCCCCGACCCGGCCCGGCCCCGCGATCCGGTTACCCGAAGCGGCCGTTGACGTAGTCCGAGGTCCGCTGGTCACGCGGGCTGGTGAACAGCTGCTCGGTCGGCCCGGCCTCGACGATCCGCCCCGGGGTGTCGTGGGTGGCCAGGAAGAACGCGCAGGACTGCGACACCCGCTGCGCCTGCTGCATGTTGTGGGTCACGATCACGATGGTGAGCCGCCCGCGCAGCTCGGCGATGGTCTCCTCGACCCGCCGGGTGGAGGTGGGGTCGAGCGCCGAGCACGGCTCGTCCATCAGCAGGATGTCCGGCGAGACCGCCAACGACCGTGCGATGCACAGGCGTTGCTGCTGACCGCCGGAGAGCGCACCGCCCGGGGTGTGCAGCCGGGTGGCGACCTCGTCCCAGAGGCCGGCCCGGCGCAGGCTGCTCTCCACCAGCTCCTCGCGCTCGTCCCGGGACACCTTGATGCCGGCCAGCTTCAGCCCGCTGGAGACGTTGTCCTGGATGGACATCGCCGGGAAGGGGTTGGGCCGCTGGAAGACCATCCCGATCCGGCGGCGCACCTCGGCCGGCCGCCGGCCGGGCCGGTAGACGTCGTCGCCGTCCAGCAGCACCTCGCCGGCGAGCGCGGCGCCGCGCACCATCTCGTGCATCCGGTTGAGGATCCGCAGGTAGGTGGACTTGCCGCAGCCGGACGGGCCGATCAGCGCGGTGACCTCCCCGGCAGGCATGGCGAGCGAGACCCGCTCCAGCACCTTGTGCGAGCCGAACCAGGCGGAGACGTCACGGGTCTCCAGCCCGGCCAGCGGGGCGTCGTAGGGGGCCACGTCGGGCACGGACGGCAGCGTCAGCGTGGTCTCGGCCGCGGAGCCGCCCCGGTCGTGCTGGGTGAACTGGTCGAGCAGGGGTGCGTCGGTCATCGGTACATCCGTCATCGGTACGGTCCTCCGGGCGCGCTTCAGTAGAGGTTGGGCAGCAGGGCGGCGGCGTTCTCGTAGACCGCCCAGAGCAGCGCGCCGATGACCGGCGCGAGGCTCAGGTAGGCGGCCGAGCGGTGCCAGACCCGGGCCAGCACGAGGGCGGCCACCACCGCGCCCAGCAGCCCGAGCGACCACAGCTGCAGCGCGGCCAGCGCGCTCTTGTCGGCGGCCAGCGCCTTGTCGTACGGGACGGTGGCGGGCCGGCCGCCCGGGTTGACCTCGGGGTCGCCGTCCAGCCGGGCGCCGATCAGCGCCGTCGAGCCGGGGATCCAGCTGGAGTCCCCGGTGACCAGGACCAGCCGGTTGCGGGCCGGGTCGCTGATCGGGTGGTCGCCGTCCCCGTACACGTTGACGGTGTAGGTGAACCTGCCCTGCCCGGTGGTCGCCTCGATCTTGTCCCCGACCCGGAGCTTGGAGAGGTCGGCGAACGGCGCTCCGAAGCTCGCCCCGCGGCCGAACACGACCGACACCCCGCTCTGCCCCGGCAGCGCGGTGTCCCGCCGGTGGCCGGGTCCGCGCATGAGGTCCCGGCCGGTGGTGCCCTCCACCACGACGGCCCGGTGCAGGCCGATCGCCGGGATGTCCAGCAGGGCCACCGGGTCCCCGTCGGCGGCCGCGCCGGTCGGGGCGACCGCCCGGCCCAGCTGGTCCCGGAAGGTCTTGTAGGCGGTGGACTGGAAGTGCTTCTCCTGGAGGTGCGAGAGCGTGAAGAGATAGCCGACGAACCCCAGGGTCAGCGCCGCCAGCAGGCTGACCGCCCAGGCCGCCTGCAGGAACCGCCGCCGGGCGGGGGTGGTGCCGGTGCCCGGGTCGGCCGGCTCGGGCACCGGGGCGGGCGCGGCGGGCGCCGGCTCCTTGGTCAGCCGCGCCGGGGTCACCGGCTTCTCCAGCGCCGGGGCGGTCATGACCGGCCGCCGGCGGAGTTGCGGCGCCGCAGCAGCCGGCGGCCGAGCAGCGGCGGGACGATGACGACGGCGAGCAGTTCGAGCGCGGTGAGGGTGCTCAGCAGCCAGTCCTCGGGCCGGCCGCCGACGGCGACCACGTTCGCCGGGACCTCCCCGACGCCGCCGCCGCGACCGCGGGCGACCACCTGGCCGGTCTGCGGGTCGACGACGTCCTCGGCCGTCGGGTCGCCCTCGCCGGCCGCCGGGGCGCCGGTGTCCCCGCCGGCGGCCGCGGCGTCACCGGTACCGCCGGTGCCGCCCGTACCGCCCGTGCCACCCGCGCCGGCGCCCGTGCCGCCGGTCCCGCCGGTGCCACCCGCGCCGGTCCCGGTCGCGCCGGGTGTCTTGCCGGTGCCGGTGCCCGTGCTGCCGGTGCCACCGCCGGCCGCCGAACCCGAGCCCCCGGTGGCGGAGCCGCCACCCCCGCCGGTGCCGGTACCGGTGCCGCCCGAGCCGCTCTTCACGGCCTTGCCGCCCTGGACGACGCAGTCCAGCGGGGTGCCCTTCGCGTCGCACGCGCTGGGCTGCGGGGCGTTGTCGAGGATGGTCAGCCGCCCCTCCCCGTTGAAGGTCGGGTTGGCGCAGTTGGACAGCGTGTTGGGGTCGACCGGGCTGGCGTTGCCGGGGATGTTCTGTGCCTGGAGCAGCCCGCCCCGGACGAGGTTGCGCGGGATCGGCGAGTAGCCGAGCTCGTCGGCCTCGCCCTGGCCCTGGCAGAGCACGTAGGCCAGGAAGCGGCTCAGCGCCGAGCCCTTGTCGTTGCTGAACTTCGGCGGCGGGGCGAGCGCGGCGCCGGTCCGCGGCACGATCAGGTAGCTGTAGCTGGAGAGCGGGTACGAACGGGCGTCGTTCATCGTGTAGACGCCGTCGAGGTTCTGCTGCAGGTAGTCGGGGTCGCTCGGGGCCGTCGCGTCGTCCACGCCGCGGATCTTGGCGGCGGTCAGCGCGATGGCGACGTTGGAGGCGGTGGGGAGGGTGTAGTAGCCGGCCGGGTTGAGGACCTTCACGACCGGCCAGTTGCTGCGCTTGGCGAACGCGTACTCGTCGTAACCGATCGAGCCGAGACCGGACTTGGCCTTGATGTAGCCGGCCACCGTGTCGGAGCTGCTCTGCGCGGTCATCCGGCCGGACGACGGGAAGAACTCGGTGTAGTCACCGCAGCCGGCCCCGTTCGCGGCCATGCAGTACGCGTCCCACTGCGCCGGGAAGGTGTGGCTCATCCACCGGGTGAACTGGGCGGTGGCGCCGGAGCCGTCGGAGCGCACCACCGGGGTGATCGGCATGTCGGGCAGGGCCCGGCCGTAGTCCGCGGCGATCCTCGGGTCGTTCCAGTTGGTGATCTTGTTGGTGAAGATGTCCACGATGCTCTGCGGCGAGAGCCGGAGGTCACGGACCTGCTTGCCGCCGACCTCCAGGTTGTACATCATCGCGGTGCCGCCCGCGGTGATCGGCACGTAGGAGTAGCCGTACAGCGGCCGCTCCGCGCCGGCGTTGCCGTTGCGCCGGGCGGCCTCGTTGGCACCGGTGTCCGCCTTGGTGCGGAACGGCACGTCGGAGGCGGTGAAGTCGTTGCGCCCGGTGTTCCAGTCGTTGCGCCCGGCGGCGGAGCCGACCGCGCTGAAGTCGATCTGGATGCCCTGCGGGCCGACGTCCTGGCGCCACTGGTCGATCGCCGGGTAGGCCCAGCTGGAGCCGCTGGCGGTGAGGGCGACGGAGGCCGCGTGCGCGGGGGTGCTCTGCCCCAGCAGCAGGGACCCGGTCGCGAGCAGCGTGGCGAGCAGCACGGCCAACGGTCGTGCGACGGGGCGGCTTCCGGCCTCCCACGGCATGGGAACTCCTCTGGTACTGAGGTGGATCGGTCGGGACATCAGTGCTCCCCGGCGACGATGACGGCTTCGGTCCGGGCGAGTCGGGCGGCCGCGGCGGGCCGGGCGGTGCGGGTGGCGACCGCGGCCCGCGCGGGGCGGGCGGCCGCGGCGGCCCGCGCGCCGCGTTCGATGCGGCGCTTCTGGCCGCGGGTCAGCTGACCCGGCCCGCGGCCGCCGAGCACACGGGCGGTGACGAAGAGGATCAGCACCACCACCATCAGGGTCAGCGCGGCCGCGAAGGCGCGCGCGATCATGTCGGGGTAGGG
This sequence comes from Kitasatospora sp. NPDC091207, assembly GCF_044768625.1. NCBI lineage: Bacteria > Bacillati > Actinomycetota > Actinomycetes > Kitasatosporales > Streptomycetaceae > Kitasatospora > Kitasatospora sp. NPDC091207. The sequence goes on from NZ_JBIVVS010000018.1 coordinate 179,564, forward strand.
CTGCTTGACGTAGTTCCAGACGTAGAGCGGCAGCGAAATCTGCGCCCCGCTGAACGGGTCGCCGTTGAACCGCGAGGTGAACCCGGAGGTCAGCAGGACCGGCGAGGTCTCGCCGATGCCGCGTGCCATGCCGAGCACCACCGCCGTCACCAGACCGCGCCGGGCGGTGGGCAGCACCACGTTCCAGACCGTCCGCCACTGGCTGCCGCCCAGCGCGTACGAGGCCTCCCGCAGGGTGCCCGGCACCAGCCGGATGACCACCTCGGCGGCCCGGGTGACGATCGGCATCATCATCACGGTCAGCGCCAGCGAGGCCGCGAAGCCGCTCTTGTCGAAGCCGAAGGTGAGGATGACGATCCCGAGGATGAAGAGGCCGGCCACGATCGAGGGCAGTGCGGTCATCGCCTCGATCAGGGTCCGGACCGGACGGGCCAGCCGGCCGCCGACCTCGGACATGAAGACGGCCGCCGCGATCCCCAGCGGGACGGCGAACAGCGTGCCCAGGGCGATCTGTTCGAGCGAGCCGACGATCGCGTGGAGGGCGCCGCCGGAGGTGATCGGGGAGAGGGCGGCCGTCCGCTCCATCGACTCGGTGAAGAAGTTCAGGTGCTGGGCGGCGTCCAGGCCGCGCGTGGTGACGTAGCCGATCTGCTCGACGATCAGCGCGACCACCAGCAGGCCCGAGCTCCAGGCGAGCACCGAGACCAGCCGTTCGCGCACCGGCAGCGCGCCCCACTGGAGCCGGCCCAGGGCGTAGTAGCCGACCAGGAAGAGCAGGTACCAGCAGAGCAGGAAGCCGAGGGCTCCGCTGAACGGCAGCACGCGCTCGTAGAGCACCCAGTCCAGCCCCAGCGATCCGACGAATGCGCCGGCCATCGTCAGGACGTCCTCGCGGGTGATCCCGCCGAGCTTCACCTTCCGTTCGGGGAGCGGTTCCCGGGCCGCTTCGACGGCGTCGGGCCCGGTACTGGGCGCCGCCGCCGGCGGCAGGTCGAGGGTGGTCATCGGTACGTCCCTTCAGGGCGGAGCGGCAGCGGTCGGCGGGCCGTCGGTCTGTGGTGGGCCATGGCTCAGTCCGCCGTCGTCGCGCCGGAGCGGGAGCGGCTGATCACGAAGCCCGCCCCCACGTTGACCAGCAGGGTGAGGGCGAACAGCACCAGGCCGGCCGCCATCAGCGCGGAGAGCGACAGCGCGTCCGACTCGCCGAACCGCAGCGCGATCAGCGCGGAGATCGAGTTGGCGCCGTTCTCCAGGATGTGGGTGATGGCCTTGAAGTTCGGCGAGATGATCAGCGCGACGGCGATGGTCTCGCCCATCGCGCGGCCGAACCCGAGCATCACCGCGCCGATCACCCCGCCGCGGCCGAACGGCAGCACCACGGTGCGCACCATCCCCCAGCGGGTCGACCCCAGCGCGTAGGCGCCCTCCCGCTCGCCCTGCGGGGCCTGCGAGAACACCTCGCGGCTGAGCGAGATGACGATCGGAATGATCATCAGGGAGACGACCACACCGGCGATGAAGGTGGACGAGGTGTAGGAGGTGCCGATGTCCCCGGTGCGCACCTTGAGGAAGGGGATCGCGTCACCGAGGTGGTTCGCCATCCAGCGGATCAGGCCGATGATGCGGGGCTGGAGGAAGAACAGCCCCCAGAGGCCGTAGACGATGCTGGGGATCGCCGCCATCAGGTCCACCAGCGAGATCAGCGTCGCCCGCAGCCGTACCGGCGCGTACTCGGAGATGAAGACCGCCGCGCTGATCGCCACCGGGACGGCGATGACCAGCGCGATGACGGCGATCAGCACGCCGTTGGGCAGCACGGCGGCGATGCCGAAGTTGTGCGCCTGGGTCTGCCACTTCGGCTCGGTGAAGAACGAGAAGCCGACCGAGCGCAGCGCCTCGGTGCCGCGCAGGATCAGGAAGAAGGCGATCATCCCCATGATCGCGAAGACCGAGAGGCCGGCCGCCCGCAGCAGGCCGCGGAACACCCGGTCGCCGGGCGTGGCGGGGGCGGTGATGGTGCGGGGTACGTCGGGGTCCGGGTGGCGGTCGGGCTGGCGTGGAGCCTCGGCGAACGGTGCCGCGGGCTCGGCGGCGGCTGTCATGGTCTGCTCTCCGGCGCGCTCGGTGGAAGGTGCTCGGTACAGGGGGGGACGGGAACGGGCCCCGTAAGGGGACTCGGCGGGGCCGGGACGGCGGCCCCGCCGAGTCGACGGAGGTGACGGAACGAGGGTCAGAACCGCCCGCGGAGCCTGGTCCAGCCACCGCGCAGCGCGCCGGTCACCCGTGCGCCGGCCGCGGTGCCGCCCAGGAAGAGCGCCGCCGGTCCGCCGACCAGCAGCACCAGGCCGGCGATCAGCGCGATCGGCAGCAGCAGCCGGGCACCGCCGGAGCGGTCCGGCACCGGCGTACCGGCGGCCACCGGGGCGGCGGCCAGCGGACCGGCGGTCGGGCTCGCGGTGGGCTTGGCCGTGGGCTGGCCCGGCGTGGTCGCGGCGGGCGCGCCCGTGGTGCCGGTACCGGTGCCGGTGGAGCCGGTGCTCCCGGTGCCGCCGCTGCCGCTCGTGGTGCCGAGGCCGCCGGTGCCGCCACCGGTGCCGCCGGCGGTCACCGGCGTGGTGTCGCCGCCGGTGCTCCCGGTGCCGCCGGCGGTGCCGGTCACGCCCGTGCCGCCGTCGGAGCCGCCGGCCGGGGTGGTGCCGGGGTCACCGGGCGTGCCCGGATCGCCGCCCGGCTGTTCGCCGCCCGGCTCGGCCGGGGCCTTCTGGTTGCCCGGCAGCTTGCCGTCCTGCGCCGTCACGTGCAGGAGGGCGTCCTGGGCCTGCGCCCGCTGGTCCTTGGTGAGCGCGAGGAAGCCCTCGGGCAGCCGGCCGGGCTCGGGGCCGTACAGCTGGCCGGTGTCGGTGACCGTCTTCAGGAACCGGCCGATCGACGCGGCCTTGGCCGCCGGAACCTTGCCGGTGGGCACCATCGCGTACTGGACGAGGGTGAGCGGGTAGGCCCGCTGGTCCCGCGAGTAGGCGGTGTCCGGCTGGCCGTAGGGCAGCAGCTGGGTCCCGGTGGTGGCGTCCACCGGCATGTCGGCCACGGCGGCCTGGAAGCCGGTCAGGTTCGGCGAGACGAACGTCCCGGCCGCGTTCTGGAGCGAGGCCTCGGGCAGCGAGTAGGCCTTGGCCTGGCCGCTGTCCAGGATGGCGAAGAGCGTCCGCTGGCCGACCGGCTGCGGGCCGATCGCCTTGTGGCTGCCGTCGGTCTCCGGGGTGGGCAGCCGGCCGGTGACCTGGCCCTGCTGCAGGTACCGGAGCACCTGGCTGAGGCCGGTCTGCAGCGGGTTCCACTCGTACTGCTTCCAGTGCTTCAGGTGCTCCGGGAGCTCCTCCCCCGGGTTCGGGGCGACTCCGCTGTCGTCCTGGCGGACCAGCTGGTCGATCGGGAAGCCCTGGAAGTCCGGGCGCAGGTAGTGCGAGTTGACCCGGGTGCCCCACTGGTCCCGCTCGCCCTCCAGGAAGCGCGCCGCGTCGGGGTCGTTGGCGATCCAGGTGGTCAGCTGGTACGTCAGGTCGGTCGCGGTGCCCAGCACGATCGGCAGGGACTGCTCCGGCCCGCTGCTGCAGCCCGGCCAGTGCAGGCCACTGGCCGCGGAGAGCGGGTTGAGCTGGAGGAACTCCGGGTCGGAGAAGACGCAGGTCGGGTTGCCGTCGACCGACGGCATGACCCTGGTCCCCGGCGAACGGTAGGACTGGGTCAGCATCTTGGCCACCAGCCGGGCGTTGAGCCGCATGTCCCGGATCTGCCGCCCGGTGGTCGGGTCGTCCACCAGGTAGGCGACCGAGATCCCGGTGCTGGCGAGCGGCGAGTAGACGTACGGCCGCCGGGGTGTGTCGCGGTCCGGCAGCGCGGTCAGGCCGACGTCGACCCGGGTGCCGGCCAGGAAGGAGTCACGGGCCTGCGGCTCGCCGCCGCCCGAGGTGTACTGCACGCTCAGCGGGGACTGCCCGAGGCAGAGGCCGGTGATCCACTGCTTCATGGCGCGGCCGGCCATCTCCAGGCCGGAGGCGACGACGTCCGGGTTCTGCATGTTGCAGTCGTCCGGCGTGGCGGCGAAGGAGATCGGGATGGCGATGTGGTTGTTCCACGCGCACATCTCGCCGGCGTGCGCCTCGGTGAGCCAGTTCTCGTAGCGGTCGAGCACGACGTCGGAGGCCGAGTAGTAGAAGCCGTCGTTGTCGATCATGTGCTCGTTGCAGTCGGGGCTGCCGTCCCGCATCTGGTAGAGGTCCAGCGGGTCACCGCCGTAGTTGGGCTCGACCACGATGGAGCAGGGGTGCGTGGCGTCACAGCCCAGCGACGGGCTCAGCTTGGAGGACCAGACCTCGATCGCCGCCGTGCCGGAACCGTCCGCGCCGGTGACCGCGATCGCCATGTTCGACGGGAGGTCCGGCGCGGTCTTCCCCTCGGCCGGCCGCTTCTGGTCGAACCCGAGCGCCGGGTCGCCCCCGTAGAGGGTGCTGCCGTAGCAGTCCGTGACCTTGGGGTCGGTGCCGCGGCACTGGTAGATCCGCACCGGGTACAGCACGCCGTCGGAGCCGGGCTGGACACTGGTGGCCGGGCCGCCGTACCGGCTCACGCTGGGCGTGAAACCGCTCCAGGAGACCTGGAGGACCTGGTCGGAGAGGCTCTGCGTCTGGGAGACGGTGATGCTGCCCTCCGCCCCGTAGCTGCCCGTCCCGTCGGGCTTCGGCAGCCAGATCTTGGGGCCCGGCACGGTCTTGGAGGACGCCGCCCGTGCCTCGGGCACGGTGCCGAGCCCGATCGGGACCACCGCCAGCGCCGCCACCACCGCCCAGACGAGCGCCAGCGCCGGTAGTCGCCGACGCCACCGCCTTCGGTCTCTCGGGTCGGGTACGCGGTTTCTCATGGCGGGCACCTCCGGGAATCACGAGCCACCCGTGGGCAGCGCGGGGGAATGATCGCGCTGACGCTGACGGCTCCGGTGCCTACTATTCGGCCAGCCAGACATGGCCGGATCAGGTCGACCGGGTGTACGAGACGACAACGCGACGACTCCGTACCGGAGTTGGGAACTCCGCATGCGGATGGGCCCGCGCCGGAGCGCGGGCCCGCCGTGATGCGGAGGCAAGGAATTAACGGAAGGTCAGCTGCCCGGGGTGAACTTCAGCGCGAACGAGCCGACCGACTGGCCGCCCGTGAAGAAGGAGGTGTTCAGCTTGGTGTCCAGGTACTGGGCGCCGGCCGCGTCCAGCTGGAGGTCGGAGGCCGAGAGCGTCTGCAGGGTGCCCGTGCGGGTGACCTCGCTGTCACCGGCCGGGTCGAGCAGCGCGACCGGGGTCGTGGTGCCCACCGCGACACCGGTGATCTGCCAGGTGCCCACGTTGAAGTGGAGCTGCTTGAAGGTGGCGCTCTTGCCGGTGAACAGGTTGATGAAGAGCAGCCCGCCGCCGAGGTCGATGTCGCCGTAGTAGGAGGGCAGGTTCGCCGAGCCGCCGGTCACCGGGAAGGTGGTGCTGATCCCGGTGGTGCTGTCGTAGGAGGGCGAGGCGGTCGGCAGCGGGATGACGACGATGCCGTTGAGGGCCGAGTCCTTCAGGAAGGTGGTGCTGGAGTTGACCACCGCGCTGCCGGTGGACGGCGTGCTCGCCGGGGCCGTGTCGGCGACGGCCGCACCGCTGAGACCGGTCACGGCGAGAACGACGGCGGTGCCGGTGGCGGCGAAGCGTGCGCGGGTACGGGACATGCTGAACTCCTTGGGAGAGGTGACGGTTGTGCTGGTCGTGCTGGGTGGAACACCGGCCGGACAGGCCCGGGAACGGACCCTCGGATCCCGCACTGCGTGGCCGGGATCTGGAGGAATCCGTAGCTCTTGACGTCGTTGCCGCCGGAAGGTGCAGATCCAGCCGTTGGCGGCGGCCGGACCGAAGATCGCGCGCAGCGCCGTCCCCTGCGGGGTGGTCGCCGTCCACTCGGCGGGACGGTGGGGCGGCGGCGCGGGATCGGCGCGGTGCCGCCGGGTCAGGCGTGGACGGTGCTCCCGCAGGGCCCCGTGGGCAGCGGCAGGAAGCCGTAGCTCTTGACGGAGCCGGCGCCGTTCCTGCAGATCCACCCGGCGGGACCGAAGATGGCCCGCAACGCGGTGCCGTGCGCGTCCGTCGCCGTCCACTCGGCCTGGCGCACGACCTCGAAGAGCACCCGCCCGTACGCGGTGGTCGTGAACGTCGGGCTGAGGAGGTGGCCCGGGGTGATCGGCGCCACGCCGTTGATGGTGCGGACGGTCAGCGGGCCCGCCGCGTCGGTCGGGGTCGCGTAGCCGCCGTAGACCTGGCCGACGAAGTGACCGACCGAGTACGGGAAGACCACGTCCGGGTCGTTGAGCACCGGGTCCACACCCTGGTTCTCGACCGGGCCGGTGGTCACGCAGGGGCCCGGGGTGACGGGGACACCGTTGCCGATCGCCCGGAGGAAGAACGTCCGGGTGCCGGAGGCGAACTGCGGCAGGAGGGCCTTGATCGTCGCGTTCGGCAGGGCCGGGTCGATCTGCTGCCAGTTGGTGGTGGTGCACTCGTAGATGCTCTTGAGCTGCGCCGTGGTCAGGTTGGCGGGAGCGTTGCCACCCGTCTTGGCGGCCCAGGACACCGCGTCCTTGGCGAAGGCGACGAAGATGTCGGACGTCAGGTCACCGGCCTGCGGGGCCCGGTCGGAGCGGACGAAGTCGATCCCGCTGGGAGACCCGTCCAGCACGGCCAGACCGGAGTTGGCCCCGGACGGGCGGGCGATCGTGTCCGCGTTCGCCCTCGGGACGATCGGCGCGGGGCCGGTCGCGTCCCAGCTGTACAGCCGCGGCGAGAGGGTGTCGCCGGCGCTCGTCAGATAGGCGTTGTAGTCGGTGGAGAACCGGTTGAACAGCGGCCCGGTGGTCTGCGACCCCACTCCGACGATGTCGTTGGGGCCCGGTGTCACGACCGGGTCCGCGTGGGCGGCGCCACCGGTCAGGCCGGCGGCCACCGAGGCGCAGAGTGCGGCGACGGCGAGCGGCGTGCTCCTGGTCCTGCGCATCTTCACGGCTCCGCGGTGTCGGTGGTCCGGTGGGCCGGCGGCCACGGGCACGAGTCCCGTGGCCGCCGGGTGGTGCTGGTGTGTCAGGTGGAGCCGGTCACGCTGGTGGTGCGGGTCGTGCGAGCGGTGCGGATGGATCAGATGTGGGTGGTGGAACCGCAGGCACCCGGGCTCGGCAGCGGCAGGAAGCCGTAGCTCTTGACGTCGCTGGCGCCGTTCTTGCAGATCCAGCCGTTGGTGCCGAAGATGGCGCGCAGCGCGGTGCCGTGCGCGTCGGTGGCGGTCCACTCGGCCTGGCGAACCACGTTGTAGACCACGCGGCTGTAGGCGGTCGTGGCGAAGGTCGGGTCGATGACCTTGTTCACGGTGTCGACCGGGGCGACCGAGTTGAGGTTGCGGATGCTCAGGACACCCTGCGCGTCGGAGCCGACCGCGTGGCCGAAGTAGACCTGGCCGATGTAGTGGGCGACGGAGTACGGGACGAGGGCGTTGGCGTCGTTCAGGACCGGGTCGGTGCCCTGGTTCTCCTGGGTGCCGGAGGTGACGCAGGTGCCCGGGGTGACCGCGGTGCCGCCACCGATGGTCTTCAGGAAGAAGGACCGGGTGCCGGAGTCGGTCTGCGGCAGGAACGGCTTGATGGTGGCGTTGGCCAGCGTCGGGTCGATCTGCTGCCAGTTGGTGGTGGTGCACTCGTAGATGCCCTTGAGCTGCGCCGTGGTCAGGTTGGCGGGAGCGTTGCCACCCGTCTTGGCGGCCCAGGACACGGCGTCCTTGGCGAAGGCGACGAAGATGTCGGACGTCAGGTCACCGGTCTGCGGCGCGCGGGACGAACGGGCGAAGTCCACCGTGGTGCTGGTGTTGGCGTTCAGCGCGTTGACACCGGCGCCGGAGCCGTTCGGGCGGGCGATCGAGGTGGCGCCCGTCTTGGTGGTGATCGGCGAGGTGCCGGTCGCGTCCCAGCTGTAGAGGCGCGGCGACGTGGTGTTGCCGCTCGCCGTCAGGAAGGCGTTGTAGTCGGTCGAGATCTGGTTCAGGACAGCCTGCGTGGTGTCCGAGCCGACACCCACGATGTCCTGGGCGGCCGGGGTCACGGTCGGGTCGGCGATGGCGGTGCCGGCGGCGACGGTCGCGACCGAGGTGGCGATGGCGGCAATGGCGAGCAGCTTGGCAGCGGTCTTGCGCATGTTCCTGTTCCTCCGGTGGGAGAGAGGTGCATCGCTTGCCCGAGCCCTGGTTGGGGGCCCGGGGCCGGTGGCCGCACCCGCGGCGGCCGCTCCGGCAGAGCTGATCCTGTCGGGCCCGGCTGTTCCCCCGGAAGGGCCGTCGGCGGTGGCCGGCGATTGTCGACTCATCGGTTCGGACAGGTTTAGTGACTGGTCAGCGGGGGCGCGGCGGGGTGAAAAGCCGCAGGTCGGAGGCCGGTGACGTTCTTCTCCAGGTGGCTGCTCGGGGGGTTGCCGGAAACCTGCGCTTCACCGGACCGGGGGGAACGGGCGGGCCGGCCGGCCCCGGGCGGGGACAACGGCCCGGACGGGGCTTCCGGCCCTGGCGGGCGACCGGGGCTGGCGGGCGACCGGGGCGCGGACCACCCGGCGCGGGCGGAGACCGGCCGCCCGGGACACCGGGGCGGCGCACCGGGGCGAGTCACCGGGCACCGCGGGCCGTGCGGGGGGGGGGACTACCAGGGCCGGCGGCTGTCCCGGCCGGTGCGGCGCAGCTCCTGGCCGACCCACTGCAGCCCGGCCAGGAAGCCGTCCACCCCGGCCTGACACTGGTCGCGCCGGAGGTAGCCGCGGGCACTGCGGGCGACCGGGCCGCCCTCGCCCGCGCCGGGGCGGGTACTGCGGACCGGCAGGTGGGCGGTCCAGACCCAGAGGCGGGCCTCGGACTGCCCGACGGTACAGCGCAGGGCCGCCCGCTCGATGATCAATTCTCTGACCGCGTCGGCGAGTTCGTCCTCGCTGCGGTAGGTGCGGACGCCGACGCCGAGTTGCCGCCCGTTGGCGGCGCGCAGCGCCCAGCCGAGACAGCGCTCGGCGGCGGGGACGATCAGCAGGCGCGGACCGCGCCGCTCAGCGGCGGACATCGGTGGGTCTCAACGGGGTCAGTCGGTCCGGGAGTTCGGGGTCGGGCTGCTTGGCCAGCAGCACCACGAACCGGCGGAAGGCGTTCTGGCAGGTCGCGTACCGCTCGTACGCGCGACTGGAGCGCACCTCGGGGAGCGCGCGTGAACCGGGGACGACCCAGATCCAGCCGATGCCGTCGCGGACATGGGTGATCCGGGCGACCAGGGCTTCGGCACCGGCACGTAAGCCGTCGAAGCCGCGCTCGGCCTCGACCGCCGTTTCGTACCCGGCCGCGCTGACCGCCACCACCCGGCCGTTGGGCGCTTTGAGCTGCCAGCGGTACCGCCCGTCCGGAGCCCGTTCGACCCGGAACCCCCCTCGACCTGCCCCTGCTGCGGTGTGACCGCGGTTCGACGCGTCCACTGCTCCCCCAGTCCGGTTCCCTCCGAGACGGGAGTAAAGCTATGTGTGCACACGAGCACCCCGGAAGGGAAGAAAATGCACAACTTGCTCCGTTGGCCGGGAAGTTCTCCCTCGTTAAACTTTCACCGACTGCACACCAACCACTCGCCCGATCCCCGCGCCGAACGCCCCCTGCCAGCACATACCGTTCGATAACGTGCGAGAACTCAGAGCCGGGCGGTCCAGCGGACCATCGCACCCTTCCCGTACGGGCCGGGCTCGTGCCAGGCGTCCCCACCGAGCGCCTCGGCCCGCCGGGTCAGGTTGCGCAGGCCGCTGCGGCGCCCGCCGGCCGGGATGCCGACGCCGTCGTCCGTCACGGTGAGCAGCACCCCGGGGCGCCCGGCCCGGTCGAGCGACTCCGGGTCGCCGCTCACCGGGCGGCCGTCGTCGTCCAGGTGCACGGTCGCGTCGATCTCCACGCCGACCCGCGAGGCCCGTGCGTGCCGGGCCGTGTTGGAGAGCATCTCCCTCAGCGCGGCCAGTAGTTGACGGCCGGTCTTGTCCCCGACCAGGCTCTCCACCGGTCCCATGAAGGTCACCGAGGGCTTGAAGCCGAGCGCCGCCGCGGCCTGGCTGCCCTCCCGCAGCACCCTGGTCCGCAGGGTGTCCGGCGCGTCGCCGTGGTTGTCGTGCTGGAGCGCGTAGATGGTGGTGCGGACCTCCTGGATGGTGGCGTCCAGCTCGTCCACCGCCTTGCCGATCCCGACCTTGACCTCGGGCACGACCGCGCGCCGGGCGGCGCTCTCCAGCATCATGCCGGTGGCGAACAACCGCTGGATCACCAGGTCGTGCAGATCGCGGGCGATCCGGTCGCGGTCCTGGAAGACGGCGAGGCGCTGCTGGTCCCGCTGGCCCTCGGCGAGCCGCAGCGCGAGCGCGGCCTGTGAGGCGAAGGTCCCGGCGAGCTGCTTCTCCGTGTCGGTGAACGGCGCCGCGCCGCGCGGGCGCCAGACGCAGAGCCCGCCCAGCACCCGGCCGGCAGCGACCATCGGCACCGCCATCGACGGACCGAAGCTGCGCGCCAGGCGGATCACCACGGTCGGATCGCTGGACATGTCGTCGAGGTAGACGCTGTCGCCGCGCAGCAGCCGGGCGGCGAAGCTCTCCTTCGGCAGCAGCTCGCCCTGGACGAACTCGGCCGCCTCGCCGGAGGCGTGCGCCACCCGCATCTGCCCGTCGCCCTCCCCGTCCACGGTCGGCAGCAGGATCATGCCGAGCGCCGCGTCCGCCAGCTCGCGCACCTGCTCGGCCGCGACGGTCAGCGCCACCTCGGCCTCGTGGTTGGAGAGCAGTGCCGTGGTGACGGCGGCCGCGCCGGCGATCCAGCGCTCGCGCCGCCGCCCCTCCTCGTAGAGCCGGGAGTTCTCGATCGCGACACCGGCCGCCGCGGCGAGCGCGTGCACCACCTGCTCGTCCTCGGGGGTGAAGGCGCCGCCGCCCTGCTTCTCGGTGAGGTAGAGGTTGCCGAACACCTCGTCGCGGATCCGGATCGGCTCGCCGAGGAAGGTCTTCATCGCCGGATGGTGCGCCGGGAAGCCGGAGGAGCGCGGGTCGGCGGCGAGGTCGGTGAGGCGCAGCGGCTCGGGCCGGTCGATCAGGGCGCCGAGGATGCCCCGGCCGGCCGGGAGCTCGCCGATCTCGGCGGCGGTCTCGTCGTCCACCCCGACGTGGATGAAGTCCGCCAGGCCGTGGCCGCCCGGTGCGATCACGCCGAGTGCCGCGTACCGGGCGTCCACCAGCTCCGCGGCACCGGTGGCGATCCGGTGCAGCGTCGCGTGCAGGTCCAGGCCGGAGCCGACCGAGACGACGGCCTCCAGCAGCCGCTGCATCCGGTCGGTGACGGCGGCCGCGGACTGCAGCCGTTCCGCCACCTCGGTGACCAGGGTGTCCAGCCCGAGGGAGGAGATCTCGGGCACCCGGTGGGGCGCCGGGTCGGGGGTGGCGGCGGGCGGCAGGTCTGGCGTGGGGTCCATGGTGACGAGCGTAGTTTGTACGGTTTTCAGCCGAAGGACGGCGCGACCGGCGGAGTGCGTCCCGCCCCGGGTGTCACGGCCCCGGCGAGCGCCACCGGGCAGGCCGGCACCGAGCCGTCCGCCTCCCGCTCGCGCTCCCACATCGCCCGCAACCGGCTGTCCGGCGCGGCCACCAGGGCCGACCAGGTGCCGCGTTCGACCACCCGGCCGCCGTCCAGGACGAGCACCTCGTCGACGGTGGTGTCGTCGAGGCCGGCCAGCCGGTGGGTGATCAGCACCGTGGTCCGGCCGACCGTGGCGGCGAGCAGGTCGGCGGTGAGCGCGTCGGCGGTCGGTAGGTCGAGGTGCTCCGCGGGCTCGTCCAGGACGAGCACCGGGAAGTCGGCCAGCAGCGCGCGGGCGAGCGCGAGCCGCTGGCGCTGACCGCCGGAGAGCCGGGCGCCGTGCTCGCCGACCATGGTGTCGAGGCCCGCCGGGAGGGTGTCCGTCCAGTCCAGCAGCCGGGCGGCGGCCAGCGCGGCGCGCAGCTCCTCCTCACCGGCCGCGGGCCGGGCCAGCCGCAGGTTCTCCCGCAGCGAGCTGTCGAAGACGTACGCGTCCTGGGCGCAGAGCCCGATCACCCGACGGACGTCGTCCCCGGCCACCGACCGGCTGTCCACAGCCTGTGGACAGTCGGCGGCGAGGGTGACCCGGCCCGACGTCGGCTCCAGGAACCGCAGCAGCGCCTGGGCGAGCGTGGTCTTGCCGGAGCCGGACGGGCCGACCACGGCGATCCGGCGGCCGGCGGCGAGATCGAGGTCGAGGCCGACCAGCGCGTCCACGGCCTGTCCGGGGTGGCGGGCGGTCAGCCCGCGGACGGCGATCGGCAGCGGCCGCTCCGGCAGGGCGGCCGGGGTGGCGGGTTCGGTGACCGGGTCCGGCGCGTCCAGCACCTCGGCCAGCCGCGCCGAGGCGGCCCGGCCGCGCTGGCGGGCCTGGACGGCGAGCGGCATCCCGGTGACGGCCTCGAAGGCGGCCAGCGGGGTGAGGACGACCACCGCGAGGCAGACCGGTGCCAGCGCGCCGCTCTGCACGCCCCGGATGCCGACGGCCGCGGCGGCGGCCGTCGTCAGCCCGGTGAGCAGCGCGATCAGCCCGGTGCCGAGCGCCGTGGTGGCGGCCGAGCGGGCGGCCAGCCCGGTCAGCGCGGCGTCGGCGGAGCGGACGGCGGCCAGCCGGCCCGGGAGCGCGCCGGCCACGGTGAGTTCGGCCGTGCCGGTGAGGGTGTCGACCACGGCGGTGGCCAGCCGGCCGCGGGCCGGGGCCTGCCGCCGCTCGGCGCCGGCCGACCAGCGGGAGGCCAGCGCGGGTACCACCGCGCCGGCCAGCAGCAGCCCCAGTCCGAGGACCAGCCCGGCCGAGGGCAGGAAGGCGGCCATCGCCACCGTCGCCGCCAGCGACACCAGGGCCGCCACCGCCGCCGGCAAGCGCCAGCGCAGGTAGTGGTCCTGGACGGCGTCGACGTCGGCGACCAGCCGGGAGAGCAGGTCACCGCGCCGGAAGGCCGGCAGCCCGGCCGGGGCGAGTGCGGCGAGCCGGCCGTACACGGTGGCCCGCAGCGTGCCGAGGGTGCGCAGCACCGCGTCGTGCGAGACCAGCCGCTCGGCGTAGCGGAACACGCTCCGGCCGATGCCGAAGGCCCGCACCGAGGTGACGGCCATCATCAGGTAGAGCACCGGCGGCATCTCGGAGGCGTAGGAGATGAGGTAGCCCGAGGTGGCCATCAGCGCGACGGCGCAGCCGAGGGCGAGCGCGCCGAGCAGGACGGAGAGCGCGAGCCGGGGCCGCGCGGTGGCCGCCCCGGCCGGGGCCGCCGGCGGGGCGTCGGCGGCCGGCACCGGCCGCCCGCTGTGCGCGGGCCGGGCCGGTGCGGCGGCGGGGGCGGCGGTCAGCGCGGCGGGGCCGGGCGCCGGGGCGCCCGCCAGCCGGACCAGCCGGTCCGCCACCGCCAGCAGCGCCGGCCGGTGCGCGACCAGCAGCACGGTGCGCGCCGGGTCGGCGGCCAGCTCACGGACGGCCTCCACCACCGCCGCCTCCGAGGCGCCGTCCAGTCCGGCGGTCGGCTCGTCCAGCAGCACCAGCGGCCGGTCGTCGACGAGCAGCACCCGGGCGAGCGCCAGCCGCTGCCGCTGGCCCGCCGACAGCCCGGAGCCGTCCTCGCCCAGCACGGTGGCGAGCCCCCGCGGCAGCTGCCGCACGAACTCCAGCGCGTGCGCGGACCGCAGCGCCGCCCCCAGCTCGTCCTCGGTGGCGTCGGGCCGGTAGAGCCGCAGGTTGTCGGCGACGGTGCCGGCGAACAGGTACGGGTGCTGCGGCACCCAGGCGATCTGCCGGCGCCAGCTCTCCGGCTCCAGCTCGGCGAGTTCGTACGTCCGCCCGTCGGCGGCGGTGATCCGCACACCGCCCGCGTCCGGCGCGGTGAGGCCGAGCAGGACGGCGAGCAGGGTGGACTTGCCGGCCCCGCTCGGTCCGGTGAGCGCGGTGGTGCTGCCCGGACGCAGGGTCAGCGCGGCGCCGTCCAGCGCGGGCGCCGTCCGGCCGGGGTGCGTCACGGTCAGGCCGGCCGCCTCGACGACGGCGCCGGCGAGGGCCGGGGCGGGCACCCGCCCGGCCGGCGGCAGCGGGGTCTCCAGCACCTGGAAGAGCTCGTCGGCGGCGGTCAGCCCCTCCACGCTGGAGTGGTAGAGCGCGCCGACCTGGCGGATCGGGAAGTACACCTCGGGCGCCAGGATCAGGATCAGCAGCCCGGTCTCCAGGTCGAGCGTGCCGTCCACCAGCCGGAAGCCGACGGTGACCGCGACCAGGGCCACCGACAGGGTGGAGAGCAGCTCCAGGGCGAACGAGGAGATGAAGGCGATCCGCAGGGTGCGCAGGGTGGCGCGGCGGTAGTCGGCGGTGATCCGGGCGATGGTGGCGGCCTGGGCGCGGGCCCGGCCGAACACCTTGAGCGTGGGCAGGCCGGCGACCACGTCCAGGAAGTGGTGCGAGAGCCGGGAGAGGGTCTCCCACTGCCGGTCCATCCGGCTCTGGGTGGCCATCCCGATCAGCACCATGAAGAGCGGGATCAGCGGCAGCGTCCCGGCGATGATCGCGGCCGAGGTGAAGTCGGCACCGACGACCCGCAGCAGCACGATCACCGGGACGACCACCGCGAGCGCCAGCTGCGGCAGGTAACGGGCGAAGTAGTCGTCGAGCGCGTCGACGCCGCGGGTGGCCAGGGTGGTGAGTTCGCCGGTGCGCCGGCCCGCCAGGTAGGCCGGGCCGAGCGCGGTGGCGTGGTCGAGCAGCCGGCGCCGCAGGGTGGACTTCACCCGGGCGACGGACCGGTGCGCGGTGAGTTCGGTGAGCCAGCCGACCAGCCCGCGCCCGACCGCCGTCAGCGCCAGCCACACCAGCGGCGTGGTCAGCTCGCCGAGGCCGGCGCGCTGCTGGAAGGCGCGGACGACGATCTCCGCGATCAGGCTCGCCTGGGCGACCACCAGGGCCGCCCCCGCGCCGCCGAGGAGGACCGATCCGGCGAGGAAGACGCGGGTGGTGCGGGCGTGGGCGAGCAGTCGGGGGTCGACGGGCTTCATCGCTCAGCCCTGGTCGAGCGCGGCGGCCGGGTCGTGCCCGGGGATGTGCTGGACGCCGATCCGCTTGCGGAACACCCAGTACGTCCAGCCCTGGTAGAGCAGCACGAGCGGGGTGAAGACCGCCGCGACGATCGTCATCAGCTTCAGCGTGTACGGCGAGGAGGCCGCGTTGGTGACGGTCAGGCTCCAGTCCGCGTTCAGGCTGGACGGCATCACGTCCGGGAACAGCGCGAGGAAGAGCATCGCGACCGCGGCCACGATGGTCGCCCCGGACAGCACGAACGCCCAGCCCTCACGGGCCAGCTGGTTGGCCACCAGGGCGCCGACCAGGGCCAGCACGGCGATCACCAGCGCCGCGAGGCTCCAGCCGTTGCCGTTGTCGGCCTGGGTCCAGACCAGGAAGACCAGCGCCAGCACCGCCGTCACCAGGCCGAGCCGCAACGCCATGGCCCGGGCCCGGTCACGGATCTCCCCGACCGTCTTGAGCGCGGCGAACACCGCGCCGTGGAAGGTGAAGAGGGTGAGGGTGACCAGACCGCCGAGCAGCGCGTACGGGTTGAGCAGGTCCCAGAAGGTGCCGACGTAGTTCTTCTGCTGGTCGATGTCGACGCCGCGGACGATGTTGGCGAAGGCCACGCCCCAGAGGAAGGCCGGGATCAGCGAGGTCCAGAAGATCGCCTCCTCCCAGTTCCGCTGCCAGCGCGGCTCCGAGCGCTTGGCCCGGTACTCGAAGGCGACCCCGCGCACGATCAGGCAGACCAGGATCGCCAGCAGCGGGATGTAGAAGCCGCTGAACAGCGTGGCGTACCAGTCCGGGAAGGCCGCGAAGGTGGCGCCGCCGGCGGTGAGCAGCCAGACCTCGTTGCCGTCCCAGACCGGGCCGATGGTGTTGATCAGCACCCGCCGCTCGGCGGTGGAGCGGGCCAGTGGCTTGGTGAGGATGCCGATGCCGAAGTCGAAGCCCTCAAGGAAGAAGTAGCCGATCCACAGGACGGCGATCAGGACGAACCAGACGTCGTGGAGTTGCATGTCGGATCCTCAGTAGTCCTCGGTAGTCCGCGGTGGGGCTCGGTGGGGGGCTCAGTAGGCGAAGGCGAGGGGCTTGTCGGCCTCGTCGTCCGAGGACGGGCCGCGCAGCGTCGGGTCCTCGGTGGGCGGCCGCTCGGAGGTGACCGGGCCGGCCTTGGCGTACTTGACCAGCAGCCGCACCTCGATGACGGCGAGGACCGCGTACAGCAGGGTGAAGGTGGTCAGGGCGCCGATCTGGGTGCCGATGCCGACGTTCGGCGAGACGGCGCTCGCGGTGGTCATCAGCCCGAAGACGGCCCAGGGCTGGCGGCCCATCTCGGTGAAGATCCAGCCGAAGCTGTTGGCGATCAGCGGGAACCCCATGGTGAGGATGCCGATCCGCCAGCTCCACTTGGTGAGGAACGGGCCGAGCTCGCGCTTCGGGGTCAGCATCAGCCTGGGCACCTCGGTGTCGCCGGTGCGGAACTCCGGCGCCACCAACCACTTGCGCCGGGTGGTCCAGAGCCCGACCAGCCCCGCCACGAAGGAGGTCATCCCGAAGCCGATCATGAGGCGGAAGCCCCAGTAGGTGACGAAGATGCTCGGGATGTAGTCCTTCGGGTCACCGCCGTACTTGGCGGCCTCCGCGTCGGCCGTGTCGTTGATGCCGGGGACGGAGGAGCTGAAGTCGCTGTTGGCGAGGAAGGACAGTATCCCGGGGATCTCCAGCTCCACCGAGTTGTGGCCCTTGCTGACGTCGCCGACCGCGAAGACCGAGAACGGTGCCGGCGCCTGGGTGTCCCAGAGCGCCTCGGCGGCGGCCATCTTCATCGGCTGCTGGCGGAACATCACCTTGGCGAGCGAGTCGCCGCTGAGCGCGGTGCCGAGGCCGAAGATCACGGCCAGCACCAGGCCGAGGCGCAGCGAGGTCCGCATCACGGCGATCCGCTTGGGGTCGGCGCCCTCCGGCCGGCGCTTGGCCTTCCAGAGGTGGAAGGAGGCGATGCCGACCATGAAGGCCGCGCCGGTGAGGAAGGCGGCCGTCAGGGTGTGCAGGACGACGGTGACGGTGGTGTCCTGGAACAGCACCCGCGCGATGTCGGTGAGCTGCGCCTTCCCGGTGACCGGGTCGATCGCGTAGCCGACCGGGTGCTGCATCCAGGAGTTGGCCGCCAGGATGAAGTAGGCGGAGAGCACGGTGCCGAGCGCCACCATCCACATGCAGGCGCAGTGCAGCTTCCTCGGCAGCTTGTCCCAGCCGAAGATCCAGAGCCCGATGAAGGTCGACTCGAAGAAGAAGGCGATCAGCGCCTCCATCGCGAGCGGGGCGCCGAAGACGTCACCGACGAACCGGGAGTAGTCGGACCAGTTCATCCCGAACTGGAACTCCTGGACGATGCCGGTGACCACACCCATCGCGATGTTGATCAGGAAGAGCTTCCCCCAGAACTTCGTGGCGTGGAAGTACTTCTCCTTGTCCGTCCGCACCCAGGCGGTCTCCAGTCCGGCCACGATGGCGGCCAGGCTGACGGTGAGCGGTACGAAGAGGAAATGGTAGACGGTGGTGATGCCGAATTGCCATCGCGCGATGGTTTCGTGAGCGATTGCCAGTTCCACGTCGCCCTCTCTCCGACCCGACCCGTAAGGTCACTTTTCGGACAAACTTCATCTATAGCTGTAGACCGCTGCGTAACCGCGCAAGCTTGTCCGCTTGTGAACGTGAACACGTTCACAAGGGCCAGTATCCATCATGCTTACGAGTGAATTGCGAGCGGGGTGCGATTGACCGGCGATGCCGTGCGCACAGTCTGCGGACCAGCCCTGGCCTGCCACAACGAGCGGCCGGGCGGTCGGGGAAATGATCTTGGACGATCCGGCGCTTGACAGGCGCCGGATCGTCCGGTGGCGGTCCGGCCCGGTGGGCCGTGGACCTAGGTCCTAGTGGCTGCCGTAGGGGCGGGTGATGATCTCCATGCCGTGGCCGGCCGGGTCGAAGAAGTACAGACCCCGGCCGCCGTGGTGGTGGTTGATCTCGCCGGGCAGCTTCAGCTGCGGGTCGGCGTAGTAGCCGATGCCGTCCGCCTCGATCCGGGCGAAGGCGGCGTCGAACTCCTCGTCCGAGACGAGGAAGGCGTAGTGCTGCGGGACGACCGACTCCGCCGGGACGGACACGAAGTCGAGGGTGACGCCGTTGTCCGTGGCGAGGGGGACGAACGGGCCCCAGGCCGTCCCGACCTCAAGGCCGAGGAGGCCTGCCAGGAACGCGGCGGATTCCCGGTTGTCCCGGGCTTGCACGATGGTGTGATTGAACTGGACTGCCATGGTTCGAATGCCTCCGTAAGGCACTCACGGGCTACCTCCATGCCTCACCCGGACGGTGACCGACACGCGATGCCGTAACGGCGATCCTAGGGCGTGTATCTGGTTGTGATCAATTTGCAGGTTCCGCCCTCGCGGTGGGCCCTGGTCCGGTAGACCGTGTTGTGTGACGCGAGTGCAACTG
>NZ_JBIVVS010000019.1:0-3255 GCF_044768625.1 Kitasatospora sp. NPDC091207
CCGCGTCCTGCTTCGCCGACGACCCGGCGCAGCCCGCCGCGCTGCAGGCCGGCGCGCCCAAGTGGAAGACCACCGCCACCGTCGGCCGCACCGACGTCACCACGAGTGCCGGCAAGTCCGTCGACGTCGTCGAGCTGGTGCCGCGTCAGGACCGTGACCTGGTGATGGCCCGCCTGGCCGCCCCGGTCGACGGCATCGCCACCCTGCCGCTGGCCACCGCCGCGGCCACCGCCGGTGAGTCCCTGCGGGTGCCCGGCTACGGCCGCACCAAGACCGAGTGGGCCCCGCTCAAGCTCCACAGCGGCTCGTTCACCGTCGACGCCGTCACCGCGAGCACCGTGAGCACCACCGGCACCGCCGGCGCCTCGGTCTGCAAGGGCGACACCGGCGCCCCCGTCATCCGCGAGGTCAACGGCACCGCCGAACTCGCCGCCGTCGCCTCCCGCTCCTGGCAGGGCGGCTGCTTCGGCAGCACCGAGACCCGCACCGGCGCCACCAACACCCGCGTCGACGACCTCGGCACCTGGGTGAAGAGCGTGAAGGCGTCGCGCCCGGCGAGCAGGCTGTTCGCCGTCGGCGGCGACAGCCAGATCTGGACCAACGAGGGCTCCTACAACGCGAACGTGTGGGGGACCTTCGACGCGGTGCCCGGCAGCGGCAACACCCAGCAGGTCAGTTCGGTCGCCATCGGCAACACCGTGCGCCTGTTCACCGTCGGGACCGACGGGCAGATCCGGACCACCACCGGCGACTACACCGCCGGCACCTGGAGCGGCTTCTCGGCCCTGCCCAGCAGCGGCATCCGCCAGGTGACCGCCGTCGCGATCGGCACCACGGTGCACGTGTTCGCCATCGGCGGCGACCAGCGGATCTGGACCTCCGACAGCACCGACGGCGGCGCCTGGAGCACCTTCGAGGCCCTCCCCAGCAGCGGCATCCAGAACATCGCCGCCACGGCCGTCGGCAACACCGTGCGCCTGTTCGCCGTCGGCGGCGACCAGCGGATCTGGACCACCACCGGCGACTACACCGCCGGCACCTGGAGCACGTTCGAGGCCATTCCGAGCAGCGCCATCCAGAACATCGCCGCCACCACCGTCGGCACCACCGTGCGCCTGTTCGCCGTCGGCGGCGACCAGCGGATCTGGACCACCGACAGCACCGGCAACGGCCCCTGGACCACCTTCGACGCGGTCCCCGACACCGGCGGTGTCAAGCAGGTCGCCGCCACCACCATCGGTGACACGATCCGCCTGCTCGCCATCCGCGGCGACGACCAGATCTGGACCGCCGACAAGCACGCCGACGGCTCCTGGACCACCTTCTCCGCCGTCCCCAGCAGCGCCATCCAGAGCGTCACCGCCGCACCCGCGGGCTGACCCCACGGCACGTCTCCAGCCGGTGGGGTAGGTGATCGAACCCGGTCACCCACCCCACCGGCACGCAGTCACCACTACTACCTCAGGGGGACTCCCCATGCTCCGCAGCACCTCGGCTCTCACCCGCCGTTCGGGCGCGCTCGCCGCCGCCACCATCGCGGTCGGCGCGCTGGCCACCTTCTCCGCCGCGCCCGCCGGTGCCGTCGCCAGCGACCCGGCCGCGGACGGCGCCTACGCCTACACCGCCAAGCTCACCATCGGCGACAACGTCCGCTCCTGCACCGGCACCCTGGTGGACCGCAACTGGATCATCACCGCCGCGTCCTGCTTCGCCGACGACCCGGCGCAGCCCGCCGCACTGCAGGCCGGCGCGCCCAAGTGGCACACCACCGCCACCGTCGGCCGCACCGACCTCACCACCACCACGGGCGCGACCGCCGAGATCAGCGAGCTGGTGCCGCGTCAGGACCGTGACCTGGTGATGGCCCGCCTCGCCACGCCCGTCGACGGCATAGCCCCGCTCGCCCTCGCCGCCGCCGCGCCGACGGCCGGCGCGAGCCTGCGGGTTCCCGGCTACGGCCGGAACAAGACCGAGTGGGTGCCCAACAAGCTCCACAGCGGCTCGTTCACCGTCGACGCCGTCACCGCGAGCACCGTGAGCACCACCGGCACCGCCGGAGCGGCGGTCTGCAAGGGCGACACCGGCGCCCCCGTCATCCGCGAGGTCAACGGCACCGCCGAACTCGCCGCCGTCGCCTCCCGCTCCTGGCAGGGCGGCTGCTTCGGCAGCACCGAGACCCGCACCGGCGCCACCAACACCCGCGTCGACGACCTCGGCGCCTGGGTCCAGCAGGTCCGCGGTACCTCGGTCGGCTGGAAGACCCAGGCCCTGGTCAAGGGGGGCACCAACCTCTACCAGGCCGCCCGCCTCTACGACGGCTCCTGGACCCCGTACGAGGACGTCCAGGCCAAGGCCGGGAACATCGGCGGCGTGCGCACCGTCGCCACCGCCGGCATCAACGGCGACACCCACGTCGTCGCCCTCGGCGCCAACGGCCACCTGTACCACACCGTCCGTCACCTCGACGGCAGCTGGAGCCAGTTCGGCGACCTCAACACCAACGTCGGCGACCTCGGCAGCATCACCCAGGTCGCCATCGCCTCCACCGGCGCCAACCTGGAGGTCGTCGTCCTGGCCGACGGCCAGCTCTTCCACACCGTCCGCAGCAGCGCCGGCTACTGGACCGGCTTCGGCAAGGTCTTCGAGGCCGCCGGCCCGCTGAGCGGTGTCACCACCCTCGCCACCGCCGGAGTGGGCGGGGACCTCCAGGTCGCCGCCGTCGCGAACGGGCAGGTCTACCACACCATCCGCTCCGGCTCCACCGGCACCTGGGCCGCCTGGGGCGCGGTCGCCGGCGCCGCCGGCTCCACCGCGCCGGTCACCTCGCTCGCCATGGCCCGCCAGGGCAACGACATGAACCTCGTCGTCGTCACCGACACCGGCGCCCAGCTCCACACCATCCGCTACGCCAACGCCACCTGGCAGCCCTTCGGCTCCGTCAGCAGCGTCATCGGACAGGTCACCGCCACCTCCGTCAGCGCCGCCCCCGTCGACACCGGCGCCCAGTTCGCCATCACCACCAGCGACAACCGCGTCCTGACCACCACCCGCCTCGCGGACGGCAACTGGGCCGCCCCCCAGGCCCTGGACCTCCAGGGCGTCACCGGCAACCACACCGGCACCGCCATCACCGGCACCCTGTAACCACGGCGCGAGCGCCACCGGGGGCGGGGGGCCGCCCCCGCCCCCCCCCCCCCCCCCGGGCCGGGCGGGGGCCGGGGCCGGACCCGCGGGAACAGCCGGGCCGCACGGGGC
>NZ_JBIVVS010000019.1:3261-187429 GCF_044768625.1 Kitasatospora sp. NPDC091207
CCTAGCCCCCCCCCCCCCCCCCCCCCCCCCCCCCCCCCCCCCCCCCCCCCCCCCCCCCCCCGCCGCCCCCCCCCGGGGGGGGGGGCCCCCCCCCCCCCCCCCCCCCCCCCCGGCCGTGCCGGGAAGGTGCCAGGGACGTGACCGGCGGGAACAGCGGGTCCGCACGGGGCGTTGCGAGCCTGCGTCGTCACAGCCCGTACCACGGCGGGGCCACCCGGAAGCCAGTTGTTCAAATTGGAACTACCGAGTACCGTCGGGGTCCGACCATCACCCCGGTAACGGAGGCCCCGCCCATGCCGCAGCCTGCCCCGACGCAGCCTGGCACCGCTCCGACCCGGCCCGGCACCGCCACGGTGCGCTCCCGGGTCCGCATCCCGCTGACCTTTCCGGACGGGTACCGCGCCGAGGCCGAGGTCTTCACCTTCCACGGCCTGGCGGACGGCGCCGAGCACCTGGCGCTCGCCTTCGGCACCACCCCGGAGGACACCACTCCACAGGACGCGACGCCGCTGGTGCGGCTGCACTCGGAGTGCCTGACCGGCGACGTCTTCGGCTCGGACCGGTGCGACTGCGGGCCGCAGCTGCGCGAGTCGGTGGAGCGGATCGCCGAGGCCGGCGGCTACCTCCTCTACCTGCGCCAGGAGGGCCGGGGCATCGGGCTGTACAACAAGCTGGACGCCTACGCGCTGCAGGACTCCGGCCTCGACACCTATGACGCCAACACCGCGCTGGGCCTGCCCGAGGACGGGCGCGACTACACCGCCGCCGCCCAGATGCTGGCGGCGCTCGGCGCCACCGGCATCGACCTGCTGAGCAACAACCCGGACAAGGCGGCCCAGCTGGCCGGCCTCGGCATCACGGTCGAGCACCGGGTGCCGACCGGCGTGCACCTGTCCGCCAGCAACATCCGCTACCTGCGGGCCAAGGTGGAGCGGACCGGCCACTCGATCGAG
Organism: Kitasatospora sp. NPDC091207; assembly: GCF_044768625.1. NCBI lineage: Bacteria > Bacillati > Actinomycetota > Actinomycetes > Kitasatosporales > Streptomycetaceae > Kitasatospora > Kitasatospora sp. NPDC091207. The sequence goes on from NZ_JBIVVS010000019.1 coordinate 4,215, forward strand.
CTGTCCCGGCTGGTCGGCTGAGCCCGCGGCCGGCCGGGCCACCGCGGGCCGGGCCCGTTCGTCCACGCACCTGATGCCGCCCCCCTGCGACGGGGGCATCCTGGAAGGACGTCCCAGCTCTCCAGGAGGCGTCCATGCCGACGCACCAACTGCCGGTCGCGGTGGTGGGGGCCGGCCCGTACGGGCTGGCGGCGGCCGCTCATCTGACGGCACGGGGCGCTGCCCCGCGGGTGTTCGGGGAGCCGATGGCCGGGTGGCGCGACCACATGCCGGCGGGGATGTTCCTGAAGTCCACCCCGCGCGCGTCGAACATCTCCGCGCCCGCCGCCGGGCACCGGCTGGCCGACCACCGGGCGGCCCGGGGCCTGCCGCCGGTCGGTGACCGTTACCCCGTGCCGATCGCGGAGTTCCTCGCGTACGGCACCTGGTTCCAGGAGCGGTGGGTGCCCGGGGTCGAGCGCTGCGCGGTCCTCGACATCGGCTATGACCACGGCGTCTTCAGGCTGCGGCTGGACACCGGCGAGGAGGTCCGGAGCCGGGCCGTGGTGCTCGCCACCGGGCTGCGGGCCTTCGCGCACGTCCCCGGGGTGCTGGCCGCCGTGCGGCAGGAAGGCTTCGCCTCGCACACCTCGGACCACGCCGACCTGGGCCGCCTGGCCGGCCGCCGGGTCGCGGTACTCGGCGCCGGGCAGTCGGCGCTGGAGAGCGCCGCCCTGCTGGCCGAGGCGGGAGCCCGGCCCACGCTGCTGGCCCGGACGGCCCGGCTGAGGTTCGGGACCGCGCCCGACACGGACCTGCCGGGCCAACGCCCGGCGACGGTCCGGGCCCGCTACCCGGGCTCCGAACTCGGCCCCGGCTGGAACCTCCTCGGCTACTGCCGGGCCCCCTGGGCCTTCCGTCATCTCCCCGACGACGTCCGGTCCGGCCGGGTGCGGACGGTGCTCGGCCCGGCCGGTGCCTGGTGGTTGCGGGAGCGGATCGAGGACGCCGGGGTGCCGGTGCTCACCGGATGCTCGGTGGAGTCCGCGCGGGAGCGGGCGGGCGCGGTCCAGGTGCGGCTGCGCGGCGCCACCGGCGCGCTGGAGGTCGACCACGTCCTGGCGGCCACCGGCTACCGGGTGGACGTCGAACGCCTCGGCGTGCTCGACCCGGGCCTGCGGCGGGCGGTGCGACGCACCGCGGAAGGGGCCCCCAGGCTGTCCGGCGACTTCGAATCCTCGGTACCGGGGCTGTACTTCACCGGGCTGGCCGCGGCGGACACCTTCGGCCCGCTGCTGCGCTTCGTCTGCGGTACGGACTTCGCCGCCCGCCGGATCTCGGCCGCGCTCACCGACGGCGCGGCGGCCTGACCCGCCCGTACCGGGACCACCCGAACCGACCCGCCCGCACCGGCGCCACCGGGCACCCGGGCTTCCTCAGCCGCGCGCCGCTCCCCCGGCACCCGCCCGGACCGCGCCCGCCAGCCGGCGGCCGGCGTAGCGGACGGCCCGGCCGCCGAACCGGCCGGCCTCGGCCACGGCGGGCACCGGATCGTCCGGGCAGAGCCAGGCCCGCTCGGTGCCCCGGCGCGGCCACAGATCGGCCGGTAGGCGGTGCCCGTCCCGGAGGGCGGAGCCGACCGAGAGCAGGTCGAGCTGGCCGACTCCGTAGCCGCGCCGCAGCTGCGGTCCGCGCGGCACCGGGCGCCCGGTCAGCGAGAGGTGCAGCGCCCGCACCACGTCCACGCCGTCGGAGGTCTCGAAGAGGCGGAACTGCGCGCCCGTGCGCGGATTGAAGTCGACCAGCTTGTACCGGCCGTCGCGCAGGTCGAGCCGCCAGTCGAGATCGGCGATCCCGCAGTAGCCGATCCGCCGGCACAGCCGCACGGTCAGCTCGGCCAGTTCGGGGTTGGCGACGCTCCGGGCCCGGGTGGTCACGCCCGCGCCGGGCGGCCAGGAGCGCAGTTTGACGCCGGTGAAGACGGCGAGCGGCTCGCCGCCGGGGCCGCAGGTGAGGTGGGTGATCCAGTCCTGCGCCTGCTCGGCGGGCAGGTACTCCTGGGCGAGCACCGCGAGCGGCGGGCCGCCGGACGGGGCACCGGGCCGGCCGTTCGGCGGGCAGCGGGCCAACAGCTCCGCCTCGGTCCGGACGACGGTGGTGTGGCCGACCACCGGGCGCCGCAGCCGGGTGAAGGAGGCGAGGTTCTTCAGCACCAGCGGATAGCCGAACCGCCGGGCGGCGGCCAGCAGCCCGTCCCGGTCGACGGGCGCGCAGGCCCCCGGGGTGGGGGTGTCGGTGGCACGGCAGATGTCGTACAGACCGCCCTTGTCGGCCAGCCGACGGGGCAGGTCGGCCGGCACCGGCGGCAGCAGCAGGTCCTCGGCGAGCTCCGGCGCGTACTCGGCGAGCAGCACGGCGGCCTCGTCGTCGGTGGCCACCGCCACGGCCCGCCGCCCGGTCCGCCGCCTTACCTCGCCGGCCGCCTCGCGCAGGGCGGCGACCAGGTCGGCGGGCGGCTCCCGGCCGGTGCTCGGCCTGACCAGCGCCCCGGTCAGGTAGCGGGAGAGCGCGGTGGGCGTCAGCCGGTCCTCGACCATCGCGTAGACCGGGACGCCGAGCCGGCCGAGCGTGCGCACCGCGCCGAGGGCACTGTGCGACTGCGGATAGTGCCCGACCTTCACCAGGAGCGCGGGGACGGTGCGGTCCGCGCGCAACGGGCTTCGTGCCATGGCGCTCCCACCTCTCAGTGCTGCCACACCTGGACCCACTGGGCCTGCACGGCCGCCGAGGTCGTGCCGGGGGGCGGCGACTCCAGGTACCCGACGGCGAGGTTGATCACGATCTCCATGGCCACGGTCGGGATCCGCGAGGGGTCGGTGACCTGGAACCAGACCTTGCCGTCGACGTACCAGGTCACCGTGTCGGGCTCCCAGTCGACGCCGTAGACGTGGAAGTCGGAGGAGAAGTCGGCGGGGCCCCAGTTCTGGCCGACGTGCTGGTCCGAGCCGTCCGGGCCGCGCCAGTGCAGGTTCATGTGGACGTACTGGTCGGTGTTCGGGAACTCGGCGATGTCCACCTCCGGCGGGGTGCCCCGGCTCGCGGCCGGGATCAGCCAGAAGGCGGGGAAGAAGCCGTGCGGGTTGGCCGGGACCTTGAGCGAGGCCGCGAAGTAGCCGTAGGTGAACGTGTGGCGCGGCTTGGCGTTCCAGGAGTCACGGCCGGTGCTGACCATGCCGGAGACCCACGGGTACGTCCGGCCGTCGCTGCCCGTCACCGTCCGGGGCTGCGCGGTGAGGGTGAGCCGGCCGCCGCCGGCCTTGACCTGGCCCGGCTGGTACCACTGGTCCTCGCCGTTGCCGGCGTTGGTGCAGCCGCCGTCGTTCCAGTCGTAGCAGGTGGTCCAGTTCGCCGGGTCGAGGGTGGATCCGGCGAACTCGTCGTGGAACACCAGCCGCCACGCACCGGGCGCCGGAGGGTGGTTCGAGGCGGCCGCGGCCGGCAGCCCGGAGCCCGTCGTCGACCCGGTGCCGGAGGTCCCGGCGCTGCCGGAGCAGGCCGCGACCAGCACCAGCAGGGCGGCCGCCGCCGCACCGCCCGCGGCCGGCCGGGCCCGGCCGGGCCGCGCCGGCCCGCGCCGCCCGCGCGGTTCACGCGGTTCACGCGGTTCACGCGGCGGGTCCGACGGCCGGGGCGCCGTCGGACCCGCCGCCCGCACGGGCGGTAACCCGGTGGGCGGTCGGCCACCCGGCGCGGCGCGGCCCGGCCGGGTGCGGTGCGGCAGCAGGGCGAGCACCGTGGTGACGGTCGCCAGCAGGGCGAGCGCCCGGCCCACCGAGAACGCGTCGTAGGCCAGCAGCGCGACGGCGGTCAGCGCGGCGAGCGCCGTGCTCAGCGCCACCGCGAGCGGGAGGGCGGCGAGCCGGTCGGGCCCGCCGGCGGTGCGGGCGACGGTCGGCCTGGCCAGCAGCGCGGCCGCCCCCGGGCCCAGCACCAGGAAGCCGCCGGTCAGGACGACGCGCAGCGGATCGCCGGCGGGCAGCGCGGTGGACGCCAGCGCGACCCAGCCGAGGAGGGCGGGCGCCAGACGGGTGGCGGCACGGGGAGGAAGCCTCATCACTGCCCACTCTCGGCGAACGGGCTCACGACGGCGACCGGGGCGGAGTGCCGGTAGACGGTGGCGTCACCGTCGGTGAACACGACGCGCAGCGTGGACGAGGTCGAGGCGGCGTCGCGGACCCGGTCGACGGTGTCGGCCGGCAGGATGCCGGTGAGCTTGCACTCGGCGGCCTGGGCCTTGGTGAGCACCAGGTACGAGGGGCCGGGGACGGCGGGGTCGCCGAGCGCGGCCTCGACGGCCGTGGCGGGGTCCGCGACCAGTTCCCGGCGGTCCTGTGGCGTGCCCAGGGAGAGCGCCGTCCGGCTGAGCTGGTCGTAGCGCTCCTCGGAGCCGGGCAGGTCGGCGGTGACCGACACGATCCGCGATCCGGACGGGGCGGTGTGCGCGACGTAGCGCAGGGCGGCGACCTCGCCGGGGCTGAACTCGTTCATGACCTCCTTGCTGTAGTAGCCGAAGACCAGGCCGCCCAGCAGCCCGAGCAGCGCCACCGCGGTCAGCCCCCAGCGCAAGCCGGGCAGTGCCCGACGCGGGCCCCGTGCCGGAGCGGGGGCGGCGGTGGCGGCGGACGCCTCGGAGGCGGCCGCGACGCCCGGGGGGTCGGGGGCGCGGGAGGCCGGGATCAGGACGGTGGCGGCGAGCAGGGCCGCCGCGGGCAGCGCGAACAGGTAGGCGCGGAAGACCATCTCGCCGCCGTAGCTGTTGGCGAGCAGCAGCGGGACGGGCGCGATCAGGAGCAGCGGCAGGCTGGTGCGGCGCACCCAGCGGTGGCGCACGACGGCCGTCACCGCCAGCACCAGGACGACGCCGGTCAGACCCCGGTCGACCCAGGAGGCGAACACCTGCCCCGGGGCGGGCTGGGCGAGCCGCTGCAGGCCGGGCAGCGCGTTGTTGTCGGGCGAGGCCAGCGCGGCGACCAGGTTGCCGATGTTCTTGGCCAGGTAGGGCCGCGCGACCGTGGCATCCCAGGCGAAGGTGATGCCGACGGCCCCGACGAGGGCGGGCAGGACCACCCGGCGGTTGCGGCGCGGGAGGGCGAGCATGAGCAGGGTGCTGATCAGCATCAGCGGCGTGAGCTGGTGCGAGCAGGCGATGGCGGCCGTCAGGACCAGCACCAGGACGAACGGCAGCGGCCGCCAGCCGCCCCGCGGCGGCAGGTCGCTCACCCAGGTCATCGCCCGGGCACCGGCTCCCGGCCCGCTCCGCGCGGCGGCCGGGGCTCCCCCGTCACTCCCGGCTCCCTCCCCGGGCGGGGCCTGTGCCACCCGGGTGGCCGCCAGCCGGCGGAGCACCATCGCGATCACCGCGAGGAACAGCAGGTACGAGAAGGCCTGCGGGGAGAAGTAGTCCTGGCCGATCCAGGAGGCGCTGTAGTAGATCCAGATCCCGCCCCAGACCAGCCGGCGGTCCAGGGTGACGGTACGGAAGATCAGCAGCAGCGGGCCGAGCAGCAGCACGTTGGCGAGCACGGGGTACCAGACGGCGTAGCCGAGCGCGGAGTGCAGGCCGGTGGCGCGCAGCAGCAGCACGTTGAGCTGGAAGAAGCCGGGCCACTGGTTGTAGATGTCCAGCTCGCCCGCGTAGGGCACCGAGCCGTCGTGGCGCAGCATCGCGTCCACGACCATCACGTGCTTCCAGGCCCACGCGTAGCGCAGTTCCGGGTAGAGCAGTGTGGGCGTGGCGTGGATGAAGGCGATCAGGGCGAGGACGTAGCCGGCCGCCCAGCGCTGGCGGATCCGCCGGTCGCGCAGGACGGCGACGAAGCCGGCCACGAGCAGGGCCAGGCCGGTCCAGTACAGCACCGGGAGCACCTGGATCAGGCCGAGGTCGCCCATGCCGCCGAGCCGTACCCGGGGCAGGGCGAGCAGCCAGAGGGCGAGCGCCGCCGGCAGTGCCGCGCGGGCGAACACACCGAGCGGCCCGGCCGCCCGCCATCCGTCGCGCAGGGAGCGCAGCGGCCCGCGACGGCGGGACCCGCCGGGAGCGGGGCGTCGTCCGCCCGGGGAGGGTTGGACACGAGCCAGCTGGTCAACCATTGGAGGGCCTCCCGACCGGGCTGCCCACCGCGGTGCGCAGCCGGCGGTAGTTGCGCCAGAGCCGCGTGTAGAGGCTCTCCGGCACGGGCCCGATCCGGGCTCCCCGCCCGGCGACCCAGTCCTCGAAGACGTGGTCGGGCGTGTCGTTGCGGACCATCAGCCGGCAGATCCGCAGCACCGAGTCGGACCCGGAGCTGAACTTGTTCTCGACGGCGGTCGCCGAGGTCCAGCCCGCCTCGCGGACCTTGCGCCGGACGGCCGGGCTGGAGTAGCCGTGCGGATAGGCGAACGCCGCGACCTCGTGGCCGAGCGCGTCCTCCAGGCGCCGCTTGCAGTCGACGATCTCGTCGGTGCACCGCTGCCCGTAGACGGTGTCCAGCTGGGCGTGGGTGACGGAGTGGCCGCCGATCTCGACGCCCATGGCGTCCAGGGTGCTGATCTGGCGCCAGTTGAGCATGTCCGCGGGTGGGAAGAGGCTGCCGGTGGGCCGTCCGCCCGGCGGGTGGACGGCGCCGACGGTCACGTAGAGGGTGGCCGGCAGGCCGCGCTCGGCGAGCAGCGGGGCCACCGTCCAGTAGAAGTCGGCGAATCCGTCGTCGAAGGTGAGGACGGCGGCGCGGGGCGGTACCGGGGGGCCGCCGAGGATCGCCGCGACCAGCCGGCGCAGCGGCACCACGGGCCGCCCGCTGTCGACGATCCGGTCGATCTGGCGGCGGAAGGCGGCGGGGGTCACGGTGTACGGCGCGATCCACGGCGGCGGGTCGTCCGACACCGAGTGGTAGAGGAACACCGGTACCGCTTTCATGGCCGGCTCCTGGTGGGAACCGCCGTCACGACGTCCTGCCCGACGGCCGGGGCCGCGGCGGCGGCCCGGGCGTCCGCCCGGGAGAGCCGGCCGGTGGTGTACCCGACCGCTGCCAGGCAGGCGCCGGCGCCCAGGGCCCCGGCCGCCCGCGGCCGGCGCCGGCCCAGTGCGCGCAGGATCGCGGCGGGCAGCGTGCGGCGCACGTAGCGGCGCTCGCTGGAGAGTGCGGACCGGGTGCCCGCGTACCGGGCGACCACGGCCTTGGAGCGGCCCTCCGCGTAGCAGCGGGAGCTGAAGTAGCGCCAGGTGGTGCGGGCCCGCGGGACGTGCTGGCGGACGACGGCGGCGGGCTCGTAGCGCAGCTCGCTGCCGGGGTGCTCGGCGGTGAGCCGCAGGCAGAGTTCGGTCTCCTCGCAGCCGAACGGGCTGGTGCCGATCCGGCCGAGGTCGCCGCGGAACCCTCCGGCGGCGACCACCGCGGCCCGGCGGAAGGACATGTTGGCGCCGATGAAGTTGCGTACCGCGCCGGTGGTTTCGGGGGCGCCGGGGTACGAGCAGCCGACCACCCAGTCGTACTCGGGCGGGAACCAGCCGGGGCGGCCGGTCTCCCACCAGGAGTCGACCCGGCCGCCGACGCCGAGCACCCGGGGGTCGCGGTAGCCGGCCAGCAGCCGTCGCGTCCAGTCGGGTTCGGCCACCGCGTCGTCGTCCAGGAAGGCGACGATCTCACCGCGGGCGACCGTCACCCCGGTGTTGCGGGCGCCCGAGACGCCCGGTCGCTCGGGGCTCTCGACCAGCCGCAGGCCGGGGCGGGCGGCCAACCGGGCGGTCAGCTCGGGGCAGTGGTCCACCACGACGACGGTCTCGTCCGGCCGGAGCCGCTGGGCGCCGATCGAGTCGAGGGCGGCGCACAGGTCGTCCCAGCGGTCGAGGGTGTAGCTGCAGACGACCACGGACAGGGTGGGCGCGGGGCCCGGTGCGGTACCCGGCCCGTACTTCGGCTCGGTGTTCATCACGATCTCCGATCGGACGGCAGCCAGCGCGGGAGGGCGACCAGCAGCGGAAGGGCGAGGGCCGTCGCGCCGATCAGCCAGGCCAGCCCGACCCCGGCGAGGCCGAGTACGGGCAGCAGTCCGGCGACGAGCGCGATCACGAGGACGGCGTAGACGAGTTGGAGGCTGATCATCCAGCCGAGGGCGCGGCGCACCCGGGCGACGTCGGTGGCCAGGCTCAGCACGACGGTGGGCAGGGCGGAGAGGGCCATCAGCCGCAGCACGGTGGTGCCGTTCTCGGCGTAGCCGGGCCCGAACAGGCTCAGCAGCCAGGGGGCGAAGGCCACGATCACGACGACCGCCGCGAGGACCAGCAGCGCGGTGTGCCACATCATCCGGCGGGCGTGCTCGGCGAGCCGCTCCGGCGCCCGGGCGGCCTCGACCACCAGCGAGCTGCCCATGCTGTAGGCGGCCATGTAGAGGCTGTCGGCGATCACCCAGGCGAGCGAGTAGTAGGCGTTCTGCGCCGCGCCGAGCACGGCCAGCACCATCAGCGGGACGACGCTGCACGCGGCGATGCCGGAGATGTTGCCCAGGTAGTCCGCGACGGCGTACCGGGCCACCCGCGGCGGCGCGGACGCGGTGGCGCCGGCCGCGCGCTGGTGGTCCGGGATCGCCCGGCGGAAGAGCACGACGTTGGTGAGCAGGACGGTGACGAGCAGGGCCGCCGCCCAGGAGACCAGGATGCCGGTGCCCACGGCGAGCACCGCGCAGACGGCCAGCGCACCCGCCTTGGCCAGGGCGAAGAGGGTGTTCTCGCCGAGGACCCAGCCCGTGCGCCGCAGACCGGTCAGCGCGCCGTCCTGCAGGACGAAGAGCGAGTACCCGGCCGTGACCACCACGAAGGCGACCGCCACCACCGGCTCCCGCAGGTATCCGAGGCTCGGGGAGATCCACGGGATCAGCAGCAGGAAGAGCACCGCGGCGAGCGCGCTGGCGACCACGCTCGCCGTGTAGCAGCGGACCACCAGGCGCCGGGTGTGCCGGCCGGCACCGGGGAGGAAGCGCACCAGGACGCCGTTGAGGTTGAAGCGGCCGACCGCGGAGAGCAGCCCGGCGGCGGACACGGCGGCGTAGCTGAGGCCCACCGTCCCGGCGCTGTACCAGCGGGTGGCGAACAGCCAGAAGATCGCGCCGAACGCCGCCGCGAGGGTCGAACTCGCCAGCAGCATGTGGCCGTTGCGCAGCAGCGGCTCACCGGACAGCCGGACCCGGGCGGCCCGGGCCCGGGCCTTCAGCAGGGCCCGGTAGGTGCACTGGCAGGGCAGCGGGCGGGGGCAGGAGCAGGGCCTGGCGGGGGCGGCCGAGCGGGCGGTGAGCACCTGCATCACGACCAGTCCTCCGAGCGGAACCGGCGGTCCTGCCGGCGGCTGACCAGATAGCTGAACGGTCCGTTCAGGAGGCCGCGCAGTTCGAGCCGGCCGAGCCGGGCCGCCCCCGGGTCACGGTCGCCGGTGCCGGTGCCGGTGCCGGTGCCGGTGCCGTTGACACTGCCATTGCCGCCGCCGTCGCCGTTGAGGTGACCGCGGCCGGTCCGTCCGGCGCCGGCCCGGCGCAGGGCGTACCGGGTGCCGGCCGGGAGCCGGCGCAGCAGGTCGGCCAGCAGGCCGGGGCGCTGGGTGACGGCGGCGGTCAGATAGGCGCCGAGGCCGGTGCCGAAGCCCTGGATCTGGGCTTCCAGCTCCGCCATGGTGCGCCGGTGGCGGTGCCAGACGACGGCGTCCGGCCGGTACGCGAGGGTGTGCCCGGCGACCAGGACGCGCAGGAAGGCGAGCAGGTCCTCGCCGCCGCGGGTCGGGGTGCCCGCGCCGGTCGCCGGGTCGAAACCGCCGATGCCGCGGATCACGGCGGTCCGGAAGGCCATGTTGGCGCCGGTGCCGAAGCGACCGGCGGCGAACGGGAAGAGCGGGTCGTCGCCGGCCGCGCGCATCGACCAGTCCCGGGGGGCGAAGCCCTTGCCGAAGCCGCAGTACCGCTCGAAGGCCGCCTGGGCCTCGGTGTCGAGTTCGGCGGGCACCACGAGCCCGGTGACGCAGGAGATCCGGGGGTCGGCCCGGAAGGCCCCGGCGAGGGCGGTCACCCAGCCGGGATCGGCCAGCGCGTCGTCGTCGGTGAAGGCCACCACCTCGCCCCGGGCGGCGGACAGCCCGCGGTTGCGGGCCCGGGCCAGGCCCGGGACCGGCTCGCGCAGGTAGCGCAGCCGGTCCGGGTCCAGTGCGCGCACCAGCCGCTCGGTGGCGTCGTCCTCGGGGGCGTTGTCGACCACCAGGAACTCGGTGGCCGGGTAGTCGGTGCGCAGCAGCGCGCTCAGGCTGTCGCCGAGCAGGGTGGGCCGCCCCCGGGTGCAGACGATGACGCTCACCAGGGGCGCGGACCCGGACGGCGGCGCGGCGGGGCGGGCGACGGGGGTGGCAGCGGCGGGCGGACCGGCGTCGAGGTGGCGTTCGGCCGCCTCGACCAGCCGCCGGCGCAGCCGCTCGGGGTCCGGGCCGGGACCGGCGGAGGGGCCGGTGGAAGGGCCCGCAGGACCGTCCTGGGAGGGACGGTCGGGGCCGACGGCCACCAGGCCGAGCGGTCGGCCGGCCCGGCGGACCAGGGCCACCACGGGCCCCTGCGGGCGGACCGGGGCCGTGAAGCCGGGCCGCCACGGCCCACCGGGCCGGTCGAGATCGAGTTCCACCACCTGGGCGGGCGCCCGCAGGACGGTGTTCATGACGTGCCTCCGGTCCGCAGGGTGCGCTGGCGCCACACGCTGAGCAGGTAGCCGAACGGCCCGACCAGCAGCCCGCGGAACTCGCGGCGCCCCAGTCGCAGCAGGTCGGCCTCGCCCGCGGCCGGGCCGTGCCGGGCCCGGTCGCGGCGCACCCGCTGCCAGCGGTGGAGGCCGGCCGGGACGCGCCGCACGAGTGCGGTGAGCACACCGGGCCGGTGGGAGACGACGGCGGTCAGGTAGGCCCCGAAGCCGACGCCGAAGTTGAAGACCTGCCGGGTCAGCGCGTCGCAGGTGCGCGGGTGGCGGTGCCAGACGATGGCGTCCGGCTGGTAGGCGACGGTGTGTCCGGCGTCGAGCGTCTGGAAGAAGGCCAGCAGCTCCTCGCCGCCGCGGGCCGGTGTGCCGGCCCCGGTCGCCGGGTCGAAGCCGCCGATGGCGCGCAGCAGTGCGGTCCGGAACGCCATGTTCGCGCCGGAGCCGAACCGGCCGACCGAGAACCGCATCAGCGGGTCGTCCGGGCGGTCGCGCAGCGACCAGTCGCGGGCGGCGAAGCCGCGGGAGTAGCCGCCGTACTGTTCGAGGGCGGCCTGGGCCGGGGTGTCGAGTTCGGCCGGCAGCACCAGCCCGGTGACGCAGCCGATCCGGTCGTCCGCGCGGAACGCCCCGGCCAGCGCGTCCACCCAGCCGGTGTCGATGATCAGGTCGTCGTCGGCGAACGCCACCACCTCGCCGTGGACGGCGGACAGCCCGCGGTTGCGGGCCCGGGCCAGGCCCGGGACCGGCTCGCGCAGGTACCGGACGCGGTCCCGGTACCGCGTGGCGACGAGGCGTTCGGTGGCGTCGCTCCGCGGGGCGTTGTCGACCACCAGGACCTCCACGTGCGGATAGCCGGTCCGCAGCAGCGAGTCGAGGCAGCTCCGCAGCTGTTCGGTCCGGTCGCGGGTGCAGACCACCACGCTGACCGTGACCGGGCCCGCGGGCACCCGGGCGCGGCCGACCCGACCGGGACGCGCCGCGGGTGTCGCGGTGGACAGGGCGGGAACCGGCAGTTCCCGGTGAGCGGCGTCGACCAGCGCCCGGCGCAGCGCGGCACTGTCGCCCGCTGTTCCGGTGGCCGTGACCAAGCCGAGCGGGTGTCCGTGCAGTCGCACCAACGCCAACACGCGGCCGACCGGGTCGACGGCGCCGAGACCACCGGGCGAGCGCAGCTCACCCGGATCGTCCAGGTCAAGGTCGACGACACGGACAGGGGTGTAGAGCGAGTCGCGGGCGGCAGAACGCGGGCAGGCAGCTGCGGTGCGCCGGTCGGAGCCATTCATCGTCGCTCCTCCGCGGAGGCGGACGCCGAGGACCGGGCGCCGGGACGCTCGGTGATCAGGGTCCTCAGCACCCGGCGGCCGTCGGAGACGGCGTGCAGGTGGGATCGACCGCTGCGGCGGGGGAGTTCCAGGCTCGGTACCTCGGCGATCCGCAGTCCGGAGCGCAGCGCGTGCGCGATCATCTCGGCCTCGATCTCGAAGCCGGAGGAGCGCAGGTCGAGCGCGTCCAGGAAGGAACGGCGGAAGGCGCAGTAGCCGTAGCACAGGTCGGTGAGGCCTGCGTCGTACAGGCGGTTGACCACGGCGAGCAGGGCGCGGTTGCCGAACGACCGGACCTTGGTGAGGTCCAGCGAGCCGCCGCCGGCAATGCACCGGGAGCCCTTGACGAAGTCGAAGCCGTGGTCGAGGAAGTGGAGGAAGTGCGGGATCTCGCCGGGCCACATGGAGCCGTCGGCGTCCATCATGACGATGTACTCGCCACGGGCGGCGGCGAAGCCGGTCCGCAGCGCGTTGCCCTTGCCGGGTCCGCTCTGCTGGACGCTGCGGACGGTCGGCAGGCAGTGCCGGGCCATCGGGACGGTGGCGTCGTCGGAGGAGCCGTCGACCAGGATGACCTCGTCGACGCAGCGCGGGATCTGCTCGAACACCCAGGGGATGTTGCGGGCCTCGTTCTGGGCGGGGACGACCAGGGTGACGCTGTGCTGACTGGCGACGCCGTCCCCGGCCCGGCGCATCGGCCGGCGGGCGACGGCCCGGTCCTCGGCCCGGCGCTGCGGCCGGCGGGCGAGGGCCCGGTCCTCGGCGCGGCGCTGCGGCCGGCCGTCGTGGTCCGGGGGCGGAACGACGTGGGGGGGCAGGGTGGTGCTCATCGGGGACGGCCTCTCGGAAGGAGGCGACGGGCGGCGCCGGAACAGGACGCGGCCCCTGTGACGGGGCGGGCCCGGTGCGCACGGGTGGCGCACGGGGGCGGGGCCCCGGGAAGCGAGCCCCCGGAGGGACTGCCGAAACGGTGGAGAGCGGCTTTGGGGAGACAACGCGTGAGCGGTGCGCCGCCGGCTCTCGGGCGCCGAAGCGCCGGTCTGTCGAACTGGCCGAATGTGCTTCCCGCACCGGAGTACGGGGTGTGCCAGGGCCTCATCGTGCCCAGGTGACGGGCGTCACGTCAAGTAGTTTGTCCGGATTTTGCCATATCTGACCGGTTGGGCTTCGGCACCGGGACCCCCTCGGCGACGCCCGCCGGCAGCGGGAACCGGTGCCGCCCGCGCGTCAGCCGCCGACCGGCCGGCCGCCCGGCTCCTCGGCGATCCGGCGGGCGATCTCGGCCGGCCGCACCGGCCGCCCGAAGTGCCAGCCCTGCGCCCAGTCGCAGCCGATGCCGCGCAGCCGCTCGGCGTCCCGGCGGGTCTCCACGCCCTCGGCGGTGACGGTCAGGCCCAGCGCGTGCGCCATCGACACCAGGCCGCTGACGATCCGCCAGCCGGTGGCCGCGTCCTTGGCCGGGTCGTGCAGGTCGCCGACGAAGGAGCCGGCGATCTTCAGCCCGGAGACCGGCAGGTCCCGCAGGTAGGCGAGGTTGGACCAGCCGGTGCCGAAGTCGTCCACGGCGAGCGAGACACCCTGGTCGACCAGCCCGTGCAAGGTCCGCAGCGCCTCGTCCTCCGGGCCGACCACGGTGGACTCGGTGATCTCCAGCTGGAGCCGGGCCGGGTCCAGGCCGGTGGAGTCGAGGATCCGGCCGAGATCGGTCACCAGGGCGGCGCTGCGGGCCTGACGGACCGCCAGGTTGACGTTCAGCTGGGGCGCGTCGTCACCGAACCGCTTGATCCAGTCGGCCGCCTGGCCGCAGGCCTGCTCCAGCACCCAGCGGCCGAGCGGCATGATCAGCCCGGTCTCCTCGGCGGTGGTGACGAACTCGTCCGGGCCCAGCACGCCGAGCTGCGGGTGGCGCCAGCGCACCAGCGCCTCGACGGCGGCGAGCCGTCCGTCGGCCAGCGCGTACAACGGCTGGTAGTCGATGAAGAACTCGCCGCGGTCGAGCGCGGCCGGCATCCGGACCGAGACCGCGTACCGGCTGACCGCGCGGGCGTTCTCCTTGGGGTCGAAGAGCGTCCAGCGGCCGCGGCCGGCCTCCTTGGCCCGGTACAGCGTCAGATCGGCGGCGCGGACGGCGGCGCCCGGCGTGGTGGTCGAGACGCGCCGTTCCAGCACGCCCACACTGGCCCCGACGGCCAGTTTGTGATCCCCGATCAGGACGGGTCCGGCGAGCGCCTTCAGCACCGTCTTGGCCGCGGCGACGGCCTCCTGCTCGCCCCGGCAGTTCTCCAGCAGGACGACGAACTCGTCGCCGCCGAGGCGGGCGACGAGGTGGCCGAGCGGGGTCAGGGCGGCCTTCAGCCGGGCCGCGACGGCGGCCAGCAGCTGGTCGCCGGTGTCGTGGCCGAGGCTGTCGTTGACCACCTTGAAGCCGTCGAGGTCGACGTAGCAGAGGCCGAACCGGGCACCCGGGTCCGGCTCCTCGAAGAGCTTCTCCAGCCGTTCGAAGAAGGCGGCCCGGTTGGGCAGCCCGGTCAGCGGGTCGTGGGTGGCCTGGTGGCGCAGCCGCTCCTGCAGCCGGTAGCGGTCGGTGATGTCCTCCAGCATCGCCACCTGGTACTGCGGGCGGCCGTCGTCGTCCCGGATCAGCGAGACCGTGAGGTGGGTCCAGACCACCTCGCCGTCGTGCCGGTAGTACGGCTTGTCGAACTGGAAGTAGTCCCGCTTGCCGCTGATCAGCTCCTCGTACGCCTCCCAGACGCCGGGGGTGTCCTCGGGGTGGACGAGGTCGCCGACCCGGCGCCCCCGCATGTCCTCCGGGGCGGCCCCGAACAGCTCCTGGAGCGCCTTGTTGACGGCGAGGATGTTGCCCTCGGTGTCACCGATGCCGATGCCGATCGCCGCGCTCTCGAACAGCGCGCGGAACCGGGCCTCGGAGGCGCGCAGCGCCCGCTCGGCCTCCCGGCGGGCGGTGTCGGCGGCGGTCCGGATGGCCTCCTGCTCGCGCAGGGTCCGCTCGCGCAGGGCGGCCGCCCAGCCGGCCGCGAAGGCGCCGCAGAGCGCGGGCCCGCGGTCGTCGGTGGCGGGCTGCTCCTGGAGCAGTTCGACGGCCCGGGCCAGCACCACCGGGTCGGTGAAGTGCGCGTCGACGAGTTCGGCGCCGGCCTGGGCGGCCAGCCGCGGCTCGAACGGCTCGCCCAGCTGGGCGCGGTGCAGCAGCCCGGCGGTCCGGGAGACCAGCCTGCCGAGCAGGCCGGGGTGGACCGCCGTGCCGTGATCGCCGGAGAGCAGCCGCGCCCAGTCCTCGTGGAACCGTTCGGCGCTGCCCGGTACCGGCGCTTCGTTCACGGGCGGAACCCCACGCCCGCCATCCCGGTCATCCGCTCGGGGTTGCTGCCGACCGCCTCGGGCTGGTCGGGGCGCCACTGCGGCAGGTAGACCACACCGGGCCCGACCAGCTCGAAGCCGGCGAACATCGCGGTGATCTGCTCGCGGGTGCGCATGGTCAGCGGGGTGGGGGTCATCCGGTACAGCTTCTGGTGGTCCTCGGCCTGGTCGGGGCGGCCCTCCAGGGAGGCGTGCGACAGGATCAGCGCGCTGCCCGGCGGCAGCGCCTCGCGCAGCACCGCGAGCAGCTTCCAGGGGTCCTCGGAGTCACTGACGAAGTGCATGACGGCGACCAGCAGCACGGCCACCGGCTCGCCGGCCGCGAGCAGCGCGGTCACCTCGGGACGGCCCAGCAGGTCGTCGATGTCCCGGACGTCGGCCTGGACCACGGAGCAGCCCTCGTCGTCCGCCAGGAGCAGCCGGCTGTGCGCGACGGCGACCGGGTCGCGGTCGACGTACACCACCTCGGTCTCGGGGCGGATCGCGCGGGCGATCTCGTGCACCGTCCCGAAGGTCGGGATGCCGGAGCCGATGTCCAGGAAGCGGGTGACGCCCCGCTCGGCGGCGAACTGGACCGCGCGGCGCAGGAAGGCCCGGTTGGAGCGCATGATCTGGGGCAGCTCCGGCCAGAGCGCGATCGCCTGGCGGGCCATCTCCCGGTCCACCTCGAAGTTGTGCGAACCACCGAGGTAGTAGTCGTAGACCCGCGCGGCGTTCGGTTTGTCCAGGTCCGTGCCCTCCGGTACCCAGTTCGGTCGCCGCATCCTCGGGACTCCTTCGCTCCGGTTCCGGTAAACCAGCAGCCCGAAGGGACAGCTGGTTCTGATGAGACTACAAGCACAAAAGATCCTCCTCTGCACGCCGAACGCGTGCAAGCGGAATCACCTCGTCCCGCCCGCGGAGCCACCCCGCCCCGTGCCGCGGGATCACCCCGCCCTCTCCCGAAGGATCGCCTCGTCCTGCCGACCGCGCACCGCGGCCGGAGAATGGACCCGATGGCCGGACGCATCGAGGACTACGCCCTGATCGGCGACCTGCAGACAGCCGCCCTGGTCGGGCGGGACGGGTCCGTCGACTGGCTCTGCCTGCCCCGGTTCGACTCCCCCAGTTGCTTCGCCGGCTTACTCGGCGACCGGCAGCACGGGGCCTGGCGGCTCGCCCCGGCCGGCGCCGCGCAGTGCGCCACCCGCCGCTATCTGGGTGACACCCTGGTCCTGGAGAGCGAGTGGCACACCGCCGACGGCACCGTGCGGGTGACCGACTTCATGCCCCAGCGCGGCCGGGGCGGGCAGCGCTCCCCGCAACTGATCCGGATCGTCGAAGGCGTCGAGGGCAGCGTCCCGGTCCGCGGCGAGCTGCGGCTGCGGTTCAACTACGGCCGGATCGAGCCCTGGGTCCGCCGCACCGGCCGGCACCGGGTGGCCGTCGCCGGGCCGGACTCCGCCTGGCTGCGGGTCCCGCCCGAGGTCCACACCTACGGGGTGGACGGCGTCACCGTCTCCGACTTCACCGTCACCCCCGGCGCGCGCGTCCCCTTCGTCCTCACCTGGCAGCCCTCCCACCTGCCCACCTCCCCGCGCGCCGACCCCGAGGAGGCCCTGCTCGGCACCCTGCGCGACTGGCGGCACTGGGCCGCCGGCTGCCGGTACCGCGGGGAGTGGCACGAGGCCGTGCTGCGCTCGCTGCTCACCCTCAAGGCCCTCGCCTACGCGCCCACCGGCGGGATCGTCGCCGCGCCCACCGCCTCGCTGCCCGAGCGGATCGGCGGCACCCGCAACTGGGACTACCGCTTCTGCTGGCTGCGCGACTCCTCGATGACCCTCTCCGCCCTGCTCCGCGGCGGCTTCCGCGAGGAGGCCGCCGCCTGGCGCCGCTGGCTGGTGCGCGCCATCGCCGGCGACCCGGGTGACCTGCAGACCGTCTACGGGGTCGCCGGTGAGCGCGTCCTCGGCGAGACCACCGCCGGGTGGCTGCCCGGCTACGAGGGATCCCGGCCGGTCCGGTTCGGCAACGCCGCCGTCGACCAGCTCCAACTCGACGTCTACGGCGAGGTGGTGGACACCCTGCACCTGGCCCTGCTGGCCGGCCTGCCGATGGAGCGCCAGGTCTGGACCCTGCTGCGGGCCCTGATGGAGTACCTGGAGGAGCACTGGCGCGATCCGGACGAGGGCCTCTGGGAGGTGCGCGGCGAACGGCGCCACTTCGTCCACTCCAAGGTGATGTCCTGGGTCGCCGCCGACCGCGCGGTACGGATGGCCGAGGCCACCGGGCTGCCCGCGCCCGTCGACCGCTGGCGGGCGATGCGGGACGCCGTGCACGCCGACGTCTGCGCGCACGGCTACGACCGGCGGCGCGGCGTCTTCGTCCAGCACTACGGCGGGCAGGGCCTGGACGCGGCCACGCTGTTCGTCGTCAAGAGCGGCTTCCTGCCGCCGGACGACCCGCGCGTGGTCCGCACCGTGGACGCCGTCCGGGACGGCCTGGACCACGGCGGCCTGGTCCTGCGCTACCGGGCGCACCGGCACACCGACGGCCTGCCGGGCGGCGAGGGCGCCTTCCTGGCCTGCTCGTTCTGGCTCGCCGACGCGCTCCTCGCCACCGGGCGCCGGGCCGAGGCCCGGGACCTGTTCGCCCGGGTGGTCGGGCTCGCCAACGACCTCGGCCTGCTCTCCGAACAGTGGGACCCGCGCGCCCGCCGCCAACTCGGCAACACCCCGCAGGCGTTCAGCCACGTCGCGCTGGTCAACACCGCCTTCGCGCTGAGCGAGCCGGCGTAGCACCGGGCCCGCCCCGGGCGGGGTCGGCCCGGCGGGGCGAAGGGCGTCCGGTCCGGCACCAGAGTGCGGCCGTCGACCCCAACCACTACCGGTTCCGCGACGTGTGGCGGCCGGCCGCGCCGCCGGCCGCGGTGTACGCGGCGCTGGAGGACCTGCCCGGCTACCCGCTCTGGTGGCCCGAGATCCGCGCGGTGCGGCGGTTCGGCCCGGACACCGGCGAGGCGGTGGTGCGGGCGCTGCTGCCGTACCGGCTGGTCATCGCGCTCACCGCGGTGCGGCGCGACCCGTCGGCCGGCGTGCTGGAGGTCGCGATGCGGGGTGACCTGGTCGGCTGGTCCCGCTGGACGGTCGAGGCGGACGGCGCCGGCACCGCGTCCGGTTCGAGGAGGACGCCCGCCCCGGCCGGGCCCTGCTCCGGCGCCTCGCCCTCCTCCTGCACCCGGTGTTCCGGGCCAACCACGCCGTGACGATGCGCCGCGGCCGCCGGGGCCTGGCCGCGCAGCCGGCCGCCCGTCCGGCCGCCCCGCGGCACCGCCCCCCGTGAACCCGCACGATCGAACCGCCCGTTGAACGGGCAGGGCGCACCGGGCGCCCCCTCGACCCTCGGGAGCTCCCATGCGCACGACGAAGCGCACCGCCCAGACCGCAGGCCTCGCCGTCGCCGGGGGCCTGGCCCTCACCGCCTGCGTCGCCGCCCTCTCCGGCGGCACCGCCGCCGCCCAGGGCGCGGTGCCGCGGGCCGGGGCCACCGTCACCACCACGCCGACGCCCGCCCCCGCGTTCATGCTGTGCTCGCGCGGCACCTACCGGTCCTACGCGGTGTTCCCGAAGCGCGCCAACCTGCGGACGGCGACCGCCAACCCGGGGTCGTGCATCAGCCAGTCCCTGAAGGGCCAGCAGCACGAGCAGGTCGTGCTGTACGGCATCCGCCCCGACGGCAGCTCGTTCAAGATCGCCACCGACAGTTTCGACACCGCCGAGGGCGAGCGCGTCAACACGCTCAACACGCCGGACGACAACGACTGGGAGACGTTCTAACCGGTCCGCGCGGGCCGGTCCGCCCGGCCGAACAGCCAGCCGCGCAGCAGGCGGGTCACCACCGGGAGGGCCGCGTACGTCATCAGCGCGCTGATCAGCGGCGCGGTGACCAGGGCGCGGACCGCCACCGGCAGGCCCGCCAGGTGCGGGGTCAGCAGCAGGCTGGCGGTGATGGTGAGCGGGGCGATCGCCACCGTGGAGGCCACCGCCATCTTCCAGCGCACCGGCGGGCGGCCCTTCGCCGCCGACCGGGTGGTGGCGAACCAGCCCTCCATGCCGAGGATCTCGTGCCGGTGCACCTCGTGGTGGTGCCCGTCCGCGGCGGCGAAGCAGGCCGCCCGGGCCGGCGAGGCCTGCCAGGAGCGGAACGCCGCGCCGTCGCGGAAGTGCAGCAGCAGGTGCCAGGGGTCCTCCGGCCCGGCCGGGCGCAGCAGTCCGGTGCCGAGGTTGCCCTCGTGCCCGGCGGCCGCGGCGAGGATCTCCTTCGCCCAGTGCTCGAAGGCCTCCTCGTAGCCGGACTCGACCCGCCGGGCCACGAACAGCGTGACCTCGTCGTCCGGCCCGCCCCCGGCCGCCGTGCCCGGTGCCGCCGTTGCCGGTGCCGCCGTCTCCGTCCGTTCGCGCAGTCCCATGTGTCCGCCCTTCCCCGTGTCCCGGTGCGTCCCGGGGTCCCCGTGCGTCCCCGGTCGCGGCCGTCCCGCAGCGTACGGCCCCGCCCGGTGTCCACGCCCGTGCCGACCGCTCCTCGGGACGCGGGCGGGGGCGACACCGGGGCCGCCGGGGCGCCGGGCCCGCCCGCCGCGCCCTGGTGACCGGCCGGTCCCGGGCCGTTAGCGTGGCCCGGGACCGACCCCACCGCCGCCCGGGAGGCCCGCCATGACGACCCCGTCGGACGACCGCCGCGCCGACCTCCCGCCGCTCGACCCGCGCGAAGGCCCGGTCGAAGGCCCGCTCGACCGGCTCTTCGAGCGGGCCTTCGACCGGTCCGGCACCGGGAGCGGCAAGTGGGCCCGGACCGGCGGCGACGCCGCCGGCGCGATCGCGATGGGGCTGGCGGACATGGACCTGCCCGGACCGCCGGCCGTCGCGGCGGCGCTGCGCCGGCGGGCGGAGCACCCGGCCTACGGGTACACGGTGTGCGATCCGGCCGGACGGTCCCTGGTGGCCCACTGGTACCGGGAGCGGCACGGGGCGGAGATCGACCCGGCGTGGGTGCTGCTGCTGCCCTTCGGGCCGCGCACGGCCGTCCGCCTGCTGCTGGAGGCGGTGCGTCCGGCCGGGCCGGTGCTGTTCCCGACGCCGGAGTGGGGCGGCTTCGCCCAGCTCTGCCGGGCCGCCGGGCTGCCGTACCGGGAGCTGCCGCTGGCCCGCGACGAGACCGGGTACCGGCTGCCGCTGGACGCCTTCGCGGCCGGCCGGGCCGGGGCGGTGCTGCTCAGCAGCCCGCACAACCCGTCCGGCCGGGTCTGGACGGCGGCGGAGGTCCGCGCGCTGGCCGGAGCGGCGGCGCGGGCCGGCGGCGTGCTGGTCTCGGACGAGGTGCACGGCGACCTCACCCACCCGGGCCGCCGCCACCCGGTGGCCGTCGCGGTGGCGGGCCCGTACCGGGACCGGACCGTCACGCTCAACTCGGTCGGCAAGACCTTCAACACCTCCGGCATCCCGAGCTGCTTCGCGCTGGTGCCGGACGCGGCGCTGCGGGAGCGGATCACCGAGGTCATGGCCGGCTACGGCCTGTGGGAGGGCGGGCTGCTGGAGCAGGTGGCGCAGGGGGCGGCGCTGCGGCAGGGCGGCCCGTGGCTGGACGCGCTGCTGCGCCACCTGAGCGCCGCCCGGGACCGGCTGACCGGGCTGCTCGGCACGGCCGTCCGCTCCGCCCCCGAGGCTTCCTACCTGCTCTGGCTGGACGCCGCCGCGCTCGGCCTGCCGCCCGTCGGCGCCCGGGCGGCGCTCCTGGAGCGGTGCGGCCTGGAGGCCTCCGCCGGCGCCGACTTCGGCCCCGGCGGCGAGGGCTCGCTGCGGCTGAACTACGCGCTGCCGACCCCGGTACTGGACGTGGTCCTGCGCCGGCTGGAAAGGCTCTGAACTGCCCGGCATCACCCGATTGCACCGCCCCTGACCTGCGCGGACATCTCTTCACAAGATGTTTGCGAAGCGCCCCGGCATGGTCCGTAGCAGACTGGGCAGGGTAGACCGGGCCGCAATCGTGATCCCGAGGATGGTGAGTCCGGTGATACCCGTTCGCCCGACCAGCCCGACCAGCCCGACCGCCCGGCAGGGCACCGATCCGCCGCCCGGCAGGGCGACCCCGCTGACCGAATCCACGGCCCGCCGCCACATGGCCGGCGTCTGTTTCAAGATCGGACCGCCCCGACTGGTCGGTGTCGAGGTCGAGTGGTTCGTCCACGACGACCGATGTCCGACCCGCCCCGTCCTACCGGAGCGGCTGCACGCCGCACTGGACTCGCTGCCGCTGGGCGGCCCCGACGGCACGTGTCTCCCCTCCGGTGCCCGCCTCACCCTCGAACCCGGTGGACAGGTCGAGCTCAGCTCCCCGCCCGCCGAAGGCCTCACCGCCTGCGTCGACGACACCCGGCGCGATCTCGCCGCCCTGCGGGCCGCCTTCGCGGCCCAGGGCCTGCGGCTCACCGGAACCGGCACCGACCCCCTGGCCCGCCCGCGCGAGATGGTGCTGGACCACCCGCGCTATCTGGCGATGGAACGGTTCTTCGACTCGGCCGGGCCCTGGGGCCGGATCATGATGACCGGCACCGCCTCCGTACAGGTCTGCCTGGACGCGGGGGCCGCCGACGGCCCGCACGCGCTGGACCGGCGCTGGCGCCTGGCCCACCGGCTCGGGCCGGTCCTGGTCGCCGCCTTCGCCAACTCCCCGCTGCTGGACGGGAAGCCGACCGGCCACCGGTCCACCCGGCAGATCGTCTGGTCCCGGATGGACCCCACCCGCACCCTCGCACCGGCCCCGGACCACGGCGATCCGCGCGAGGCCTGGACCAGGTACGTGCTGGACGCCGAGGTGCTCTGCGTCCGCCGCCCCGACGGCCTGCCGTGGACGGCCCCGGCCGGGCTGACCTTCAGCGACTGGCTGCGCGGCGCCGGCGAGCGCCCGCCGACGCTGGCCGACCTGGACTACCACCGCACCACCCTGTTCCCGCCGGTCCGCCCGCGCGGCCACCTGGAACTGCGGATGATCGACGCCCAGCCCGGCGACGGCTGGATCGTCCCCACCGCCCTGGTGACGGCGCTGCTGGACGACCCGACGGCCGCCGACACCGCGCTGGCCGCGCTGGAGCCGCTGGAGCGCGCCGACGGCCCGCGCCCGCCACGCAGCGACGCCTGGCGCCGGGCCGCCACCCTGGCGGTGGCCGACCCCGCGCTGCGCCGCGCCACGCTGGCCTGCTTCGCCGCCGCCGACGCCGCGCTGGGCCGTCTGCCCGGCGCCGAGCGGCTGCGCACCGTCGTCGCCGAGTTCGCCGAGCGCTACCCCGCGCGCGGCCGCTGCCCGGCCGACGACCAGCTGGACGCCCTGCGCTCCGGTACCCGACGCACTCCCCCGGAGGAGGCCGCACCATGATCGACGACGCCCGCCCGACCGGCTCCCGCGCTGCCGGGGCGACCGGCCCGGGGGTCCGGCCGCCCACCTCCGCGTCGGCCGCCGCCGCGTCGGCCGCCCTCGCCTCGCCGGCCGGCCTGCCGCCCGCGGCCCTGCGCGAGGCGATCGCCACCGAGCTGCTGGCCGCCCGCGCCCGCACCGCCGCGCTGACCGACTGCGTCGAGGACCACGACCTCACCGCCCAGCACTCCCCGCTGATGTCGCCACTGGTCTGGGACCTCGCCCACATCGGCAACCAGGAGGAGCTCTGGCTGCTGCGCAACATCGGCGGCCGGCAGCCGATGCGCCCGGAGATCGACCCGCTCTACGACGCGTTCGAGCACCCGCGCGCCGAGCGCCCCAGCCTGCCGCTGCTGCCGCCCGCCGAGGCCCGCGCCTACGCGCACGAGGTCCGCGGCCGGGTCTTCGACCTGCTGGAGGCCAGCCCGCTGGAGGGCGCGCCGCTGCTGGACGCCGGCTTCGCCTTCGGCATGATCGCCCAGCACGAGCAGCAGCACGACGAGACCATGCTGGTCACCCACCAGCTGCGCCGCGGCGAGCCCGCGCTGACCGCTCCCCCGCCGCCCCCGGCGCCGGCCGACGCGGCGACGCTCCCCGCCGACGTGCTCGTCCCCGCCGGCCCGTTCACCATGGGCACGGACACCGAGCCGTGGGCGCTGGACAACGAGCGCCCGGCGCACCGGATCGACCTGCCGGCCTTCCGGCTCGACACCACCCCGGTCACCAACGGCGCCTATCTGCGGTTCATCGCCGACGGCGGCTACGACGATCCGCGCTGGTGGACCACCGAGGGCTGGGAGCACCGGCAGCGGGCCGGGCTGACCGCCCCGCTGTTCTGGCACCGCGAGGGCCGCCAGTGGCTCCGCCGCCGGTTCGGCACGGTGGAGCCGGTACCGGACAACGAGCCGGTGGTGCACGTCAGTTGGTACGAGGCGGACGCCTACGCCCGATGGGCCGGGCGGCGGCTGCCGACCGAGGCGGAGTGGGAGAAGGCCGCCCGGCACGACCCGGCCACCGAGCGCTCCCGCCGCTACCCCTGGGGCGACGGGCCCCCCGCGCCGGAGCACGCGAACCTCGGCCAGCGCCACCTGCGCCCGGCCCCGGCCGGCAGCTATCCGGCCGGTGAGTCGCCCTACGGCGTACGGCAGTTGATGGGCGACGTCTGGGAGTGGACGGCGAGCGACCTCCACCCCTACCCCGGCTTCCGGGCCTGGCCGTACAAGGAGTACTCGGAGGTCTTCTTCGGGCCCGAGTACAAGGTGCTGCGCGGCGGCTGCTTCGCCGTCGCGCCGGTGGCCTGCCGGGGCACCTTCCGCAACTGGGACTACCCGATCCGGCGCCAGATCTTCGCCGGGTTCCGCACCGCGGCCGACGTGGCGGCCGACTGATGTGCCGCCATCTCGCCTACCTCGGAGAGCCGGTGACGCCCCGGGAGCTGCTGGTGGACCCGCCGTTCGGCCTCCACCGGCAGTCCTGGGCCCCCCGGGCGCAGCAGTACGGCACGGTCAACGCCGACGGCTTCGGCCTCGGCTGGTACGCGGACGGCGACGGGACACCGGCCCGCTACCGGCGGGCCGGACCGATCTGGGCGGACGCCTCGTTCGCCGACCTCGCCCGGGTGATCCGCACCCGGGCGCTGCTGGCGGCCGTCCGCTCGGCGACCGAGGGCTGCGCGGCGGGCGAGGAGGCGGCCGCGCCGTTCGCCGCCGGGCCCTGGCTGTTCAGCCACAACGGCGCGGTGGCCGGCTGGCCGGACAAGCTGGACGCGCTGGCCGGGCGGCTGACGCCGGCCGAGCTGCTGGAGCTGCCGGTCCGGACCGACTCGGCGCTGCTCTGGGGGCTGGCCCTGCACCGGCTGCGCACCGGCGCCGGCCTCGGCGAGGTACTGGCCGGCACCGTCGCGGACGTGGCCGCGCACACCACCGGCCGGCTCAACCTGCTGCTCACCGACGGCCGCGCGATCGCCGCCACCGCCTGGGGCGACACCCTGCACCACCGGACCCTGCCGGGCACGGGCGTGCTGGTGGCCTCCGAACCCTACGACGACCACCCGGACTGGACCGTCGTCCCGGACCGCTCGCTGCTGCTGGCCGGTCCGGACGGCGTCGTCGTCCGCCCGCTCTGAACCCTCCCCCTCCTCTCACCTTCACTTTTTGAACAGAGGATCCATCTGTCATGAGCACCTTTGATCTCACCCGGCTGCTGCCCGCCGACCACTTCAGCACCGCGCTGCACCACGACGTGCGGCAGGGTCTGACCGGCGACCCCAAGCGGCTGCCGCCGAAGTGGTTCTACGACGCCCGGGGCAGCGAGCTGTTCGAGGAGATCACCAGGCTCCCGGAGTACTACCCGACCCGCGCCGAGCGGGCCATCCTGGACGCCCGGGCCGGCGAGATCGCCGCCGCCACCCGGGCCCGCACCCTGGTCGAGCTGGGATCCGGCTCCTCGGAGAAGACCAGGCTGCTGCTGGACGCGCTGCGCGACCTCGGCACGCTGGACAGCTACGTCCCGGTGGACGTCAGCGAGAGCGCCCTGACCGGCGCGGGCGAGGCGCTCGCCCTGGAGTACCCGGGCCTGAGCGTGCACGCGGTGCTGGCCGACTTCACCGCCCGGCTCGGCCTGCCGCCGGAGGGCGGCCCGCGCCTGGTCGCCTTCCTCGGCGGCACCCTCGGCAACCTGCTCCCCGCCGAGCGCGCGGTCTTCCTGCGCGGGCTGCGCGCCGCGCTCGACCCCGGCGACTTCCTGCTGCTCGGCACCGACCTGGTCAAGGACCCGCGGGTGCTGGTGGCCGCCTACGACGACGCGGCCGGGGTGACGGCGGAGTTCAACCGGAACGTGCTGAACGTGCTGAACCGGGAGCTGTCCGCCGACTTCGACCCGGCCGCGTTCGAGCACGTGGCGCTCTGGGACCCGGAGCGGGAGTGGATCGAGATGCGACTGCGCTCGCTGCAGGAGCAGACCGTGAAGATCCCCGCGCTGGACCTGCCGGTCCACTTCGAGAAGGGCGAGGAGCTGCGCACCGAGGTGTCGGCCAAGTTCCGCCGGGAGCGCGTGACCGAGGAGCTGGCCGCGGCCGGCCTGCGGCTGAGCCACTGGTGGACGGACCAGGAGGGCCGGTTCGGGCTCTCGCTGGCGTCGCCGGTGGAGCACCAGGTTTGACAGTTCACTTTACTAATAAGCAAGGGGACTTGTCGGGCATCCCGCGTACAACACTTGAACATTGACGGGTTACGATCTCGGCTACCAAGCTCAGCGTTGAGTACCAGGAGTCAAGATCGTGAGCGTCACCCAGCAGCCCTCGGAGCCCGTGGCGGCGGAGGACCGATCCTCCGACCGCCTCGGCTTCGTCGTCTTCATCACCGCCGCCGCGGCCCTCGGCGGATTCCTGTTCGGCTACGACAGCTCCGTGATCAACGGTGCCGTCTCCGGCATCCAGGAGAAGTTCGGGGTCGGCGACGGCGTCACCGGTCTGATCGTCTCGTCCGCGCTGCTGGGCTCGGCGGTCGGCGCGGCGCTGGCCGGGCGGTTCGCCGACCGGTACGGCCGGATCAAGGTGATGAAGGCGGGCGCGCTGCTCTTCGCGGTGAGTGCGGTCGGCTCGATGCTGCCGTTCTCCGCCTGGGACCTCGCCTGCTGGCGGGTCCTCGGCGGAGCGGCCATCGGCATCGCCTCGGTGATCGCCCCGACCTACATCGCCGAGGTCGCGCCGACCCGCTACCGGGGGCGGCTGGCCTCCTTCCAGCAGGCCGCGATCGTGCTCGGCATCGCGATCTCGCAGCTGGTCAACTGGGTGCTGGCGGACGCCGCCGGGGGCGAGACCCGCGGCCGGCTGCTCGGCCTGGAGGCCTGGCAGTGGATGCTCGGCATCTGCGTCGTCCCGGCCGCCGTCTACTTCGTGCTCTCCTCGATGATCCCCGAGTCCCCGCGCTACCTGATCTCGGCCGGCCGCCTGGACGAGGCCCGCGCGGTGCTCGGTGACGTCGAGGGCGAGGGCTCCGACACCGACGCCCGGATCGCCGAGATCCAGGGCCTGATCGCCTCCGACCACCGGCCGCGCTTCGGCGACCTGCTCGGCGGCCGGTTCGGCCTGCTGCCGATCGTCTGGGTCGGCATCGGCCTCTCGGTCTTCCAGCAGCTGGTCGGCATCAACGTGATCTTCTACTACTCGTCGATCCTGTGGCAGTCCGTCGGCATCGACCAGAGCAACTCGCTGCTGATCAGCTTCATCGGCTCGGTCATCAACATCCTCGGCACCGTGGTGGCGATCCTGCTGGTGGACCGGATCGGCCGCAAGCCGCTCGCCCTGATCGGCTCGGCCGGCATGGCCGTCTCGCTGGCCGCCTGCGGCTGGGCGTTCTCCTCGGCCACCGGCAGCGGCGACCACGTCTCCCTGCCGGACCTCCAGGGCACCGTCGCGCTGATCTCCGCCAACGCCTTCGTGCTGTTCTTCGCGATGTCCTGGGGCGTGGTGGTCTGGGTGATGCTCGGCGAGATGTTCCCCAACCGGATCCGGGCCGCCGCGCTCTCCGTCGCCGCCTCGGCGCAGTGGATCGCCAACTGGGCGATCACCGTGTCCTTCCCCTCGCTCTCGCGCTGGAACCTCTCGGCGACCTACCTGGTCTACGCGGCCTTCGCGGCGCTGTCGATGGTCTTCGTGGCGAAGTTCATGAAGGAGACCAAGGGCATCCGGCTGGAGGACATGGGCTGATCCGACAGTCGGACCTTCGGCCCTCGCACCCTAGCGGCATCCGCCGGGGCGCGAGGGCCGAATCGTTCACTCTCTGCGCCGGGGCGCACACCTCCGGTACTCCTGTTCGGCAGGAGGGATGTGTCCTTGATCTTCAACCGGCTTCGCGCCCGCAGCACCCGCAACTCCCGTCGCCCCGCGCCGGTACCGGCGCCGGCCGCGGTACCGGCGCCGGCCGGCGGCTGCCCGTTCGGCCACGCGCACCCGGCCCCCGAGCCGCCGCGCGGGCCCCAACCGCAGCCCGCCACCGTGCACGGCACCGGCATCCGGCACCTCGTCGACGTCGGGCGCGCCGACCTGCCGCGCACCGACCTGGGGCACCCGGCCGGCCCCGGTCACCGGACCGGCGCGGCACCGCTCACCACGGCGGAGCGCCCCACCGACGCCACGCGGTTCCCCGACCTCGGACACGGCACCGACCTCGGACACGGCGCCGGCACCGAGCCGGACACCGATGGCGGCGCCGAGCCGTTCACCGACCCCGACGCGGCCGCCGACTTCGTCCGGCAGTTCCACCACGAGCAGCCCGGCGCCGGCGACCCGGTCGGGCGGGTGCTGGCCGTCCTGGACGAGATCGACCGCACCGGCACCTACCAGCACACCCCCGCCGAACTCGCCTACGGCGCCAAGCTGGCCTGGCGCAACGCGGCCCGCTGCATCGGCCGGCTGTACTGGCGCAGCCTGGTGGTGCGCGACCTGCGGCACCTGGCCTCGGCCGACGACATCGCCACCGAGTGCTTCGAGCACCTGCGGGTGGCCACCAACGGCGGGCGGATCCGCCCGGTGATCTCGGTGTTCGCCCCCGACCGGCCCGGCCGCCCGGCCGCCCGCGTCCTCAACCAGCAGTTGGTCCGCTATGCCGGCCGCCCCACCGCGACCGGCTTCGTCGGCGACCCGGCCGGCGCGGCCCTGGCCGCCCGTGCCCGGGACCTCGGCTGGAAGAGCGGCGAGGAGCGGTTCGAGGTCCTGCCGCTGCTGGTGCAGGAGCGGCCCGGTGCCCGCCCCGAGTGGTACGAACTGCCGGAGGACACCACCCTGGAGGTCCGGCTCACCCACCCCGACCACGCCTGGTTCGCCGAGCTGGGCCTGCGCTGGTACACGGTGCCCGCGATCAGCGACATGACGCTGGAGATCGGCGGCGTCCGCTACCCCACCGCGCCGTTCAACGGCTGGTACATGGGCACCGAGATCGGCGCCCGCAACCTCGCCGACGCCGACCGGTACGACATGCTGGCGACCGTCGCCGAGCGGCTCGGCCTGGACACCTCCAGCGACCGCACGCTCTGGCGCGACCGTGCGCTGGTGGAGCTCAACGTGGCGGTGCTGCACTCGTTCCAGGAGGCCGGCGTGACGATCGCCGACCACCACACCGAGTCGGAGCGCTTCCTGAGGCACATCGCCCAGGAGGAGCGACTCGGGCGGCCCACCCCCGCCGACTGGAGCTGGATCGTGCCCCCGGTCTCCGGCGGGCTGACCCCCGTCTACCACCGGTACTACGACCCGGTGGACCCGTCGTCGCGCCCCGCCTTCGTGGCGCGCGAGCCCTGGTGAGGGCGTTGCCCGGCCTCGCCGACAGTCCGCTCGTACCGGAGCCGCAACCCGTCGAGCAGCGCTTCGAGGCCGGTCTCGAAGGCGCCCTCGTCGATCGCGCCGCGGTGCTCGGCCAGCCGGTGGGCCTCGCCGAGGTGCGGGTAGTCGGCGGCGTCGTACAGCCCGGCGTCCTCGGGGAAGCCCGCCGCGAACGAGGCCAGCGCCGAGCCGGTGACGAAGTACCGCATCAGCGCGCCGATCCGGGTGGCCTGCCCGCGCGGCCAGCCGGCCGCGACCAGGCAGCCGAAGACGGCGTCGGCCAGCCGCAGCGCGTTCGGGCGGCGGCCGGGGCCCTGGGCGAGCACCGGGACGATGTTGGGGTGCGCGGCCAGGGCGGCGCGATAGGAGCGGGCCCAGTCGCGCAGTGCCCGCGGCCAGAGCGCCCCGGTGGTGAACATCGACAGGTCGACCTCACCCATCACGCTGTCCACCACCGCGTCCAGCAGCTCGTCCTTGGTCGCGACGTGGTTGTAGAGCGACGGCCCGCTGACCGACAGCTCGGTGGCGAGACGGCGGGTGGAGAGCGCGTCCAGGCCCTCGGCGTCGATGAGCCGCAGCGCGGTGGCGACGATGAGCTCGCGGCTGAGCAGGGGGGTGCGCGGGCGGGCCATCCTCGGGGTTCCTCCGGTCGAGTGGGGTGAGGACCGATTGTGGCAGGCGCCCCTTCCCAGCGCGGCCCGGTCGGGGTTACAGTCCCGGTAAAACTTGCAGCGCTAGTTTATCGGCCCGAACCCCCCAGGCCCGGGTCCCCCCGTGCCCCGGCCCCAGTCCGCAGAGGTGTCGCCATGAATCTGGAGCTGTCCGAGGAACAGGCCGCCCTCCGGGACCTCGCGGCCGCCTTCACCGACCGCGAGATCGTCCCGCACGCGGCCGCGTGGGACCGGGCCGAGTCCGTCGACCGGGCGGTCATCGGCAAGCTCGGCCGGATCGGCCTCCTCGGCCTCACCATCCCCGAGGAGTACGGCGGCAGCGGCGGCGACCACCTCGCGTACTGCCTGGCCCTGGAGGAGCTCGGCCGGGGCGACTCCGCCGTGCGCGGCATCGTGTCGGTCTCACTCGGCCTGGTCGCCAAGTCGATCAACGGCTACGGCAGCGAGGAGCAGAAGCGGCACTGGCTGCCCCGGCTCACCTCCGGCGAGTCGCTCGCCTGCTTCGCCCTCACCGAGCCCGGCACCGGCTCGGACGCCGCCAACCTCACCACCCGGGCCGTCCGGGACGGCGACCACTGGCTGATCAGCGGCGCCAAGATGTTCATCACCAACGGGACGTGGGCCGACGTCGCGCTCGTCTTCGCCCGCACCGGCGGGCCGGGCCACCAGGGCATCACCGCCTTCCTCGTCCCCACCGACCTGCCCGGGTTCACCCGCACCGAGATCCACGGCAAGCTCGGTCTGCGCGGCCAGGCCACCGCCGAACTCGCCTTCGACGCCGTCCGCGTGCCCGACGGGGCCCGGCTCGGCGAGCTCGGCAAGGGCTTCACGGTGGCGATGGCCGCCCTGGCCAAGGGCCGGATGTCGGTCGCGGCCGGCTGCGTCGGCATCGCCCGGGCCTGCCTGGAGGCCGCCGTCCACTACGCCGGCCTGCGCGAGCAGTTCGGCCGGCCGATCGCCTCGCACCAGCTGGTCCAGGAGCTGCTCGCCGACATCGCCGTGGACGTCGAGGCCGCCCGGCTGCTCACCTGGAAGGTCGCCGACCACATCGACCGCGGCCTGCCGTTCGCCACCGAGTCCTCCGTCGCCAAGCTCTACGCGAGCGAGGCCGCCGTCCGGGCCGCCAACAACGCGCTCCAGGTGTTCGGCGGCTACGGGTTCATCGACGAGTACCCGGTCGGCAAGTACCTGCGCGACGCGCGGGTGATGACCCTCTACGAGGGCACCAGCCAGATCCACAAGCTGCTCATCGGGCGTTCGCTCACCGGCGTCAACGCCTTCTGACATCCGTCAGAGCATCCGCCCCCCTGGATAAGGAGCCCGACGACGTGCGTCCTGTCTACTTCGCCGCAGCCCGCCGCACACCCATCGGCCGGCTGCGCGGAGCGCTCGCCACGGTCCGCCCGGACGACCTCTCGGCCACCGTGCTGCGTGCCCTGCTCGCCGACCTCCCCGCCCTCGACCCGGCCCGGATCGACGACGTCTACTGGGGCGCCGCCAACCAGGCCGGCGAGGACAACCGCAACGCCGCCCGGATGGCGGTGCTGCTCGCCGGCCTGCCCGACAGCGTCCCCGGCGCCACCGTCAACCGGCTCTGCGCCTCCGGCCTGGAGGCCGTCACCCAGGCCGCCCGGGCGATCGGCTCGGGCGAGGCCGACGTGGTGCTGGCCGGCGGCTGCGAGTCGATGACCCGCGCCCCCTTCGTCCTCCCCCGGCCCGACGAGGCGCTGCCGCACCGGATCGAGACCTTCGACACCCGGCTCGGCTGGCGGCTCACCAACCCGCGGATGGCCGAGCTGCACGGCGTCCTCTCGATGGGCGAGACCGCCGAGGAGGTCGCCGCCCGGTACGGCATCAGCCGGGAGCGCCAGGACGCCTTCGCGCTCCGCAGCCACCGGCTGGCCGCCGCCGCCCGCAAGGACGGCCACTTCGACGCCGAGCTGGTCCCGGTCGAGCGGCCGGACGGGGTGACCGTCCACCAGGACGAGAGCATCCGGGAGGACACCGACCCGGAGAAGCTCGCCCGGCTGAAGCCGGCCTTCCGCCCGGGCGGCACGGTGACGGCGGGCAACGCCTCGCCGATGAACGACGGCGCGGCCGGTCTGGTGCTGGTCAGCGAGGAGGCCCTGGGCGAGCTGGGCCTGCGGCCGCTCGGCCGGTACGTGGCCGGCGGCTCGGCCGGGGTGCATCCGGACGTGATGGGCATCGGCCCGGTGCCCGCCACCCGCAAGGTGCTCGGCCGGGCCGGCTGGTCGGTCGCCGACCTGGAGGAGGCCGAGCTCAACGAGGCCTTCGCCGCGCAGGTGCTCGCCGGCATCGACCAGCTGGGCCTCGACCCCGAGCTGGTCAACCGGACCGGCGGGGCGATCGCGCTCGGCCACCCGCTGGGCGGCTCCGGCGCGCGCATCCTCACCACGCTGCTGCACCGGATGCGCCGCGACGGAACGCGGCGCGGCCTGGCCACCATGTGCGTGGGCGTCGGCCAGGGCAGCGCCGTCCTGGTCGAATCGGCCTGACCGCCGGCCGCCGGCCGGTCCGCCCACCCGTCCCCCCTCATCGACCCATCGACCCATCGACATCGAAGGAGTTGCCGTGACTCGATTCGCAGGCAAGGTCGCCGTCGTCACCGGCGCGGCCCAGGGCATCGGCGCGGCCACCGCGCGACTGCTCGCCCAGGAGGGGGCCGCCGTGGCGGTGGTCGACCTGACCGCCGAGCGGGCCGCCGGAACGGTCGAGGAGATCACCGCCAAGGGCGGCACCGCGCGGGCGTACGGCTGCGACGTGGCCGACTACGACGCGGTGGAGGCGGTCTTCGCCGAGGTCGCGCGGGACCTCGGCGGGGTGCACATCCTGGTGAACAACGCCGGGATCACCCGGGACAACCTCTTCTTCAAGATGACCAGGCCCGACTGGGACGCGGTGCTGACGGTCAATCTGACCAGCGCCTACAACTGCAGCCATGTCGCGCAGACGTACATGGTGGCGCAGAAGTACGGCAAGATCGTCTCGCTCAGCTCGCGCTCGGCGCTCGGCAACCGGGGCCAGGCCAACTACGCGGCCGCCAAGGCGGGCATCCAGGGCCTGACCGCCACACTGGCGATCGAACTGGGCCCGTTCAACATCAACGTCAACGCCGTCGCCCCCGGCTACATCGCCACCGCGATGACCGCCTCCACCGCCGAGCGGGTCGGCGCGACGGCCGAGGAGCACCAGGCGGAGGTCTCCGCCCGCACGCCGCTGCGGCGGGTCGGGCGGCCCGAGGAGATCGCCTCGGTGGTCGCCTTCCTGGCCAGCGAGGACGCCTCCTACGTCAGCGGGCAGACGCTGTACGTCAATGGTGGGGCACGCTGACCCTGTCTGACGTTGCGTCAGAAGGCCGTCCCCGGCGTTGGGTTACCTTCACCTGGGACGGCCTTTACCCTTTCCGGTGGCCAGGCGCGACCATGCCGGCGGGTACGAAATGACTATGGCATGATCATGCTGCTCTCGATGGGATGACCGGACCACCCCGACCGACCAGGTCGGGCCCTGCGTCCCAAGGAGCCCCATGGGCAGCCCCGCCACCATCCGCCGCGCCCTGGCCCTGCTCGCCGTCGGGGCCACCGCCCTCACGACCGGCACCTTCGCCGCCCCGGCCGTCCAGCCGGCCGCCGCCACCGGCCTCGCGGGCGTCCACGTCCGCCCCGCCTCGACCGGGCACATCAGCGCCGTCGGGCGGAACGCGCCCCTGCCCACCTCGCAGTGCGTCAGCGAGATCGGCATCCACTGCTACTCCCCGCTGCAGTACCGGACCGCGTACAACCTCGACCCGCTGTACCGGGAGGGCATCACCGGCAAGGGCCGCACGATCGTCATCGTCGACTCCTTCGGCTCACCGACCATCCAGCACGACCTGGAGGTCTTCGACAAGCAGTGGGGCATCCCGGACACCCAGGTCGAGGTGGTCAAGTGGGGCAACGTCCCGGTCTTCGACCCGACCAACCCCGACCACACCGGCTGGGCCGGCGAGAGCACCCTGGACGTCGAGTACGCCCACGCCGTCGCCCCCGACGCCCACATCATCCTGGTCGAGACCGGCGTCGCCGAGACCGAGGGGACGACCGGGCTTCCCGAGATGATGGACGCCGAGAAGTCCCTCATCAAGTCCGGCCGCGCCGACGTCATCTCCCAGAGCTTCGGCGCCACCGAGAACACCTTCCCCGGCTTCGACAAGGGCGACTACTCCTCCCTCACCGGCCTGCGGTACGCCTTCCAGGAGGCCGCCGCGCACGACGTCACCGTCCTCGCCGCCTCCGGCGACACCGGCGCCACCGACTACCAGGCCAACGGCGAGGACCTCTACCCGCACAAGGTCAACTCCTGGCCCTCCGCCGACCCGCTGGTCACCTCCGTCGGCGGCACCCAGCTGACCCTGGACGACGCGGGCCGGCGGACCACCCCCGACCGGGTGTGGCACGACAGCCGCGGCGCGGGCGGCGGCGGGACCTCCGCCGTCTTCGACCGCCCCTGGTACCAGGCCGGCGTCGCCGGCGTCACCGGCAACCACCGCGGCACGCCCGACCTCAGCATGAGCGCGGCGGTCGACGGCGCCGCCTGGACGTACGAGTCCTACGACCCGACCTCGGTCGGCTGGCACCTCACCGGCGGCACCAGCGAGGCGACCCCGGTCTTCTCCGGCGTCGTCGCCCTCGCCGACCAGCTCGCCGGCCACCGCCTCGGCCAGCTCAACTGGCGCCTCTACGGCCTCGCCCTGCTCCCGCAGCAGTGGAGCGGCCTGGTCGACGTGACGACGGGCGACAACTCCTGGGACACCGTGACGGGTTACCCGGCCGCCAAGGGCTACGACCTCGCCAGCGGCCTCGGCACCATCGACGGCACCAGGTTCGTCCACGCCCTCGCGGGGCGGTAGGAACAGACCCTCACGCGCCGGAGCGGGCGGCCGATCGGGCCGCCCGCTCCGGCGCGTCGGACGGGACCGGGCGGCGGGTCAGGGGGCGTCGGCCGGGGAGGCGTCGGGGCGGGGAGTGGCGAGCTGGGCCAGGTGGCGTTCGGCGGCGCGCAGCTTGCGGCCGTCGCGGCCCGGGAGGTGGGCGCGCAGCTCGATGATCTCGGGGGCGATCCGGAGCGCCTCCGCCCGGTCGGTGACCGCCCGCCAGCAGGCCTCCGCGTTGGTGGCCGCCTGCTGGGTGTCCGGGTGGTCCGGGCCCAGGGAACGCAGCAGGGACAGGGCCACCTCGCGGTAGATGTCCGCCGCCTCGACCGACTTGCCGGCCAGCCGGCAGACGTGGGCGCGGACCTGGCGTACCTGGAGCACGGGCGCGGAGACGGCGCCGTGCTCGGCGATCGCCTCCAGTTCGAGGGCGAAGGCGAGGTCGGTGGCGGCGGCGTGGTCCCCGGCGTCGGCGCTGCGGACGATGCGGCCGATCACCTCGCGGTAGTCGTCGCGAGGGGGTTGGGGGACCGCGGGGGCGGCCGCCGCGGGCTCGGGGGCCGGGTCCGCGGGGGTGGGGTCGGGGGTCGGGTCGGCCTGTGGGGCCGGGTCGGCGGCGGGGGCCGGGTCGGCCACCGCGACGGGCTCGTCAGCGGCCGGCACCGGGTCGGGTGCGCGGTCCGCCGGTTCCACCTCGGCCGGGAGGCCGGTGGACACCGCGTCGGCCGGCACCGCGTCCGCCGGGAGGTCCTTGGCGAGGGTCACGCCCGCCGCCGACGGCGGGCGCCAGGCATGGGCCTTCAGCAGGTCCACCGGCCGGGCCGGCGGCGGGGGCGTGGGCGCCACGCCGGGCTTCAGCAGGTTCACCGGGCCGTCGGACGGCGCTGCCGGCGGTACCGGGGCGGGTTGCGGTGCGGCGGCCGCCGGCGCCGAACCGGGCACCGGGAAAGCGGGCGCGGCGGCCTTGTCGAGAGTCACGGCGGGCCGGGTGGACGGGGCGGCATCACGCGGGGCCGCATCGCGCGGACCGGCGTCCCGCGGGGCCGGCGGGCGGGGCAGCAGCGCGGCGGGGCGCGGACCCTCGTACGGAACGGCGTCCGGCAGCGAACCGTCCGTACGGCGGGCGGTGTTGCGGAAGAACGGCCGGTTCGGCGCGTGGGTGGCGAGGATGACGACGTCCGGGCGCAGCACCGAGTACACCTGCTGGCGCAGTTGTTCGGGCGCGAGGACGGCGTCGGCGCCCGGGCGGCCGCCGTGCAGGGCCTCGATCAACGCGCGGGTGAAGGTGCCGATCTGCTCCGGGTCCGGGCTGACCACCGCCCAGAGCGGCAGGCCGTCGGCGAGCGGCGAGACGGTGCCCTGGAGGTAGGGCCAGGCGTTCTGATCGGCGCTCAGGTCGGCGATGACGAGCGTCTGCCAGTCGGCGGGCCGGTGCCGCAGCTCGGCGGCGACGGACTGCCAGGCGATGCCGTCCTGCCGGATGCTCCCGGGCTTCGAGTCCCGCAGGGTGAGGTGGAGTTGGCCGCCGCGTTTGTCGGCGAGCAGGTGGCCGCCGAGGTGGACGAGCAGCGGCCCGGGGTGCCGGGCGGCGGCGCGCAGGTGGGCCAGCACGGTGTGCGGGTCGCTGGCGCCGGGGAGGTGGACGGCGTCCACCGCGTCGGCCGCGAGAAGGACCTGGGGCGAGACGGCGGCGAGCATCGCGGACAGGACGGGTGCCTGCGTGGGCCCGCCGCGCCCCCAGGTGCGGCGGCCGGAGTTGCCGTAGCCGCCCTCGACCACCAGGATCCGCCCGCGCGGCGC
Organism: Kitasatospora sp. NPDC091207; assembly: GCF_044768625.1. Taxonomy (NCBI): domain Bacteria; kingdom Bacillati; phylum Actinomycetota; class Actinomycetes; order Kitasatosporales; family Streptomycetaceae; genus Kitasatospora; species Kitasatospora sp. NPDC091207. The sequence continues at coordinate 40,816 of NZ_JBIVVS010000019.1, forward strand.
GGCCCCGAGGCCGCCCGGAACGGCGTTGAAGCCGTGCGCGGGAGTGGTGCCGTGGGCGGGAGTGCCGCCCGGGACGGTGAAGGGCGGTGGGGTGGCGGAGGGCAGTGGGGCCACGACGGACATCCCGGTGACGGTCCATCCGGTGGGCGGCGCCATCGGCGCGACCGGCGCCGGAACGGGGGCCTGGGCAGGGGCCTGGGCAGGGGCCTGGGCCGGGACGGGGGCCGGGATCGGGACAACGGCCGGCGGCTCGTACAGGGCCGCGGGACCGGGCGGGTGCTCCTCGTAGGGGTTGCGCGGCGGCCGCGGCGGTACCGCGTCGCGGGGGCCCGGGTCCGCGACGGAATCGGGGCCTCCTGGGAGAGCTGTCGACTCCGCCATCTCTGGTCACCGCCCCGCCCCGCCGCTGAGCGGCGTCTGCTGCCCTTGCCCCGTGGCGTCTGCCACCACGTCACGTCCGTCTGCGCCACCCTACGAGATCCCGGCACACCCGAGCCAGGCCGGGTGGGCGATCACCGCCCCATCGCACCGTCGCGCCACAGCGCCGCCGTTCACCCGGCTCACCCGGTCGTCACTCCCGCGCGCCCGCGCGCCCGCCGGCGCCCGGACGGCGGTGGCCGCGCGCCGCGGTCGACCCCGGCCTGCCGGAGCGACGGGCCGCGCTCTCCACAGGCATCTGACAGCCTGGCGCAGCGCGGGCCGCTCCCGGCGCCGCCCGCTCCCCGGTCGGCAGGGGGGGTTGCCCTTCCGGCCCGAGGATCCCACCCGATCGCGCAGCCGCCGTGCCCCGGTGACGAGGCGTCCGACCGCCTGCTCGTGATGGCGGTGGACACCGTCACCACCTGACTCGCCCCGCGCCGGAGTCCGCGGCAACAGCCGGACGCCGCCACGTGTTCATCCGGGCCGGCCCGACTGCCGACGGCGCCGGGGCGGCTCGCTCCGGGTGAGGCCCCGTCATCGCGGCGCGTCGACGCGGTGTTCGCCGTACCGGCGGGGCTCCGCCCGCGTCAGGCCGGGCCTGCGGCGACGCAGAACTCATTGCCCTCCGGGTCGGCCATCACCACGTGGTGCCCGTCGAACACCTCCAGGACGGCACCGCCCGCCCGCACCAGCCGCTCGGACTCCGCCGTGATCCGCGCCCAGCGTTCGGCGGCGCCGCCGTGTCCCGGCACCCGGACGTCGACATGGAGCCGGTTCTTCGCCGTCTTCGGTTCGGGGACCTTGAGGATGGAGAGCCGTGGGCCGACTCCGTCGGGATCACAGAGCCATGCCCCGTCGTCCTCGGAGTCGTCCTCCAGCAGGTCGAACTGCGCGGCCCACTCCGCGCGGGTCGTGAAGGGAGGCGGCGGCGGCTCGTCGATGTACCCCAGTGCCGTCTTCCAGAAACCGGCGAGGAGCTGTGCGTCCGCGCAGTCGAGGGTCAGGTCGATTCTGGCTGCCATGACAGGAGCGTACGGCTCGGCTCCGACACCTGCCCGCCGTCGCCCCCGGCGGGAACGCGGGCCCCGCAGGCGCGGACCTCGTCGGCCCGGAAGGGCGAGGCGGCCGGCCGGGCCGGACACCGGACGCACCCGGGCCGCCGGCATCACGGGCCGACCTGGCGGAACGGACCGTCAGGGGCCTGTCGGTCGCGGCCGACAGGCCGACCTGACGGTCCGTTCCGGTGGGGGGTCAGCCGGCGAGCCAGTCCCGGTAGTGGGTGGGCGCCACGCGGGCGTCGGGACCCGGCGTGAGGACGTCTCCGCGGACGGCGGCGAACAGGCCCGCCCGGTCGTCGACGACGACGGGGCGCCGGTCACCACGCGCGGCCAGCGTCATCCGGCCGATCTCGTCGAGCGTGAACCTGTCGGGACCCGCGACCTCCAGGATCCCGCCGAGCGGCGCCGCGCCGGCCACATCGGCGAGCGCGTCGACGACATCGGCGCTGGCGATCGGCTGGAGCGGGGTCGCGGGCAGCCGCACCGCGGTCTCGTCCGAGGTCCACGACATGGTCGGCTCCATGAACTCGAAGAACTGCGTGGCACGCACGATCGAATACGGCGTCGGGCCACCACGCAGCAACTCCTCCTGGAGGACCTTGGCGCGGTAGTAGTCCAGCTCGGTGACCTGGTCCACGCCGACGATGGAGAGCGCGACCTGGTGGCTCACGCCGGCCCGCTCACCGGCGGCGAGCAGGTTGCCCACGGTGGTGCGGAAGAAGTCGAGGGACCGATCGTCGAACGTGGGGGAATTGGTCACGTTGACGACGGTGTCGGCGCCGGCGAGCGCGTTGTCGAGACCCGCCCCGGTGAGCAGGTCGACGCCGGACGACAGCGACGCGGTGGTCACCTCGTGACCTCGCGCGGTCAGCTCGGTCGCGAGCTGGGAGCCGATCAGGCCGGTGCCGATGACGGTGATCTTCATGGTGTGCCTTCCTTCTCTTCCTGGCCCGAGCACCGCCCGACGGGAACTCGGACATCTCCTGTCCGAGATGATGATACTCGGATAGTCTGGATCCGAGTCACAGGGAGGTGACATGAAGTTGTCCGGTGGCGTGGAGTGGGCGCTGCACTGCTGCGTGGTGCTGACCACGGCCGGCGTACCCGTGCCGTCAGCCCGGCTGGCCGCGCTGCACGACGTGTCCCCGAGCTATCTGGCCAAGCAGATGCAGGCGCTGTCCCGGGCGGGCCTGGTGCACTCGGTCCAGGGCAAGACCGGCGGCTACGTCCTCACCGAGCGCGCCGAGGACATCACCCTGCTGGACGTGGTGCAGGCCGTCGACGGGGCGAGCCCGGCGTTCGTCTGCACCGAGATCCGCCGGCGCGGGCCGCTGGGGACGCCGCCCGAGCAGTGCACGAGGCAGTGCCCCATCGCCCGGGCGATGGGAGCGGCGGACGAGGCGTGGCGGGCGTCCCTGGCCGCCGTCACGATCGCGGACCTCGTCGCCTCGGTGGAGGGTGACAGCGGCCCCGAGGCACTGCCGAGGATCGGCGCCTGGCTGAACGAGGGCCCGGGCGGCCGGCCCTAGATCCGGATCCTGCGACAGCGCTCACCCACCTGCCGGCCCTCCGGCCCGCCGCCCGCTCACGCCCCCGAGAGCAGGTCCCGCAGCAGGGCCACGGTGTCGGCGTCGAGGTCCCGGCCGGTACGGCGGCTCAGCGCGTCCAGCCGGTTGACGGCACGCAGGAGCTGGTCACGGGCGCCGGCGGAGGCGTAGGCGTAGAAGAGGTCGCGGTGCAGGAGTTCGACGTCCGGGGCGACGGCGAGGCCGCGGAAGACGGCGGCCTCGGCGCTGCGGTGGTCGCCGTACTGGAGGCGGCGGGCGGCCAGTTCGTGGGCGGTGTCGACGATCGCCGCGATCATGTCCTGGCGCTCCGCCTCGGCCCAGCCGTACGCGGCCGGCGGGGCCTCCGCGAACGGGGCCCCCCGGACCAGGGCCAGGGCGTGCGCGAGCGCCGCGTCCGCCGTGGCGCTGGTGCTGCGCATCCCGCGCCGGTAGAGACCGCGGAACTCGTCCCAGTCGCAGGTGACGGTCGGGGCGAAGGCGTAGCCGTCGGCGCTGTCGGTGGGCAGGAAGGCCCGGCCCTCCGCCGAGCTGCCGAACCAGGCCGCCAGATCGGCGAGTTTGCCCGGCAGCGGGCTCTTGGCATCGGCGACGGTCGGGTGGGTGTCCAGGTGGGCCGCGCCGGGGTGCAGATCGTGGTCGAGCGCGGCGTGGTCGGCACCGGAGCGCAGGGCCAGGTAGGCGGCGAGTTCGGTGAGCCGGGTGAGGGCCGCGGGTTCGACCGTGCCGGCGGCGCCGGCCACGTCCACCGGGCCGAGCAGCCGGATCCGGGGGGCGGTGCGGACGGCGTGCGCCTCCGGGGAGCGGAGGATGGCCAGCAGGTCGTCGGCGTCGCTGCGGACCGGGGTGGTGCGCGCCACCGGGGCGGCGGCGGCCGGGCCGGGAGCCGGCTCGGCGGACGGCTCGAACGACGGCTCCGGGGCGGGCTCGGGGCGGCCCGGGACCCTCGGGTCGGCACCGGCGGGCGCCGGCGCCGGGTCGTGCGTCGGTACCGGCTCCGGTACCGGCGCGGGCGCCGCCACCGGCTCCGGCCCGGGGGCGGCCGGGGGCAGCGGCCGCACCGGGACGACCGCCTCGGTGCGGGCCTCGGTGGCGGCCGGCCGGCGGAGGTTCTGGGTGGTCTCGTCGGCGTCCCGGTCCTCCTCGACGTCACCGTCGACGGCGGGCGGCACGACGGCGGACGGCACGACGGCGGGCCCGGCCGGCGGCGCCGCCGGGGTGCTCGCCTGCCGGCCGAGGCCGTTGACGAGGTAGCGGGATCCCGGTCCACCGGCGACGCCGGGCGCGGCGGGCGCGGCCGGGTCGGTGCCGGCGAACGGGCTGACCCCGGTGCCGATCACCCGGGCGAGCAGACGCGGGCCGGCCGCGTCACCGCCGGCCGCACCGCCACCGCCCCCGGTAGCGCTGTCGCCGGGACCGAAGTCGGGACCGGCGTCGAGAGCCCGGTCGAAGCCGGCGCCGAGGGCGCCGCCGTCGAAACCGCCCTCGAAGGAGGCCGCCGAGGCGCCGACCGCCGCCAGTACCGGCACGGGGGCCGGGAGTTCGGCCGGTTCGAGGTCGGTGCCGGGGCCGTCGAGGGTCCAGGCGGGGGCGGGGTGCTGGGTGGTGTCGTCGGCGGCCCGGAGCAGCTCGGAGACCTGCGCGTACTGCCCCTCGGTCAGGCGCTGGAGCTCGACCGCGACGTGCAGACCGGGGATGGTCGCCTGGCCGGTGGCGGGCAGCGTCCAGCGGGCGACCGGGCCGGTGCCGCGCTCGGGCGCGCGGGTGACCACGGCGACGCAGGTCCGGGGGCGGGCGTCGAGCAGGCGGCCCAGCTCGGCGGGAACGTCCCCGCCGGGCTGCTGGGCGCAGAGCACGATCTCCGGGACCCACGACTCGTCGGCCAGTCCCCGGCTGCGGGCGTCCCGGGGGCTGGCGGCCTCGGCGGCGACCAGCGTGGCGCGGGCCTTCGCGGTGCGCGGGCCGAGGGCCGTGAGCGCCGCCTCCAGGGTGGGGTGCCGGTGGATCCGCTCGGCGGCGGGCCCGGTGATCGGCAACTCCTCGGCGAGGTCCACCAGATGCAGGTGCAGCCGGTCGGCCAGCGGACTGTGGGCCAGCTCGACGGCCAGGGTGCGCAGCACGTCCCGGGCGTCGTCCGGGTGGCCGGAGAGGTGGAGCAGCCGGACGGTCTCCAGGTCGGCGAGGACCACCGATCCGTCCGGAGCGCCGCCGAGGGTGACCAGTGCCGGGTAGGGCGCGGCGGTCTTGTGGGCCTGGGAGGGCGACAGGAGGTCCCCGGAATCGGCCGCGCACCACCAGACGTTGGGGGCGTGGGCGGCGCGGAACGGGGCGATCGGGGTGGCCGGGCCGGAGAGGTGCAGCTCGACCGTGTGACCGGGGGTGATCCGGGCCGCGACGATGGCGGGCAGACGCTTGCCGCCCCGCACGGTGTTGCGGGCCATGGTGCGCAGGGCGCGGTCGAGCAGGTCGAGGCCGCGATCGTCCTGGCGGACCTTCAGTTCGGCCTCGAAGGCGGCGGCGGGGGCGGCCGGCAGCGCGATGCGGTGGCGCGGACGGCGGGCGCGCAGCTGGGTGCCGCGCTTGTGGGCGACGGTGCCGACCATCATGGCGGCGAGCAGCACGCCGACGGTGGAGGCGGTCAGGGCGACGGTGTAGTCGTCGCCGGCCTGTTCGGCGTGCGCGGCCGGAGCCGGAGCCGGGGTGTCGGCGGGCGCGGAGGCAGGCGCCGAGGCCGGCGCGGAGGCGGGCGCCGAGGCGGATGCCTGCGGGGCCGGGGTCTGCGGGGCCGGGGTCTGCGCGGGAGGCGCCTGCGGGGTCTGCGCGGGAGCCTGGTCGGCGGGCGCGGGCGCGGGAGCCGGGGCGGGCGTGGGCTCAGGAGCAGGAGCGGGAGCGGGTGCCGGAGCCCCCGGCAGCGTCAGCACCATCCCGGGCACCACCACGTCCGGATCGGTCAACCGCTCCCCGTCCGGCGCCTGGGCGTCCTTGTTCGCCTCGAAGAGCTTCGGCCAGGCCTCGGCATCCCCCAACTCCCGCTCGGCGATGGCCGACAGGCTGTCCCCGGCCGCCACCGTCACGGTGCTGTGCCCGCTCCCGGCGCTCCCCGCCTGCGGCGCGGTCGGCGCGGTCGGCGCACCGGGTGCGGGAGCGGGTGCGGGGGTGGGTGCCTTGGCCTCGTCGGCCTTGGCGTCGCCCGGCATCAGCAGCTCCCAGCCGGGGTGGATGGGCCGCTCGGCGTCGAAGGTCAGGCCCGAATCCCCCATCGGCCGACCCGCGTTGAGCTTGGCGATCTCCACCCAGCGCTCCCCCGAGCCCAGTTGGCGCTCGGCGATGGACCAGAGGCTGTCGGCCGGCCGGCTGTCCCGGACGGTGTAGGTGGGCTGCTGGTCGGCGGCGGGCGCGAGCGCCGGCGCGGCCTGGGCCGCGGGCAGCGCGGCGCGCTGCGCGCCGACGGCCTGGGCCTGCGCGACGGCCGGGGCCCGCTCCGGGGCGGCGGCGAAGGCCGAACCGGCCACCGGCAGCAGGGCGATCACCGAACCGACCAGGCCGGCCGCGACCCGCTGACTCCAGCCGAACGCCGGGATCCGCCGGGCGATCCGCCCGCGCAGCTGGGCCGGGATCTCCAGCAGCACCGAGAGCGCGAAGCAGAGCCAGCCCAGCCAGCCGACCACGACCAGCAGCCAGAGGAAGAGCCGCCCGTCGTCGGGGCTGGTCAGCAGCTGCCCGACGCCGTCCGGCGCCACCTCGCCCATCGCCGCGACCGCCCCGGTGCCGTACAGCAGCAGCGCGGGTACGCCGACCAGCAGGACGAGCAGGGTGACCAGCGCGGCGAGCGCGGTGAGCAGTGCGCCGCCCCGGCCCCGGCGCGGTGGCAGCGGGGCCGGCCGGCGGCGGGCTCCCGCCGGGGCTGGCACGCCCCGGGCCGGGCGTCCGGCGCGGGCTTGGTCCTTGGCACGTGGCGCGACCATCAGTCGGTCTCCGCTTTCTCGACTCCGTGGACGAGGGTGGCACTGCCCTTGCCCGTGACCTTCTGTTTGCCGAGCTCGCCCAGCAGCGCCGGCTTGTACTCGGCCTGCACCGTGATGGTGACGGACGAACCGTCGTCCGAGAACGCCACCTCGTGAACGGCGAGGTGGTACAGCGCCAGGTAGCTGTTGGCGGCGTCCTTGACGTAGTCCTGCTTGACCTTGTAGCCCTCGCCCCGGAGCACGGCGGCCTCGTCGAGCTGCTGGCCGCCCACCCGGGCGGCCTCCTGGGCGTAGCCGTCGGTGCGCTCGGCGACGCGCAACCGGCCGCCGGCGTCCACGACGAGGGCGATGATCAGCACCAGGAACGCCGCACAGATCGCCACGAAGATGGCGATCGCACCGCGGTCCGACCGGTCGCGGCCGCGCCGGCCCCACCGCCGGACGGCCCGGCCGCCCCACCGTTCCCCCCCGGGTCTGCGCACCGTCACGCCCCCTCCCGCACCTTCGTCTCCCTGGCGGCCCCGCCCGGGACCGCTCCGCCCTGCCCTGCCGTCCCCCGGGAGCTCTCCGCTTGCGTCTCCCCCGCCCGGGCCGTCCCCAATCCCCGCCCGGCGCCCTCGTCGGCACCGGTCGTCCGTCCCACCGGCATCGGCCCGCTCACCCGGCCCGGTACCGGTCGACCACCGAGACGAACCGGCCTTCGAGCCGCTTCGTCCCGGGCATGCCCGGCCCGGGCAGCAGGTCGCTCAGACCCACCTCGCACCAGACCGTCACCTCGACGGTCACCAGCGTCGCCCCGTGGCTGGTCAGCTCGCCGTGCTTCACCGCGGTGTCGCTGTCGCGGCAGATGACGCCCTGCTGCTTCAGGGTCTCGGCGGCGGTCTTCTTGACCAGCTCGTCCATCCCGTCCACGCTGCGCGCCAGCGAGGCCGTCCGGGCGGCCGAGCGGGCCGCCGCCTCCACCGTGCCGGCCGCGGTCTGCACCCGCCCGGCGGCGACGGCGACCAGGATCAGCGCGACGACGCCCGGGGCGACGATCGCCGCCTCGATCGCCACGCCGCCGGCGTCCCGACCGCGTGCCGACCGCCGACGCGCCAACCGGCCGCCCCACCCGGTGGGCCGGGCCGGACGTTCGGCCCGCCTCACGGCGCCGCCCGGGGCGGGACGAAGCGCTCACGCGGCGCCTCGGCGTGCTGCGTGATGGTCGGCGGGGTGACCCCGGGGATCAGGACCGGCGGCGTGAGCTCCACCGTGACCCGGATCAGCACCGGAGAACTCCCGTCCGTCCGCACCCGGTAGCCGGGACCGCCCTGGCGTTGCAGGAAGTCCTCGGCCTGCCGCTTGGCCGCGGCGTCCTTCACCTCGTCGCTCTGGTTCCCCTGCACGCGACCGGCGTCCACGCCCTCACGGGCGGCGGTGAGCGCGAGCTGGCGGTTGTACCACCACATCGAGCCCTGGACAACGATCAGGACGAGCAGCAGGACGACCGGGAAGACGATGGCCAGGCTCAGGCTTATCGCTCCTCGGTCGCGGCGGCGACGGGGTCGGCGCATCACGGGGTCGCCGCACCGCCGGCCCCGCCACCGGGCAGGTTCGGGTCCTGCTCGACCTTCTTCACGACCTTGTCCTTCAGCGCGTACAGCGCCACCGCGACGGCGCCGGCGACGAAGACCAGCGCGATGATGGCCAGGGCGAGTTCGATGCTGATCGCGCCCCGGTCGCCGCGCGCCCTGGCGGCCTTCAGCCGGCCGACCCGGAACTGGAAGAGCAGCAGGGCGAACTGGACGGGTAGCAGCGTGGGCCGGATCAACCGGACGGCCAGGGATTTGAGCTGGTCGGACATCGGAGGACTCCCAGGGGTCAGTGGTGGTGACAGCTGCGCGCGGGCACCGGGGGTGGTGTCAGACGAGCATCTGGTGGAGCGCGGGGAAGACGATCAGGGCGGTCATCAGCAGGGTCAGGGCGGCCCCGGGCGCGACCATCCGCTCGCTGTCGGCGTTGGCCCGGGCGAGGTCCTCGGCGAGCAGCTCGCCCCGCAGGCCCTTGGCCCGGGCGCGCAGGGTGTCGTAGACGGCGGCCCCGTCGGTGCCGGAGAGCCGCATGATGTCGGCGACGTCCTGCAGCGGGGTCAGGCCGAGCTCCGCGGCGAGCGCGTCCAGGCCCGCCCAGGGCGGCAGCCGGTCGGTCGCGGCCCGGTCCAGGGCGTCCCGGATCCGGCGGAAGACCGGGCCCCGGCCGACCGCGGCGGCCCGGCGCAGCGCCTCCGCGGGCCCGAGGTCGGCGGCCCGCTCCAGCGCGACCAGCTCCAGGTAGGCGGCGATGCCGTGCAGGTACTCGGTCCGCGCCTCCTTGGCCTCGCCGCGCACGATGGCGTCCGGGACGAACCAGAGCAGCCCGGCGAGCAACGGCCCGAGCACCAGCGGCAGCGCGAACGGCAGGCCCATGTCCAGCAGCACCGCCATCGCCGCCAGGTAGGCCGGCAGCACCAGGCCGATCACGGCGAACAGCAGCTTGTGCGCCATGAACCGGGCCGGGGCCCGGCCGATCAGCGACAGCTCCCGCCGCGGGACGCGCACCCCGCGCAGCCCGATCGAGCGCTCACCGATCCGGTCGAACCAACGCGGCCGCTCGTCCGGGTCGGGCTCCCGGTCGGCGGGCGTGCGGTGCAACCGGTCCAGGGCCTGGCTCAGGTCGGGCGGCGCGGGCCGGAGTTCGGAGATCAGCAGGGCGACGCCGCCGGCCGCGACCGCGCCGGCCAGCACGGACCAGGGGGAGATCATCGGACCTCCCCGAGGAGTCGCTGGTCGTCGCCGGTGTCCTGGGCCTCGCCCTCGGCCGGCCGGCCGGTGGCGGTCCCGCGTCGCCGGCCGCCGCTGCGGCTGCGCCGGTCGACCTCCAGCAGGCGCGGTACCGGCGGGTGCGAGGCGAGCGCGCGCATCCAGGCGATGACCGCCACGAAGAGCGCGGCGACCACGGCGAGCACGACCTGCCCCAGCGCGGTGCTGTAGGGCCTGGTGTAGTCGGTGTTGAACGAGCCGATCACGACGACCAGCACGATGATGCCGACCAGCCAGCGGATGGTGGTGCGGTGCTTGGCCCGGTCGGCCTCGATCACCCGGCGCTGGCGGACCTCCTCGCGGACCGATTCGGCCATGTCCGAGAGCGCCCGGGCCAGACCGGGGCCGCTGTCCCCGGCGCGCAGCAGCAGCGCGGCGAGCACCTTGTCGGCGGTGGCGTCGGCGAGGCTGTCGGCGAAGGCGCGCAGTGCCTCCTCCGGCCGCCAGCGGGCCTGCAGCCGGGCGGCCAGCTCGCCGACCTCGTCCTCCAGCGCGGCGGGCGCGGTGCGGCGGCTGGTGACGATGGCCTGGTTGAGGCCGACACCGAGCAGCAGCACGTCGGCGATGCGCTGGGTCCACTCGGAGAGCGCCTCCAGCCGTTCGATCCGGTGGGTGTCCGAGCGGGTGGTGTCGAAGAGCCAGGGCAGGCCGAAGACGACCAGCGGCACCAGCAGCGCGGTCAGCGGGATGCCGGTGAAGAGCCAGCCCAGTGGCGCGGCGACGAGCGCGACCGGCAGCTGGATCCGGCGCAGTCGCACCATCCGGGCGGAGGCGCTGCCGGGCGCGCCGTACCAGAACTCCTGGCCGCGGGCGGCCAGCGAGCCGGGACCGGAGCGGCCGCCCGCCGGGTCGCCGTCGTCCGCGCTGCCGAGGGCCCAGGCCACCAGGGTCACCAGGCCGGCCGTGACCAGCAGTCCGCACAGCACGAAGAGCAGCGTCATCGCGCCCCACCGCCGATCCGCAGCTGCAGCGGCTGGCTCCAGCTCCCGTACCGCGAGCCGAGCAGCGCGGCGTCGAAACCGGCCCGGCGCAGGTCGTCCAGGCAGTTCGGCGGGGTGTGCGGGACGGCGCGCGGCTCGCCGAGTTCGGGCCGCGGGCCGAACACGGTGTTCAGCGCGGGCCGGCCGCTCTCCCCGAGGCCGGCGACCTCCAGGACGTGCGAGACGAACCGGTGGCGCCGGCCGCCGACGGCCGTCTCGTCGACCATCGCGACGTGCACGATGAGGTCCACGGCGTTGGCGGTGAGCCGGTAGGCGAGCGTGTCGGTCATGTGCGAGCCGTACTCCAGGCAGAGTTCGGCGATGCGGTCGACCACCATGTGCGGGCCGCGGGCGTGCAGGGTGCACATCGAGCCGCCCTCGCCGTTGGTCATGACGCGCAGCATCGGGACGACCTCGCCGGACCGGACCTCGCCGACGATGATCCGGGAGAGCGTCATCCGCAGCGCGGCGGGGATGAGGTCGCCGATGCTCAACTCGCCCGCCAGCCGGCCCTCGACGCGCTCGCCGTTGCCCTCCCGGGCCTCCATCGGGACGACCTGGCGCAGGTGGCCGAGGGTGTGCAGCCAGAGCTCGAACTCCGACTCCAGGGTGCCGATCCGCTCGTCCGGCGGGATCTCGGCGGCCATCGCGCGCAGCAGGCTGGTCTTGCCGACGCCCTGCGTACCGGTGATCATCACGTTCTTCCGGGCCCGGATCGCCGCGGCCAGGAAGGCGGCCAGGGTGGTGTCCAGGGTGCCGAGTTGGACCATCTCGGGCAGCGTCGCCGAGGCCACCCGGTGGCGGCGGATCGCCACGTACGGGCGCGGGGTCACCTCGGTGAGCGCCTGGAGGCGCATCCCGCCCTCCAGCCGGAGCGCGAGGGTGGGGCTGGAGGTGGAGAGGCTGCGCTCGCCGCCGCCGTGCTGGCGGGCGAGGTCCTGGAGCAGCTCGATCAGCTCGGCGTCACTGTCGGCCACCGGCGGCACCTGGCGCAGGGGTTGGTGGACCCGGGAGATCCAGACGTCGTCGCAGCCGTTGATCAGGATGTTCTCGATGTCGGGGTCGTCCAGGTAGGGCTGGAGCCGCCCGGCCCGGAAGAGCAGGTCGAAGACGGCCTCGGCGAGCGCGCGGTCCTGCTCGCGGGTCGGCGGGATGCCGTGGGTCTGCGCGTACGCGTCGGACCAGCGGGCGACCGCCTCCTCGATCAGGGCCCGGCCGCGCTGGCGGCGGGTGGCGCGGTCCGGCTCGACGCCCGAGGTCGCGGTCAACCGGGCGATCTGCTGGTGCAGTTCGGCCGCCACCTGGCGCTTCAGCTCGCGCGCCACCTGCGGGTCGACGGCCGGCCGGGTGCCGGCGCCGCGCAGGTCGAGCGCGGGCAGCGGGGAGGGGACGGCGGTGGGGGTCGCGGCGCCGACCTGGTACCCGCCCGGCCTGGGTGCGCCGGGGGCGGCCGGTCCGACCGGACCGGGGGTCACCGGCCCCGGCCCGGACGCCGGGTGGGGCGCCGGCTGGGGCGCCGTCCAGGGCAGGGCGGCCGGGTCGGACGCCGGATGCTGGTGCAGGGGGCTACCGCGCACGGAGCACCTCCCCGTAGCTCACGTGGGACTCCTGACCGGCGGGCGGCTGCTGCGGGCCCTGGCCGAACGGCGGCTGCGACTGGCCGTAGGGCCCGAACGGCGCGGCCGGACCGGCCGGCCGGGCGGGCTCGGGCCGGACCTGCCCGTACTGCTGCGAGGCGCCGAACCGCTGCTCCGCCCCGCTGTCCTGCGCCTGCCCGTACCGCTGCTCCGCCCCGCCGTACGGTGCCTGGCCGTACTGCGGGTCCGCCTGCCCGTACTGCGGCGAGGCGCCGTACTGCGGCGCCCCGCCGTACGGTGCCTGGCCGTACGGCGCCGAGGTCTCGGAGGGCGCCTGCCCGTACCCCTGCTCCGCCTGCCCGTACTGCGACGGGCCGTCGTACGGCGCCGACGCCCCGTCCGGCGGCGGCTGGACGTGCGCCGGGAACGGCGCGGGCGCGGCCGGCTGCGGCGCCAGCCCGGCGAGCGGCGCCACCGGACCGGTGGTGATCACCGGAGCCTGCGGCACCGGCCCGTACGGCTGCGGCGCCGCCGGGTACCCGGACACCGGCCCCTCCGCCTCCGGCGCGGGCGCCGGCCCGACCTGGGCGGGTGCCGCCGAGGGCGCCAGCCGCTGCCGGCGGCGGCGCACCAGCGACTGCGCCTCGTCCGCCGCCGACCGGGCGGTGCGCATCAGCTCCGAACGGATGAACCGCCGGTCGGTGATGTCCCCGCCGTCCGAGAGCACCCGCGCGGTGCGGGCCGCGTGCGGCAGCAGTCCGAGTACCGGCAGCCCGTACTCGCGCGCGACCTCCGCGCCCGAGTACGGGCCCTCGGCGACCAGCAGCAGCCCCAGCGCGTCGGCCCCGGTGCCGGCCGCCGCGAGGTCCTCGGCGAGCGCGGACAGCCGCGGCCGGGCCGCGCTCAGCCCGCGCAGGGTGGTCCGGACGGTCACCGCCACCACGTCCGCCCGGCGGGCCAGGACGGCGCTGGTCCCGGTGGCGCCGGAGCGCCCGAGGTCCAGGATGACGTCGTAGCCCTGCGGTTCCAGCCCGTGCAGCACGTCCATCAGCGGCTCCCAGGTGTAGGCGAGCCCGGGCGCCTGGGTCGGGTCGGTCAGGCCGGGCAGCAGCAGCCGCTCGGCGTTCCCCTCGGGTGACAGGTCGATCAGCTGCTCCCAGAGCGTCTGGGCGAGCAGCCCGCGCCGGTCCGCGACCGCCAGGTTGCGCAGCCCGTAGACCGCCTCGACCCGGCCCTCCAGGGCGCCGGCCAGCACGGCGCCGCCGTCCGGGTCGCACTCGACCAGGACGATCCGGCGCCCGGGCGGGAGCGGCCAGGCCAGCAGCAGCGCCAGGGCCGTCGTGGTGGCGCCCGGCGCCCCCGGGCCGCCGACCACCGCGATCACCGCCATCTCAGCCCCCACCCGCCCCGGACGGCGCGGCGGACCCGGGCGCCGCCGCGGGGGCGGTCGGCGCGGCCGTGCCCGAGGCGGCGCCCGCGCCGGACGGCGCCGGTGCCCCGGCGGGCACGCCGCGCGGCGCCAGCACCACCTGGATCCGCCCGCTCGCGACCCACGAAGCCAGCCGGGGGGCGTCGGCGGCGGCCACGGCCACATCCACCACCTGGCTGCCGTCGGTGTCCACCCGGCCGATCGTGACGACCAGCGCGGACAGCGACTCCGGCCGGCCGCTGTCGGGCGTGTAGACGACGACGACCGCCACACCGGACTGCAACCGGGACGCCGGCAGCTGGGTGCGCTTGGCCGACACGCCGACCACCAGCTGGCCCGGCTGGACCGTCAGGTTCTGGGCGAGGTCCGCGTCCAGCAGCAGCGCGCCGCGCCTGAGGTCGGTGGTGGCCCGCCTGCCGACGGCGCGCTGGCGGCCCTCGGCGGCCACCGGCTTGAGTGCCGGGTCGGTCGCGATCCGCGCCACCACCAGGTCGGCGTCGGTCACCACCTGTCCGAACGGCACGTCACGGGCCAGTGCCAGCACGGCGACCCGCTGGCCGGTGCTGTTGTAGAGCACCGCGCCGCCCAGCCCGCCGGCGGCTATCAGCGCCACCGCCATCGCCAGCACGGCCGGCCGCCGGCGTCGTGCCCGCAGGTTCCGCCCGGGGGCGTGCGGCGCCCCGCGCCCCTGCTCCGGCACCGCCACGGACACCGCCGCGCCCCCGGCCGTGCCGGACCCAGGCGTCGCAAATGTACGGTTCTCCACCGGGTTCCGGCCTCTCCCACGTCGTTCGGACACGTTGCCGCGTTCAGGACTCGTTCGCTGTGCTCCGGGCCGTGCGGCGGGGACGAACCCCGCCGCCCGCCCGTCAGTTGAGGACCTGCACCTCGCCCACCCTCAGCTCCAGCGGAGCGAAGGTGAGCGGTACCTTGATCGGATCGACCTTCTGGGTGCTGCCGGTGACGGTCACCACGCCCACCCAGTTGGCCTGGACGCTCCCGACGAAGGTGCCGTTGGGCTTGCCGGCCGAGCCGGTCGTGAACTCGTGGCCGCAGGTGGGCGACTTGGCGGCGCCGTACTTCGCCTCGTAGGGCGTACCGGCCGCGGCGCCCTCCTTGGAGCAGGTCTCCGGCCGGCCGTCCCCGAGGTCCCACACCACCGACTGCAGCCGGGGCGTGACGGTGATCGTGACGCCGCCGCCGCTGACCGACTTCGCCGCCGGCGCCTTGGCGTTCTCCAGCCAGAGCCAGACCGGTACCCCGACCACGGCCGGGCCCTTGGGCGCCATCCCCGGCTCGGGGAACGGCAGGACGATGCTGTCCATGATCTTGCGGGCCTCCGCCACCGGGTTGAGCGGCGGCGGACCGGCGGGTGCCTGGGCGAAGAACTGCGGCGCGGGCGCGCCCATCGACCCGTCGGTGAACCGGCAGGTCGCGGCGTACACCGTGCCCTCCGAGGGCTGGTGCCCGCCCCACTCCGCGGCACCGGCCGCGGGCTGCGGGACGAGCTCGCGGTAGTAGCAGCCGGTCGAGCCGCTGAACCAGCCCAGCTCCGGATCGTGGCAGGGCCAGTCCTGCCCGTTCCAGCGGCAGACCTGCGGACCGCCGGAGCTTCCGCCGCCCGTCCCGCCACCGCCCGGGGACGGCGTGCCGCCGGGTGTGGTGTGCTCCTCGCAGATGACGTTCACCTGGCAGTGCGTGACGTCACCGCCGATCGGTGGTTCGTCCGCCATCGCAGGCGCCGCCGGGGATAACAGCAATCCCGCGACCAACAGCGCGCGGATCACGAATCGCCGTACCGGATTCAGCATGTTCGGTCCACCTCCCGCTTGAACTCGTAGATCAGCCAGCGCGTTTGGAACTGTCGCAGGGAAACGGTCGCGATGTACCGGGTGAACCGCCGCGGTGGATCCTTTACGGCGCGGGTGGTGGCATCGGCCTGGTGCCAGTCGGTCACATCGAGGCAGTCCTCGATGACGGCGGTCTGCGGGGCCGCCTTCAGATCGACGGTCTTCACCACGGGTGAATTCCGCGGGCTGCCGATCATCACCAGTTTGGCGTCGTGGAGCTGACGGAGATTGACGAGGGCGTCGCCCAGCGCCTTCCCCGAGGAGTAGGTCTCCAACTGGGAGCCGTCCGAATCGGTCCGGCCGAAGTCCGCCACCTGGGTCTGCCACCAGTCCTGATAGGTGTTCAGCACCAGGCGGCCCGCGGCGCCTTCCGGCCCGTCGGTCGGCGCGATCCCGACGTTTGCGGAACCACCCGATGGAGTGAGCGGGTTCACTTCCGCACCACTGGGCGCGGCCGTCCCGAGACGATCGACGGAACCGGCGCCACCACCGGCCCCACAGGCGCTCAGAAGCATCGCCAAAACCAGCCCAGCGACCCCAACCGCCCCAGGGCGCAATACATTTCCGCGCCGCCGCATCGCCCCACCTCGTCGCGACCGACCCCGTCCGTGGTCTGTGGTCGCCAGAAGAATTCCGCTGCCCCGCCGGTGTTGCCGCGAGAGCATCGATTCTTCGCCAACCCGCCCCTTCACGGCAACACCCCGGGCCACCTGACCTTACGCGGAAGGAGGATCCGTCGGGGCACTTTCGCGCCACAGGAGGGCCAACAGTTCTTCGGAAAGCGACAATCCGGCCAATGCGCCCCGGACCGCGGCCCGATTGCGCATCAACAGGCGCCCGCCCTGCGGCGGTCCGAGCAGGCGCGCGCCCGTCGCGCCGGCCGGATCACCGCCGTCGAGCAGGCCCGCGACGGCCGGCTGGAGGTCGAGCGGGGCGACGGCGGCCGGCGCTCCGGGCAGCCCCTGCCCGAGCACGGTGGTCAGCGCCCGGCTGAACGACCCCTCACCGCCCGGCAGGACCGCGTCCCGCCCGCGTCTGCCGGGGGTGTAGCGGCCGATCCGGCCCCAGAGCGGGACGCGTGAGTAGCTGAGCAACTCGCCGACGCCGTCCTCGCCGCCACCGCGTTCGAGCGCCGCCCAGGTGTCCCGGTCCACGACGGCGTCGACCAGCAACAGCGCCTCCTCCTGGTCACCGTGCACCATCGCGCTGACCACCCAGTCCCAGGCGAGCCCGCGCCGGTACGCGTTGTCGGCGGTGCTGCCGCCGGTGACCAGGGCCAGCCGCCGGCCGCGCGGGTCGGCCACCAGCTGACCGACCAGGCAGACCAGCAGCCACCGCCCCGGCCGCCCGGCCGCCTCCCGCACCGCCGTGAGCATGGTGTTGGCGTCCGCGCCCGGCTCCACCACGGCGACCCGGCAACCGCCCGAGCCGGCGTCGAAGCACATGCCGGGCAGGATGTCGGCGAGCAGCCGGGCGCCGTCCGCCGCGTGCGCCGAACCACCGAAGCCGCGGTCCGGACCGCCGTCCGCCCCGATCACCACAAGGTCGACCCCACTGACCACCCGCACCGCCCCCTCCTCGCCGGCCCCGGTATCCCCGGAACCGCCCGCCGCGGCTGCCTGCCGCCGCGCCCCTGCCCTGCCCTGCCGTGCCATGTCCTGCTGTGTCCTGCCGTGCCCTGTACTGCCCGGCCCGGTACCCCTGGTCGGCCCGGGTGCCGGACCGCGCGGACCTCGACGACCGCCCGTGCCGGCGGCACGTTCCACCGCGCCGCCCGACAAGCTACCGCCCCGGACCCCCGCCGACGGGGCTCCCGACCCGGTCGCTCCGGGACCATGGGCCCTATCGGCCGCACACCGGCGGGGGGACGATCGGAGCCATGGAGCGTGACGACCGGGCGGAGACCCTGTGCGAGGCCGAGTGCCTGCGGCTGCTCAGCACCGTGCCCGTCGGACGCGTGGTGTACACCGAGCACGCGCTGCCGGCGGTCCTGCCGGTCTCCTTCGAGGTCGCGGCGGACGGGCGGCTGCTGCTGGCGGTACGCCGGGGCAGCGGCACCGCGCGCGGCCTGGACGGCACCGTGGTCGCCTTCCAGGCCGACCAGCTGGACCCGGTCACCCGGACCGGCTGGAGCGTCCTGCTGCACGGCCGGGCGGACGTGGTGCGCGAGCCGGAGCTGGTCCGCCGGGCGCTGCGCGCCGGGCTGCGCCCCTGGGTCGGTGATCCGGACCCGATGTTCGTCGCCCTGGTGCCCGAACTGATCGGCGGCCGCCGGCTGCTGCCCGGCGGACGCACCGCGCAGCGCTCCTGACCCCGGCGGGTCACGGACCACCGCCGGGCGGACCGCCCCCTGGCAGGTGACCGGCGAGTAGGCATACTCTCCCCCGAGTTCCCACCCCCGCCTGCCACCAGGAGCGCACCGTGACGACCTTCGCCTCCCTCGCCGACCTGACCGCCGCCGTCGGCACCGAGCTGGGCACCAGCCGGTGGCACACCGTCGAGCAGGAGCGGATCGACCTGTTCGCCGAGGCCACCGGCGACCACCAGTGGATCCACGTCGATCCGGAGCGGGCCGAGAAGAGCCGGTTCGGCTCGACCATCGCGCACGGCTACCTCACGCTGTCGATGATCCCGGTGCTGGCCAAGGAGTGTTACAGCGTCGAGGGCGTTCGGATGGCGCTCAACTACGGCTCGGAGAAGGTGCGCTTCCCGGCCCCGGTGCCGGTCGGCACGGCCCTGCGGGCCACCGCCGAGCTGGTCTCCGCGACCGAGGTGCCCGGCGGCGTCCAGGCGGTGGTCAGGTTCACCATCACCAGCGCGGAGAGCGAGAAGCCGCACTGCGTGGCGGAGACGATCACCCGCTTCTACGCCTGAGCCCGGCGGGGCACACCCGAACGCGGCCGGGCGGCACGGGCGGAGCGGGGCGCCACGGGACGCACCGGACCGCTGCCGGACCGCCGCCGGACCGGCCGGTCGCCGGACCCGCTCGGCCCGGCGTACGCCGAACGGCACGCGTGGGGCCGTCCACCGGGTCCGGACAGCCCACAACGAGTAACCTCCGACGAGATGGTCGTCGTACCGCAACGGTCTCGCCGCCGTGCGTACGCGCCCCGGCATGCCCGGTAGCCGTAGCCGCCCTTGGAGGTACCGTGCCCCGCCCCGTCCCGTGGTTCTCCCGCCTCGCCGGCCTGGCCTCGCAGTTCTCCGCCCCCGCCGCGACCGGAACGGCCCCGGGCCTGGCCGCACTGCCCCGAGCGGCCTGGCACCGGGTCCGGACGGACGCCTTCGGGGCCGAGCCCCGGGGCGAACGGCTGGCCCGGATCCACCGCTCGCCGCAGTTCGCCGACGGCGCCTTCCGCAACCCGCTGCCGACCCGCCGGCTGGTGTACGAGCGCACCCCGCTGGAGATCACCCGCGCCCAGCTCGGCGCCGACAAGACCCGCCGGGCGCCCACCGCGGCCGTGCCGTTGCACCGGCTGCTCCCCGTCGACCTGGCCCGGCCAGCCGCCTCCGGGCTGCGGCTGACCTGGCTCGGCCACGCCACCGTGCTGGCCGAGATCGGCGGCCGCCGGGTGCTCTTCGACCCGGTCTGGGGCGAGCGCTGCTCGCCGTTCGGCTGGACCGGCCCCAAGCGGCTGCACCCGGTCCCGCTGCCGCTCGCCGAACTCGGCCCGGTGGACGTGGTGGTGGTCTCGCACGACCACTACGACCACCTGGAGATGGCCGCCGTCCGCGCGCTGAACGCCACCGGCGCGGTCTTCGCCGTCCCGCTCGGGGTCGGCGCGCACCTGGCGCACTGGGGCGTACCCGCCGACCGGATCGTGGAGCTGGACTGGTGGGAGTCGGCCGAGGTCGCCGGGCTGACCCTGACCGCCACTCCGGCCCGGCACTACTGCAGCCGCGGCCCGCGCACCAGCGCGCTGTTCCTCTGGGCGTCCTGGGTGGTCTCCGGCGGCGGGCACCGGATCTTCCACAGCGGCGACACCGGCTACTTCCCCGGGTTCGCCGAGATCGGCCGCCGGCTCGGCCCGTTCGACGCGACGATGATGCAGGTCGGCGCGTACAGCGACTTCTGGCCCGAGGTGCACATGACGCCCGAGGAGGGTGTCCGGGCCCATCTCGACCTCGGCGGCGAGCTGTTGCTGCCGATCCACTGGTGCACCTTCAACCTGGCGCCGCACCCGTGGGAGGAGCCCGCCGAGCGGGTGGTCGGCGCGGCCCGGGCGCTCGGCGCCCGGCTGACGGTGCCCCGCCCCGGCAAGCCGTTCGAGCCGGCGGAACCGCCCGCCCTGCGGCTCTGGTGGCGGGCCGTCGCGGCACTGCCGCAGGGCGGACGCGAACTGCTCGTCCCGGACGGCCCGGCCTCGGCGGCGGGCGGCCCGGCCCGGCCCAAGGACGCCGCGGAGGGCGACGGCGTCACCGTCTGAACGGGCACCCGCCGCGCACCCGGCCCAGCGCGGACCACCGCGGCCCGCCGGGTGCGCGGCGGCGCCGTCAGCCCGCCGCCGCCCGCTCCGCCCGGCGGCGGATCAGCCGCCAGGCGCCCTGCTGCACCAGCAGCGTCAGCACGCCCGCCACCACGATCCCCGACAGGTTCAGCAGCAGCTGCACGCTGGAGCCCCGGAACTGGTTCAGGTCGCCGTAGCCCAGCGCGACGGCCGCGTTGGCGGCCGCCGGCACGGTGGTCACCGAGATCGCCACGCCGACCAGCATCCCGGCCTTCGCCGAGGTCAGCGAGAGCAGGCCGGCCACACCCGCGAGGAAGGCGACCACGAAGGAGGTCGCGTCCGGCTGCCAGATGAACGAGGTGTTCGGCCGCACACCGTCGAACCTCGCCCGGCTGAACAGGCCGAACTCGTCCATCAGCAGCGAGAAGAGGACGGTCAGCGCCATCGCGACCGCGAACCCGGCCACCAGCGCGGTCAGCGACCGCAGGGCGGGGTGGGCCCGCCGCTGGACCAGCGCGACGCAGAGCCCCGCCAGCGGCCCGAACTCCGGCCCGACGGCCATCGCGCCGACCACCAGGACCGCGCTGTCCAGCACCGCGCCGCAGGCCGCCAGCATCGTCGCGACGGTGAGGAAGGCCAGGTAGACGGCGGTGAGCGTGGACTCCTCGTGGGTGATCTCGGAGACCGCCTCCCAGACCAGCGCGTCCGCCCCCTCCCCCGGCGCGTGCCGCTCGGCCTCGTCGGCGGCGGCCGAGAGGGTCAGCGCGACCTCCTCGGCGCTGATCGCCCCGCGCTCGGACAGCCCGGTCGCCCGCAGGGCCGCCAGTACCTCGTCCGCCGACTCGCGCGCCACGTCGCAGAGCACCACGTCCCCGGCGGGCCGGACGGCGGCGTCCGGCAGCAGCACCACATGGGTGACGCCGACGGAGTCGTCCAGGCTGCCGAGGACGGCGTCGCGCAGGTCGACGGGGACGATCAGGCGCAGATGCAGCACGGGTGCTCCGGGCGGGGTGCGACGGTGACGGGGACGAGCTCACCCTAGGGGCCCGACCACCCCACCACCCCACCGCGTCCCCGCCCGGCCGCCCCGGCCACCCCGCCTCACCCGGCCAGGACGTCGCGCAGGGCCCGTGCCTCCTTCACCAACCGGCCCGTACCGGACCGGGCCGCCACCTCCCCCACCTCGGCGATCGGGCCCCGCGCCGCGCAGCGACGGGCACAGTCCGCGGCGGTCCCGACCAGGTCCGCGGCGCCCCTCGGCGGCTCGCCCGACAGCACGGCCGGCAGCGCGGGGGCCAGCACCGACCAGACCGTCCCGTACGCGCCCGTCCCGGCGGCGACGGCCAGCGCCTGGGTGAGCCGGCTCGGCTTCACCGTGCCCTCGGTGACCAACACGCCCAGCTCGCGGCCGAGCAGCGCCCCGTCGAGGTGGCCGCGGGCGGCGAGGACGAGCAGGGCGTCCACGGCGGCCGTGCGGTCCTCGGGGAACCGGGCGCCCAGCCCGTACGCCAGCGCCAGGTGCAGCGCCGTCCCGGCGGGGCCGCCGGCCTCGGCGAGGACGGGCAGCAGCCCGGCCGCGCCGCGCCGCTCGCGGTCGGCGCAGTCGGCGAACCAGTCCAGCCAGCGGGCGGCCAGCTCCTCCCGGTGGTGCGGCAGGACGGCGGCCCAGTGCGCGGTCGGCTGCCAGAGCCACTCGTTCTGCTGCCGGGCCCGCGCCACGCTCGGCTCGGTGCCCTCCAGCAGGGCCCGGAAGTCGGCGCCCAGTCGCTCGCCCGCCGGGCCCCGCGGACCGGCGCCGAGACCGGGCTGGGCGACGCAGATCCGCTTCACGTCCTCCCACCAGCGCTCCTGGTAGAGGGCGCGGCTCCCGACGCCCCGGCCGGGTGCGAACCGCACCCGCTCGGAGGGCTGGCCGGGCAGGCCGCCCTCGCGCAGCCAGCGGGCCGCCCAGCGCCCGGCCGGTGAGGTCAGCCGGTCGGCGGCGGCCAGCACGGTCTCGTCCGTGGTCACGGTGAGCCGCAGCAGCGCCGCGTGCAGGTCGGCCTCCCCCGGCTCGACGCCCGCCGTCTGGTACCGGGCCAGCCGGTCGACCAGCGCGGCCGCCGCCAGCGCGCCGGTGGCGTCGGTGGGGGTGGCGAGCAGCAGCGGCGGCCGGTCGGCCGTGACCCGCTCGGCCGCCTCGGTCAGCCGGGCGGCGAACACCCGGCCGTACGGCGTGTTGTGCTCGCCGCGCAGCGGGCTCCGGACCTTCTTCCGGAAGACCGGGCCCCGCTCGTGCGGATCGGCCTGACCGGCGATCGCGGCCGCGACGTACAGGATGTCCGCCGGCCCGCAGTCGTGCCACCGGCCGACGCCGTGCCACGGGTGCACCCGCAGCACCGGCGCGAGGGCCTCGGCGAGTGCGGCGCGGTCGAGGTGGGCGTGCCGGACCAGGCCGTCCAGGGTGCGTTCGAAGACGGCGACCTCGGGCCGCTCGGCGGCCAGCAGCGCGGACAGCTCCTCGGCGACCTCGGCCGGCGTCGCGACGGGCTCGCCCAGCGGCCTCGGCACCGGGGCGGGCGGGAGCAGCTCGCTCCACCCGGTGTCCGGGTCGTCGCCGCCGACCGGCGCGCCCAGCAGCTCGCCCGCGCGGGCGTGGTGGGCCGGGTTCAGCCCCTCGGCGGCGAAGCGCAGGTCGGGCAGCACGGCCTCGCCGGCCGCCCTGAGGTGCCGGGCCACCACCGTGAGGGCCCGCTCCTGGAGGGCGGTGTCGGGGTGGCCGAAGGCCTCGGCCACCGCCAGGACGACCGGGCCGGCCCGGTCGGGCGAGCGCCGGGCGGCCTTGTCCAGCCAGCCCAGTTGGGCCCGGACGAGCTTCTTCTCGGTCCGGAACAGCACCACCGCCGAGGCCTCCGCCAGGACCTCGGGGTCGATCGCCCCGGCGCCGTCCAGCTCGGCGAGCACCTGCTGGGCGTGGCCCGCGACGACCGAGAGCCCGTCCAGCAGCGCGACCAGGCCGCGGACCTGCCGCGCGTACTCGTCCGGGGTGGGCGCGAGCGCCACCAGGACGGCGAGGAAGGCCCGCTGGTCGGCCGGCTTGCCGCCGCGCACCAGCCGGGCCAGGCACAGGTCGAGCAGCTCGGCGCGGTCCAGCACCCCGTCCTCGGCCAGCCCGGCGATGGCGGCGGGCCAGGAGTCCCCGGGCCGGTCGGTGCGCCCCTGCTCCAGCTGCCATCCGACGTCCGCCAGCTCGAACACCCGGGGCAGCAGCACCGGGGTGAAGGCGTCCCCGCGCAAGCACTCCAGCAGCGTCCTGACCCAGCCCCGGCGGGCGTCGCCGCCGCCGATCCGGGCCAGCCACTCGGTGGTGAAGGCGTCGGTGGCCGGCACCGGGCAGCCGGTGCGCCGGACCACCCGCTCGATCAGCGGGTAGAGCTCCCAGTTCCAGCCCGAGCCCCGGCGTGCCGCCAGCCGGGTGGCCACCTCGATCTGCCAGTCGACCGGCTGGGCCAGGACGACCTCGCCGAGCGCGGGGTGGCGGGCCCAGGAGCGGCCGGTGAAGTCCCGCCCGCCGATCCAGGTGGCGGCGCCGGCCGGGCCGGCGTGACAGCCCGCCCCGGCCACCAGCAGCGCCCCGGCCCGGGCGTTCGCCTCCTTCGACCACTCACCGCGGACCTGCTTGCGCAGCTCCTTGAGCTCCGGCAGGCAGGCCCGCCGCTCGGCCGGGCCGAGCGCCGCGACCAGCGCCGGCACCTGCGGTGTCCGCCCCTCGCGCACCGCCCGCAACAGCTCCTCGACGCCGCTCACGCGCCCGCCTCCCGTCCGCTCAGGGCCCGCTCCCGGACGACGGCGACGGCCAGTGCGTGCTTGCACGGCCCCCGCCCGCCCCGGTACTTGGCCCACCAGAGGCAGGTGCAGCTCACCCGGCCCGCCCCGTCCGTCCGCACCCGCTGGAGGTGGTCGTCCACCGTGACCTCGGCGAGCGCGCCGCCCGGCGCCAGCCGTACCGCGCCGGCCGCGACCAGCGCGTGCGCGGCCCGCAGCCGCGGGTTCCGCGCCTCGGCCCGGTGCGCGTCGTAGGGCAGTTGACGGTGGAAGTACGCGGCCTCGGCGGTGTCGTAGCCGATCTGCCCGGCGGTGCCGAGCCGGGTGAGCGCGGCCCGGACCCGGGCCGGGGTGAGCCCGGACTGCTCGGCCAGCTCGGCGACGTCGATCCTCGGCTCCCAGGCCAGCAGCACCGCGACCAGTTCGGCGTCCTGCTCGGCGGTGCCGGTGGCCAGCGCGCCGAGGACCCCGCCCTCGCCGGAGAAGCCGCGGGAGGCGTCGGGCGAGAGGGTGAGCGTGAGGCGCATGCCGGGCAGCACCACCTCCCAGGCCGAGGCCGCCGGGCCGTCGCCCGCCACCGGGCCGTACACCCGCAGGGCCAGCGCGTGGCGCAGCACCCGCTGGAGCGCCGCCAGCCGCTCCGGGCCGGGCAGGCAGACCGCGCCGGGGACGGGCCGGGTGGTCGGGCGCAGCGTCCGTCCGGCCGGCACGACCCAGCCGGCGGCGGCCCTGGCCCGCCCGCCGCCGCGCGGCAGCGAGCGCAGGAAGCGGACCGCCTCGGCGGCGGGCAGTTCGGCGCGCAGGTCGAAGGCGGCGGCCGTCACCTGGGTCTCGGCGAAGCCGCGCACCCAGCGCTCCGGCAGCGGGACCTTCTTCTCGACGACCGGCCCGTCGAAGGTGGTGACCTCCAGCGCGTCGGGCCCGACCGCGAGGTGCAGCGGCTCGGCCGGACCGATCCGGGTCAGCGCCTCCCGCAGCGGGTTGTTGACGTCGACGTTGGTGGTGCCGTGGCCGATGTCGTCGCCGTCGAGTCCGGCCCGGAGCACGTCGAGCCGGGCGTAGACGCCGCAGCAGCCGGAGAAGGACTCGAAGCGCAGCCGGTCGCCGTTGGCGGTGACCACCGGGTCGAGCGAGGCGCGCAGCTGCGGCTGGTAGTAGCGGGCGGCGGCGACGTCGGCGACCGCGAGCAGCGCGGCGGCGGCCGGGGCCGGGTCGGCCAGGAAGCCCGCGAAGAAGCGCGGGTTGGCGACCGCCCCGAGCGGCGTGGTGCCGCCGGAGGTCTCCAGGGCGAGGCGCGGGCCGTCGGCACCGTCGAGAACGGCGGACGGGCGCAGATAGGCGTACGCGTGTGCGGCTTGCGTCATGCGGAGCACGCTAGGAGGGGCTACTGACAATCCGTCGGCCGCCCGGCCTTCGGCCCCCGGTACTGAAACAGGTTCTACCGCTGTTCTCCGGTCGGGGGGTTACCCAGATCACACCGCCGGACGGCGGCTTCTGCCACTATGTCCCCGTGACAGACCTGACCGAGAAGGAGAGACGGGCCGACGACATCGCCGGCTCGTTCGCCGATCTGCTGCGGATCGAGCGGCTGGACGAGAACACGTTCCGGGGGCGCTGCCATGCCGGGGCCCCGATGCGCGCCTTCGGCGGCCAGGTCGCCGCGCAGGCGCTGACGGCCGCCGGGCACACCGTCGGCGACGACCGCGACGTGCACTCCCTGCACAGCTACTTCCTGCTCCCCGGCGACCCGGCCCACCCGATCCGCTACGAGGTCGACCGGGTCCGCCAGGGCCTCTCCTACGCCACCCGCCGGGTGACCGCCGTCCAGGGCGACCAGGTGATCTTCACCCTCTCCGCCTCCTTCAAGCGGCCCGAGCCCGCTGCCGACCGCCACCGGGACATGCCGCCGCTGCCCGGCCCCGAGGAGCTGCCGGACGCGCTCGCGGGCTGGGACGCCGCGGCCCGCGCCGAGCTGAGCCGCACGGGCGGCTTCGGCTCGCTGGACCTGCGGTTCGTCCCGGCGGACGCGCCCGGGGTGCCGCCGGCCGTCCCGGGCATGCCGCAGCAGTTCGTCTGGCTGCGCACCGCCTCCCCGCTGCCCGCCGGGGACCGGCTGCTGCACGTCTGCGCGCTCACCTACCTCTCGGACCTCACGCTGGCCTCGACGGCCGGGCTGCACGTCCAGCCGAACTTCTTCCAGCGCACCGAGCCGCCCCGGCTGATCATGGCCTCGCTGGACCACGCGATGTGGTTCCACCGTCCGTTCCGGGCCGACGAGTGGCTGCTGTTCGCCCAGCGCAGCCCCTCCTCCTCGGACGGCCGGGGGCTGTCGCTCGGCGAGTTCTACGACCGGGACGGCCGGCTGGTCGCCTCCGCCGTCCAGGAGGCCCTGATCCGCGACCGGGCGCCCCGGCCGCGCTGACCCGGCCGTCCACCGCCCGCCCCGGCCGGCGGGCGGTGGACGGCGGGCGAACGCGGGCCGACCGGTCGGCGTCATACTCCTGAGCGGTTCCGAGCCGTATCATGGTGCGGGTGACCAAGGTTGACCTGTCACCACGACCGGTGGAGGCGATGTCTCCACGTCAGCTCGAACGCCGCGAGTCCCTGATCGCGGCCGCGCTCGCCCTGGTGAACGAGATCGGTGTCGAGCGGCTGCAGATGAAGCAGGTCTGCGAGCGGTCCGGAGTCGCCCTCGGGACGGCGTACCGCTACTTCTCCTCCAAGGACCACCTGTTGGCCGCGGCCATCGCCGAGTGGCACCGGCTGCTGCTGGCCGACCTGGTGGCGGAGCTGCGCGGGCCGCGGGCCGGACTGGGGGCCACCGACCGGGTGGTGCGCTTCGTGCGCGGAGGCATGCGCGCCTATCAGCGCCAGCCCGAACTGGCCCGGCTCCGGGTGGCCGTCGCCGCCTCCACCGACCCCTTCGCCAGCGAGGCGCTGCAGGGCATGGCGCGGGCCGACAGCACCGCGCTCCAGGCGGTGATGGCCGAAGTGCCGGCCGCCGCCAGCGATCTGGTGCGGCACATCGTCGGCCACGCCTGGCAGGGCGAGCTGACCGCCTGGGTGACCGGCCGCACCACGCTCGGCGACGCCCGACGGCGGCTGGAGGACGTGGTGCGGCTGGTGCTGACGCCGTACGAGACGCCGCACCCGGCCCCGTACGAGGTCCGGCCGAGCATCTGAGAAACGTCAGGCCGCCGTCACCGGGTGGACCACCACCGCGTCGAACAGATAGCCCTCGCGGTTGAACACGGCCGTCTCGGGCTGGGTGTTGCCGCGGCGGTCGGTCGCGCGGGCCCGCAGCTCGTACGGACCGGGCCGGTCCGGCCGCCAGTCGAAGCTCCAGCGCGTCCAGTTGTCGGCGCGCGGCTCGTCCCGGAGGTCGGCGCGGTGCCACCGCAGGCCGCCGTCGGTGCTCACCTCGACCCGGCGGACGGGGGCCGCGCCCGACCAGGAGCGCCCGTGCAGGCGGTGCTCGCGGCCCGCCTCCAGCACGGCGCCCCGGGCGAGTTCGAAGGCGCTCTTCACCACCTGGGTGGTGACCGGCGCGCTGCCCCCGGCCGGGTAGTCGGGGCCGAACAGCCGGTAGAAGTCGGTGTTCCACGGCGAGTAGAGCGGCTGGTCGGCGACCTCGATCGAGCCGACCCACTTGATCGAGGCGATCCCGATCCAGCCCGGCACCACCAGCCGGACGGGCGCGCCGTGGTCGGGCGTCAGCGGTTCGCCGTTCATCTCGTAGGCGAGCAGGACGTCGTCCAGCGCCTTCGCGACCGGCAGTGGGCGGCGCACCCGGCCGAGGCCGACGCCGCCGCTCACGTACTCCGGGTCGAGGCCGCTGGGCAGCACGTCCACCGCGGCGCGGGTCAGGCCGGCCCGGCGCAGCACCTCGGCCAGCCGAACGCCGCGCCACTGGGCGGAGCCGACCCCGCCGAGCGTCCAGGGGGTGCCGGGCACGGTCTGGTTCTGCTGGGTGGCGTAGAAGCCGCGGCCGTTGCCCGCGCACTCGATCAGGGCGCTGATCCTGGTGGCGGGCAGCGCGCGCAGGTCCGCCAGGCCGAACTCGACCGGCCACTCGGCGCTCGGGCCGCCGCGCAGGCCGCTGCCGAAGAGCCGCAGCCGCCAGCCGTCGGCGTCGATCACCGGAGTGCTGGTGTGGTTGCGGACGAAGAACCGCTCCACCGGGACGTGCCGGCCGATCCCGCCCTGCGCGTCGCGCAGCGCGTCCCAGCGCATCTCGGCGTTGGTCCCGCGCGGGACGAACCACTCGGCGGGCAGCGGCTTGACGATCCCGGGCACGGGGGACGCCGCGTCCGCCACGGGCACCGCCGGCTCCGGGTTCGCAGCGGGTACGGGGGACGCCGGACCCTGCGCGTACGCGCGGCCGGGGGTGAGCAGCCCACCGGCGGCGAGCACGCCGGCGGCGGCGAGCATCCGCAGCAGGGTCCGGCGCTCGACGCAGTCGGCGCGCGCCTCGCCGGCCAGCCACTGCTGGCGGCGCACACGGTCGTACGCGGCCTCGGTGGGGATCGGGCTCGCGAGGGTGGTCCGGGTGGTGTTCTCGGTGGGCACGGGCACACTTCCGTTCGGTCTCGGTGGACGGTCGGGCGGGCTGTGCGGCCGCGCGGGCGGGGACGGGGGCGCCGATGGCGCGGGCCCGCTCCGGCCCGGCGGGGCGGCGGGCGGGCGGGATCAGCGACAGCGCGTGGCGCGTCGGACGCGACGGGCGGCGGAGCGCCGGACCGGAGCGGCTGTCCGCCCGGTCGGTCTCGCTGTGCGCAGTCCCCCGGTCACGCCCCGGATCATAAGGTCGTGCCCCGCGCCGCGTCAGCCGATCCCGCGCATCGTCGGCGGCCGGGCCCGAACCCTCCTACCGGGCCCGGCCCCCGGACCCTCGACCCCGGCCTCGGGACCCGGGCTTGACCTTCACACCGGTGTGAACTCCTACCGTGCCAGGCACCGAGACGTCCACCGCCGAACAGGAGCCCCACCATGGCGGAGAAGACCGCCACCGCACCGCCACCGCTGGCCAGGATCGTCCGCGGCTCCGGCCCGGCCTGCTGCTCGCCCACGGCGCCGGCGACAGCGCCCGGGACAACTGGGGAGCGCTGCTGGACGACCTCGCCGCCCACCGCACCGTCGTCGCCCCCGACTTCCCCGTGTGGTGTTCAGGTGCGGTGTCAGCGGGAAGCGGCTTCACGTCAGCGACTCCTGTCAGGAAGAGCCGCAGGTAGGGCGATGTAGCTGGGCTTGAACGCTGACGTTGGACCGTACTTCCACCGACGTATGACCGCATCGGACGGTGACTTCCCGTCCGCACTTCACAGCACCTGATCGGCATCAACACCGGCGGACCGTATGCGACTCCTGGGCTGACGGCGACCGCCGGACATCCGATGCTGGTGGAGGATGCAGGATGGGTGCCCGTTGAGGCGATCGACGCCGGTGATCGCCTGCTCTCACCCGACGGTTCGTTGGTCGTTGTCCAATCCGTTGTCGACTACGGAATCCAGGACGACAGCCTTGTCTACAACTTGACAGTTGGCGACCTCCACACCTTCACCGTTCTCGATGGGGACAACGATCTCCTCACCCACAACGATGGCTTGTACTGTCCGCACGGGCGGGCGCCCACAACCAAATTCACCCGGGGCGGAAAGAAGAAGGTATGGACGGCCGCCAAGGAGAAGGGCGGCGGAACGGCACGGTGTGAGGACTGCAGGGTCGTTGTGGTCAAGCCCAAGCAGTCGAAGAGGGGCGTCACTCCGCCGAACAATGAAGGCCACGTCGACCACGTCTGGCCCAAGTCGAAGGGTGGGAACGGCTGTCCTTGCAATGGTGAATTGAGATGCCGTTCATGTAACATTGGGAAGAGTAATCACTGAGGCTTGCGAAAGCGTGAAATGATCGAATTTTCGGACTCGGATATTGGAATTCCGGGACACCTTGGCCCTTTCTATCTCCCGGAAAGCGACGACGTTGCCTACGTGACAGACAAGGTATTCGACGGAGCTCCCGTCGAGTCGGTCTTTCTGGATGACGAAGGTGACATTCAAGCATTCGGCGAGGGAGACGAGGGGGAGGACTCGGAACCTAGGCTTGTGCACTACTCGCATATCGCTCATGGGAACCATAACCTGGCTAAGCTTCCGCGGCTCCCGCTGGAGCACTGGGCGGTATGGGACGAGGATCGAGGTCTGTGGCGGGTGATGCCGGCATAGGATCAAGAGGCCACTCGGGCAGATCGCCCGTGTGGTGTTCAGGTGCGGTGTCAGCGGGAAGCGGCTTCACGTCAGCGACTCCTGTCAGGAAGAGCCGCAGGTAGGGCGATGTAGCTGGGCTTGAACGCTGACGTTGGACCGTACTTCCACCGACGTATGACCGCATCGGACGGTGACTTCCCGTCCGCACTTCACAACGCTGGTGATCAGCACCACCGAGGACATGCTGGTGACGCCCGGCCAGCACCGCGCCCTGGCCGAGGGCATCCCGGGCGCCCGGCTGGTCGAACTCGCCGCCGGCCACCTGCCGACGGTAGAACGGCTACCCGGACTGCGCCAGCTGGTGCTGGACTTCGTGGCCGGGTAGCGGCACCGGCGCGCCGCCCGGGCCCAAGGCCCGGCCGGCCGGCCGGGAACAGCCCGGTCCGAGCGGGTGTTCGCCCGGTCATGCGCATCGGAGAACTCGCCCGCCTGACCGGGGTGTCCACCCGCCTGCTGCGGTACTACGAGGAGCAGGGGCTGCTCACACCGGCGAGGTCGGCCGCCGGCTCCCGCGAGTACGGCGAGGACGCCCAGGTCCGGGTGCGGCAGATCCGCGGCCTGCTGGCGGCGGGCCTGCCCACCCGGGTGATCGCCGGGATCCTGCCGTGCGCGAGCGGCCCCCTCCCGGCCCTGGAGGCCTGCCCCGATCTGCTCGCCACCCTGCGCGGCGAGCTCACCGAACTCGAGTCCCGGATCGGCGACCTGACCCGCAGCCGGCGGGCCCTGGCCGGGTACCTGGCCACGGCCCGCCCGACCACCCACGCGTACGCCGCCGCCTGACGGCCGCCGCCCTCCGGCACCGCCTCGCACCGCCTCGCACCGCCTCGCACCGCCTCGCACCGCCTCGCACCGACCGACACCGTCCTGACGACCCGTCTGCTCGGCCCTCCTCGGCGTGCCCTCCACCCGCTCCGCTCAACGACTGGACATAGTACGACATGTATCCATTTTCCGATCGTGTCGCCGACCGTCCAGTACGCCAGGAGAGGGACCCTCATGAGCAGTCAGCCACCAGGCCCTGACGAACCCGCCGCGACCCTCCCGGTCGACCGGATCGTGTTCGGCGTCAGTGCCGTCCTGGTGCTGGGGGTGGTCGCCTGGGGCGTCTTCGCCAAGGACTCGCTCGGCCGGACGTCCGACACCGCGCTCGACTGGGTGCTGCACAACTTCGGCTGGCTGTTCGTGGTCGCCGCCGACGTCTTCCTGGTCGTCACCGTCCTGCTCGCGTTCAGCCGCTTCGGCCGGATCCGGCTCGGCCGCGACGACGACGAGCCGGAGTTCTCCACCCTCGCCTGGGTCGCGATGATGTTCAGCGCCGGCATGGGCATCGGTCTGATGTTCTACGGCGTCGGCGAACCGCTCCAGCTCTACGCCGCCCCGCAGCCCGGTTCCGGCCTGGAGCCGCAGAGCCCGGCCGCCGCCCAGCAGGCACTGGAGTTCTCGCTCTTCCACTGGACCCTGCACCCCTGGGCGATCTACGCGGTCGGCGGCCTGGCACTCGCCTACACCACCTTCCGCAAGGGCCGGGGCAACCGGATCTCCGCCGCCTTCGTGCCGCTGATCGGGCAGCGTGGGGCGGACGGCTGGCCCGGCCGGGCGATCGACCTGCTCGCGGTGTTCGCCACCGTCTTCGGCTCCGCGACCAGCCTCGGCCTGGGCGCCCTCCAGGTGGCGGACGGCCTCGGCTTCA
The DNA here is from genome assembly GCF_044768625.1 of Kitasatospora sp. NPDC091207. Classification (NCBI taxonomy): domain Bacteria; kingdom Bacillati; phylum Actinomycetota; class Actinomycetes; order Kitasatosporales; family Streptomycetaceae; genus Kitasatospora; species Kitasatospora sp. NPDC091207. The sequence continues at coordinate 72,699 of NZ_JBIVVS010000019.1, forward strand.
TCTCCTCGGTCGAGAACACCGAGCGCACCCAGCTGGTCATCATCGGCTCGCTGACCGCCGCCTTCGTCCTCTCCGCCTTCTCCGGCGTGCACAAGGGCGTCAAGTGGCTCTCCACCTCGAACGTCGTCCTGGCGTCGCTGATCATGCTCTTCGTCTTCGTGTTCGGCCCGACCGTCTTCGTGCTGGACGCCATCCCGTCCACCGTCGGCGGCTACCTCTCCGACCTGCTCGTGATGTCGAGCCAGACCGGCGCGTTCACCGACGAGGACTGGCTCGGCTCCTGGACGATCTTCTACTGGGCCTGGTGGCTCTCCTGGGCGCCGTTCGTCGGCACCTTCATCGCCCGGATCTCGCGCGGCCGGACCATCCGGCAGTTCCTCACCGGCGTGCTGCTGGTGCCCAGCGGGGCGACGGTGGTCTGGTTCTGCGTGATGGGCGGAACGGCGATCCGGCTGAACTCCACCGGTGAGGCCGACCTGGTGGCCACCATCCCGCAGGGGGCCGAGGCGTCGCTGTTCGAGATGCTGCGCTCGCTCCCGCTCGGCGCGGTGACCAGCGTGATCGCGGTACTGCTGGTGATGACCTTCTTCATCACCAGCGCCGACTCCGCCTCGCTCGTGCTCGGCTCGCTCTCCAGCCGCGGCTCCCTGCACCCGCGCACCTGGCTGGTGGTGGTCTGGGGCATCCTGATGGGCGGCGTGGCCGCCGCGCTGCTGCTCGCCGGCGGGCTCACCGCGCTGCAGAACGCCACCATCCTGGTCGCGCTGCCGTTCGTCGTGGTGATGCTGCTGCTCTGCCTCGCCCTGGTGAAGGAGCTGCGCGAGGACCCGGCGGCCGGCCCCTCGCGGTTCCACGCCGCGCACGGCCTGCGGGACGCCGTCCGGGTCGCCGTCGGCGAGGCGATGGCCGACGCCCGGCGGGGCCCCCGACCTCCCTCCGGGTGAACCGCCGGCACCCCGGCCGCCCCACCCGACCCGGGGTGGGGCCCGCGCCCAAAGGCCCTGTCGGCACGAACCGACGCCCAGCCCCCATCCGGACTTCACCCGCGCGTACCGCTCGTTCACACCGCGCTGGAACGCTCTCTGTCATGAACGCCAACCCTCCGGCGACCCTCCAGGAACCGCGCTTCCCGCTCCCCCAGCGCCACCGCCGCTTCCTGGCCTGTGCCGCCGTTCTCGCCTCCGTCGCCCTCGGCTCCCTGGGCGTCGGAGCCACCGTCGAAACCGTCCAGCACGGCCCGCTCACGACGGCCACCGCCAGACGCTGACCCGCCGGCCCCGGCGGCGCGCCGGTGCGGCCGCCGCCTCCTGACCCCCTGGCACCGCGATCCGGCCCCCGGACGCGGTGCTCTCGTCCTTCCGGAACCGGTTCCGCCTCCCCGCCGGAGCGCTCAGGCCCGCTGCTCCGCCCGGGGGCCACCGGGCGCGGGGACCACGACCGGGCCCTCCCGCCGGGAGTGCCGGCCCGTCCCGGGGACGGGGAGCAGGTCGGGCGCGGGCGCGAAGCGGGCGGCGGGGGCGCGGAGCAGCCAGCCCGGCGGGCGGGTGCCGCGGGGTGCGCGGACGATCAGGCCCATCCGGTGCAGCAGGTCGAGCGCGTCGCGGCGCAGCGCGGTGCGGTCGGCCAGGTAGTCGCGGCGCCGGTCGACCGGGAGGCCGTAGTCGTCCGCGATGTCCCCGAGGACGCCGTCTATCAGCGCGTCCGGAATCGGGACGTCCGGGCCGATGGCCTCGCCGGGCAGCGGCCGGACCTCCTCGACCAGGCGCTCGACCAGCAGCAGGGCGGCCTGGGCGAGGGCGTCGGCGCCGGGCAGGGCGAGATCGGTGAGCTCGTCGGCGGGGTCGAGCAGGGCGACGCCCTCCGCCCGCGGTTCGGCCTCCAGGCCGAGGAACTCGGCGAGCGCGGCCGGGCCGGTCCGGTGGTGGAGGTCGAGCCAGCCGCGCTGGTCCTCGGGCAGGTCCGCGGCGAGCACGGCCGGGGTCTCGGCGAGCCGGCGGCGGACGGCGGTGCCGGGATCGGCCTCGGCGGCGCGGCGGATCAGGTCGGCGGCGTCGTCGGCCGGTCCGGGCGGCCCGGCGGGAACGGCGCGGGCGAGCTCCCGGTCGACCGTCAGGACGACGCCGTCCTCGGCCGGGCCGGCGGGTATCCCGCCGAGCACCTGCCACTCGGCCAGCACGGCGAGGGCCATGGCGAGGTCGGCGGGTGCGGCGGCCGGCCCGGGGGCGGCGGCCCGCATCCGCGCCAGCAGGTGCCCGAGCGGGAGGCGCTCGGGGGCGTCCACCAGCAGGGCCAGCGCGAGGGCGAGCTGGGCGTAGCCGCCCGGGGTGAACGGGGCTCCGGTGCCGGGGTGTTCGAGGCGCCGGGCCGCGCCGGGGCCCAGTCCGGCCTTGCAGAGCCGGGCGTGCCAGGGGCCGACCACCAGGCGGTACCCCAGCAGGGTGTCGAACTGCCCGGTCAGCCAGTCCCGGTGACGCCGGATCAGCGGGAACCCGTCGGCGTGCGGCCCGGAGGCCGTGACCAGCGGGTGGGCGAGCAGCAGCCGGGCCGCGATCCGGCGCTCGGCGGCGGCGGAACGATCCTGCGCACCGGCGGCCGAACGGGCCGGCTCGGGCTTGCGGTGCTTGCCGGGCGGGCCCGGCTTGGCACCTGAGCGGACGGCGGGCAGCGCCCCGTCGTCCCGCCGGGCCCGGCGCTGGCGGCGCGCCGGCCTCGGCTCGCGCACCCGGAGCGCGGCGGGGGCGTACGCGGTGGGGCCGTGCCACCAGCTGACGGCCGCGTCGCCCGCCACCGTCTCCGGGCCGGCCGCCGGCTCGGTCGGAACGCCGAAGTGGCGGGCCGGGTACAGGCCGAAGGAGGCGACGCAGAGGTCGTCGGCGGTGGCGGGATCGGCCTCGGCGAACCAGCGCGCGAGCCGGAGCAGTCCCGGATCGGGCGAGAGGGCCGCGGGGGCGGGCTCCTGCGGAGCGTCAGGACCGGCTTCGCGTACGACGACGACGGCGACGGTGGTGCCCTGCCCCGCCCCGCCCGTGCGCCCGTCCGACGTGCCGCCGGCCACCCGCGTGGTGCCGGCCGCGTACTCCTGCTGCTCCATGTCGTGGACCAGACTAGACGGTGGGCGCGGCCGCCGGTGGCAGCAACCGGACCTCGCCGGGAATTGGCCGGCGCCCGGTCGGCCGGGCCGCCCCCGGCACCGGCACCGGCCGTCCACCCGCCGCGCCCGGCCGGTCCACCCCGGGCTACGCGCGGGTAACATGCCCTTCCCCGGACGGGTCCGGTCACCTAGGGTGCGAACGGGCGGCCCGTCCGCCCAGGGTGCGGACGGACGGGCCGCCCGCCCCATCACCCGGAGGACACCGCCGCATGAGCATCCGTACGACCACCCGCGCCGTTCTCGGCGGGCGCCTGCGCGCCACCACCGGCCTGCTCACCGGTTTCGCCGCCACCTCGGCGGCCCATCTGGGCGCGATCCTCACCGACACCTCCGCCCTGCGGCACGCCACCAAGCCGGCCCTGATGCCGCTGCTGGCCGCGCACAGCGTCACGGCGGCCGCCGCGGCCGCGCGGGAGGCGCCGAAGCTGCTGGCCCCGGCGCTGCTGCTCAGCGGCGGCGGGGACGTCCTGCTCCAGCTCGGCGACGACACCGCGTTCCTGGCCGGCATGGGCTCCTTCGCGGCGGCGCACGTCTGCTACGTGACGATGTTCGTCCGGCAGGGGGCGCTGACGGACCGGCGGCGGGCGCTGGTGGTCGCGGCCGCGTACGCGACGGCCTGGGCGGTGATGGTGGGGCAGCTCTGGCCGGACCTCGGGGACCTCCAGGTCCCGGTCGCCGGGTACAGCCTGCTGCTCGCCTCGACCGCCGTCACCTCGGCCGGGCTGGGCCGGCGGACCGGCGTGGGCGGGGCGCTCTTCCTGCTCTCCGACACCCTGATCGCCACCAAGCTGGCGAAGTGGCGCGAGCTGCCGGGGCATCAGTTCTGGATCATGGCGACATACATCCTGGCCCAGTACCTGCTGGCCACCGGCCTGCTCCGCGCCTCGGAGACGCCGCGGCCGCCGCAGGAGGCCCGGGCGTCCACGGCGTCCGGGACCACCGGGGGGTTCGGGGCCGTGCCGGTCTGAGACACGCCGGTGCCGCCGGACCGGAGGGTCCGGCGGCACCGGGGGTCGGACGCGGGGGCGCCGTGCGGCGCGGCCCGCGGGACGCGCGGCCGTCAGGCGGACCCGGCGCCGGCGCGTCGCCGCAGCAGCCAGAAGCCGCCGACACCTCCGACGACCAGCGCCGCGCCACCCACCAGCTCGGCGGGGTCGGCGGCGACCGAACCGCCCAGGCCGGTCTGGACGGCGCCGTGCGGAGCGACCTGCTGGCTGCCCGCACCGGACTGACCGAGCGAGCCGGCCCACTCCCCCGCCGCCTTGCCCCACTCGCCGAGGCTCCCGGCGGGCGAGGAGGATCCGGAGGAGGCGGCGACGGTGGTCACCGTGACGCTGGTCGAGAAGGCGCCGCCGTCGGGGCAGGTGCCGTCGACCTTGCTGTCACCGGCGGACTTGCCCGCCAGCCGGGCGGAGCCGGTGTGCCGGCCGTCCGAGCCCAGGGTGAGGGTGGCCGGGCCGCCCTCGAAGGCCGGGGAACTCGCGGTGATGGTCTTGGCGGTGGGCTTGTCGGACTTCTCACAGGAGACCGTGACCGTCACGGTCTGGCCCGGTGCGGCCTGGGACGGGCTGACCGTGGCCGCGCCGTCCTTGGCCAGCGCGAGGGGGGCCGTCAGGCCGGTCAGCACCGTCGCGCCGATCAGGGCGGCGGCGGCCGTACGCATGGGGCGCATACCGGAACCTCCGGGATTCTCGGGCGCAGCCGGGGACTCCGAAGTCCTCGTGAGCGAACAACTACACCCAGTCATTCACCGACGGTAGGCACACACCGGGCGCCCGGCCACCGCTCTGGACCGTTCGGGCGAGCCCCCGCTACCGGGCGTGACGCCGGACCCGGCCGGGCCGGCCGGGCTCAGAGGTCCAGGTCGACCACGACCGGGGCGTGGTCCGACGTCCCCTTGCCCTTGCGGGCCTCGCGGTCCACGTAGCTGTCCGTGACGGCGTCGGCGAAGGGCTTGTTGGCGTAGGTGAGGTCGATCCGCATGCCCCGGTTCTTCGGGAAGGCCAACTGCCGGTAGTCCCAGTAGGTGTAGGGGCGGTCGTACTTCAGCGGACGGGGCACGACGTCCTGCAGACCGGCCTCGCCGAGGGCGGCGAGGGCGGCGCGCTCGGCCGGGGTGACGTGCGTCAGGCCCTCGAAGGCCGCCACGTCGAAGACGTCCTCGTCGGCCGGGGCGATGTTGAAGTCCCCGAGGACGGCGAAGGGGCGCTCCCCCGCGGCGTCCTCCAGCGAGGCCCGGCGCAGGGCGTCCAGCCACTCCAGCTTGTAGCGGTAGTGGGCGTGGTCCACCTCGCGGCCGTTGGGCACGTAGACCGACCAGACCCGGACCGGGCCGCAGGTCGCGGCGACGGCGCGCGGCTCGACGTCGGGCAGCAGGGCGTCGTCGGCGAGGTAGCCGGGCTGGTCGGGGAGGTCGCGCACGACGTCCTCCAGGCCGATCCGGGAGACGATCGCCACGCCGTTCCACCGGCCGGTGCCGTGCGCGGCGGTCTCGTAGCCGAGTGCGCGGACCGGCTCGTACGGGAAGGCGTCGGTGGAGCACTTGAGCTCCTGGAGGCAGAGCACGTCCGGCTTGGCGCTCTCCAGCCATTCCAGCAGCTTGGGCAGCCGCGCGGTGACGGAGTTGATGTTCCAGGTGGCGATGCGGACGGTCACGGCGGGCGGCCTTCCCGGTGGTACGGACGAGGGCGGGCGCCCGGCAGGACGCCCACCCCGAATCTACCGCCCGGCACCGACAGGCCCGGGGGCCGCCGCGGCCGGGCCGCGGCGACCGCCCTACGGCGCGGGGCGCACCACCGCCGCCGAGCCGCCGCCGCGGCGCACCGGCTCGGCGGCCGCGACCCAGCGGCCGTCCGGCAGGCGTTCGACACCGGTCGCGGCGCCGATCTCGGGCGTACTGGCGAAGACGTGGCCGAGCGCCTCCAGCCGGGCGCGTTCGGGCAGGGCCAGGAAGGCCGGCTCGGCCTGGGTGGCCGCCGTGTTGCGCTGGCTGGCCCGCGGCGCGGCGATCGCCTGCTCCAGGCTCAGGCCCCGGTCCAGGCGCCCGAGCAGGACCTGGAGCGTGGTGGTGATGATGGTCGCGCCGCCGGGCGAGCCGGCCGCCAGCACGGGCTCACCGTCGCGCAGCACGATGGTCGGCGAGAGCGAGGAGCGCGGGCGCTTGCCCGGTCCGGGCAGGTTGGGGTCGGGCACCCCGGGGGTCAGCGGGGTGAAGCTGAAGTCGGTCAGCTCGTTGTTGAGCAGGAAGCCCCGGCCGGGGACGGTGATGCCGCTGCCGCCGGTCTGCTCCAGGGTGAGGGTGTACGAGACGACGTTGCCCCAGCGGTCGGCCACGGTCAGGTGGCTGGTGCTCAGGCCCTCGTACGGCTCGGGCTGGACCGCGCCGGCGTTCGCGCAGTCGGCCGGGTGGCGCGGGTCGCCCGGGGCGAGCGGGCTGGTGAGCGCCCGGTCGGGGCTGATCAGGCAGGCCCGGGAGGCGGCGTACCGCGGCGAGAGCAGTTCCTTGGCCGGCACGTCGTTGAAGGCCGGGTCGCCGACCCAGCGGTTGCGGTCGGCGAAGGAGATCCGGGAGGCCTCCAGGAAGTGGTGGTAGTACTGCGTGTCGTCGTACCGGGCGAGGTCGCCGTCCTCCAGGATGCCGAGCGCCTCGCCGACGGTGGTGCCGCCGGAGCTGGACGGGGCGATCGAGTAGAGGTCGTAGTCGCGGTAGGAGACGTGGGTGGGCTGCTGGCGGCGGACCTGGTAGGCGGCCAGGTCGGCGGCGTCCACCTTGCCGGGGCGGGCGTTGCGGCCGGAGGCCTGGTCGACCGGCGGGTGCTGGATGGTCCGGACGATGTCGGCCCCGAGGTCGCCCCGGTAGAGCGCGGCGGTGCCCTCCGCGCCCAGCTGCCGGTAGGTGGCGGCGAGCTCGGGGTTGCGGAACGTGGAGCCGACGACCGGGAGCTTGCCGCCGGGCAGGAAGAGCTTCGCCGTGGCGGGGAAGTCCTTGAAGCGGTCCTGGTTGAGCGCGGTCTGGTCCTGGAAGGTCTGGTCGACGGCGAAGCCCTGCTCGGCGATCCGCCGGGCGGGCTTCAGGGCGTCGGCGAAGGAGCGCTTGCCCCACTGCCGGACCGCCGTCTCCCAGGTCGCCGGGGAGCCGGGCACCCCGATCGAGAGACCGCTGGTGACGGCGTCCGCGAAGGGCAGCGGCTTGCCGCCCTCCAGGAAGAGCGACTCGTCGGCGGTGCGGGAGGCCGTCTCGCGGCCGTCGATGGTGTGCACCCGGCCACTGTCGTGGTCGTAGTAGACGAAGTACCCGCCGCCGCCGATGCCGGCCGAGTACGGCTCGGTGACGCCGAGCGCCGCCGCGACGGCGACGGCGGCGTCCACCGCGTTCCCGCCCTTGCGCAGCACCTCGATCCCGGCGGCCGTGGCGTCGGCGTCCACACTGGCGACCGCGCCGCCCCAGCCCACCGCCTCGGGCACCTTGGGCGGCGGGGCGGCCGCCCCGGCCGGCCCGGCCGCGGCACAGACCAAAGCGGTGGCAAGCAGGAGCGGCGGGGCGATTCGGGCCAGAGCTCTCATCCGGAGGCCTCCTGAGTCGACGTCAACTCCGTTGTTTCACAGGAGGCATGGCCCGGACAACAGGGCACCTCGGCTACCAACGGGTAGGTGACGCACGGCCCGGGGCTACGGCACCGCCCGCTCCACCCGGCGGCGCTTGATGGTGCGGAAGCGGCGGGCGACCTGGCGGGCGAGGTCGGCCGCGCCGACCAGTCCCGCCTCGTTGCCGAGGGCCGCGTGCGCGATGGTGGCCTCGGGCCGGAAGCCGCGGCCGGTGAGGGTGCGCCGGAAGGCGTCCCGGGCCGGGGCGAGGAGCAGGTCACCGGCCTCGGAGACACCGCCGCCGATCACGAAACGGCCCGGGTCGAGGGCGGCCGCGAGGTTGGCGATGCCGACCCCGAGCCAGGTGCCCACGTCGTAGAGCAGCTCGGTGGCGGTCGGATCGCCGTCCCGGGCGGCCTCGGTGACCAGCGGACCGGTGATGCCCTCGACCGCGCCGCCGGCCAGCGCCAGCAGCGGCTGGACCACCGGCGACTCCTCGGCGACCAGCTCGCGCGCGTCGCGCACCAGCGCGTTGCCGGAGGAGTACTGCTCCCAGCAGCCCCGGTTGCCGCACGGGCAGCGGTGGCCGCCGGGCACCACCTGCATGTGCCCGAACTCCCCCGCCAGCCCGTACTTGCCCCGGTCGACGTAGCCGTCGCGGACGACGGCGCCGCCGATGCCGGTGCCGAGGGTGAGCATCACCATGAGGTCCTCACCGCGCCCGGCCCCGAACCGCCACTCGGCCCAGGCCGCCGCGTTGGCGTCGTTCTCGACGATCACCGGGAACCGCAGCCGCTCGCTGAGCGCCTGCTGGAGCGGCTCGTTGCGCCAGTTCAGGTGCGGGGCGAAGAGCACCCGGGAGCGCTCGGCGTCGACCCAGCCGGCCGCGCCGATGCCCACCGCGTGGACGTCGTGCCGGTCGGCGAGTTCGAGCACCAGTTCCACGATGACGTCCTCGACGACCCGGGGGCTCTTGCTCTTGTCGGGGGTGTCGGTGCGCAGCTTCTCCAGCACTTTGCCCTCACCGTCCACCACGCCCGCGACCACCTTGGTGCCGCCGATGTCGACGCCGATGGTGGGCAGCCGGAGGAGGCTCGCGGGCAGGGCCCGGCGGCGGCGCTCGGCGCGCGGCCCGAGACCGAGCAGGCTGGGCAGGACCGGTGGCCGGGTGGCGGCGTTGGGGCTGGTCACGACTGCGGACGCTCCTCACGGGGATCATCGGGGTCATCGGGGTCATCGGGATCACGGGGGCCTCGGGGGCCACGGGCACCGGGGGTGTCGGCGCCGGGGCGGGCCAGCTCGTGCGAGAGCTCGGCGAGGTCGGAGCCGCCGGCCATCTCGGTGGTGAGCTGTTCGAGTCCGATCTCCGCCCGCGGGTGGCTGCCGGCCATCCGGCCCCGCTTGAGCAGGGTGAAGTGGTCGCCGACCAGGTAGGCGTGATGCGGGTTGTGGGTGATCAGCACCACCCCGAGGCCGGCGTCGCGGGCGGCGGTCACGTACTTGAGCACCACCCCCGACTGCTTGACGCCGAGCGCGGCCGTCGGCTCGTCCAGGATCAGCACCCCGGCGCCGAAGTGGACGGCCCGGGCGATCGCCACGCACTGGCGCTGGCCGCCGGAGAGGGTGCCGATCGGGCGGTCGACGTCGTGCAGGTCGATGCCCATCCGGGCGAGCGCCTCCCGGGTGGTGGCGCGCATCCCCGCGGCGTCCAGGCGCAGCCCGCCCCAGCGCCGGTGACCCTGCTCGGAGCCGAGGAAGAAGTTCCGCCAGACCGGCATCAGCGGGACGACCGCGAGGTCCTGGTAGACGGTGGCGATGCCGCGGTCCAGCGCCTCGCGCGGGGAACCGAAACGGACCTCCTCGCCGCCGACGGTGAAGCGGCCCTCGTCGTGCCGGTGCAGCCCGGCGATGATCTTGATCAGGGTGGACTTGCCGGCGCCGTTGTCGCCGAGCACGCAGCTGATCTCGCCGGCCCGCAGGGTGAGCGAGACGTCCTGGAGCGCGCGGACGGTGCCGTAGGTCTTGCCGACGCCTTCGAGGCGGAGCAGCTCGGTCATCGGGGCCCCCGTTCGACGCGGCGCTTGACCCAGGTGTTCAGCAGGGCGGCGAGCAACAGCATCGCGCCCAGGAAGAACTTGAACCAGTCGGGGTTCCACTGGGCGTAGATGATGCCCTTGCTCGCCATGCCGAAGATCAGCGCGCCGAGCGCGGAGCCGACCACCGAGCCGTAGCCGCCGGTGATCAGGCAGCCGCCGATGACGGCCGCCACGATGTAGATCAGCTCGTTGCCGACGCCCTCGCCGGACTGCACGGTGTCGAAGGAGAAGAGCAGGTGCTGGCCGAGCACCCAGGCGCCGAAGCCGACGCCGAGGTAGAGCACGGTCTTGGTCCGGGCGACGGGCACGCCGACCGCCCGGGCCGCGGCCGCGTCGCCGCCGACCGCGAAGATCCAGTTGCCGAAGCGGGTCCGCAGCAGCACCCAGCTGCCGACCAGCAGCAGGCCGAGCCACCACCAGACGGTGGCCTTGATCGTCAGCCCGCCGACGGTGACCTCGGAGGCGAACAGCCGGCGGCAGGCCTCGAAGCCCTCCATGTCGGAGATCGGCTTGGTCGAGACGGTGCCGGAGATCAGCTTGGTGACCCCGAGATTGGCCCCGGTGAGCATCAGGAAGGTACCCAGGGTGACGATGAAGCTGGGCAGCTTCGTCCGGCTGAGCATCCAGCCGTTGAAGCCGCCGACCGACAGCGTCACCAGCAGCGAGACCAGCACGCCGACCCAGGTCACGGCGGTGAGCTGGTAGGAGACCATCGACGAGGTCAGCGCGGCGGTGGTGACGAGCACCCCGGCCGACAGGTCGAACTCGCCGCCGATCATCAGCAGCGAGACCGGGACGGCCATGATCCCGATCGTGGAGGCCGCGTACAGCACGGTGCCCAGCGAGGAGACCCGCAGGAACGGTTCGGCGGTGGCGGCGAAGACCAGGAAGACCGCGACGGCGGCGATCAGCGCGCCCAGCTCCGGACGGGCGAGCAGCCGTCGCAGGGCCGCCGGGCGCTCCTGGACGAGGAGGTCGGTGGTGCTCAACGCGTCCCCCTGGCGACGTACTCGGCGAGGGCGTCGGCGTCGTCGCGGGTGAGGATCTGCGGACCGGTCAGGACGGGCTTGCCGCCGCCGAGCATGTCCAGGTTGGAGCGGTACAGCCAGAGCAGGTCGACGCCCTCGTAGCCCTGGAGGTAGGGCTGCTGGTCGACGGCGAACCCGACGGCGCCGGACTTGAGGCCGGCCACCACCTGGGTGCCCAGGTCGAAGGTGTCGAGCTCGACGGCCCGGCGGGCGTCCTGGACGGCCTGCAGCCCGGTGGCGGCCATCGGACCGGAGAGGGTGAGCACGGTGTCGATGGCCGGGTCGGCCTGCAGCTTGGCGGAGACGGCGGCCCGCGCGTCGGGCATGTTGACGCCGTCCACGTAGAGCACCTGGAAGCCGCCGCCGGCCTTGGCCTGGGCGCCGGAGCAGCGCTGCTCCTGACCGACGTTGCCCTGCTCGTGGATCACGCAGAGGACGTTCTTGCGGCCGCGCGCGGCGAGCTCGGCGCCGGCCGCCTGGCCGGCGGTGGACTCGTCCTGGCCGATGTGGGTCAGCGCGCCGAACCTGGCGGAGTACTCCTGGCCGGAGTTGACGGTGATCACCGGGATGCCGGCCGCCCTGGCCTTGCCGAGCACGTCGGCGAGCGCGTCCCCCTTGGCGAGGGTGACCAGCAGGCCGTCGACCTTCTGGTCGATGGCGGCCTGGACGAGCTGGACCTGGTTCTGGGTCTGCGCGTCGTTGGAGTACAGGAAGGTGATGTTGTCCTTGGCGGCGGCCTGCTCGGCGCCCTTGCGCACGGTGTCCCAGAAGGCGTCGCCGGCGCCGGCGTGGGTCACCATGGCGATCTTCCAGCGCGGAGTGGTGACGGCGCTGCCACCGGCGGCCGCGGCCCGGTCGCGGGCCTGCTCGGCGCGGAGGCCTCCGGTGCTGCTGCAGCCGGCCACGGCGGCGAGTACGACGAGGGCGGCGCAGGCGGGCCAGAACCGGCGGGAAGGGCGAAAGCGGGTTGTGCTCATCCCTATAGTCTCGCTGCCCGCCGCACGGGCCATTGCACCGCCTCGCCCGCCGCCCGGGTCCGTCCGGGGGGTATCGTGCCCTCCCGGGGCATTCCTGGGAGTCCGCTGGGCGCAGCGTCCGGACGGGGGCCGCCAGGGTGGCAGACTGGGGCGGGCCCGGAAAGGGAACAGCGCGGAAACGTGATGTTCCTCTCAGGTTCCATCCAGATTCGGACGGCAACCGATCCCGCGTTCCCGGCCGTCTGATGCCATTGGAGCGCGTTCCGGGCGAGTGGGGCCCCGGACGGCTTTGAACCCGGATACGAGAACTTGATGCAACTGACAGGCACGCCATTCCTCATCTGCACGATCATTCTCGTGCCGATCTCCATCGCGGTGGCCTTGCTGCTCTGGGGCAAGGTCCGCGGACCGAGGCCGGTGCGGATCCTGTCCAGGCTTGCCATGATCGTCTTTTGCCAGATCACCGCCGTGACGACGGTCTTCGTCATGGTCAACAACGCCAACCTGATCTACGGCAACTGGGACGACCTGCTCGGTACCGGAAACCACGTCCGGGCCGTCCCGTCCGTCCCGCCGGCCGAGGCGGGCAACGGGGCGGGCGGGGAGCGGCCCGGCGGCGGGGACTCCGCCAAGCAGCCGCCCAAGGTCCAGCAGCAGTTCCGCGGCGTGGACGACCCGAAGGTGCCCAACGACGTCCAGAAGACCGACCTCAAGGGGCAGGTGTCGGGCGTGGACGGCGAGGTGCTGGTCTGGCTGCCGCCGCAGTACCACGACCCCGCGTTCAAGGACAAGAAGTTCCCGGTCGTCGAGCTGATCCCGGGCTTCCCCGGCTCGTCCTCCACCTGGTACGGCACGCTCAAGGTCTCCGAGCAGCTGAAGCCGCTGATGCAGGAGGGCAAGGTGGCGCCGTTCATCCTGGTCTCGCCGCGCACCCTGCTGCTGGGCAACAGCACCGACGCCGGCTGCACCGACGTGCCCGGCAAGGTCAACGCCGACACCTGGCTGACCCGTGACGTCCCCCAGATGGTGCTGGACAACTTCCGCGCCGAGCCGTCGGCCGACCGCTGGGCGGTCGCCGGGTACTCGGCCGGCGCCCACTGCGCCACCAAGCTGTCCCTGGCCCACCCCAACCGCTACCGCGCCGGCATCAGCCTCTCCGGCTACAACGACCCGGCGACCGAGAAGGACTCGCTGGTCGGCAAGGACGCCAAGCTGCGCGAGGCGAACAACCCGGTCACCATCGTGCGGACCGCCGCCCAGCCGCCGAAGGTCGCCCTGTACATCAGCGGCAACAAGGGCGACGGCTACGAGGACGGCCAGGCGATCGCCGCCGCCGCGAAGGCCCCGACCACCGTCCAGGTCCAGGAGACCACCGGGCCGCACTCCAGCGACGTCTGGAAGAACATGGTGCCGGGCGTCTTCCAGTGGCTCACCTCGATCATCCCCGCCCAGCCGTAACCGGGCCGCACCGTCCGACCGGGCCCGCCACGACGCCACCGGCGTCCGCGGCGGGCCCGGTCGCGTCGGCTCAGGCCAGTTCGAGGGCCAGGTAGAAGTCGACCCGGTCCTCCAGCCGGGAGAGGTCCCGGCCGGTCAACTCCTCGATCCGGCCGATCCGGTAGCGCAACGTGTTGACGTGCACGTGCAGCTGGGCGGCGCAGCGGGTCCACGAGCCGTCCGACCGCAGGAACGCCTCCAGGGTGCGGACCAGGTCCGCCTGGTGCTCGATGTCGTACGCGATCACCTTGTCCAGCAGCCGGCTGCGGAAGGCCCGGCGGACCTCGTCGGGGACGGCGGCCAGCAGCAGCACGTGCGAGGCCAGCTCCTCCGGGCCGGCCACGCAGACCCGGCCGACCCGGGCGGCGGCGATCCGGCGGGCGTGCCGGGCCTCCTCCAGGGCGCCGCGCAGGCCGCCCGCCTCGGGGGCGGGGGCCGAGACGCCGAGGGTGATCCGGCCCTCCGAACCGAGGCCGGCCTCCAACGGGGCGAGCAGCTCCCGCAGCGTGTCGGCGGGCACCGCGCTGTCCAGCGCGGGCAGCACCACGACGGCGCCGCTGCCCGCCCCGGCGACCAGCGCGCGGTCGGTGACGCCGTTGAGAGCTTCCTCCAGGATCGAGCGCACCGCGCCCTCGGGCAGGCCGGTGCCGTCGGCACTGAGCACCAGCCAGGAGCCGTCCGGCGCGTGCGGCTTGGGCTCGGGGCTCTCGTAGCGGGCGGCCATCGCGGTGGAGGCGTACAGCGTCCGGCTGATCTCGCCCTGGTCGGCGTCGCGCTGGAGCAGGGTCAGCACCTCGTCGGCGAGGCGGCGGCGCAACCGGCGGCCCTCGTCGCGGCGCTGACGCTCGGCGGCGACCAGCCGGGCCAGGTTCTCGGCGAGTTGCTGGCGCTTGGTGGTCCATTCGGTGACGTCGCCGGCCACCGCGAGGACCCAGTCGGCGAGCGGTGCCTGGACGTCGGCGACGGCCGGCGCGGGCAGCAGCGAGTAGGAGCCGGTGGCCAGCCGCGCCCGGTGCGGGGGCCGGCGGCGCTGGCGCTGGGCGCCGAGGTGGGCGCGGACCAGTTGGTCGCGGTCCTCGGCGGAGAGCCGGTCGACCGGGCCGGCGATCACCGCGCCGGTCGGGGTGAGCACCCAGCAGTCGAGGTCGAGGTCGCCGCCGAGCAGGTCGAGGACGGCGTCCAGGCCACCGCCGCCGGCGGCGGAGACCAGCAGGCGGTGGCGGTCGACCAGGGCGGCCAGGTCGGCGGCGCGGTCGGCCGAGACCTGTCGGCCGATGAACTCGGTGACGGTGCCGAAGGCGATGTCGTCGGGTACCGCCAACAGGGGCATCCGGTGCCGGCGGCACGCCTCGACCAGGTCCTCGGGGACGGGTCCGACCTCGGCCTCGCCGGCCGCGAGGGCGACCGCGCCGCCGGCCACGATGGTCCGTACGAATCGTTCGGAGTCCGCCGGCCCGGTGCGCCAGAGCATGCCGGTGAGCACCAGCTCGCCGCCGTGCAGATACCGGCCGGGGTCGTGCAGGTCCGTGGTCATGACGCCGCTGACCTGCCGGTCGAGCTCGTCCTCGGCCGCGAGCAGACGCAGTCTCGGGGCTCCGGGGGCGAGCAGGTCGCGGACACGCATCCGGGACTCCTAACGGGCTTGGGGTGAGGGTGGGGGCCCGAGCGCGCGGTTCGGGGGGTCACAGTGTGCCCGAACATCTGTGCTCGGTGTTACGTCCCATCGGACGCCCGGATCACGGGGCCGTAGCTTGGGAATCACGACCGGATTACGGTCGTAGACAGCGCCCGGAAAACAGCTGGGCTGCGAGATTGTCCTCCTTAGAGGAACGTACAGGATGCCGGGCGGGACCACAGCCGGGGCTTCATGCCATCGGTGACTGCCAGTGGGCCCCGTCACAGCGGTTCACTGGCCACACGCCGCCGGACACACCCCGGTGACCAGGACCCGACGCGGAGGCGACGAAGCGGAGAGCGAGGTCCGAACACCGAGTTCCGGGCACTGTGCCCACCCGTCCGGCCGGCAACGACTTGAGGAGACACCCGCATGGAGTTCCTTCGGCCCGCTACCTGGGACGAGGCACTCGCGGCGAAGGCTGAGTACCCGACCGCGCTGCCCATCTCGGGCGGTACGGACGTCATGGTCGAGATGAACTTCGACGTGCACCGGCCATCCGCGATTCTCGACCTGAACCGCATCACCGAGCTGACCGAATGGTCGAACGACGGCGATGTCGTCCGGCTCGGCGCCTCCGTCCCCTACTCCCGGATCATCGACGAGCTGTCCGGCCCGCTGCCCGGCCTCGCGCTGGCGGCCCACACCGTCGGCTCGCCGCAGATCCGCAACCGCGGCGGCGTCGGCGGCAACCTCGGCGGTGCCTCCCCGGCCGGCGACGCGCACCCCGCGCTGCTGGCCGCCGGCCGCGACGTCTTCGTCGAGGCGGACTCCGTGCGCGGCACCCGGATGATCCCGATCGACGAGTTCTACGTCGGCGTCAAGCGCAACAGCCTGGCGGCCGACGAGCTGATCAGGGCCGTGCACATCCCCGTCGCGGACGGCCCGCAGCAGTTCTCCAAGATCGGCACCCGCAACGCCATGGTGATCGCGGTCTGCGCCTTCGGCTTCGCGCTGCACCCGAAGAACGGCACCGTCGGCACCGGGATCGGTTCGGCCGCCCCCACGCCGCGCCGCGCCGTCGAGGCCGAGGAGTACCTGCGGGACGTGCTCGCCGAGCGCGGTCTGTGGGAGTCCGGCGAGCTGCTCGGCGCCGAGGTGATCCAGCGGTTCGGCGAGCTGGTGAAGGCCGCCGCCTCCCCCATCGACGACGTCCGCGGCACCGCCGACTACCGGCGGCACTCGCTGGCCGTGATGGCCCGCCGCACGCTCACCTGGACGTGGAACGACTACAGCAAGCAGATCAGGAGCGCGGCATGAGGGTCACTTTCACCGCCAACGGCAAGCCGGTCGAGGCCGACGACGTGTGGGAGGGCGAGAGCCTGCTGTACGTGCTGCGCGAGCGGGTCGGCCTCCCGGGTTCGAAGAACGCCTGCGAGCAGGGCGAGTGCGGCTCCTGCACGGTCTACCTGGACGGCGTCCCGGTCTGTTCGTGTCTGGTCGCGGCCGGCCAGGTGCAGGACCGTGAGGTCCGCACCGTCGAGGGCCTGGCCGACGAGCAGGGCGAGCTGGGCCTGGTCCAGCAGGCCTTCATCGACGCCGGCGCCGTCCAGTGCGGCTTCTGCACGCCCGGCCTGCTGGTGCAGACCGACGCGCTGCTGGCCAAGGACGCCCAGCCGAGTGACAACGACATCCGCGAGGCGCTGTCGGGCAACCTCTGCCGCTGCACCGGTTACGAGAAGATCATGGACGCGGTGCGGCTGGCTTCCGCCCGCACGTGCGCTGGTAAGGCGGCTTCGGAATGAGCACTCGTACCATCCAGGGGCAGAAGAACCTCCAGAACATCAACCAGGCGTCCAAGGACGGCATCGGCGGCTCGCCGCTGCGCCCGGACGGCAACCTGAAGGTCAAGGGCGAGTTCGCGTACTCGTCCGACATGTGGCACGAGGACATGCTCTGGGGCATGGCGCTGCGCTCGCCGCACCCCCGGGCCAACATCCTCTCGGTGGACATCTCCGACGCGCTGAAGGTCCCGGGCGTGTACGCGGTACTGACCCACGAGGACATCCCCGGCACCAAGTTCTACGGCCTGGAGATCCAGGACCAGCCGGCACTGGCGATCGACAAGGTCCGCTACCACGGTGAGGCGATCGCGCTGGTCGCGGCCGACCACCCGGAGACGGCCCGCCGCGCGGTGAAGAAGATCAAGGTCGAGTACGAGGTGCTCACCCCGATCACCACCGAGGAGCAGTGCCTCGACCCGAAGACCCACGGCTACGTGCACGAGCCGCACGAGTTCAAGTCGCACGGGTACGACAACATCTGCCACGAGCAGCGGCTGGTCTCCGGTCTCGGCGTCACCGACGAGGTGCGGGCCCTGGCGGACGTCGTCGTCAAGGGCAGCTACGAGGTCGGCATGCAGGACCAGGCCTTCCTCGGCCCGGAGTCCGGGCTGGCGGTGCCGGCCGAGGACGGCGGCATCGACCTCTACATCGCCACCCAGTGGCTGCACGTGGACCGCCAGCAGATGGCTCCCGTGCTGGGCCTGCCCGAGGAGAAGGTGCGCCTCACGCTGGCCGGTGTCGGCGGTGCCTTCGGCGGCCGCGAGGACATCTCGATGCAGATCCACGCCTGCCTGCTCGCCCAGCGCACCGGAAAGCCGGTCAAGATCGTCTACGCCCGTGACGAGTCCTTCTACGGCCACGTGCACCGCCACCCGGCGAAGATGACCTACGAGCACGGCGCCACCCGGGACGGCAAGCTGGTCTTCGCCGACTGCCGGATCGTGCTGGACGGCGGCGCGTACGCCTCCGCCTCGCCCGCCGTGGTCGGCAACGCCGCCTCGCTCGGACACGGCCCGTACGTGATCCCGAACGTCAGGATGCACGCCATCGCGCTCTACAGCAACAACCCGTCCTGCGGGGCGATGCGCGGCTTCGGCGCCGTCCAGGCCGCCTTCGGCTACGAGACGCAGATGGACCGGCTGGCCGCCGAGCTGGGCATGGACCCGGTCGAGCTGCGCCGGCTGAACGCGATGTCCGAGGGCGACTTCATGCCCACCGGCCAGCAGATCGACTCGCCCGCACCGGTCGCCGAACTGCTGCGCCGGGTCAAGGACATGCCGCTCCCGCCGCCGCTGGACACCGAGCACCTGGACGTCCGCCAGCTGCCCGGCGCGCTCTCCAACACCTCGCACGGCGAGGGCATCGTGCGCGGCGTCGGCTACTCGGTCGGCATCAAGAACGTCGGCTTCTCCGAGGGCTTCGACGACTACTCCACCGCCCGGGTGCGTCTGGAGGTCATCGGCGGCGAGCCGGTCGCCATGGTGCACACCGCGATGGCGGAGGTCGGCCAGGGCGGCGTCACCGTGCACGCCCAGATCGCGCGCACCGAGCTGGGCGTCGAGCAGGTCACCATCCACCCGGCCAACACCGAGGTCGGCTCGGCCGGTTCCACCTCCGCGTCCCGGCAGACCTACATGACCGGCGGTGCGGTGAAGTTGGCCGCCGAGGCCGTCAAGCAGGCGCTGATCGAGAAGGGCCGCCGGCGCTACGGCTGGACCCAGAACGACCTGTCGCTGGTCGGCGGCAAGGTCGTCTCGCAGTCGACGGGCGCCCTGGTCTCCATGGTCGACCTGCTCGGGGACGAGGCGATCGACCTCACCCGCGAGCACCACCACCGCCCGACCGTCCCGTTCGACAAGGTGACCGGGCAGGGCTTCGGCCACGTCCAGTACACCTTCTGCGCCAACCGCGCGGTGGTCGACGTGGACGTCGAGCTGGGCCTGGTCAAGGTGGTCGAGCTGACCGCCGTCCAGGACGTCGGCAAGGCGCTCAACCCGCTCTCGGTGGTGGGCCAGATCCAGGGCGGCTGCACCCAGGCGCTCGGCCTGGCCGTGATGGAGGAGATCATCGTCAAGGACGGGAAGGTGCGCAACGCGTCCTTCACCGACTACCTGATCCCCACCATCCTGGACACCCCGCCGATCCCGGTGGAGATCCTCGAACTCCCCGACCCGCACGCCCCGTACGGGCTGCGCGGGGTGGGCGAGGCGCCGACCGTCTCCGCGACGCCGTCGATCGTGGCCGCCATCCGCAACGCCACCGGTCTGGCGCTCAACCGGATCCCCGTCCGGCCCGAGCACCTGACCACCGAGACCCCCGGGGCCCTGTAGCCCCGGCTCCCGCACCTCCCCGGGGCGGCACACATCTTCTCCCAGCGCGAGCGGGGAGAACATTCAGCACGGCCCCGCCGCCCCGGGGCAGTTCCACCCCCAGCAGTACAGGCACCACACCATGCACCAGCTGACACAAAGCGAACGCGTCCTCCCGCTGCCTCTCCCACGCCGGGGTTCTGCAGCGGTGCGCACCACCCACTCCCGGCCGACGGCCGGAGGCACGCACTGCACCGCAGCACTGCCACAGAGTGCGCCCAGTGAGTCGAATCGTCCCCCTGTGCCAACTTCGTTGACTGGCTGTCAGGTCGGCTCGCCCACCCCAACCCCCTTTGACACTTGGGAGTGGACATGACCAGGATCCCCACGGAGCCCGGCACCACTGAAGACAGACCCACCGAGACCGACACCCCCACGTCGGCCCCGGTGACACCGCCGAAGAACGCGCTGGACGCGTACTTCAAGATCACTGCTCGGGGATCGACCTTCGGCAACGAGATCCGCGGCGGCCTCACCACCTTCATGGCGATGGCCTACATCGTGCTGCTCAACCCGATCATCCTCAGCGGCGCCGACGTCCACGGCGTCAAGCTGGACCACGCCCAGCTCACCACCGCGACCGCGCTCGCCGCCGCCGTCACCACGATCCTGATGGGCGTGGCCGGCAACGTCCCCCTGGCGGTCGCCGCCGGCCTCTCCGTCTCCGGCGTGATATCCGCCCTGGTGGTACCGCACACCACCTGGGCCCAGGCCATGGGCCTCTGCGTCATCTACGGCCTGCTGATCGTGCTGCTGGTCGTGTCCGGCCTGCGCGAGAAGATCATGAACGGCATCCCACTGCCGCTCAAGCACGCCATCACCATCGGCATCGGCCTCTTCGTCTCGCTGATCGGCCTGGTCAAGGCCGGCTTCGTGCACACCGGCGGTCCCACCCCGCTCGCGCTCGGCCCCTTCGGCGAACTCGCCGGCTGGCCCGTGCTGGTCTTCTGCCTCACCGTGCTGACGATCTTCGTCCTGCTGGCCCGCAACGTCCGCGGCGCGATCCTGATCGGCATCGCCGGCGGCACCGTGGTGGCCTTCGTCATCAACGCGGTCCTCGACCTCCCGGCGAAGACCTGGGTCAGCTCCGCGCCGGTGTGGCCGGGCAGCCCGGTCTCCGCACCCGACTTCGGCCTCTTCGGCCACGTCGACCTCTTCGGTGCCTTCGGCGGCAACGGACTCGGCGCGATCAGCGCCTCGGTCGCCGTCTTCACCCTGGTCCTGGCCGGCTTCTTCGACGCGATGGCCACCATCATCGGCGTCGGCACCGAGGCGGGCCTGGCCGACAAGCAGGGCCGGATGCCCGGTCTGTCCAAGGCGCTGTTCATCGACGGCGCCGGCGGCGCGGTCGGCGGTCTGGCCGGCGCCTCGGGCCAGACCGTGTTCGTCGAGTCGGCCACCGGTGTCGGCGACGGCGCCCGCACCGGCCTCGCCTCGACCGTCACCGGCGGCGTGTTCGCCCTGATGCTGTTCTTCTCGCCGCTCGCGGCGATCGTCCCCACCGAGGTCGCCTCCGCCGCCCTGGTCGTCATCGGCTCGATGATGATGAGCCAGGCCCGGCACATCGACTGGTCCGACCGCGAGGTCGCCATCCCGGCCTTCCTCACCTGCACCCTGATGCCGTTCACCTACAGCATCACCGCCGGTGTCGCCGCGGGCGTCATCTCGTACACCGTCATCAAGGCCGGCACCGGCAAGTGGCGCGAGCCCGGCCCGCTGATGTGGATCCTGACCGGCGTGTTCGTGGTCTACTTCGCGCTCACCCCGATCAAGTCCTGGTTGGGCGTGCACTAGCAGCACCGCCGCCGTACGGGAATCGTTTCCCGTACGGCGGCACCTCCCGTTCCGTCATCCGAGGTGTTAAGGAGCTCCCCGACATGCACGACATCGCCGAGCAGCTGCAGGCCTGGCACGCGTCCGGGCGTTCCTTCGCCGTGGCCACGGTGGTCGGGGTCTCCGGCAGCGCACCGCGCGACCCGGGTGCCGCGCTGGCCGTCGACGCGGCCGGCGAGGCGATCGGCAGTGTCTCCGGCGGCTGCGTCGAGGGGGCCGTCTACGAGCTCTGCCAGGCCGCCATCGAGTCCGGCGAGCCGGTGCTGGAGCGGTTCGGCTACAGCGACGAGGACGCCTTCGCGGTCGGCCTGACCTGCGGCGGCGTCCTGGACGTCTTCGTCCAGCCGGTCGTCCCCGGCGCCGACGCCGCGCTCGACGCCGGCATCACCTACCTCGCCTCCGGCACCCCGGTCGCCCTGGCCCGGGTGATCGAGGGCCCCGGCGCGCTGGTCGGCGCCACCGTCGCCGTCACCGCCGACACCCACCACGGGGCACTGTCCCCCGCGCCCTCGACCGTGGCGCCGCTGGAGCGCGCCGTGGTCGCCGAGGCGCGGGCCATGCTCGACGCCGGACGCACCGGCCGGCTGGTCCTCGGCCTGGACGGGCGTCCCTGCGACGACCGGGAGCAGGGCACCGTCACGTTCTTCGTCGAGTCCTACGTCCCCGCGCCGCGGATGATCGTCTTCGGCGCGATCGACTTCGCCGCCGCCGTGGTGCGGATCGGCAAGTTCCTCGGGTACCACGTCACCGTCTGCGACGCCCGGCCGGTGTTCGCCACCGGACGGCGCTTCCCCGAGGCCGACCAGGTGGTGGTCGACTGGCCGCACCGCTACCTGGACTCCCAGCTCGACCGGATCGACGGGCGGACGGTGCTCTGCGTCCTCACCCACGACGCCAAGTTCGACATCCCGCTGCTGGAGCGCGCGCTGCGGCTGCCGGTCGGCTACGTCGGCGCGATGGGCTCGCGCCGCACCCACCGGGACCGCGACACCCGGCTGCGCGAGGTCGGCCTGACCGACGCCGAGATCGGCCGGCTGCGCTCGCCGATCGGCCTGGACCTCGGCGCCCGCACCCCCGAGGAGACCGCCGTCTCGGTCGCCGCCGAGATCGTCGCCCACCGGCGGGGCGGCAGCTGCCTGCCGCTGAGCGGCGGCCACGGGCCGATCCACCACGACCTGGCGCGGTCGCGGGCCGGGCAGCCGGCCGAGGACCCGCGCTCGCACGCGGCCTGACCCGGCCCGCCCGGTCCGGCGCCGGCACCCGCGGTTCAGCGCACCACGTGGTGGACCTCGCGGATCAGCGGCGGTGCGGTCGGGATGCCGACCTCCTGGAGGATCGGCGTCAGCACCGCCGCGAAGTGCTCGAAGGCCTCCCGGGACTCCCACACGTCGGTGACGTGCCAGCCGCCCTCCGGAATCGGACCGGCCACGTGCACGACCAGCCCGCGCACCGGCCAGTCCGAGGGCGCGTTCAGCCCGGCGCCGCCGGTCAGCCGGTCCACCGCCTCCTCGTACTGGTCCCGGGTGGTGCCGGGGAATTCGAACGTCGCGATGATCGCCATGGGCTGCTCCCGTCCGGTGGGCTCCGTCGCCTCCCATGCAGCCCCGCCGCCGACCGCGCGGCCATCCCGGCGCCACCACCCGGGTGACGTTGCGTGGCCCCCGCGACGGCGGGACGCTGGAGACCAGGGCTCACCCCGAGCCCGGGGAAGGAGCACGGACCATGCGTGCCCTGCTGGAAATCACGATGGACACCGAGACCGCCAACCGGCTGATCAGCGACGGCGTGGTCGCCGAGAAGTTCGACCGCATCATGGGCGACCTCAAGCCCGAGGCCGCCTACTTCTTCGTCCGCGACGGCCGACGCAGCCAGATCATCGTCGTCGACGTCGCGGACGAGGCCTCCCTGCCCTCCGTCTGCGAGCCGTTCTGGCTGGAGTTCAACGCCGACGTCGACATCCACCTCTGCATGAACGCCGACGACATGCGCGCCGGTCTGGGCCGGCTCGGCCACTGACCTACTCCGCGAGCGCCAGCCGCAGCCCGAAGCCCACCACCACGGCACCGGTCACCCGGTCCAGCAGCCGGCGCGCGGCGGGCCGGCTCAGCCAGCCGCGCACCACCCTGGCGAAGCCCACCAGCACCGCCGACCAGAGCATCCCCTCCACCACGTGGACGCCGGTCAGCGCCACTCCGGCGGCGAAGTGCGGGGCACCGGCGGGGATGAACTGCGGCAGCACCGCGACGTAGAAGACCCCGACCTTGGGATTGAGCAGGTTGGTGAGCGTGCCGCGCCGCCAGCCGGAGCGGAACCCGCCACCGGCCGGCGCCCGCTCCGGTTCGGCTCCGCCGCCCCGGTTGCGCAGCATGCCGATCCCCATCCAGACCAGGTAGGCGGCCCCGGCCCAGCGCAGGATCTCGTACGCCAGCGCGGAGGCGGTCAGCAGGGCCGTCACCCCGGCCGAGGTGAGGGTGCCCCAGATCAGGGTCCCGGTCTGGATGCCGAGCACCACACCCCAGGCCTGCCGGCGCTCCCCCAGGGCGGAGGTGCGCAGCACCAGCGCGGTGTCGAGCCCGGGCGTGAGCGTGAGCAGCCCCACCACGAGGGCGAAGGACCACAGGGCGGTCGTCATCTCCATGAGCCTTGATCGTAGGGCCTCGGCGGGCGCGGGCGGACGGGTGCGCGGTTACAGCGGCCGGACCCGCTCGGCCACCCAGCGCCCCTCCTGCTCGGTCGGGTCGTACTCCACCCGGCGGCCCTCGGCGAGCACCCGGTCGCCCTCGCCGACGATCGAGTCGAAGTAGACGTACAGGGCGGGCCCGTCCTCGTCGGGGGTGATCAGGCCGTAGCCGTGGTTGGCGTGGTAGGACTGCACGGTGCCGGTGGCCATGGGGGTTCCTCGCTTCCGCTGGGTGATGGAAGTCCTGGGTACCAAACGCCCGCCCCCGATCGGGGGCGACACTCCCTGGACCCGGGACCGGCCCGACCGGAAGGGGTGGAGTGATGCGGGCCGCACGGGCCATCTCCCTGCTGTTGCTGCTCCAGGCGCGGCGGACCATGACCGGGGCCGAGCTGGCCGCCGAGCTGGAGGTGTCCGAGCGCACCGTCCAGCGGGACGTCCTGGCGCTGGCCGAGGCCGGCGTACCGGTCTACGCCGACCGCGGCCGGGCCGGCGGCTACCGGCTGCTGGACGGCTACCGCACCCGGCTGACCGGCCTGGACCGGGCCGAGGCCGAGGTGCTGCTGCTCGCCGGACTGCCCGGCCCGCTGGGCGACATGGGGCTCGACGCCCCCGCGCTGGCCGCCCGGCTGAAGGTGCTGAGCGAGCTCGGCGAGGCGCCCGCCAGCGGGGTACGGCGGTTCCACCTGGACGCGCCCGGCTGGTTCCGCGACGCGCCCGTGCCGCCGCTGCTCACCGAGGTCTCCCGGGCCGTCTGGGGCGAGCGGCTGCTGCGGGCCCGGTACCGGCGCGGCGCGGACACCGTCGAACGGACGCTGCGCCCCTACGGGCTGGTGCTGAAGGCCGGCGCCTGGTACCTGGTGGCCCGGCCCGAGGACGCGGACGGTGCCCGGGTGTACCGGGTGGACCGGCTGGTCGGCGCCGAGCCGCTGGACCGGCCGTTCGCGCGGGAGGAGGGGTTCGACCTCGCCGCGTTCTGGGCGGCCAAGGCCGAGGAGTTCGCCCGCTCGCTGCTGCGGGAGAGCGTCCTGGTCCGGCTCAGCCCGCTCGGGGCCGAACGGCTCCCCCACCTGCTGGAGCCGCTCGCCGCCCGGCAGGCGCTGGCCACCGCCGGGGAGCCGGACGGCGAGGGCTGGGTCACCGTCCGGCTCCCGGTCGAGTCGGCGGAGGTGGCCTACGACGAACTGCTGCGCCTCGGCCCGGAGGCCGAACTGCTCGAACCCCCGGCGCTACGGCGGCGTTTGGCGCGGGCCGCGGCCCGCACCGCCGCGCGCTACGGCGCTCAGCGGTAGCCGGCCGGGTCGAGCGGGCCGTCCGCCGTCTCCGCGTCCACCAGGTAGCTCCAGGCGTCGGGGCGGCTGCCGTCCAGGTCGGTGAAGCCGTACTCCTTCGCCAGGGCGCCGCTGGAGAGCGAGGTGCCGTTGAAGCGCGCCACCCCGGGGTCGCCGGCCAGCGCCACCACGGCGCGGCCGACGTAGCCGGGCGACTCCGAGATCCCGAAGTCCGGCTGCTGCCGCGTCGCGTCGCGCCAGGTCCGCTCGGTGACGCCGAAGTGCTCCAGCATCATCTCGGAGCGCAGCCAGCCGGGGGTGAGCGCGAGCGCCGTCGCGCCGCGCGGGCCGAGCTCGTGGCCGAGGGCGAAGGCCATCCGCAGCACCGAGGACTTGGCGAGGTCGTAGAACAGGGAGTTCCGGTAGCGGGTGGCGTTGTACTCGGCGGTGCCGTCGGTCATCTCCACCACCAGCCCGCCCGGTCGGCGCAGCAGCAACGGCAGCAGGTGGTGGTTGGTGATCGCGTGCGTCTCGACGGCCAGCCGCAGCAGTCGCAGCCCGTTGTCCAGGTCGTGCTCCCAGACCGGCTTCTCCCACTCGAAGAGGTTCTCGCCGCCCCAGATGTCGTTGACCAGGAGGTCGAGCCCGCCCTGCTCGGCCCCGACCCGCTCCGCCACGGCCGCCACCTCGGCGGGGACGAGGTGGTCGGCCCGCAGCGCGATCCCCCGGCCGCCGGCCGCGGTGACCAGCTCCGCGGTCTCCTCCAGGGTCTCCGGCCGCCCGTACTCCGAACGGTGGCCCCCGGCGCTGCGGCCCGTCACGTAGACCGTCGCCCCGGCGGCCCCCAGCTGCACCGCGATCCCCCGCCCGGCTCCCCGGGTCGCCCCGGCGACCAGTGCGACCTTGCCCGTGAGCGGCTCTGCCATGTCGTGCCCTTCCGTGGTGCCTGCTTCGACACCACCGATGCTGCCGTGGAATCCCGACACCTGCTGTCGGGATTCCACGGAGTCGCACCCCGGCGAAGGTATGGCGCGGATACCATACGCATATGACTCTGAAGCGCACCACGGTCTACGTCGAAGCAGAGGATCTCGCAGTGATCAAGGAAGCCGCCGCCCGAGAGGGAATAGCGGAGGCAGAGATCATCCGGGAGGGCATCCACCTGGCCGCAATGTCCAGGCGCACCTGGGACGAGCCGTTCTTCAGCGCCGTCTACCAACCCATTGGTGAGGCCACCGAAGACGACGTCTGGACGGACAAGGTCGCGGCGTACGAGCGCACGAAGCAGTCCTCCGCCCCTACCGAGAAGCGGCGGGGCGCCGCGTGATCGTAGTAGTGGCCGACACCTCAGGGTTGCTGGCCGCGCTTGATGCTTCGCATCCGGTCGGTTCAGCCGCCCGCGAGGTGCTGGACACGGCGGGCATGTTGGTGGTCTCGCCCGTCCTGTTGAGTGAACTCGACCATTTGGCAAGGAGGATTCTCGGGCAGGCCTCGGCCATCGACGCGATCGACGACATCACGCGTCGGGTTCGATCCGGGCGCGCCGTCCTCCCCGAGATCACTGTTGACACCCTGGACGCGGCGCAAGCGGTCCGTGCTCGTCATCGGGGCCTCGGTCTGGACCTCGCGGATGCTGTCAATGTCGCCCTGGCCGCGGAGTACCGCACCAACGCGATCCTGACTCTCGATCAACGTGATTTCCGGGCAGTCCGGCCTCTGACCATGCACAAGTCGTTCAGGGTTCTGCCCTACGACATGTGAGCCGACACCCGTCGGCCTGCGGCCCTCGCACCCAAGCGTCGAGGACCACAGGCCCACGGGCCCTCCCCTCAGGTCACGTTGAGGCGGGCCGCCAGGCGCAGCAGGCCCGGGGAGAGCCGGCTCAGGAAGCGGGCGGCCTTCGCCTCGGGGGTGACCGGGACGACCGGCTTGCCGGTGCGGACGGCGCGCAGGATCGCGGCGGCGACCTTCTCGGGCGGGAAGCCGCGGCGGGCGTAGAGCTTGGCGGCGCGGGCCTGCTTGGCGGCCTGCTGGTCGGCGGTGGTGGCGGAGAAGGTGGAGGTGCGGGTGATGTTGGTGTTGACGATGCCGGGGCAGATGGTGGAGACGCCGACGCCGTGCCCGGCCAGCTCGGCGCGCAGGCAGTCGGAGAGCATGAAGACGGCGGCCTTGCTGGTGGCGTAGGCGGTGAGCGCCTTGGACGGCAGGTAGGCGGCGGCCGAGGCGAGGTTGACGATGTGCCCGCCCTCGCCGCGGTCGGCCATCAGCGAGCCGAAGGCGCGGCAGCCGTGGATGACGCCCCAGAGGTTGACGTCCAGGACGCGCTGCCACTCCTTCTCGGTGGTCTCCAGGAACGTCCCGGAGTGGCCGATGCCCGCGTTGTTGACCATCACGTCGGGCACGCCGTGCGCGGCGGCCACCGCCTCGGCGAAGGCGTCGACGGCGGCGCCGTCGCTGACGTCGACCCGGTAGGCGTGGGCCGGCGGGCCGAGCAGGGAGGCGAGTTCGGCGGTGCGCCGGGCGGCGTCGAGGTCGAGGTCGCAGACCACCACCCGGGCGCCGTCCTCGGCGAAGGCCAGCGCGGTGGCCCGGCCGATGCCGCTGCCGCCGCCGGTGATGACGACGAGCGGGCCGGCGGCGGCCGGGTCGGGGGCCTGTCCGGCGTCGACACCGGCGGTGAACTCGCGGACCATCCCGGCCACGGCGGTTCCCTTCTCCAGGAGGGCGGACCAGTGGGTGGCGTGCAGGGAGCGACGGGTGAGCTTCGGCACCCAGCGCTCCAGCCCCTCGAAGAGGAACGCGCCGACGTAGTGGTCCCGGGTGAGGGTGATCAGCTGCACCGGCACCTCGGTGGACCGCTCGCGCGGGTCACGCAGGGTGGGGCGCATATTGGCCCGGTAGAGCTCGATGCCGCGCACCGCGTCCCGGCGCAGGGTGGGCTGCGGGTGGTTCGGGCGCGGGGTGACGGCCTCCAGGTCGCGCAGCACCCGGGGCCAGGCGCGGGCCAGGCCGAGCCGCCAGATGCCGGGGGCGAGGTAGGGCAGGTGGAAGGCGGTGATGTACCAGGAGTGCGCGCCCTGGGCGAGCAGCTGCCTGAGGTGGCGCGGGGTGGGGCGGCGGTAGCGCTCGCGCATCCAGTGCCCGATGTGGTCCAGGCAGGGGCCGGACATGGTGGTGTAGGAGGCGAGCCGCCGTTCGGCGCCGGGCGAGGTGACGGCCTCCCAGGACTGCAGCGAGCCCCAGTCGTGGGCCACCACGTGCACCGGGCGGTCCGGGCTGACGGCGTCGGCGACCGCGAAGAGGTCGGCGGCCAGGTGCTCCAGCCGGTAGCCCTCGCGCGAGACGGGCACCCCGGACTCGCCGGCGCCGCGCACGTCGTAGCGGACCACGTGGTGGTCGCGGGCGAGGTCGGCGGCGATGTCGTCCCAGACCACGTGGGTGTCCGGGTAGCCGTGCACCAGCAGCACGGTGGGCGCGTCGGGGTCGCCGTCCTCGAAGACGGCGAGCGGCAGCCCGCCGGAGCGGACGGTACGGCGGCGGGTGGTCGTCATCGGGTCGCCTCCTGGGCGGTCGCCTCGGTCCGGGCAGCGGTCCAGCGCCGCACGTGCGGCAGGTCGTCGTCGAGCCAGTGGGCGCCCTCCTCGGTGACCACCAGCAGCTCCTCGAACTTGATGCCCACCGCGCGGAAGCCGATGTGCGGCTCCACCGCCCACAGGCCCGGGGTCGGCGCGTGCCGGGAGGACCGGCCGTCCGCCCAGAGCGGGGAACGGCCCTGCAGGCGCTCGCCGATCAGCTCGCGGCCGAGCGTCTGGAGTGTACGCACCCCGAAGCCGAACACGTTCACCCCGGCGGGGCCGCGGCTGGTCGTCCGGGTGACCTGGTGGCCGATCACCCGGCCCGGGTAGACCTGGTGGCGGTTGTCGTAGCCGTGGGCGGCGATCTGCGCGTCCACCGCCGCGTACACCTGGTCGAGCGGGCGGCGGGCCCGCACCTCGGCGAGGATCAGCTCGCGGTACACCTGGAGGTCGGCGGCGAGCCGGTCCCAGACCCGGTTCTCGCCGACCTTGCCGCCGTAGCCGATGTCGGCGGTGTAGCCGTCCACGATCGGGGCGCAGTCCAGCACGTACGGCATGCCCTCGGCGAGCCGGCGGTCGCCGGCGAAGAACTGCAGCGGGGTGTGGAAGTGCCGGAAGGCGGTGCGGTCGCCGAACCAGGCGAAGGGGACGTGGAAGAAGTCCTGCACGCCGGCGGCGACCAGGCGCCGGCGCAGCTCGGCGGTGGCCTGCCGCTCGGTCACGCCCGGTTCGATCCAGGCGGCGACCTGTTCGGCGCAGTGGTAGGCGAGTTGCTGGACCTCGCGGAAGCGGGCGAGGTCGTGGTCGGTGTACGGGAAGGCCGGGGTGCGGGGCACGGCGGGGCTCCAGTGCTAGAGGTCGAGGACGAGGGTCTCGCCCTCGGCGGCCCGGGAGACGCAGGGCAGCAGGGCGCCGGCGGCGCGCTGTTCGGGGGTGAGGCGGCGGTCGCGGTGGTCCGCGGCGCCGGACAGCAGCCGGACCTCGCAGGTGCCGCAGAAGCCCTGGTGGCAGGAGTACGGCAGTTCGGGGCGCGCCTCGCGGAGCACGTCCAGGGCCGACCGGTCGGCGGGGACGTCCAGGGCCGGGCCGTCCGCGCCGAGCCGGACGGCGAACGGCTCGCCGCCGGTGACCGGGGCGGCGCCGAACCGCTCGAAGTGCAGGGCCGCGGCCGGCGATCCGTCGAGTGCCCGCTGGACGGCGGCCAGCATCGGGGCCGGGCCGCAGCAGTAGACGGCGGCCCCGCGCGGCGCGTGGGCCAGCAGCTCGGCGCCGGTGGGCACGCCACCGTGCTCGTCGTCGGTGCGCAGGTGCACCCGGCCCGGGTCGAGGGCCCGCAGCGCCTCCGTGTACGGGACGGTGTCGGCGCTGCGGCCGACCTGGACGAGGTGCCAGTCCAGGCCGTGGCGCCGGGCCTCGTGGACCATCGGCAGCAGCGGGGTGATCCCGATGCCGCCCGCCAGCAGCAGGACGGCCGGCTCCGCGCAGAAGGCGAAGCCGTTGCGCGGGTGACGGGCGGTGAGGCGGGCGCCGGGGTGCAGCTCGGCGTGGATCTCGACGGAGCCGCCGCCGCCCCCGGGCAGCCGGCGGACCGCGATCCGGTACGCGGTGCGGTCGTCGGGGTCACCGCAGAGCGAGTAGTGGCGCTCGCGGCCCGAGGGCAGCGCGAGGCGCAGGTGCGCGCCGGGCTGCCAGGGCGGGAGCACCCCGCCGGAGGGATCGCCGAGCAGCAGCTCGACGACGTCGGTGGCGACCTCCCGGCGGGCGGTGACGACGAGTTGCAGTTCCGGGGTGGGGCGGCCGAGCGGGCGCCGGGGGTTGCGGCGCAGCAACGGGCCGCCCAGGGCGGGGCTGTAGCGGTCGCCGAAGGCGGTGAGGCGCCGCATGAACCGGTCCGCGCGGGGGCGGCCGTAGAGGTCCGGGGGCGGGTTGTGCAGGTCCATCCGGGCGGCTCTCCTGGCGTCAGTGGGCGGCGGCGCGGGCGGCCGGGGAGGTGGCGAGGTATCCGAGGGCCTGGCTGGAGGAGCCCTCCTGGGTGGGGTGGTAGCCGGGCCGCAGGTAGCGCAGGCCGGAGCGGAGCGAGCGGACCGGGTCGGGCAGCAGGCCGCGCCTGGCGAGCTGCCGCGCCTCGCGCCAGCTGGGCCTGATCCGGCCGTCCAGGGTGGGGTCGGCGGCCAGCAGGAAGCGGGCGCCGCGCACCCAGAGGTGGACCAGCAGCGGCCCGGAGACGGCCATGCCGCGGATCCGGCGGCCGTAGCCGGGGTCGAGGTGGACCATCAGGTCGTAGGCGACGCTGCGGTGTTCGACCTCCTCGGCGCCGTGCCAGCGCAGCAGGTCCAGCATCGTCGGGTCGGCCTTCGCCCGGTCCAGGCCCGGGGAGTTGAGCGCCCAGTCGCCCAGGAAGGCGGTGAAGTGCTCGATCGCGGCGACGAACGCGACCCGCTCGATGACGTTCTCGCGCTGCCGCACGGGCGCCAGGCCGGGCTTGTCCCCGAGGACGCGCTGGAACAGCCAGGCGATCTGGCGGACGTAGGGGCGCGGGTCCAGGCCCTGGCCGAGCAGGTGCTCCAGCACCTCCTGGTGGGCCTGGGCGTGGATGGCCTCCTGGCCGATGAAGCCCAGCACCTCCTCGCGCAGTCGCTCGTCCCGGACCAGCGGCAGCGCCTCCTTGAACACCTTGACGAACCAGCGCTCGCCCTCCGGGAGCAGGAGGTGCAGGACGTTGATGACGTGGGTGGCCATCGGCTCGTCCGGGATCCAGTGCAGCGGCAGCCCGGACCAGTCGAAGCGGACGTCCCGGGGCTCCAGGACGAGGCCGTCGTGGACCCGGGCGGCGGGTGCGGAGACGGCGGGAACTGGTGTGGTGGTGCGGGACATGGAGGCCCTCCTGACCTGGGGCGGCGGGGTGGCTCGGCTCGCGCGGCTCCAGGCAACCTACTCGCGGGTAGAGCCCGCTACAAGGGCTTCGGCCACTCTTATCGACATCGAGTCTAATAAGTGATGTGCACCGCGCGGCGGACCGGGAAACGCGCGAGCCCCGCCGGATCCGACGGGGCTCGCGGGCGCGGCCGGCCGGAGCCGGCCGGGGCGGGTCAGACCGCCATCGCCAGCATCAGCGGCGCGGCCCGGGCGGCCAGCAGCTCGGCGGCCGCCTTGAGCCGGTGCACGTTGCCGACCGGCATCGAGGTGGCCAGGCAGCCGACCGTGCTCCCCGCCGTCACCGGCACGGCGGCGCAGACGGTGCCGAGCGCGTACTCCTGGATGTCCAGCACCGGCACGGTGGCCGGCTGACGCTCCAGCCGGTGCATCAGCTGGTCCTCGTCGACGACCGTCCGCGAGGTGAGCCGGGCGACCGGGTGGCGGGAGAGGTGGTCCCGGCGGGCGTCGTGGTCGAGCTGGCTGAGCAGGCACTTGCCGATCGCGCTGGCGTGCGCGGTGGCCCGGAAGTCCACCCACTCCTGCACCGCCGGCGCGTGCTCGGCGGCGGCCACCGCCTCCACCGACAACTCGCCGTCGTGGTAACGGGTGAAGTACACCGCCGCGCCCAACTCGTCCCGCAGCTCGGCGAGCTTGCGGTCCAGCCGGGCCCGCACCAGCTGCTCGCGGTTGTGCTGGCCGAGCAGCGCGAAGGTGCCGCCGAGCACCCAACCGCCGTCCTGGCACTGCAGATAGCCCTCGATCTCCAGGATCTCGGCGAGCCGGCGGACGGTCGGCAGACCCAGCGACGTCTCCCGGGCGAGGGCGACCAGGGTGGCACCGCCGGGGTGCCGGTCGACGGCCTCCAGCAGTCTGAGGGCGTGCTGCAGGGAGGTGAACGGACCGGGCACGCCCTGGTCCATCGTGGCGTGGCGACCCGGGGCTGGTGTCGACATGTCGTCCCCTTCCGATGTCCCCCGCGGAGTTACCCGCGGGTGTTCTCCAGCCTAACCACCCCGGGGCCCCGACCGTTGCCGCTCAGCGGATATTCGTGCAGGTACGGTAAAGAACTTGACCGGCACCGGGGTCGGGTGGTCGGCCCGGGCAGCACAACGGCCCCTCCCCCACTGCCCTGGGGGGAGAGGCCCGGTGTGCGGCCGCCGGGGTGCGGGCCCCGGCGGCCGGTGAGGGTGGTTCGCAAGGGGTCGGCGGGTCAGGCCTCTTCGCCGGCGCGGAGCTTGGCGACGGCGGCCTCCAGGCGGGCGCCGTACTCCTCGTCGGCCGCGTGGAAGTGGGCGAGGTTCTTCTCGACGATGTCGTCGCGCGTCACCTGCGCCAGGAAGCCCGCGATGTTGTCGATCAGGCGGGTCTTCTCGCCGGCCGACATCAGCCGGTAGAGCTCGCCGGCCTGGAAGAAGTCGTCGTCCTTGGTGTGGGCCGGCGTGGTGTAGGTGCCGGTGTGGCCGTCCAGGCGGACCGGCGCGGCGAGCGCGCTGTCCGTCTGGGCCGGGCCGTCGTACGAGTTGGGCTCGTAGTTCTTGCCGCGGCCCGACGCGTTGACGGCCGAGTAGCCGTCCCGGCCGTAGTTGTTCGCCTCGGTCGCCTTGGGGGCGTTGACGGCGAGCAGGGTGTGGTTGACGCCGAGGCGGTAGCGCTGGGCGTCCGCGTAGGCGAACAGGCGGCCCTGGAGCATCTTGTCCGGGGACGGACCGATGCCGGGCACGAAGTTGTTCGGCGAGAACGCGGACTGCTCGACGTCGGCGAAGACGTTCTCCGGGTTCTTGTTCAGCACCAGGCGGCCGACCTTGACCAGCGGGTAGTCGGCGTGCGGCCACACCTTGGTCAGGTCGAAGGGGTTGAAGCGGTAGTCCGCCGCCTCGGCGACCGGCATCAGCTGGACGTAGAGCGTCCAGCTCGGGAACACGCCGCGCTCGATGGCCTGGTGCAGGTCGCGCTGGTGGCTGTCGGCGTCGGCGCCGAGCACCTCGGCGGACTGGCCGCCGTCCAGCGAGCGGATGCCCTGGTTGGTCTTGAAGTGGTACTTCACCCAGAAGGCTTCGCCCCGCGCGTTGACCCACTGGTAGGTGTGCGAGCCGTAGCCGTTCATGTGGCGGTAGGAGGCCGGGATGCCGCGGTCGCCGAAGAGCCAGGTGATCTGGTGGGTCGAGGCCGGCGAGTGGGCCCAGAAGTCCCAGACGTTGTCGGCCTCCTGGACGCCCGTGAACGGGTCGCGCTTCTGCGAGTGGATGAAGTCCGGGAACTTGATCGGGTCCTTGATGAAGAACACCGGGGTGTTGTTGCCGACGAGGTCGTAGTTGCCCTCCTCGGTGTAGAACTTCAGCGCGAAGCCGCGCGGGTCGCGCACCGCGTCGCTGGAGCCCAGGTTGCCCGCCACGGTGGAGAAGCGCAGGAACAGCTCGGTGCGCTTGCCCACCTCGGAGAGGAAGTCGGCCCGGGTGTACCGGGAGACCTCGTCGGTGACCTCGAAGTAGCCGTAGGCGCCGGAGCCCCGGGCGTGCACGACGCGCTCCGGGATGCGCTCGCGGTTGAACCGGGCCAGCTTCTCCAGGAGCTGCTGGTCCTGGATGAGCAGCGGGCCGTACTCGCCGGCCGAGGCCGAGTTCTGGTTGTCGGCGACGGGCGCGCCCGACTCCGTGGTCAGGATCTTGGACATGGAGGGTCCTTCAGGGTCGACAAAGACGTGCGTGGAGAGGAGGTTGACGACGGTTCAGACGCCGAGCAGGCGCCAGACGGCCGAGCGGCGGCGGGAGGAGTGCTCGCCGTCCGGGCCGTCGCCCGGCCGCAGCGCGGCGACGGCGGCGGTGGCCGCGGCCCGGTCCGCCAGCGGGCGGGCGGCGGCCAGTTCGGCGGCCTCCGCGCCGGTGAGACCGGCCTCGGTGAGCGCGGCGACGGCCTCGGCGGCCGGGACGGCGTCGAACCAGCGCAGCGCGAGGGCCGCGCGGCCGGCCTCGGTCAGGCGACCGGTGAGGCGCAGGCGGGCGAGGCCGCCGTCCGGGTGGACGTTGATCCGCACATGGGTCACCGGGCGGCCGACGTCGAGCCGGAAGCGGTGCCGGGTGTCGGGCTGGAGGCGGGTGCGGGGCAGGATCTCGAACCAGCCGTCGGGGTCGGTGGCGGCGTGTCGTATCGGTGCCGGCCCGCCGGCCGAGGCGTCGTAGCCGGTCAGGTCGGCCCAGCCGGGGGCGTTGGCGACGAAGTGGGTGGTATCCACCTCGGCGGCCAGGACCTCGCCGCCCCCGGCCAGGGCGATCTGCACCCAGTCGTTGGCCTTGTCGCGCCGACGCCGGGTCTCCCAGCCCTCGCCCATGACGGAGGCGCGACCGGGAGCGTTCAGGTTGTGCGGGGAGGAGAAGTAGCGGTCGGACGCCGCCTCGGCCACGCCGCCGAACTCCTGGGCGGCCAGGTCGAAGGTGAGGCCGTCCAGCTCGCGCGGGTCGGGCAGCACCTCGCCGTGCACCCGCAGCCGGGCGACCCCGCCGTCCGGGAAGATGTTGAGGCGCACGTGGGTGAAGCGGGTCTCGTCGCGGATCTCGAACTCGTGCGCGGTGTTGCCCCGGAGCGGGGTGCGCGGCAGCAGTTCGACCCACTCGGCGTCCGCGAGCTCCGCCGGCGACGGGTGCCCGGGGACGGCCGCGGCCTCGACCGAGGCGCTCTCCGGGTAGTTGCCGGTGAAGTGGGCGGTGTCGACGATCAGGCCCCGGATCACGCCGGCCACACCGAGCCGGACGATCGCCCAGTCGTGGTCCTCGTCGGTGGGGTGCGGCTGCTCGGCGCCGACGCCGCGACGGCGCCTGGACTCCCAGCCGTCCATGATCTGGCCCTTGTGGCCGAAGGTGTGCGCCCGGAACTCGGCGGGCTTGGCGACCAGCAGGTTCTCCGCGTCGGCGAAGGTGTCCTCGTTGGTGGCGACGACGCCGGCGCCGAGCAGCCGGGAGGCCAGGTCGACCAGCTCGGTGAACGGAGCGCTCGGGGTGTTGACGGTGCTCACTGGGTCTCCTGGTGACGGGTGATCCGGCGGCCGAAGGGCTCGGCGGCGGTGTCGACCACCCGGCCGCGCAGCCAGGTGGTGCGGACGGCGCCGGTCAGCGTGCGGCCCGCGTAGGGGGTGACGGGATTGCGGTGGTGCAGCTCTGCGGCGCGCACCGCGAACGCGCCGTCCGGGTCGAAGGCGACCAGGTCGGCGTCGTGGCCGACGGCGATGGCGCCCTTGGTGCCGGTGAGACCGACCAGGGCGGCCGGGCCGCTCGCCATCCAACGGACCACGTCGGACAGGCCGTGGCCGCGGCGGCGGGCCTCGGTCCAGATCGCCGGCAGGCCGAGCTGGAGGGAGGCGATGCCGCCCCAGGCGGCCGCGAAGTCGCCGCTGCCGCCGAACTCGGGCAGCAGCTTGAGGTCCGGGGTGGACGGCGAGTGGTCGGAGACGACCGCGATGAACTCCCCGGCGGCCAGGGCGGCCCAGAGCGCCTCGCGGTTGCCCTCGTCGCGGATCGGCGGACAGCACTTGAACGCGGTGTCGCCGTCCGGCACCTCCTCGGCCGCCAGGGTGAGGTAGTGCGGGCAGGTCTCGGCGGTCACCCGGACGCCGTCCGCGCGGGCCTGGCGCAGCAGCGGCAGCACCGCGGCGGAGGAGACGTGCAGGATGTGCACCCGGGCGCCGGTGCGCCGGGCGGTGTCGAGCAGCCGGGCCACGGCCGCGGTCTCGGCGCCGGCGGGCCGGGAGGCGAGGAAGTCGCGGTAGTGGACGCCGGGTCGCTGGGGAGCGGCGGCGAGCACGGCCGGGTCCTCGGCGTGGATGATCGCCAGGGCGCCGATCCGGGCCTGCTCGGCCAGCGCGGCCTCCAGGTCGGCCTGCTCGACGTGCGGGAACTCGTCCACCCCGGACGGGGCCAGGAAGCTCTTGAAGCCGAACACGCCCGCGCGGTGCAGCGGTTCGAGGTCCGGGACGTTGCCGGGAACGGCCCCGCCCCAGAAGCCGAGGTCGACCCAGGCCTGCCCCTCCGCGATCTTCCGCTTGGCCTCCAGGCCGTCCACCGTGGTGGTGGGCGGGATGGAGTTGAGCGGCATGTCGATGATCGTGGTGACACCGCCGGCGGCGGCGGCCCGGGTGGCGGTGGCGAAGCCCTCCCACTCGGTCCGGCCGGGCTCGTTGACGTGCACGTGGGTGTCGACCAGACCGGGGAGCAGGGCGGTGTCGCCGAGGTCGGTCAGCTGCCGGTCGCCGGCCGGCAGCGCGCCGTGCTCGGCGATCCGCTCGATCACGCCGTCGCGGATCAGCACGTCAGCGGGACGCTCGCCGTCCGGCAGGACGACCCGGCGGGAGCGGATCACCGCCGTCGTGCTGACGGACGCCTCGCTGGGGGGCATGGGGACCTCCGAAAACCTGGGTACGAGTGAGGGTGTGCCGAAGGAATGCCCGGAGCCTAGGGCCGCCTTCAACAAAACGTCAATGTAGGAAGATACGAGAGCCGGACCGTCGGATCAGTCGCTCAGCAGCGCGGTCGCGAGCCGCTCCCCCGCGACCTCGGCCAGCTCCGCCGCCCGGGTCATGCTGTCCCCCGGCTGCTCGGCCAGATCGGTGAGCGCGTACGCGGTGGTGAAGCCGGCCGCCCGCCACTCGCGC
This sequence comes from Kitasatospora sp. NPDC091207, assembly GCF_044768625.1. NCBI lineage: Bacteria > Bacillati > Actinomycetota > Actinomycetes > Kitasatosporales > Streptomycetaceae > Kitasatospora > Kitasatospora sp. NPDC091207. The sequence goes on from NZ_JBIVVS010000019.1 coordinate 109,773, forward strand.
TCCGACAGCTCCAGCCGTCCGGCCACCGCGGCCACCCGAACCCCCGCCCGGGTGGCCGCCGCGGCAACGCCGGCGGGTGCCTTGCCATGGAGCGTCTGAGCGTCCAGGCAGCCCTCGCCGGTGACGACGAGGCGTGCCCCACGCACGGCCTCGTCGAAACCCAGCAGTTCGAGCATCAGCTCGATGCCGGGTCGCATGGTGGCGCCGAGCAGGGCGAGGGCGGCGAAGCCCACCCCGCCCGCGGCCCCGGCGCCGGGGGCCTCCCGGACGTCCCGGCCGACGACCTCGCCGACGACCTCGGCGAAGCGGGTCAGCCCCTCCTCCAGGACCACCAGGTCGTCGGCGTCGGCGCCCTTCTGCGGCCCGTAGACGGCGGTCGCGCCGCGCGGGCCGAGCAGCGGGTTGTCCACGTCGCAGGCCACCACGACCTCGACACCGGTGAGCACGTCGGCCAGCGGTCCGAGGTCGATCCGGGCCAGCTTGCGCAGCGCGGCGCCGCCGGGCGGCAGCTCGGCGCCGTCGGCGTCCCGCAGGCCGACGCCGAGCGCCTGGACCATGCCCGCGCCGCCGTCGGTGCAGGCGCTGCCGCCGAGGCCGAGCACGATCCGCCTGGCCCCCAGGCCCACCGCCCGGCCGATCAGCTGACCGACCCCGTAGGAGCCGGCCGCGAGCGGGGCGGTCCGGCCGCCGGGGAGCCTGGCCAGCCCGGAGGACTGCGCCAGCTCGACCACGGCGGTGTCGCCCCGGACGGCGAGCGCGGCGTCCACCGGCAGACCGGTGGGGCCGGCCACCTTGGCCGGGATCCGGGTGAAGCCGGCCGCCAGCGCGGCGGCCAGGGTGCCCTCGCCGCCGTCGGCGACGGGGAGTTCGCGGACCTCGACACCGGGCGCGGCGCGGCGGATGCCGGCGGCGATCCGGGCGGCGACCTCGGCGCCCTCCAGGGTGCCCTTGAACTTGTCGGGAGCTACGACCACATGGCCCTGGGTGGGGGTGGCGGGCATGGTGCGGGCCTCACTTCCGGACGGTTCTGGCGCTGGTTCGTCAAGCATGTGCCCCGGAGGGCCGGGGCGGCGGCCCCGGGGAGTCGGTCCGGTCCCCGAAGGGCCGGTCCGGTCCGCGGAGGGCCGCCGCGGTCCCCGGAGGACCGGGGAGCGACCCCCTCCCCGCCGTTCCCCTCGTCCCGCTTCCGACGTACGAGAGGCTCCCCTCGGCGAGGGAGGGGGCCGGGCGGCGCACTGGCACGACCGAAGTGCCCCCGACAGGGAGTGCGCGCCGCCGGTTTGGTCGATCGGCAGGGGGCGGATGAGCCCCAGCCCGCCTGCCGATCGGGCCTGGCCTCCTGGTGGCGCGGGCACGACCGGATAGGTACACGCCACCAGGAGGAGTCAGTGGTACCGCGGGGGTACCGTCACCGCCGCGGGGGTCAGGCGATCTCGCGGCCGGAGAGCCGCTCGACGCCGCGCAGCAGCGCCGAGTGGTCCAGCGAACCGTCACCGTTGGCACGGGCGGAGGCGACCAGCTGGGCGACCACGGCGCCGACCGGCAGCGCGGCACCCACGGCGCGGGCGGCGTCGGTGACGATGCCCATGTCCTTGTGGTGCAGGTCGATCCGGAAGCCCGGCGCGAACTCGCGGTTCAGCATGTTCGCCTTCTTGCGGTTCAGCACGGTGGAGCCGGCCAGGCCGCCGCCGAGCACGTCCAGCGCGGCGGCGAGGTCGACACCGGCGTTCTCCAGGAACACCACGGCCTCGGCGAGCACCTGGATGTTGACCGCGACGATCAGCTGGTTGGCCGCCTTGACGGTCTGACCGGCGCCGGCCGGGCCGACGTGGACGACCGTGGTGCCCAGCGCGTCGAACAGCGGCTTGGCCTCGGCGAAGTCCTCGGCCGCGCCGCCGACCATGATCGACAGCACCGCCTCGACGGCACCGGCCTCGCCACCGGAGACCGGGGCGTCCAGGGTACGGACGCCCTTCTCCTTGGCGGCGGCCTCCACCTTGATCGAGGTCTGCGGGGTGATGCTCGACATGTCGATGACGAGCGTGCCGGCCCCGACGTTCTCCAGCACACCGCCCTCGCCCAGGATGGCCTGCTCGACGTGCGGGTCGGCCGGGACCATGGTGATGACGACCTCGGCGTCCTTCACCGCGTCCGCGATGCTGTTCGCACCGTGGCCGCCGGCCGCCACCAGGGCGTCGATCTGCGGCTGGGTGAGGTTGTAACCGGTGACGTGGTGGCCGGCCTTGACGAGGTTGGCAGCCATCGGGCTGCCCATGATGCCGAGGCCGATGAAGGCGATCTTGCGGCTCATCGCGTCGTTCCTTTGTGCGTGGAGGGGTGGGGTGCGGTGACTGCCCGGTGGCCTAGGCGGCGCGGTGCTCGCGCGGGAGCCACCCGAAGCTGTCGGCGCTGACGCCGCCGGCCGGGCGGTACTCCAGGCCGATCCGGCCGGTGTAGCCGGCGGCGGTCAGGCGGGCGAAGAGGTCCTCGAAGTCCAGCTCGCCGGTGCCGGGCTCGTTGCGGCCCGGGTTGTCGGCGATCTGCACGTGGCCGAAGCGGTCGGCGTAGGTGTCGATGACGGCCGCCAGGTCCTCGCCGTTCCTGGCCAGGTGGTAGAGGTCGCAGAGGAACTTGGCGTTGCCCAGGCCGGTCGCGGCGTTGACCTTGTCGACGACCTCGACCGCGGCGGCCGCGGAGACCAGCGGGTAGTCCGGGGACTCCGGCTTGTTCAGCGCCTCGACCAGCAGGACCGCGCCGATCTCGTGGGCGGCCTTCGCGGCGACGACGAGGTTCTCCAGCGCGAGCGCGTCCTGCTCGGCCGGGTCCACCCCCTCGATCCGGTTGCCGTACAGCGCGTTGAGCGCCGTGGTGCCGAGCGCGGCGGCCAGCCCGGCGGCGACCGGGACGTTGGCGCGGAAGCGCTCCTTCTCGGCCGGGACCGAGACGGTACCGCGGGCGCCCTTGCTCAGGTCGTCCAGGAAGTTGAGACCGGTGAGCCGCACACCGGCGTCGGTGAGGGCCTTGCGGAGCGCGTCCTGCTCGGCCTCCGACGGGGCGTGCTCCTCGCCGAACGGCCACCACAGCTCGGCGGCGGTGAAGCCGGCCGCCGCTGCGGCGGCCGGGCGCTCCAGGAGCGGGAGCTCACTGAACAGGATCGACAGGTTGACGGTGAAGCTGTGCGCGGCGGCGGCAGTCACGTCAATCACCTCTCATCTCTCTTCCGTCTTTCCGCAACTTCCACGATCCGGAAGAGCGATTCTGCTTGGTGGAAGCATGTCCGGCGCGCCGAGTGAGTGTCAAGACCGTCGCAACAATTTGTTGAAGAGGACGAAACCGACCCCCCGCCCGGAGCGCCCCCTGTTCGATCGACCGGCCACCGGCCGAACGGCAGGCGGACGGCGACCGGATACCGACCGGCCGATGACCGGCCGCACCCCCGCTCGCTAGAGTGAGCACGTGCGATTGATGGTGGAGTTCACGACAGAACCGTTCGAACTGGACACGTTCCCGGAGCACGCCGTGGCGGCCCGGAAGGTGGTCGACGAGGCCGGCCTGGCCGTCGCGGTCGGCCCCTTCGGGACCGGCGCGGAAGGCGAGGCCGACCAGGTCCTGGCCGCCGTGACCAAGCTGCTCCGGGAGACCTTGGACGCCGGCGCGACCCGGATCTCGGTCCAGGTCAGCGTGCTCGGCGGGGAGGGCGGCGCACCGTGACCGAGCACGTGGACCACCCGCTCGCCGCGGCGATAAAGCCCCTGCTGGACGCCGTCGGCGCGACGCCCGTGCCGCTGGCGGAGGCGAAGGCCGAGGACGTCCTCCTGGAGTGGGAGGGCACCCCGGCGCTGGCCGTCCGGCTGCCGCACCTGAGCAGTGCGCTGGACCGGCTGCTGGCCGAGATGGCCCGCCAGTTCGACGGCCGCCCGCTGGCCGAGCTGGACCGCTGGGAGAAGCAGCGCGTCGTCGCCCTGCTGGAGGAGCGGGGCGCCTTCACCGTCCGCCACGGGGTGGAGACGGTCGCCTCGGCGCTCGGCGTGAGCCGCTTCACCGTGTACAACTACCTCAACCGCCAGGACGGGACGAAGTCCGGCTGAGCGTGCGACACCCCGGTCCGGCCGAAGCGGCCGACCGGGTGAACCCCGCCGGCCGGGCCAGTCTTCACCAGCCCCCGGCGGGGCACACTTGTCTCATCGCACACGAAACCCCCCGGCAACCGGCGGCGGTTCAAAACGTAACCACCAACCGTTCAACAAAGTGTTGACGGCCCGGTTGGGTGGATCTAGCTTGTGCGGGTGGCACCACTCTTCAGGAGGTCCACCCGTGACCAACCACCCCCACGCCCTTGACGCCCTGGCGGCGGCCGACGCCGCCGGGCTGCGAGAGATCCTGCTGGAGGTCTGCTCCAGCCCCACCTGGGCCGGCGCCGTGGCGTCGGCCCGGCCCTGGTCCGACCGCGCGGCCCTGCTCGACGCCAACGCGTCGGCCATGGCCGCACTGACGGTCGCCGACCTGCACGACGCGATGGCCGGCCACGCCCGGATCGGCACGCCCAGGACGGGCGACGCCACCTCCGAGCGCGAACAGGCCGGCATCCGGGGAGTGGACACCGCACTCCTCGACGAACTGCGCGAGGCCAACGCCGCCTACGAGGCGAAGTTCGGCCATGTGTTCCTGATCTGCGCCACCGGCCGCACCGCGGACACGATGCTCGCCGCCCTGCGGGAGCGCTACCCCAACGACACCGCCGCCGAGGCGGAGATCGTCCGGGGCGAGCTGCGCAAGATCAACGACATTCGGATCAACCGCCTGCTCGACGAGACCTGACATATCGTCAGATCGTCCCGACGTATCGTCACACCTGCCATCAGTAAGGTCACTTCACCCATGACTGGCATCTCCACCCACGTGCTCGACACCAGCCTCGGCCGCCCGGCCGAGGGTGTCCCGGTCGAGCTCGCACTGCACACCGAGGGTGGCTGGAAGGTGCTCGGCACCTCCGCCACGGACTCCGACGGCCGGGCCAAGGACCTGCCGGCCGCGGAGGCGGGCTCGGTCGTCCGGCTGCTCTTCGACACCACCGCGTACTACGCGCGCTCGTCCCAGGAGCGGCCGTTCTTCCCCGAGGTCGCGATCGTCTTCACGGTCGCACCCGCGCAGCAGCACTACCACGTGCCGCTGCTGCTGAACCCGTTCGGATACTCGGTCTACCGCGGAAGCTAGACCGCTTGATTGATTGGGAGCCTGTCATGGCCCACGTGCTCGGTCAGAACCAGTACGGCAAGGCGGAGAACCGCATCGTCCGCGTCTACCGTGACAGCACCCGTCACGAGATCAAGGACCTGAACGTCTCGGTCGCCCTCTCCGGCGACCTCGACGACGTCCACCTCACCGGCTCGAACGCCAACTGCCTGCCCACCGACACCACCAAGAACACCGTCTTCGCCTTCGCGAAGGAGTACGGGATCGAGTCGGCGGAGCAGTTCGGCATCCAGCTGGCACGCCACTTCGTGGACAACAACGAGCCGATCCACCGCGCCCGGATCCGGATCGAGGAGTACACCTGGGACCGGATCAAGACGCCGGACAACTCGGCCCGCTTCATCGGGTCCGAGGAGGTCGGCCACTCGTTCATCCGCCAGGGCCAGGAGACCCGGACCAGTGAGATCGTCTACGACGGCGAGCGCGTCCAGGTCATCTCGGGCCTCAAGGACCTCGTGGTGATGAACTCCACCAACTCGGAGTTCTGGGGCTACATCAAGGACAAGTACACCACCCTGCAGGAGGCCTACGACCGCATCCTCGCCACCCAGGTGACGGCGCGCTGGAAGTACGGCTTCGACGGCCGGGACAACGAGCCCCAGCCGAACTGGAACCGCTCCTACACCCATGTGAAGCGGCACCTCCTGGAGGCGTTCGCCGAGACCTACTCCTACTCGCTGCAGCAGACCCTGCACTCGATGGGCACCCGGGTCCTGAACAACCGCGCCGAGGTGGACGAGGTCCGCCTGGAGCTCCCCAACAAGCACCACTTCCTGGTCGACCTGGAGCCGTTCGGCCTCAAGAACGACAACGAGGTCTACTACGCCGCCGACCGCATGTACGGCCTGATCGAGGGCACCGTGCACCGCGAGGGCGTCGCCCCGGTGATCCCGGTCGCCTGACCCGCCCCACCCCGTGAACGCCGCCCGGCACCGCGGCACCCTCCGGCCTCCCACAGCCGGCCGGCGCCGGACGGTTCGCAGTACCCGTAACTCCTGCACCAGTAGTTTCTCCACCCCCACCCACCGGAGATCGTGCCCGCCTCACGGCGGCCGGCCCGGGGTGCTGGAGAAGCGTCCCGAGGGATCCTTGCACCGCTGTCCCGCCCTCGGGGATCTCCAGCGTCGCGGGCGCGCCGAGAGCCAGGGCACAAGAGGGGCTCGACATGGCACTCCGTTCCACCCGCACCACAGACGGCGGTTCCACCCCGGACGGACCTCCCGGTCCGGAAGGCGTGTCAACCAACCTCCCCGACACGCCTTCCGGGCCAGGAGTCCACCCCGTGGACGAGCTGCTGCCGCCGGTGAAACTGATCTCCACCGGACTGCAGCACGTCGCCGCGATGTACGCGGGAGTCGTCGCTCCCCCGCTCATCGTCGGTGCCGGTGTGGGGCTCTCCCCCACCGAGCTCGCCCTGCTCATCTCGGCCAGCCTGTTCACCGCCGGACTGGCCACCCTCCTGCAGACCCTCGGCTTCTGGAAGATCGGCGCGCGGCTGCCGTTCGTGAACGGCGTCTCGTTCGCGGGTGTCGCGCCCATGATCGCCATAGCCAAGGAGCACGGACCGAAGGACGCCCTCCCGGTGATCTTCGGAGCGGTGATCGTCGCGGGGCTCCTGTGCTTCCTCGCGGCGCCGTACTTCTGCAAGCTGATCAGGTTCTTCCCGCCGGTCGTCCAGGGCACCGTGATCACCCTCATCGGGGTGTCCCTGCTGCCGGTGGCGGTGAACTGGGCGCGCGGCGGCTCGCCGGGCACCCCCGGATTCGGCTCCATGCGGGCCATCGGCCTCGCCGCGATCACCCTCCTCGCGGTGGTGCTCTGCAACCGGCTGCTGCGCGGTTTCTGGCAGCAGCTCTCCCTGCTCGTCGGACTGGCGATCGGCACCCTGCTCGCCTTCCCGCTCGGCCTGGCCGACTTCGGCGCGGTGCAGGACGCGAAGGTCTTCGCGCTCCCGTCCCCGTTCCACTTCGGCGCCCCCGTCTTCGACGCGGCCGCGATCGTCTCGCTCTGCATCGTCATGGTGGTCTCGATGACCGAGTCCACCGCCGACATGCTGGCGCTCGGCAAGATCGTCGACCGCGAGGCCGACGAACCCACGCTCGCCGCGGGCCTGCGGGCGGACGGGCTGGCCACCGCGCTGAGCCCGGTCTTCAACGGCTTCGCCGCCAGTGCCTTCGCCCAGAACATCGGGCTGGTGGCGCTGACCAAGATCCGCAGCCGCTTCGTGGTCGCGGCCGGCGGAGGCATCCTGATCCTGCTCGGGCTCTTCCCGGTGCTCGGATCGGTCGTCTCCCTGATCCCGCAGCCCGTCCTGGGCGGTGCCGGGATCGTGCTGTTCGGCACGGTCGCGGCGAGCGGCATCCGCACCCTCGCGGAGGCCGGCATGGAGTCCAGCTCGAACACCATCCTGGTGTCGGTCGCGCTCGGGGTCGGGATCGTCCCGATCGCGGTACCGACCTTCTACGACGCGTTCCCGGAGGCCGTCCGCACCCTGCTGCACTCCGGGATCTCGGCCGGCAGCGTGATGGCCGTCCTGCTCAACCTGCTCTTCCACCACGTCGGAGTCGCCCGCCGGTCGCCGGCCGACGGGAAACCCGCGACGACGGTGCCGACGGCGACACCGTCCTGACCGGTTGACGGGGGGCGCGTGCCGCTCATCGCGCGCCCCCCTTCAACCCTCCCCCATAGGAGTAAGACCATGGCAGTCCAGCCCCCGCCCGCCGACCAGCGGATCGTGATCGAGAACGTCGCGATCGCGACGGTCGACGCCAACGACACCGAGTACGCCCGCGGCCACGTGGTCGTCCTCGGCAACAAGATCGAGTCGGTCGGCGACGGCCCCGCCCCGCAGTGGCTGGACAACGTGGTACGCCGGATCAACGGCGAGGGCCACCTCGTCACCCCCGGCCTGGTCAACACCCACCACCACTTCTACCAGTGGATCACCCGCGGGCTCGCCCAGGACAACATCCTCTTCGACTGGCTGGTCGCCCTCTACCCGACCTGGGCCCGGATCGACGACAAGCTCGTGCACGCCGCCGCCCAGGGCTCGGCCGCCGCGCTGCTCAAGTCCGGCTGCAGCACCGCCTCGGACCACCACTACGTCTTCCCGAAGGACGGCGGCGACATCCTCGGCGCCGAGATCGAGGCCGTCCAGGAGCTCGGCATGCGCTTCACCGCGCTGCGCGGCTCGATGGACCGCAGCAAGAAGGACGGCGGCCTGCCGCCGGACCACGCGGTCGAGAACACCGAGGAGATCCTGATCGCCTCCGAGGCGGCCGTGGACCGGTACCACGACTCCTCCTTCGACTCGATGCTGCAGATCGCCATCGCGCCCTGCTCACCCTTCTCGGTCTCCACCGAACTGATGCGCGAGGCCGCCCTGCTGGCCCGCCGCAAGGGCGTCCGGCTGCACACCCACGGCTCCGAGACCGCCGAGGAGGAGGCGTTCTGCAAGGAGCTGTTCGGCATGGGTCCGACCGACTACTTCGAGTCGGTGGGCTGGCTGGGCGAGGACGTCTGGATGGCGCACTGCGTCCACATGAACGACTCCGACATCGCCAAGTTCGCCGAGACCGGCACCGGTGTCGCGCACTGCCCGTCCTCCAACGCCCGCCTGGCCGCCGGCATCGCCCGCGTCCCCGACATGCTGAAGGCCGGCGTCCCGGTCGGCCTCGGCGTGGACGGCACCGCCTCCAACGAGTCCGGCGAGCTGGGCACCGAGCTGCGCAACGCGCTGCTGATCAACCGCCTGCACGGCTCCCCGACCGCGCTCACCGGCCGCCAGGCGCTGCGCCTGGGCACGATGGGCGGCGCCCGGGTGCTCGGCCGGCACCACGAGATCGGCTCGATCGAGGCCGGCAAGCTGGCCGACCTCGCCCTGTGGAAGATCGACGGCATCATGCACTCCTCGATCGCCGACCCGGTCGCCGCGCTCACCCTCGGCGCCCTGCCGCCGCTGGCCGCCCTCTTCGTCAACGGCAACGCCGTCGTCGAGAAGGGTCAGCTGACCACGGTGAACGAGGACCGGATCGCGCAGGCCTGCGCCCGCGCCGCCAAGGAGCTCGCCGCCCGCCCCGTGTAACCCCTGAACTCCGGGCCGCCCAGGGACGGTGCGTCACCCGGACTCCGCGAGCCGCCTCCAACGGGGCGGCGAGCGGACCGCAGCCCCGGACCCACGGCGAGGGTCCGGGGCTGTGGCGTACCGCGGCGGCCCGCTCCCACCCCCGTGGGGCGCGGGCCGCACGATCAGTGGGCGACGGCCGGCGCCTCCGCGCCCCGGGTCGCGGCCGGGAGCGCGGCGCCCGCGAGCACGAAGAGGCCCGCCAGGACCGCCCAGCCGGCCTGACCGTGATCGACCACGGTCAGGCCGACCACCAACGGGCCGATCACGTGGGCCGCCGCCTGGCCGCTCATGAACACCCCCTGGTACTCGCCGTGGGCCCGCGGATCGGCCAGGTCCAGGCTCAGCGTCCAGCCGCCGGCGGAGGTGAGCAGCTCGCCGAGGCTGTGCACCAGCGCCCCCGCCAGGATCGCCCCCGCCGCCAGGGCGGCCGACCCGTGCGCGGCCGCCGCGTAGAGCAGACAGCCCACTGCCAGCAGCAGAGCGCCCCGGGCACAGGCCCGGGCCGCGGACGGGACGTCGGCCACACCGCGGCTGGCACGGACCTGGAACACCACCACCAGCAGGCAGTTGACCACGTTGACGGCGGCGACGGCCGCCGCCGGAGCGTCCGTCGCGAGCACGATCCACAGCGGGATCCCCACCGTGAGCACCGCGAACTGGAGCTCCAGCACCGCGTGCAGTGCGGTGATCACCAGGTAGCGGCGGTCACGCAGCGCCGTGCGCCGCCGGACGGAGCCCGCCGGACCCCCCTTCTGACGGGCCGTCATCCCTGCGGCCGGCAGGCCGGCCAGCAGCGCCGTCGCGCCCAGGAAGCTCAGGGCGTCCAGGACCATCACCGCCACGTACCCGGCGTAGCTGTCGGACTGCAGCGCCAGCGCCGCACCACTGGACCCGATCACCAACCCCGCGTTCATCACCGAGCGCAGCAACGCCCGCGAACGCACCTGGCTCTCGGCCGGCAGCATCCGGGCGATCAGCGCGCTGCGCACCGCCGCCGCGCCGCGTTCCAGCACCGTCGCCACGCAGGCCAGCGCCACGAAGGCGGCGAACGAGTGCACGAACGCGTAGCCGACGACGGCGACCGCCTCCAGCGGGCCGACCACCGCCAGCAGCCGCCGGGCGCCCACCCGGTCGGCGAGCCGGCCCATCGGCACCCCGGCGAACACCCCGCAGACGCCGGCCAGGCTCAGCCCGAGCGCCACCCCGCCGGGCGTCAGGCCGACGGAACGGGTCAGGAACAGCACGCTGACCGTCACGAACAGGCCGTTGCCGACGGTGTTCACCAGGCTCATCAGGGCGAGCCTGCGCAGCAGTGGGTCGGCCGGCAGCAGCCGACGAACGCCCGAGGGGGGCACCGCGGTGGAAGTCATGGCAGTAGGACAGCGGGCTTCCCGAAGCGGCGGAACTCCTTTACCGTTACGGTCAATGTTCGAGTTCCACTTGGGCGTCGACGACCTCGCCGCCACCTGGTTCGGCTACTCCGCCCTGCAGGAGACGGTGTTGAGCCTGCGCGCCCGCCGCTCGCCGGGCCGCTACCCGGAACAGCAGCCGTGGATCGCCGGCTGGCAGGAGCGCTACGAGACGCTGGACACCGGGCTGTTGGAGTCGCTGATCGCGCCGGTCGGCTTCGTGCCGGACTTCCTCACGCCGCGGCCCGCCGGTCCGCGCCCGGACTTCGCGGCCGAGCTGGCGCGGCTGGCGGCCACCCCGGCGGAGGTGGTGCGGGCCGACGTGCTGGAGGCGTACCGGGGCGGCGGGACGGCGAGCCCGCTGCCGCCGGTACTGGCCGCGCTGATCGACGACCCGGCGGCGCTGACCGCCCGGGTGGCCGAGGCGCTGGACGCGTACTGGACGCGCTGCCTCTCCCCCGCCTGGTGGCCGCGGGCCCGGTCGGTGCTGGAGGCGGACATCGCCCACCGGGGCCGGATGCTCTCGGAGCGCGGGGCGGAGGGGCTCTTCGCCGACCTCGACTCCAGGCTGACCTGGCACGCCGGGGTGCTGCGCCTGGTCGACCCGCACCCGGCCGTGAAGGCGGTGGGCACCACGGTGGACGTCGCCGGGCGGGGGCTGGTGCTGATCCCGACGCTGTTCGGGCTCGGCGCGCAGACCGACGTCACCCAGGCGGGGCCGCCGCTGGTCTGCTATCCGGCGCGGGGCAAGGCGACGATGGCAGAGGGGCTGGGCCCGCATCGGCCGGAGCGGGCGGGCGGAGCGCTGGAGGGGCTGATCGGAGCGCCGCGGGCCCGACTGCTGGCGATGCTGACCGTCCCGGCGAGCACGACGGAGCTGGCCCAGCGGATCGGGGTCACCCCGGGCGCGGTCAGCCGCCACCTGGGCGCGCTCGCCTCGGCGGGCCTGCTGGACCGCACCCGGCACGGCCACCGCGTGCTGTACCGGCGCAGCCGGCTCGGCGACGCGCTGGCCACGGGCGGGGACGGGGGCGGGTGATGACGGGCGACGGCGTCCGCCGGCCGTTCGCCGACCCCGGGCGGCCTCAGGCCGTGCGGCCGAGGGTGGCGAGGTAGGCGCGCCAGCCGCCGTACCCGGTGATCTCGCGGTGGACACCGCGGTCGACCTCGCCGCGGGCGAGCAGCATGGAGAGGCAGGGCGTGCCGTCGGCCAGGGTGATGACGCCGAGTTCGAGCTCGCGCGGCTCACCGGGCAGGATCACGTCGCGAAGGTGTTCGAGGGTGATGTCGTACAGCTCGCCCTCGATGGCGGTGTCGACGCCCGGGTCGGCCAGCAGGCCCGGGCAGACGTCGCCGATGGAGAAGAAGCGGTAGCCCGGCGCGGTGCGGACCGGGCCGACCAGCGCGTCGGCGACCGAGGCGTGGAAGGGGCCGCCGACCATCGCCTGGCCGTTGAAGAAGATGCGTGCCACGGGGGTTCCTCCGGACAAGGCCGTTCCGTACGGCGACGGGGAGGACAGGTGGATTCGTCGCCGTACGGAACGGAGCAAAGGGGCGCGGCGACTGCTACAAGCCGGCAGGCGGCAGCGGCTGCGCGCGCGGATAGATTGGGATCAGCCCAGCAGGGGCAGCGCGGGGAGGGTCAGGAAGTCCGCGAACTCCTCGGCCAGGGCGACCTGTTCGAAGAGCTTGGCGGCCTCGCGCCAGCGCCCACCGGCGTAGGTGTCGTCACCCAACTCGGCCCGGAGCGCGGCGAGCTCCTCGGCCACCAGGCGGCGCACCAGCTCGACGGTGGCCTTCTCCCCGGTGTCGGAGAGCACCACGCCGTTGTGGATCCACTGCCAGATCTGCGAGCGGGAGATCTCGGCGGTGGCGGCGTCCTCCATCATGTTGAAGATGGCGACGGCGCCGAGGCCGCGCAGCCACGCCTCGATGTAGCGGACGCCGACCTGGACGGCGTTGTGCAGGCCGGCGTGGGTGCAGTGGCCGCCGGCGCCGGCGATGTCGAGCAACTGCTCGGCGGTGACGGGCTCGGCCGGGCCGGGGTTCCCCTTCTGGTGCGGGTGCTCACCGAGGACGGCGTCGAAGGAGGCGCGGGCGACCGGAACGAGGTCCGGGTGGGCGACCCAGGAACCGTCGAAGCCGTTGCCGGCCTCGCGGTCCTTGTCGGCCTTGACCTTCTCCAGGGCCGCCGCGTTGACCTCGGGGTCGCGGCGGCTGGGGATGAAGGCGGCCATGCCGCCGATGGCGTGCGCGCCGCGCCGGTGGCAGGTCCGCACCAGCAGTCGGGTGTAGGCGGCCATGAACGGGGACGCCATGGTGACGCTGTTGCGGTCCGGCAGGATGTAGTGCTCGCCGGCGTCGCGGAAGTTCTTGACGATCGAGAACAGGTAGTCCCAGCGGCCCGCGTTGAGCCCGGCCGCGTGGTCCCGCAGCTCGTAGAGGATCTCCTCCATCTCGAACGCGGCGGTGATGGTCTCGATCAGCACGGTGGCGCGGACGGTGCCGTGCGGGATGCCGAGCGCGGCCTGGGCGTGGGTGAAGACGTCGTTCCAGAGCCGGGCCTCCAGGTGGCTCTCGGTCTTCGGGAGGTAGAAGTAGGGGCCGGAGTTCGGGTCCTCCGCGCCGCGCGCGAGCAGCCGCGCCGCGTTGTGGAAGAAGTAGAGGCCGAAGTCGAGGAAGGCCCCGGCGACCGGCCGGCCGTCGACCAGCAGGTGGTTCTCGTCCAGGTGCCAGCCGCGCGGGCGGACCACGACGGTGGCCAGCTCGGCGGCGGGCTTGAGGGCGTAGGCCTTGCCGGCCGAGGAGGTGAAGTCGATCCGGCCCTCGAAGGCGTCGATCAGGTTGATCTGACCGCTGACCACGTTCTCCCAGGTCGGCGAGGTGGCGTCCTCGAAGTCCGCGAGCCAGACCCGGGCGCCGGAGTTGAGCGCGTTGATGACCATCTTGCGGTCGGTGGGGCCGGTGATCTCGACCCGGCGGTCCTGGAGGGCGCGCGGGGCCTCGGCCACCGTCCAGTCGCCCGCCCGCACGGCGGCCGTTTCGGGGAGGAAGTCCAGGGTGCCGGTCCGGGCGATCTCGGCCCGCCGGGTCCTGCGGCGCACCAGGAGCTCCTGCCGGCGGTCCTCGAACGCGCGATGGAGGCCGACGACGAAGGCGACCGCCTCCGGAGTGAGCACCTCCTCGGCCCGGTGGACTCGCGGACCGGCGACAGTGACGACCGGAGCGGCGGGGGAGACGCCGGCGGGTCCCTGATCTGTAGCCATGAGCAGGACACTCCTAAGACGGTTGAGCATGGCGAAGGCAGTTCCGGTGGGAACTTCCTTGATCTGAACCGATCTGAACCCGACCTGTCGGGGGGGTTCGATTCTGTAAGGTGGAGACTAGTTTCCGCGATACAGAATTTCAACGGTTTGTTGAGGTGATCGCAGGGACTCTACTCCTCTCCCGACAGCGAAGGGAACGCCGGTGGTCGCGACCCCCGACACAGCATCGACGACGGGCACGGACCGCGCGAGCGGCGGTGTGCAGTCCGTCGAGCGCGCCTTCCTGCTCCTGGAGGCGCTGGCCGACGCCGGCGGCGTGGCGACGCTCAGCGAGCTCTCCACCTCCTCCGGACTGCCGATGCCCACCATCCACCGCCTGGTTCGTACCCTCGTGCAGCAGGGCTATGTCCGCCAGGACACCGCGCGCCGCTACACCCTGGGCCCCCGGCTGATCCGGCTCGGCGAGACCGCCGGGCGACTGCTCGGCAGCTGGGCCCGCCCCTACCTGGCCGAACTGATGGAGGCCACCGGCGAGACGGCCAACCTGGCCGTCCTGGAGGGCGGCGAGGTGGTGTACGTCGGACAGGTGCAGTCGCGGCGCTCGATGCGGATGTTCACCGAGGTCGGCCGCCGGGTGCAGCCGCACTGCACGGGCGTCGGCAAGGCCCTGCTGGCCCAGCTGCCCGAGGAGGAGGCGCGGGCCGTGCTCGGCCCCAACCCGCTGCCGGCGCACACCTCGTACACCGTGACCGACCCGCAGGAGCTGCTGGCCCAGTTGGCGGAGGCGCGCGAGCGCGGCTACGTGGTGGACGACCAGGAGCAGGAGATCGGGGTGCGCTGCATCGCCCTCGCGGTACCGGGCGCGCCGACCCCGACGGCGCTCTCGGTCTCCGGCCCGGAGGCCCGGATCCGGGCGCTGGAGGAGCAGGCGGGCGCGGCCTCGCTCGTCCCCGTGATGCACCAGATCGCGGCCCGGCTGGGGCAGGTCCTCGCCCCCTGACGCGTCGCCCCTGACGCATCGTCACCGGAGTTCGTCCGTACGGGCCGTCGGACCACCCGGCTTCCCGAACGGGGGTTCCCCCGTTCGAGCGGCCGGAGGGCGGGGCGCCCCGGCGGCGGCGAGCGGGTCGGTCACGCTGGTGCGGACGCGGCCCGCGACGGTGCGGGGCGCCGGAACGCAGAGGGCAGGGTGAGCGACGATGTCGCGCAGAAGGTCCGTTCGCAGTTTCCTCGGCAAGGCACTGACGGTGGGGTGCGCGGTGACGGCGCTGGCCGCCGGGCCCGCGTGGGCCACCTGTCCGGTGGCCGAGCCGGACCCGGCACCGGGTGCCGGGGCCACGGCTCCGGCGCCGGCCGTGGAGCCCGCCGCGGCGCCGGTCCGGTCCGACTCCGACCTCCAGGTGGTCCGGATCGACCCGGACGCCGCCGCGCCCGGCGGCACCACCACGGTGCACGCCTTCGTCGGCAACCTCGGCCCGGACCGGACGGCCTCGCCGTTCACCGTGGTGGTCACCCTGCCGGAGGGGGTGACGGCCGAGGGGCCGTTCTTCCCGGAGAACTGCTACGAGTTCCAGAACGGCCACCGGGTGCGCTGCACCTTCCCGGCCGGGCTGCCGAAGTTCCGGAGCGCCACGGCACTGATCCCGGTCCGGCTGGCCACCACCGTCCCCGTCGGCGATCTGGAGGGCGGCTACGTCGCGGTGCGCAGCGACGACGACCGCAACGAGTCGAACAACCGGCAGCCCTTCACGATCCACGTCGTGGAGACCACCCGGGGCTGAGCCGGGCCGACCCGGGCCGTACCGTGCTGGGCCGGCCTGGCCCAGCACGGTACGGCCCGGGTCGCTCCGTCCGGAGTCCCGTCCGGGCGGTCTCGGACGGCGGACCCTCGGACGGACGGGGCCTCGGACGGACGGGGACTCCGGACGGACGGGGACTCCGGACGGACGGGACTAGCGGTAGACCCGGACGTAGTCCGCGGCGAAGGTGATCGGAACCGTGCCCGTCGGCGCGGGGTGGTACTGGCCCGCACTCAGGGACAGGTTGAGGATCAGGTACGCCGACCAGTCGGCACCGACGCCCTTGCCGTCCGCGAAGACCTTCGCACCGTTGATGTACCAGTCGACCGAGTTGGCACCGTACTGGGTACCGACGGTGACCCACTGGTCGTGGGCGATCGCCTTCGCGTCGGTGACGTACTTGTGGTCCGCGTTGACGTGGTTGGTCAGCTCCAGCAGGTTGGCGTTGTCCGAGTGGTACTCGAACGTGTCGATCTCGCCGTGGTTGCCGCTGGTGCCGTTCCACGTCCACAGCGCCGGCCAGGCGCCGGTGCCGGCCGGGAGCTTGACCCGGGTCTCCACGTAGTCGCCGGTCTTCACCTTGAAGCCCTCGCCGGAGTACTCGGTGGTGAGCAGCCCGGTGTCCCAGGCCTGCTTGCCGTTCTCCAGCGTGTGGCTGCTCGGCCTGGCGGTGAAGGTGGCGGCGCCGCCGGAGACGGCGACGTTGTTCTTGTTCAGCCAGTCGAGCTTGTTGTCGTTGGGGTTGTGGTCGCCGTAGTGGTACGAGCTGCTCTTGTCGGCGGTCCAGCGCGAGCCCAGGGCGAGGCTGTTGAACTCGTCGGACCAGGTCAGCTTCTTGCCTGCGACCGGCGCAGCGGTGGCGGGCGTGCCGGCGGGCGTGCCGGTGGGCGTGGTCGTCGGCGTGGTGCTGGGAGTGGTCGTCGGCGTGGTGCTGGGAGTGGGGGTGGGGCTCGGGGTGGCGTTGGCGGCGGAGACCACCAGCTTCTGGGAGGGCAGGTTGTGCCAGGCTCCGGCGGAGTCCTGCCAGAAGCCGAACTGGGTGTACGTCCCGGCGGGCAGGGTGCGCGAGCCGGTGGTGATCGACAGACCGCTCGGGCAGATCTGCGCGTTGGCGACGTTGCCGGGGAAGTCGAGGTTGGTCCCGGCCGCGTCGCGCACGCCCACGCCGACGGTCCTGGCGGTGAAGCAGGCCGAGGAGTGGACGGTCAGCGAGGCCGTGGCGGCCTTGCCCGCGACCATGGCGGCCGGGGCGAGCTTGTCCTGGGTGACGGTCGGCGCGGTGGCCGCCTGGGCGCCGGTGAGGGCCGGTACGCCGAGCAGGCCGGCGCCGCTGATGGCGAGCGCGCCGGTGGCGGCGATGGCGGCCTGGCGGCCTCGGTGGGTGGGGCGGGCATGACGCGGCGTCGCGCGCCGGGCAGGCTTCTGCATGGCGGTGTCCTCTGTGACGCCTGCGAGGTGAGCTGTCGGGTTCGGGCTGAGGTCGCCCGGCCGCCTGTGGAGCGGCTTCACCCCTAGCCTCGGCCGGTGCGCGGGAGCGCACGGGCCGGGCACTGACCTGGGTCCCCCGCTCCCGTCCGCTGTGGTGCTCGACTGCCGACCGGCGGGTGGACAGGACTCGGCGTCCCGACGGCGGGGTCCGCGAAGGCGGACCCGTGCAGGCTAGGCAGGCCGTCCGGAAGGCGACAACTCCGGAGGGGATGTTGTCGCGCAGCTCACAGTGGAGCGCTGCCGAGTTGATCAAGTCGGCGGTGGAGTTGATCAGTTGGCCGCGCCGGCGGCTGCCGTGGTACCGCCGGGCCGGGTGACCGGCCGGTCACCCGGCCCGGCGGTACCCGGGCGGGCCGGTCAGTCGAGCCAGGCGTCGACCTGGCTCATCGCCTCGGGTGCCCAGGCC
Source organism: Kitasatospora sp. NPDC091207 (assembly GCF_044768625.1). Taxonomy (NCBI): domain Bacteria; kingdom Bacillati; phylum Actinomycetota; class Actinomycetes; order Kitasatosporales; family Streptomycetaceae; genus Kitasatospora; species Kitasatospora sp. NPDC091207. Next base: position 127,520 of record NZ_JBIVVS010000019.1, read on the forward strand.
AGCTCCAGGTGGTTGAGCCCCCCGAGCAGCCTGCTGCCGCCGACCGTGCCGATGCCGGTGGTGTCCAGCGCGCTCCGGGTGAAGACGATGCCGTCACTGGGCCCGCGGTTCTCGTTGAGGACGCCCGGGATGTCCGCCGCACCGCCCGCGAGCAGGTAGGTGCGGACCGCCGCCGGGATGCCGGCCCGCTGGAGCGGTCCGATCAGCGACCCGGCGTCGATCGCCGCCCGGATGCCCTGTCCCGCGGTGTAGTACCCCTGGCCGCCGTAGTACGTCGTCCACCAGTCCTGGGCCCCGGCGTCCACCCCGTAGCTGCCGTCCCACCGGGCCAGCAGCTGGCGCTGGCCCGGGTAGCAGTCGTAGCCGCCGCTGGGCAGCACGCCGAGGCACGGCTGCGCGGTGTACGTGCCGTAGCAGGTCATGGACAGGTGCGGGGAGGGCGCGTTGGCGGTACCGCCGCAGGCCGGCCAGACCGCCGGCGAGAACGCCCAGCCGTGCGCGTAGACGTAGTCCAGACCGCCGTTCGGCCCGCCGAGGGTCACCAGCCGGCGGACATCACCCGCGTACGCCCGGCCCCAGGCGGGCCGCACCGAGGAGACGTAGGCACGGGCGGCGACCTCGCCCTTGCTCCAGGCGACCACGTCCACCTGCGGCACCCCGAGCCTGGCGCGGATCAGGGCGACGGCGTCGCCCACGGCCTGCGTCTGGAGGAGGTTGTCGCCCTGCTTGTGGGCGAAGTTGATCGCGAACACCCGGTGACCGTCGGCGGCCAGCTGCTGGGCGAGACCGGTCGACGGGCAGGCCGACGCCCCGGCGGCACCGCAACCGCCCCCTTCGCCGGGGGCGGCCCAGGCGCGGTCGGCGTTGTCGTTGGCACCGTGGACGAGCAGGACGGGGGTCGCCCGGGTGCCGGTGTCACACCCGGCGGCCGGACCGCGTGGCGGCCGGCCCCGTGGCGTCAGGCCCCGTGGCGTCAGGCCCCGTGGCGGGGTGTCCGCAAGTCCGCCGCGAAGGTCGGCCGGTCGGATAGGTTGGGGGTCCAGCCGTACCGCACAGACGAGAGACGAGGACCCGTCCCGCCATGACCGCGCCCCTGCCCGCCTTCGCCGGCCGCACCTACCTCTTCCAGGTCGACAACGGCGCGGCCTTCCGCAACGCCTACTCGCCCGACGGCAAGCGGCTGCGTTGGGAGGGTCTCGGCGAGTCGGCGGGCCAGTGGGAGGACGTGGCGCTGCACATCGCCGAGATCGGGCCGGAGCTGTACTTCGTCAGCTGGACCGAGCAGAGCGGCATCACCGTCAGCCATGTGATGGACCTCGGCAGGCTCACGGTGCGCGCGTTCTGGACGTACGAGGGCGAGGGCGGCCGGGTCGGCGAGCTGCACACCGGAACCCTGGAGCCGGTGGCCTGAGCCACCGGGCCGCCGGGCCGCCGGGCCGCCGAGGCGCCGAGGCGGCTGACCGCGAAGCCGCCCGAGCGGCCGCGCGGTCAGACCGACTGGTCCGGCACCTTGAGGTGCTGGGAGAGCCACTCCAGCGAGGACGGCAGCAGCCTGCTCCACGTCTCGAAGTTGTGCCCACCGGTCTTCATCATGCTGTAGGAGACCTTCATCGGGCCGTGCGCGGCGGCCACGAAGGCCTCGGTGTCCCGCCGGTAGTCGCCGTCGCCCTCCCTGGTACCGGCCAGCAGCACGGACACCCCGGGGTGCGGCAGGTTCTTCAGCCGCCACATCAGGTCGGCCTCGTTGCGGCGCTGCTGGCTGCCCTTGAAGAGGTCCCCGGTGGTCGGGTCGTCGGCGGCCTGGTAGTAGCCGGAGAGCGAGACGGCGGTCGGGAAGACCTCCGGGTGGCGCATGGCGAGCTTGAGGGCGCAGTAGCCGCCGGTCGAGTTCCCCATGAAGCCCCAGGCCTGCGGGTCGGCGGAGACCCGGTACGTCGCCTGGATCGCGGCCGGGACGTCCTTGGTGAAGTACGTCTCCGACTGCGCGCCGCCCGGGATGTCCTCGCACTCGGTGTCCTGCGGGAGCGCGGGCGAGGGGCGCATCAGCACCATCACGGTCGGCTGCATCCGACCCTCCTGGAGCAGCTTGAGCGCCGCGCCCGGGTAGTTCAGCCGGGTCACCAGGTTCTTCGCGATGCCCGGGAAGCCGGTGCTCACGATCACCGCCGGGAACTGCTTCTGCGCGTACTCCGGCTGGAAGTACTGCGGCGGCAGATAGACGTACCCCTCGGTGGAGAGCCTGGTGGAGGCGCCGTCGATGCGGACCTCGCGGATCTCGCCGGACTGCCTGGGGTCGCGGCCGAGCGCCCCGCCGCCCTTGACGGAGGCGTGCCCGATGGTCTCCACCTGCAGGCGACCGGAGGCGTCCGCCTTGTTCTGGATGACGACCGGGCCGTTGTCACCGGTGCCGAGCAGGTCGTCCCAGCTGCCGTAGAAGGCGAAGTAGTTGTTGGCCACCAGACCCAGCGCCGCGAGCACCGCGAGCTGGGTGGCGAGCAGCGCGCCGATCCGGCCGAGCACCGCCCGCCAGGACCTCTTCGCCAGTCTCGGCCAGAGCCAGACCGTGCCGGCCGTCAGCACGACGGCGATCAATACGGTCAGCGCCAACACCTTGTGGCTCGTCAGACCCATGTCCTGCTTGCTCCCACGCCTCGAACTCCCTCGCCCCCGCTGTAGGGACACCCGGGACGGCCGCCCCGGTTCCCCCGTCCACCGCGGAAGCCACCGCCGAGGCGCGATCAACAACCCTAGCGCTCCAGCGGGGCCGCCCGGACCCGCCGACCAGCGGGGACGGCGGACCGGTCCGACGGCGGGGCCGCAGGCGGGCGGGCCGACGGACGACGAAGGCCCGGCGGGCGCACGGCAGCGGGTGGGGCCACGGGAGCCGGGGCTGAGGCCGCGTCAGCTGACGCTGCTCCAGAGGCGCAGTCCGGCGATGAGTTCGCGCATGCACCGGGCACCCAACTCCTGGGGCGAGCCCGGTCCGGTGGCGGGGGCGTCGGAGAAGGCCCACTCCTCCAGGGCCACCCGGATCGCGGTGGTCGCGGCGGCCGCCGCGAGCCGGATCTCCAGCTCGTCGGTGCCCCGGGGGCAGCGGGCGGTGAGCACCGCGCGCAGCCGCTCCTCCGAGTCGGCGTGCACCCGCTGCCAGACCGAGTCGAGGCGGGGATCGCGCAGGAGGTCACGGGTCCAGTGCATGGCCTCGACAGCCGGGGTGTCGGTCGGCGTCAGCGACTCGACCGCCGATCGCTCCAGCGCCTCGCGCACCGGCAGGTCGGCCGAACTCTCCGCGAAGAGCAGCACCCAGCGCCGGCCGCCGGCCGCCAGCAGCGGGGCGACAGCGTCCTCCTTCACGGAGAAGTAGCGGTAGAAGGTGCGCACCGAGATGCCGGAGGCGAGCGCGATCTCCTCGGCCGTGGTCGCCTCGGCGCCGCGCTCGGCGAAGAGCGCGGCGGCGGTACGGGCGATCTCCAGTCGAGTGGTGTCGCGGCGGCGTTGGTTCAGGGTGGGGCGTCCGATCACGGGGCCCAGCCTACGCGGGCCGGCGGACGGGGTGGCGCGACGTGCCGCAGTGGCATGGCCTGTCTGATCGGCGTGCTGTGCCGTGGTGGCGTGAGCTGCCCGATCGGCGTGACGTGCCGTAGTGGCATGGCCTGCCCGATCGGCGCGCTGTGCCGCCACGGCGTGGCACGTCCGGGTGGCATGGCCTGCCTGGATGGCGCGGCCTGCCTGATCGGCGTGACGTGCCGCCGTGGCACAGCACGCCTGGATGGCATGGCAGGCCTGCGTGGCACAGCACGCCTGCATGGCGCGGCCCGCCCATGCGGCGCAGCGCGCCGGAGCGGCCGCCGTCGAGTGATGTGGCAGCTCAGGCCGAGGTGTCATGACGTGCCAACTAGGCATGACGTGACTTATTGGCACGTCATGCCACTTCGGCGTACCGTGTCAAGGGAGGTCGCGAGACCACAAACGAACGGAGTACCACCATGGAGCGCTTCAGCGGACGCAAGGTCCTGATCACCGGCGGCGGCTCGGGCATCGGCCAGGCCACCGTGCACCGGGTCCTCGCCGAGGGCGGGCGGGTCGTCGCGGTCGACGTCAACGAGGACGGCCTGAAGGCCACGCTGGACCGGGCCGTCGCCGACGGCACCGCGGACCGACTGACCACGTCGGTCGTGGACATCTCGAACGAGGCGGCGGTCCGCACGGGCGTGGCCGAGGCGGTGGCCGGGCTCGGCGGGCTGGACGTCCTGGTCAACGCGGCCGGGATCCTGCGCTCCTCGCACACCCACGAGACCAGCCTGGAGTTCTGGAACAAGCTGATCGCGGTCAACCTGACCGGCACGTTCCTGATGACCCGCGAGGCGCTCCCGGCGCTGCTCGCCGACGGCCGGGGCGTGGTGGTGAACTTCAGCTCCACCTCCGCGACCTTCGCCCACCCCTACATGGCCGCGTACGCCGCGACCAAGGGCGGCATCCAGTCGTTCACGCACGCGATCGCCTCGGAGTACGCCAAGCAGGGCCTGCGCGCGGTCTGCGTGGCTCCCGGCAGCATCGACAGCGGTATGACCAACAACCCCGGCCTGCCCGCGGACGCCGATTTCAGCCTGCTCGCCAAGCTCTCCCCCGCGCTCGGCCAGGGCTTCGCCGGGCCCGAGACGGTGGCCGGCGTGATCGCCATGTTGGCCTCGGACGACGGCGCCTTCGTCACCGGCACCGAGATCCGGATCGACGGCGGCACCCACATGTGACCCCGGTTCGTGCCCCGGGTAAGTGCCCCCGGCCACCCCCCGGGCCCGCGCGGTGGCCCCGGGGGTGTCCTGGGGCGCCGCGGTGGCCTTTACTGGAAGGGAGGGCACCCGAGCCGGCGGACGGACGCCGCACCGTGTCGCCGCCGCCGGTGGTTCAGCGGCTCGCCCGGCAGGAGGCCGTGCCATGAGCTCACCTTCGCGAGAGCAGGCCTTACCCCGTCTCGTCGTCGACAGTCCCGACCGGCTCCGGGGCCAGGTGTTCGTCCTCGCCGACCAGCCGATGCTGGTCGGCCGGGACTCCAATTGTCAGATCCGGGTCGGCGATCCCGGCGTCAGCCGACGCCACGCCGTGGTGTGGCGGTCCGACGGTCACACCAGCGTCGAGGACCTGGCCTCCACCAACGGCACCCGGCTGAACGGCCACCCGGTGCGGGGACAGCAGGAGGTGCACGCCGGGGACGTCCTGGACTTCGGGCCCTTCGAGGTGCACTACGAGGACCCGTACGAGGCCGCCACCGTCGCCGGCGCCGGTGCGCAGGGCCCCGCCGCCACCACCCGGACCGCCGAGATGCCGCTGCGGCAGGAGCCGGCGGAACGGCGCGGGCCGCAGGGAGCACCCCGGCCGCAGCCACCGCTCGCACCCCCCGTCCCGCCGGACGGCCCCCGGCACTACCCGCCGCCGCAACGGCCCGCGGCGGAGCGGCCCCCACCGGACCGGCACCCACCGGACCGGCCCCCGCCGCCGCCCGGGGCGGAGCGCCGGTTCGACGTGGGGCAGCAGCAGGCCGGCAATCTCAGCAACGTCGCCGGCGACCAGTACAACTACGTCATGCAGGCCCGGCGGGAGAGCTTCTTCCGCGAGATCGCCGCCACCCGGACCAAAGCGCGTCACCTGGTCGTGACGGGCTTCGTGCTCTTCGTGGTCGGCGGCGCGGTCTACGGCTGGGCGATCATCCGCTTCATCGCCAAGACCAATGACGCGGTCAGCTCCGCCCGCCCCGATGTCACCGTGCCCAATGTGCTCGGGCCGGAGATCGGCGGCATGCCGGTGGGCGCCATCGGGTTCGCCGTGGCGGCGATCGGCAGCGTGCTGATCGTCATCGGCATCGTCCTGCACATCGTGGCCACCTCCCGGCGACGCCGCTTCGAGTCGGAGGAGGCCCAGCGACTGCAGGCGCCACCACCCCGCTGAATCCCCGCCCACCCCGTACTCCCGGACCCACGGACCGGAGGCCCGCCATGGTCTTCAACATCGGCAACCAACAGGGCGGCGTGATCAACAACGTCGCCGGCGACCAGACCGTCCGGGGTGGCCAGTCGGGTCACTTCACGGCGGACGGGCAGGACGTGCGCGGGCTGGTCGGCGAACTCCGCAGCGCCGTCGAACGGGCGCAGCTGCCGCCGGCGGTCGCGCCCGAGGTCCGGACCGAGCTCGACGCGCTGGACACCGAGGTCACCCGGCCGGAGCCGGACCATGAGGCGGTGGCGGGCCGGCTCACCCGGATCACCCGGCTGCTCTCCTCGGCCGGCGCACTGGTCGCGGCCGGCACCGGGCTGCTCGGGCCGCTCTCCGCCCTGGCGGGCTGGCTAGGCGCGCTGGGCCAGCCGATCCTGCGGGCCCTGGGCGGCTGAGCGGAACCCCGGGTCGGACCCCGGGCCGGACGACGGACACCGAACACCGGGCGACGGGCGACCGGCCTCAGGCGGCGGAGCGGGGGACGGCCAGGGCCTCGGCGGGGTTGGTGACGAGGAGCCGCCGGCTCAGACCGGGGCCGAACTCGCGGTCGAGGCGCGGCCCGACCGACGTGAGCAGGTGAGTGGGCCCGGGGCTGTGCCGGGCGGTGCGGGTGGTGGTGTCGCCGCCGAGGAGGAGCCGGTCGGCGTGGCCGGCCTCGACCAGCGCGGCGACGGTGTCGAAGAGGTGGTGGTCGGTGGCGTGGTGGGCCCGGGAGGGACCGTCCAGGGCCAGGTAGGCGCCGGAGCCGGCGAGGTGCCGGTGCAGACGCAGGTCGGGCAGGCGGTTGAGGTGGCCGAGGATCACCCGGTGGGCCGGTACGCCGTACTGCCCGCAGAGCAGGTCGAGGACGTCCGGCGCGGCGGTCCCCAGTTCGTGGTGGACGGCGATCGGGGCTCCGGTGGCGTGGTGCGCCTCGGCGGCGGCCGCCATCACCCGGCGGGTGTGCGGGCCGAGGCCGTGGTAGTCGCCCGCCACCTTGATCAGCCCGGCCCGGACGCCGGCGGGCGCGTCGCGCAGGCCGGTGGTCAGCTCGGCGGTGAACAGCTCGGCGAGCCCCTCGTACAGCCCGGCGAGCAGCTCCGGTTCGTAGTGGACGGCCTGGTGCAGGCCGGTGGCCGCGACCAGGTGCACGCCGGTCGCCCGGGAGAGTCCGGGGAGGTCGGCGGCGCCGCGGCCCATCCCGTACGGGGTCCACTGGACCAGCGCCCGGCCGCCGGCCGCCGCGAAGTCGCGCAGCACCCGCTCGGCCGCCGCCGGGTCGTCCAGCTCCTCGCCGGGCAGCCGGGGACTGCGCAGGAAGAGGTGGTCGTGGGCGTCACAGACGCCGAACTCGGCCGGGTCGAGGTCGCCGAGAACGGTACGGATCACGCTGCCCCCGGCAGCGGCAGAGGCGACGGTGGCGGCGGCAGGGCGGGCGGCGCTCACGCGGCCCGGCCCTCGGCGTCCGCCTCGGCGAAGGTGGCCCGGACCACCCGCAGGCCGGCCAGGGCCTTGGGCACGCCGACGTAGGGCGCGAGATGGACCAGCACCTCGGTGATCTCCGCCCTGCTCAGCCCGACCCGCAGGCTGTTGCGAACGTGGTCGGCGAGCTGCGGTTCCACCCCGCCGAGGGCGGTGAGCGCGGCCAGGTTGGCCACCTGGCGGTCGCGCGGCGCCAGCCCGGGCCGCTGGTAGGTGCCGCCGAAGAGGCTGGTGACGATCCAGTCGGCGAAGCCGGGGGCCAGCTCGTCCAGACCGCGCAGGGTGGCGGTCTGGGTCTGCGGGCCGGCGAGTTCGTCGAGGAGCGCGTAGCCGGCGGCCCGGTCGAACGGAGCGGGGACGAGGTCGGCGGGGTTCATGGCGGGAGGGCGTCCTTTCACCAGTGGCGGCCGGCGGGCAGCCGGTCGAGTTCGGGGGCGGAGAGGTGCAGCACCCGGTAGCGGGTACCCGGGTCGGCCTCGGGGGCGGGACCGGTCCAGAGCGCGACGCGCAGCAGCTCCCAGCGATCGGGGTCGACGGCCACCGCGGCCGTGTGCAGGCCCGGGTCGTCGGGCAGGGCGGCGAGGGCGGCCTCGACGGCCTCGGCCGGGTCGGTGCCCTCCGGGACGCGTTCGAGTCGGCGGGTGGCGGCGACCACGGACCCGGCCGCGACGCCGCGGCGCAGACCGGCGCCGAGCCAGTGCCGGACGGCCGGGCGGCCGAAGTCGGCGCTCAGGCCCCGGAAGCCCGGGCCCCAGAGAAAGCTGTTCATGCCCTCGGGGGTCCGCCAGAGGTAGAACGGGGCGTACTGGTTGACGGGCGAGCGGTCGTGGCCGCGCTCGCGGACCAGGTACGCCTTGAGGCCGAGGCCGGGGTAGGCGTCGAGCAGGTGGCCCTTGTCAGCGACCCGCCGGTGGATGATCCCCATGTCGTAGTCGGCGGGGAGGGTGATCTCGTACTGCATGGCGTGCACGGCGGGGTCCTCGCGGGGGGCTTCGGATGAAGGACGGGGTGGCGGCGGGCGCGCCGGGCCGGGCCGGCGGCCTCAGCCGGTGCGGTGGGCGGCGAGCAGTCCGAGGGCGCCCCGGACGGCCTGGTCGAACGGCTCGGCCGTCCCGGCGGCGCGGGCGAGCACATAGCCGCCCTGGACGACGGCGACCACCGCGGCGGCGGTGTCGGCCGGGTCGGCGGCGGGGGCGAGTTCGCCGGCGGCCTGCCCCTCGGCGATCACCGCGGCGAGCCGGCCGCGCAGCCAGTCGAAGGTCTCCTCGACCGGGGCGCGCAGCCGCGGGTCGGCGACCACGTCCGGGTCCTGTGCCATCCGGCCGATCCGGCAGCCGCGCAGCACGTCGCGCTCGCGGCCCAGGTAGCGGGCGATCCGGTCGTAGGCGGTACCGGGAGCGGCCAGATCCGCTTCGGCGACGGCGCGCATCTGCTCGGCGCTGCGGCGCAACGCGGCGGCGGCGAGGTCGGGCTTGCCGGCGAAGTGGTGGTACATGCTGCCCTGGCCGACGCCGGCGCGTTGCTGGATGGCCTTGGGGCTGGTGCCGACGTAGCCACGGTCCCAGAGGAGTTCCTGGGTGCTCTCGATGAGGCGGTCCTGGGTTGCCATGCGGCCACTGTACCTACTGGTACGGACAGCTGTACATACCAGTAGGTACAGAAGATCGACGGGAATCCGGAGGCGCCGGTGGGCCGTGGGCCGCCCCCGGCGGTCCGCGGCCCCGCGTGATCACCGTCCCCCGGCCCGCCCGGCCGCACGCACCGGGCGACCGTGGCGCGCGTCACGCGACGGGCGGACCGGGCGGCGCGGCGCGGCGCGGCGAAGGCAGCGCGCGTCGGCGGTCAGGGCAGCGCGCGCCGGATCACCGGGGCCACCTCGGCGGCGAACAGCTCCAGTTGCTCGTGCTGCGCGTCCTCGGTGAGCGCGTCCACACCGATGCCGACCACCTCGTTGCCGAACGCCTCGTGATAGCGGTGGATCTTCTCGATCACCTGCTCCGGACTGCCGACCAGCGCCGATCCGCGCTCCAGGGCGTCCTCCAGCGACTCGAACGGCGAGTTGTTGTGCTTGCCGGCCGCGGAGTCGAACAGCGCGTTCCAGTACGGACGGAAGCCCTCGACGGCGTCCTGGGAGCGCTTCGCGAGGAACAGGCCGCCGAAGCTCGTTCCGACCCGGGCGTCCTCGGGGTCACGGCCGTAGTGCTCCCAGCGCTCGCGGTAGTGGTCGACCAGCGCCTTGTACTTGGCCAGCGGATGGAAGGAGTTGGCGGAGAACAGCGGATCACCGAAGCGGGCCGCGAGGTCGGTGGACTGTTCGCTGGTCGCACTGCCGTGCCAGACCGGGATCGGGGCCTGGAACGGGCGCGGCGAGGTGGTGACCTCCCGGAGCGGTGGACGGGTGCTCCCCTCCCAGCTGACCTTCTCCTCCCGCCAGAGCCGGCGCAGCAGCGCGTAGTTCTCGGCCAGCGCGTCCCACTGGCGCTCCTCCGGCAGTCCGAACAGGTCGAAGTGGCGCGGATCGTTGCCCTTGCCGATGATCAGTTCGAGGCGCCCGCCGGAGAGTTGGTCGAGCACCGCGTAGTCCTCGGCGACCCGGACCGGGTCCAGGATGCTGAGCACCGTCACGGTGGTGAAGAGCCGGATCGTCGAGGTGCGGGCGGCGATCGCGCTGAGCAGCACGGGCGGGGCCGGGGAGAGGAACGGTTCGCCGTGCCGCTCCCCCACCCCGTAGCCGTCGTAACCGAGCTGTTCGGCGGTGACGGCCTGGTCGATGACGTTGTGCAGCTTCTCGTACGGGGTGCGCTGCACGCCGGTGACGGGGTCGGGGCCGTTGGAGACGAGGGACGAGACGGTGAACCGCATGGCGGTCTCCTTGTGGGGCGCTCGGTGATCGCTCGGCGCGGTGCGCCGGCGTTCGGCGGGGAACTACGGGGAACCGCAGGAGGGCCTGCGGGAGGACGCGCGGGAAGGACGGGGCCCGGCGGAACCGCGCGGGGGACCGGGCGAGGCCGACGGAGCCTCGCGGACCGCCCGCACTCCGGCACGGCTCACGCGCTCCGGCGGGGATCCGGCGCCACGAAGGACCGGCGCCGCCGGCACGACGGCGGCGTACCCGGGGCTCCGCCACGCCCGCACGGAGACGACCGTGGGGGCGGCGACGCGCGCGACCGGCGCGGCGGTGGTGTCAGCTGGAGCCGTCGGTGCGGCGACAACAGCGCGGGAGAGCGGCGCGGATGGTCATATCGGCTCCCCTTCGCCTCGCGCACACACGATCAACCGCGAGCATATGCACCGGTCAGGAGCGGGGCAAGAGCTTGATCGGGGCGGCGGTCCTGGCAGGATGTCCGGCATGACGTACCTCGCCGCGGATGACCGCTATGCCTCGATGACCTACCGCCGGGCCGGCCGCAGTGGCGTCCAGCTGCCCGCCGTCTCGCTGGGCCTGTGGCACAACTTCGGGGACAGCCAGCCGCTGGAGGTGCAGCGGGCCGTCCTGCGCCGCGCCTTCGACCGGGGCATCACCCACTTCGACCTGGCGAACAACTACGGCCCGCCGTACGGCAGCGCCGAACGCAACTTCGGCCACCTCTTCGCGCAGGACTTCCGCCCGTACCGGGACGAGCTGTTCATCGCGAGCAAGGCGGGCTGGGACATGTGGCCCGGCCCGTACGGTGACGGCGGCAGCCGCAAGTACCTGCTGGCCAGCCTGGACCAGTCGCTGGGCCGGATGGGCCTGGACTACGTGGACGTGTTCTACTCCCACCGCTACGACCCGGACACTCCGCTGGAGGAGACGATGGGCGCGCTGGACACGGCGGTGCGCTCGGGCCGGGCCCTGTACGCGGGGATCTCCAACTACCCGGCGGAGCAGCACCGGGAGGCCGTGGCGATCCTGCGCGAGCTGGGCACCCCGGCCCTGCTGAACCAGTCCGCCTACTCGATCCTCAACCGCTCCGTGGAGGAGGGGGTACTGGACGCGGTCGGCGACACCCGGACCAGTCTGATCGCCTACTCTCCGCTCGCCCAGGGCCTGCTGACGGACCGCTACCTCTCCGGTGACGTGCCGGCCGGGTCGCGGATGTCGGTCGGGCGGTTCCTGAAGGAGGAGGCGCTGACCGGCCCGAAGCTGGAGCAGCTCCGCTCGCTCGCCAAGGTCGCGGAGCGGCGCGGGCAGACCCTCGCCCAGCTGGCGCTCTCCTGGGTACTGCGTGACGAGCGGGTGGCGTCGGTGATCATCGGCGCGAGCAGCGTCGCCCAGCTCGACCAGAACATCGACGCGCTGAACGGCGGCCCGCTGACCGCCGAGGAGCTGGCGGAGATCGACGCGCTCAGCCGGTGAGCCGGCCGGCCCCGGCGGGTCGTGCGGTGCGCACCGGGCCTTCTCGGTGCGCACCGCGTGACCTGCCGGGGCTTCGGGCGTTGTACCGTCCGCACACGTCCTTCGAGACCCGGGAGTCCCCGTGCGGACGATCCTCCTGCGCGCCCTGGCGCGCTTCGCCCGGCAGCTGGCACTGACCTCGCCGCTGCCGTTCCCGCTCCTGCCGGGAGCCTTTCCCTTCCCGCTAGCGGCGGCCGATGCCGAGCGCGGGTAGCACCGTCTCGGCGACCCGGTGGGCCTCCTCCAGCAGCGGATTGCCGGAGAGGATGAAGGTGTCCACGCCGAGCGACTCGAACTCCCGGAGGCGCTCGACCACCTGGGCGGTCGAGCCGACCACCGCCGTGCCGGGACCGGGCCGGAACAGGCTCATACCGGGCCAGAGGTTCGGGTAGCTCTCCAACTCCCGCGCCCGCGCCGGGACTTTGCCGCCGTGCTGGCGGAACTGGCGCTGCCAGCCGACGCCGTCCTCGCTGGTGGCTCCGCCGAGTTGGCGGGCGTAGGTGGCCTCGCTGGTGACGTCGAGCAGCCGGTCCGCGGCGGCCCAGGCCTCGTCCTCGGTGTCGCGGACGATCAGGTGCAGCCGCAGGCCGATCCGCAGGGTACGGCCGTGGGCGGCCGCGCGCTCGCGGACCAGGTCCAGCTTCTCCTTGAGCTGCTGCGGCGGTTCGCCCCAGGTGAGGTAGACGTCCACGTGCTCGGCGGCCATCTCGATGCCGGCCGCCGAGCTGCCGCCGAACCAGAGCGGGATGCCACCCGGCTGGACGGGAGCGAGCTCGCGCAGGCTCGCGCCGGCGTTCTTGAGGTCGTAGAACTCGCCCTTGTGGTCGAAGACTTCGCCCGAGGTGAGCCGCCTGACGATCGACCAGTACTCGGCGCTGAGCCGGTACCGGTCGTCGTGCTCGACGTCCAGACCGTACTCGCGCAGCTGCGCGGTGGAGCCGTTGACCACGTTGAACCGGAGCCGGCCGCCGTGCAGATGGTCGAAGCTGAGTGCCATCTTCGCCAGCAGGGTGGGCGAGATGAGCCCGGGGTGGACGGCCAGCAGCGGCTTGAACGCCGGGGTGGTGGCGGCGGCCAACGCGTTGCCGAGGTCCCAGACGTCGTAGAGGTCGGTCGCCAGCAGAGCGCCGGTGTAGCCCAACCGCTCGACACTTCCGGCGAGTTGCTGGAGGTAGCGGAGGTCGACCGGGCGGCGGCCGGCCGACTCCCAGGGGTAGTGCCCCTCGCGCGGGATGATGTACCAGAGGACTTCGGAGGCCATCGGGTCAGACCGCCTTGGCGAGTGCGGCGGCCACCGGGGCCTCCAGCGCGGGCAGATGGGCGTCGGCGACGGTCAGCGCGCGGTCGATGAAGCCGACGCCGTGGAAGATGTCGGCGGCCTCCTGCTGCTCGGCGACGAACTCGGCGGTGGCGGGCTCCAGCCGCCACGGCAGCGCGGCCAGCGCCTGCTCCCAGTCCTCGACCGCGCCGCCCAGGTCGGCCGCGGCGATCGCGGCCGCCTCGGCCGGGTGGGCGGCCACCCAGGCGTCCGCCCGGCGCAGCGCGGCGCTGATCGCGGCGATCAGCTCGGGGCGCTCGGTGGCGACGTCCCGGCGGGTGAAGAACACCGAGCGGTCGGTGATGACGTCACCGGTGCGGATCAGCTCGCGGAACTGTCCGCTCCGGCGGGCGGCGGCCAGTTCGGCGCCCTGGGCGATCCAGCCGAGGATCTCGCCGTCGCGCAGGCGCTGGGCCTGGTCCTCGTCGACGGCCGGGCGGACCGGGGTGATGTCGCTCGCGTAGGAGAGGCCCTCGGCGTGCAGCGCCTTGGCCAGCAGGTGGGTCTGCCAGGACCCGACGCCCAGCACGACGGTGCCGCCCTTGAGGTCGGCGACGGACGCCACCGGCCCGTCGGCGAGCACCAGGAGCGCGCCGTGGTCGGGGCGGGGCGCGGAGACCGCCGCGTACACCAGGTCGTGGCCCGCGGCCTGGGCGGTGACGGGCGGGGTGGAGCCGGTGCCGCCGAAGTCGATGGTGCCGTCCGCGAGCAGGGCGCCCGTGCGGGTGCCGTCGGCGTAGTGGTGGAAGGCACCGGTCTCGCCGAGCGGGGCCAGCTCCTCGTCCAGGTAGGTCAGGCGGGAGAGGTAGTAGAGCGAGGGGTTGCTGGCGTGGACGCCGAGGGTGATGGCCATGGGGATCTCCGTTGGGCTTTGCGGGGGCGTGCGGGGGCGTGCGGGTGCTTGCGGGTGCTTGCGGGGGCTTGCGGGGGCTTGCGGGGACGGCTCGTCGGGGGTGTCGCGGCAGGCCGGTGGGCGGGCGAAGGGCGTCAGTGGACGCCGAGGTCGGCGAGCAGGCGGCGGCGCAGCTCGGCGAAGGCCGGGTCGGCCGGGTCCCGGGGGCGGGCGACGGCGACCCGCTCGTCGCGGACGAGCCTGCCGTCGCGCAGGACGGCGACGCGGTCGGCGAGCCGGACGGCCTCCTCCACGTCGTGGGTGACCAGCAGGACGGCCGGCCGGTGGCGCTGGACGAGGTCGCCGACCAAGTCCTGCATGCGCAGTCGGGTGAGTGCGTCCAGAGCTGCGAACGGTTCGTCCAGGAGGAGCAGTTGGGGCTCCCGGACCAGCGCGCGGGCAAGCGCCGCACGCTGCGCCTCACCGCCGGAGAGGGTGGCCGGCCAGGCGTCGGCGTGCTTCTCCAGCCCCACCTCGGCGAGCGCCCGCAGTGCGGTCTCCCGGGTCGCGGCACCACGGGGCAGGCCGACCGTGACGTTGGCGAGCACCCGCTTGGACGGGACCAGCCGGGGCTCCTGGAAGACCACGGTGCGGACCGGCGGGACGAGCACCGTGCCGCCGTCGGCCTTGTCCAGGGCGCCGAGGATCCGCAGCAGGGTGGTCTTGCCGGTGCCGCTGGCGCCGAGCAGTGCGACGAACTCGCCCCGGGCGATGGAGAGATCGACCCCGTCGAGGACGGCCCGGGTGCCGAACACCCGGCGCAGACCGCGCAGGTGGACGGCGGGAGTACCGGGGTCGGCCCCGCCCGGGGCCGGCACGGTGGTGGGGACGGCGGCGGTGCTCATCGGCCCGCTCCTTGGGTGGCCTTGCGCCAGGGCATCAGGAAGCGCTCCAGGAGGCGGACGACGCCGTCCGCGGTGAGGCCGAGCAGCCCGTAGATCAGGATGCAGACGGCGAGGATGTCGGTACGCGAGAAGTTCTGCGCCTGGGCCATCAGATAGCCGATGCCCTCGGTGGAGTTGATCTCCTCGGCGGCGATCAGCGCGATCACACTGAGCGTCATGGAGAGCCGCAGTCCGGAGAGGAGCGAGGGCAGCGCGCCGGGCAGGACGACGGTGCGGACGATCGCCCAGCGGCCGAGGCCGAAGCTGCGCATCGCCTCGATCAACTTGCGGTCGGTGTTGCGCACGCCCCCGGAGGTGGAGACGTACATCGGGAAGCTGGTCGCGACCCCGATCAGGGCGATCTTCGCCGTCTCGGTGATGCCGAACCAGACCATGAAGAGCGGCACCAGCGCGAGGAACGGCACGGTGCGCAGGACCTGCACCGCGGAGTCGAGCAGTTCCTCGCCCAGCCGGAAGAACCCGGTGACGACGCCGAGCACCAGGCCGACGCCGGCCCCGAAGAGCAGACCGAGACCGGCCCGGGTGAGCGAGACCGTCAGCGCGTCGGCCAGCTGGCCGTTGCCCCAGAGCTCGCCGACCGCGTCGGCGACCTGGGCGGGCGAGGCGAGCACGTCCTGGGTGAGCGCCCCGGTGGCGGAGGCCAGCGCCCAGCCGCCGAGCAGGGCGAGCGGGCCGAGGGTGCGCAGGAGGACCGCGACGGCCCGAGGGCGGGGCGCGGGCAACCGGGTGCGCGGGGCGACCAGGCCCGCTTCGAGGGCGGCCGCGGTGCCGTCGTCGGCCGCGGTGGCCGCCGCGTCGGGCCGGGCCTGCGCGGCCGTGTCGGTGTCGGTGTCGGTGGTGGAGGAGGTGGCGGAGGTGTCGGTCACGGTGCTCACTTGGTGCCGTCCGCGAACGAGGTGATGTCGATCAGGTACGGCTTGACGTCGACCAGCTGCTTGGTGACCTTCTGGTCGGCGAAGAAGCGGGCCACCGTACCGAACCGGGCGGTGTCGGCCTCGGCGATGACGTCGGCGGTGGCGCTCTGCCGGGTGACGGCGACCGCGATCTCCTTCTCGGCGGGGGTGACGGCGGTCGGGCCGGAGTCGGTGAAGACGTTGAGGTAGGCGGCCGGGTCGGCCTTCTCCTTCAGACCCCCCTCGTGCAGGTAGGTGTAGAAGGCCTTGACCACCGCCGGGTGCTTCTCGGCGAAGCCGTTGCGCACCGCCCAGACCGCGTAGTTGTCGGAACCGACCTCCTTGCCGTTGACCAGGAAGTGCGCGCCGGAGTTGGCGATCGACGGGGTGGAGAAGGTGTTCCACGTCGCCCAGGCGTCCACCTGGCCGGAGTTGAAGACGCCCGAGGTCTGGTCGGCGCGCAGGTAGACGCGTTCGACCTTGTCGGCCGGGACGCCGTTCTTCTCCAGCGCCTTGAGCAGCAGGTACTCGCTGGTGCCGCCCTGACTCACCGCGACCTTGCGGCCGGCCAGGTCCTGGACGGACTTGATGGGCGAGTCGTTCTTCACCAGGATGCCCTCGCCCACGCCGTCCGGCGCCGTCTGGGCGAACAGCTTGAAGCCGGGCTTCTGGGCCAGCGCGGCGACGGCCGAGGTGATCGACCCCTGGGCGACGTCGAGCTGGTCGGCGGAGAGCGCCTGGGCGGCGGGGGCGAACGGGCCGGCACTGCCCGTCCAGGCCACCTTGGCGTGGACGGCGGCGAGGGCCTTGTCCAGCGAGCCGTCCTTCTTGCCGAGGGCGAGGAAGCCGCTGTTGCCCGGGTCGGGCAGGCGCAGCACCACCTCGGCCTTGCCTGCCCCGTCGGCGGAGGCCGCGGCCCCGCCGGTGGAGGAGCCGCAGGCGGCCAGAGCGGTGGTGGCGAGCAGCGCGGTGGCGGCGAGGGCGAGGCGAGGGGTCTTCACGGTCAACTCCAGGGGATCGGCAGGGGGGTCGGGGGCGGCGCCGGGCGACGGACGGACAGCCGGTCGGGGACGGCTGTGATGGTCAGGCCGGGCTACGGGTCGGGCTACGGGTCGGGTCGGGCCACCGGTCAGCGCGGCTCGACCGCGCGGCGGCGGTCGGCGAGCAGGGCGCGGGCGGCGCGCAGCGGTTCGGGGTCCGCCCAGCCGCGGACGTCGACGGGTGCGGCCAGGAACCCGTGCCGGTGCAGGAACCGCTCCTGCTGCTCCAGCAGACCGAGGCGCTCCTCCGAGAGATCGAGGTGCAGGGTGCGGTGGCTGCCCGCCGCGTACGCCCCGGCGACGCCCTCGGCTCCGGCACCGGTCTCGGCCCGCAGGATCCGGGCCACCTCGCCGGGGTTCCCGGCGGCCCAGTCGGCGGCTTCCAGCAGCACGGCCAGGAAGCGGACGACCAGGTCCGGGTGGTCGTCCAGCAGCCGCTGGTGGACGGTGACCGGACGCGGTGTGCCGTTGTTGACCCGGGTGCGGCGGTCCGGCGCGGTGTCCAGCTCGATCGCGACCTCGGCGCCGAACCGGCGGGCCGCCTCGACGGCCAGGGCGCCCTTGACGTAGACCGCGTCCACCAGGCCGTCGCGCAGGGCGGCCAGCTCGGCGGTCCACTGCCCGCCGCCGGGGGCGGCCGGGACGTCCACCAACTCGGCGTCCGCCAGGGTGAGCCCGGCCGGCGTGAGCGCTCCGTGCAGGCCGGCCAGGGCCATCGCCCGCCAGAAGTCGATGCCGATCCCATGGCGTGGGACGGCCAGTCGCAGGCCGCGCAGCTGCCCCGGTGAGGTGATGCCGCTGCCGGCCCGGACCAGGACGACCTGGCGCTCCTCGATCCAGGTCAGGCCGATCAGCCGGGTCCGCTCGCCGCGCGAACGGGCCCAGAGCGCGGGCACGTTGCCGCCCTCGCGGAACAGGCCGGTGAGGGCGTGCGTGTAGTGGTGGTCGGCTGCCACCTCGGGCGGGGCGTCCTGGAGCGAGCGGACGGTGATGCCGTCGGCGGCGAACTCCCGGGCGAAACGGCCCTGATCGGCGGCGATACCGGTGGCGGTGGGGACGGGGCAGCGGGTGAACCAGAGGGTGTCCGGGGCGGCGGGTGCCGCCTCGGCGGCGGCGGAGCGGGCGTGGCTGGGCACGGTGGCGGGTCCTCTGCGACTGGGTGTGTGCACGGGTGCGGCGGGGCGCGACACCGGACGTGGTCGGTCGGGGCGGTGGGCTGCGGGGCGGGGCGTATACGGGGCGGGGGCCGGCGGAGCCGCGGCGCAGCCGGTTCGGCGAGCCCCGCGAAGGTGCCGGGACGTGCGGGAAGGGGTGGAGCGTGGTGGCGTTCCGGCCGGCTCTGACGTCTCGGCGGGTCAGCGACAACAGGCGCAGGGGGCGGGGCACCGGTGTATCGTCACGGCGCTGCTCCTTCCTGCCGGCTGGGTGGTTCGGGCGTCAACTCGGGCGCCGGACGGGGCCGTCCGGTGCGATGTGCCGAGCGTTCCACGACGAAGGAGCGCGAAGCAAGCCTTTGCCACATGGTGGGATCACTTGTTCATCAATGCCATCCCATTGCAACGCCACTGACACAATTCCGCAGCACCCGCTGCCATAGTCTGGAAGCGACTCCGGTGGACCAGCCGGGGCGCCGGACCGAACGCGAGGTGCCATGGCCGAGGCCGCCACCGCCGTCCAGAGCCCGCCGGCCGGTGCGCAGGCCGTGCAGCGGGCTCTCGGGCTCCTGCACTGCTTCCACGACAACGGTCCCGACCTGAGCGCCTCGGACCTGGCCCGCCGGATGGACCTCTCGGTCTCCACCGCGCACCGCCTGGCCCGCACCCTGGTCAGCGCCGGATTCCTGGAGCAGGACGAGCAGACCGCCCGGTACCGGCTCGGCCCGGCCGTCGCCGAACTCGGCCAACTCAGCTTCCACCAGCGGGGGCTGCACCTGGCCGCGCCCGAACTCGACCTGCTCGCCAAACGCACCGGCGCCACCGCCGATCTGGCGATCCGCAGCGGACCGCACGCGGTCATCCTGGTCGGCGCCTCCGTCCGCCCGGACACCGGGCTCGGGCTGCGGCGACCGCTGCACTCGACGGCCCTGGGCAAGGTCCTGCTGGCCTGGCCCCGCTCCGGCGACTCGCAGTCGGCGGCGATCGGCCCGCTGCTGCCGTTCACCGAACGGACCATCACCGAACCGGACCGGCTGGCCGACGAGTTGGCGAAGGTGCGGGCCGCCGGCCATGCCCTCAACGACGGCGAATCGGCCACCGGGGTCCGCACGGTGGCCGTCCCGGTCCTGGACGGCGCCGGGCAGGCCAGGTTCGCCCTGGCCGTCCGCTCGACACCGGCGCACCTGACCGACGACCGGCTGGACTGGTTCCTCGGACACGCGCGGACCTGCGCGGCCGCACTCGCCGTCCTGCTGCTGCCGCCCGACCAGCGCGTCTGACGTTACGTCAGGACAGCCCTGAGGGCCGGGCGTTCGAAGGAACGCCCGGCCCGTGGCAGAGGAATCAGCGGCGGTTCACGCCACCGGGGTGTACTTGTAGCCGACCCGGCGGACCGTCACGATGCTGTCGCGGTAGGCCGCGCCGAGCTTGCGGCGCAGGCGCGCCACGTGCACGTCCACCGTGCGGCCGTCGCCGACGTGACCGTAGCCCCAGACGGCGGAGACCAGGTGGTCACGGGTGTGCACCCGCTGCGGGTGCTCGGTCAGGTGCGCCAGCAGCTCGAACTCCAGGTAGGTGAGGTCGAGCAACCGCCCGTCGACGTAGGCGTTGCGGCGCTCGACGTCGACGGCGATGCCGTGCCCGGCCGGCCGGACCGGACGGCCGGCGGCCGGCGCGGCGGCCGGCGCCTGACCCCGGCTCTGGCCCTGGGGCTGCGCGGCATGGAACGGCGCGTTCGGCACCGGGCCGCCCTGGACGCCCTGGACGCCCTGGACGGCAGCCGCGGGAAGGGCCGCACCGAACGGTGCGCCGTTCTCGGCGGGCACCAGCACCAGGTAGCCGACCATCGGGTGACCGGCCGAGGCCCCGAACTGCGCGCCGTACTGGGCGAGCAGAGCCTGCGGCAGTGCGCCCTGCGGGAGCGCGGCGACGACGGCGGCCCCCTCCGGCAGCGCGGCGAGCAGCGCCTGCGGCGGCTGCGCGGCCGGGCCGGGCTGCGCCACCGGGTTGTGCGTCGGGAACTGCGCCGGAGCCTGGCCGGCGGCCGGGTGCTGCGGAGCCGCCTGGTGCTGGGGTGCCGCGGGGTGCTGGGGGAGCGCCCCGCCGTGCCATCGCTCGGCGGTCGAGGGGAGGGAGCGGACCGCGCGCAGGTGCGGGGTCGCGGTGGGGAGGGGAAGGGTGGCCGTGGAGGAAGAAGACATGGTGCCGCTCATTTCGCGCGTGACGGACGGGGTGGAGTCGTCTGCGCGTCGACCGGGCGTACTGCCGGGGGCTGAACCGAGGTCAGCGGGCGGAGAGCCGGGACGCGCTGGGCGAACCCGGACACGTCTGGTCGAACAGGTGCGGCTGCCGGGACGGCCAGAACGGCTCGAGGTCGAGGTGACCTCGGCTGCTGTCCACGACGTTGCTCATGCGCCTATTGAACCATGTGAACGGATCGTTGCACCGCACTCGGCGCGGGGCTCCCGACAGGCCGTCGGACCCGGCGGCAGCGGGGGTGGAGGTGGGGCAGGCGAGGTTCACTGGTGCTCTCCGCGAAGCGGTACCGGACCACCGGCGAAGCACCGGACAGGGCGTCCGGCACGACCGGGTCGACGAGATGACGGATCGTCAGGACATGGCGCGGCAGCCGGGGAAGGCGGGTCGAGCCAGGAGGTCCGTCGGATTTACCGGGGGACGGGCCGATCCGTCACCGACAGCAGGCGCTGCAGATCAGTGCGTGGTCGATGTACCGGCGGATCGTCAGGGCCGGCGTGACCGGAGTGGGCGCGGCGGCGGCACGGCGGTGGTCGACGGTCACGGTACTGCCCTCCCCCTGGTCCCTGGACACGGCCGCGGAGGCCGTGTGTCGTGGTGCGCCGCGACGGTTCCCGCGGCGCTCCGGTGTACCCCGAGGCACCCCGACGGCAGGGCCGGGCGGCCTTCGTTCACAGAGCCTTCCACGCCGGACCGGGTCAAGGCAACCTTCCGACCGACGGCCGTCCGGCATGCGGACAGCCCGCTGAGACGGCCGCTCCCGCGGGCCCGCCGGTCAGGCCCCTGCCGGGGCACCCCGGCCCCAGCCGGCGGCGTGCTCGACCAGGGCGACCAGCAGGTCCTTGCCGTCCTCGCGCCGGCGGGCGTCGCAGAGCAGGACCGGGATCCCCGGGTCCAGGTCGAGCGCGTCCCGGACCTCCTCCGGCTCGAACAACTCGGTGCCGTCGAAGCAGTTCACGGCCACCACGAAGGGGATGCCGCGCTGCTCGAAGAAGTCCACCGAGGGGAAGCAGTCCGCCAGCCGGCGGGTGTCGGCGATCACCACCGCGCCGAGCGCGCCGCGCGCCAACTCGTCCCAGACGAACCAGAACCGGTCCTGCCCGGGAGTGCCGAACAGGTAGAGTGCCAGCCCGGGGCGCAGGTCGATCCGGCCGAAGTCCATCGCCACGGTGGTGGTCCGCTTGGTCTCCACCCCCTCGGTGTCGTCCACCGGGCGGCCGAGCTCGCTCAGTTCCTCCTCGGTGCGCAGGGGGCGGATCTCGCTGACCGAGCCGACCAGCGTGGTCTTGCCCGCGCCGAAGCCGCCCGCCACCAGGATCTTCACCGCGACCGCCGGACCACCGCGCCAGCGCGGATCGTCGGCCGTGGCGCCGACGGCGGGGTACTCGTGGTGGTCAGAGCGCACGGAGTCCATTGATCACGTCTCGCAGCAGGCGCTCGTCCGGCAGCTCGGCGAGCGGAACGGGTCGGGTGACGCTGATCAGCTCGGCGTCGTACAGGTCGCCGAGCAGCACACGGACCACACTGACCGGCAGGTCGGTGTAGGAGCCCAGCTCGGCGACGGACAGCGGCTCGCGGCGGCACCAGGCCAGGATGGTCTGGTGCTCCGGGTCGAGCACATGCGCGGGCACCGCCCCGGCCTGCGGCCCGGGGTCGGCGGCGGTGATCAGCGAGATCAGGTCGAACAAGCCGTCCTCGACCGGCCGGGTACGGCCCCGGGTCATCGAGTACAGCCGCACCACCGGGCCGGCGTCGTCGTCGAACCAGCGGTCGTCGACCGGGGTGCGCGGCTGGAACAGGTCGACCCCGGACTCGTCCCCGCCCGGGTCGTCCTGCTCCAGCTCCGGCTCCTCCGCCATCGGGCCGCTCATCTCCCCGGCGGGGCGGCTTCGGTTCGCGGCTCGGCGGCCATGTGCTCGCCGACCCGCTTCACCAGCAGGGCCATCTCGTAGGCGATCTGGCCGATGTCGGCCTCGGCCTCGCTCAGCACCGCCAGGCAGCTGCCGTCGCCGGCCGCGGTGATGAAGAGGAAGGCCTCGTCCAGCTCGACCATGGTCTGGCGGACGCCGCCGACCTTGAAGTGCCCGCCGGCGCCCTTGGCCAGGCTGTGGAAGCCGGCCGCGACGGCGGCCAGGTGCTCGGCGTCCTCGCGGTCGAGGTCGCGGGAGGCCCCGGTGGCCAGTCCGTCGCTGGACAGGATCACCGCGTGCCGCAGGGCCGCGACGCGCCCCACGAGATCGTCGAGAAGCCAGTTGAGGTCCCCGGCCGACTGCGTCGAAGTGGTCATGAATCTCTTCCTTCCGCTGGAGCGGGTGGTGCGGGTGGTGCCGGTACTGCCGGTGATGAGGGTGCTGTCTGTGCGGCGCGCGGTGCGAGCGGTCCGCCCGGCACCCAGCGGGCGAGCGGGGCCCGGTCGCCGGGGGGCGGGGCGGGCAGGGCCGCGGGGGCCGGGGCCGGGCTGATCGCGCGACGGGTCGGGTCCGGCGGCTGCCAGGCGGGCACGGCGACGGGCCGGGCGGCCGGGACCGGGGCGGCCGGCCCGCGACCCCGGGTGAAGCCGCGCTGGAAGGAGGCGAACGTCGCCCGCGCCTCCTCCGGCGAGCGTTCGCGGAGGCTGTCGGCGGCGGACCGCTCGGGCTCCTGGACGGCGCGCTCCCGGAGCTGGGGCGCGAGACTGGCCTGCCGGACCCGGCGCGGCAGCGGGCCGGGCCCGCCGGCGGACCGGTCGGTGCCCGCCTGCTCGACGGACCGCGGCTCGACGGTCAGCGACGAGACGGCCGGCGACGAGACGGCCGGCGGCTCGACCGACCGCGGCCCGACGGACCGCCGCTCGACCGGCTCGCGGCCCGCGGCCTCGCCGTCCCGGCCGAGGGCGCCGACGTCCTGCGGGCCGCCCTCGGCGCCCTCCGGCGCGGTCACGCCCTCCCGGCGGTGGCGGCCGAAGCCCCGCACCGCCTCGTCGGGCGACGCCGTGACCAGCGTCGGCCCGCTCCGGCTCCGGGCCCGCCGCGGCAGACCGCCCGGGGTACGGGCCGTCTCGGGCGCCGACGGACGCGGACCGCCGGTCCCCCGGTGCCGTCCGCCCTGCTCGGACGCCGTCCCGCCGGTCCGGCGGCTGTCGGGCCGGACGCCGCCGTCGGCCGCGCCGCTCGCGCCGGCGCCGCTCCGGCCGCCCTCGCCGGTCGGCGCGGGCACCACGACCAGGTCGCGCTCGCCCTGCCGGGCCGGCACCGCACGCCGGCCGGGAGCCACCGCGGCGGCCGGCCCGTCCGAGGCGTCCGCGAGCAGTTCACGCGGGATCAGCACCACCGCGGTGGTCCCCCCGTACGGGGACGGCCGCAGGTGGACCCGGATGCCGTGCCGCCGGGCCAGCCGGCTGACCACGAAGAGGCCCAGCCGGTCGGTGTCGGCGAGGTCGAACTCCTGCTCCACCGCGAGACGCTCGTTGATCTCGGCGAGCGCCTGCTCGCTCAGCCCGAGCCCCCGGTCGTCGATCTCCAGCGCGAAACCGTGCGCCACCACCTCGCCCTGGACGGTCACCTGGGTGCTCGGCGGGGAGTACACCGCGGCGTTCTCGACCAGCTCGGCGATCAGGTGGGTGACGTCCGCGACCGCGCTGCCGAGCAGCCCGGTGCCGGGGAACGGCCGGACGATCACCCGGGCGTAGTCCTCCACCTCGCCGACGGCGGCGCGGACCACGTCCACCATCCGCACCGGCTTGCGCCAGGCCCGCCCCGGGGAGCCGCCCGCCAGGATGATCAGGCCCTCGGCGTGACGGCGCATGCGGGTGGTGAGGTGGTCGACCTTGAAGAGGTCCTCCAGCTCGGCCGGGTCCTCGGTGCGGCGTTCCATCGTGTCCAGCAGCGTCAGCTGGCGGTGCAGCAGCACCTGGCTGCGGCGGGCCAGGTTGACGAAGACCGCCGAGACACCGCGCCGGAGATCGGCCTGCTCGACGGCGGCCTCGACGGCGGCCCGCTGCACGGCGTTGATCGCCCGCCCGACCTGGCCGATCTCGGCCGGGCCGAACTGCAGCTCCGGCGCCTCGGTCGCGACGTCCACCGCCTCGCCGCGGCGCAGCCGCAGCATCACCGAGGGCAGCCGGGTGCCGGCCAGCTCGTTGGCGGCGTTGCGCAGGCCGATCAGCTCGCGGGCCAGGCCCCGGCCTATTCGGTAGGAGATCATCACCGACAGCACCACGGCGACCAGGCCGATCGCACCGGCGATGCCGCCGCGCCAGAGCAGCCCGACCGCGTACGAGCGCTCGCGGTCGCCGATCGCGCCCGCCAGCCTGGTGTTGATCGCCGCGAGGTCGCCCAGCGCCCGCTCGGCGGTCTCCCGCCAGGAGTCGCCGTCGATCGCCTGGACCACCCGATCCGGCCCGCCGGCGCCCACGAAGTCGGCCTCGGCCCGGGACAGGGCCGCCCAGGCCTCGCCGCCGCGCAGCGCGATGTAGTCGCTCTGGTCGACCGGGTCGAGCTCGACGATGTAGACGGTGAACAGGGCCTGCTGGTTGTGCAGGGCGTCGATCGCGACCTGGTACTGCTCGGCGGTGGGCCGGCCGGTGGCGGTGGACAGGCCCTCCATGGCCGCGTCCTCCTGGGAGAGGTACTCGCGGGCCCGGGCCAGCTCGATCAGGATCGTCCCCTGGCGCGGCAGCTGGCCGCTCTGCCGGGCGACGAAGGCGGACCGGAAGCCGAAGGTGGGCTTGACGAGGTCGCTGTACTGGCCGAGCGCGAACTCCCAGTTGAGCGAGGAGCGGCTGATCTGACTGCGGAGCGGGGGCAGCTGGTCGGCGGCCGCGAGGATCTGCAGGTACCGGCCGCGCTGGGCCGCGTCGAGCTTGCCCCCGTCGCCGGTCTTCTTGTCCCGCAGCACCGCGAGGTCCCGGTCGGTGACGGCCTGGGCCCGCTCGAAGGCGTCCCGGGCGGCCGGCGAGGTCGGATCGGCCAGCCGCTGGACGGCGGCGCGGCGCTCGTTCTGCAGGTCGTACGCGTACTGGTCGACCGGCTTGCCGAACTCCTTGTACGTACTGCTGACCGCCAACTGGCTCCAGACGTCTCCGGTGGTGGCGAGCGTCGCGTACACCCACAGGGCGGTGAGCGCGACGATGGGCACCAGGAGCAGCGCGATGATCTTCGCGCGGATCGAGCTGCTGCGCAGACGCATGGAGTCCTCGGTGGGGAAGTGCCAGGCGCGGACGGGGAGCGGTTCGAAGGGACGGTCGGCCGGGACGGGCGGGCGGTGGCGGTACGGGGTCCTGCGGGGTGCTGCGTGATCTTCGTGCGGGGTTTCCCGCGGGTCTTCGTGCGGGGTCCTCGTTCGGGGGTTTCGCTCGGGGTTCCCGACGGTCGGACCGGCCCCGGACGGAAGGCCCCGGCCGCAGGTCTGCGAGAGCCTACTACGCCCTGACCACTCGTTCGAGGGTCGAACCCGCCCTCTCCGCACCCCCGCCCCGATCATGTCCGAATCATCCTGGTCATCCCGGATTCGCCCGTCCGGCACCCGTCCCAGCCATCCCCGGCTACGGCACTTTCCACACGGGCAGGTGCCGATCTCGTCGCGTCACGGTCACAACCCTGGGCAGTGACAGAGCAATCCGATAGTTTCGCTCCACCTGCCCGACCGTTCAGCGCGCCGCCGATCCGGACGCCCGTACGGGCCCGGCAGGCAGGGGCCGCAACGGGATCGGGGGCAATGTGCGCGAGTTCACCTCCCCCGCCCCGGCCGGGCCCCCGGCCACCGGCGGGCTGGCCGACTCGCTCTACGACACCGCCGAACGCACGTCCGGCCTGGTCCAGTTCGTCCGCCGGACGGAGGGCGACCCGCAGTGGCGGGAGGTCACCGCGACCGCCTTCCGGGACGAGGTCCTGGCGCTGGCCAAGGGCCTGCTGACCCGGGGCGTCCGGTACGGCGACCGGGTCGCGCTGATGTCCCGCACCCGCTACGAGTGGACCCTGTTCGACTACGCGCTCTGGTCGATCGGCGCGATCACCGTCCCGATCTACCCGACCGCGGCGCCCGAACAGGTCCGCTGGATCCTCGCCGAGACCCAGGCGGTGGCCTGCCTGGTCGAGGACGAGGACCACGCCATGACGGTCGGCGCGGTCTGTGACGCGCTGCCCGACCTCACCGGCATCTGGCAGCTGGACCGGGGCTGCGTCGCCTCGATCGCGGAGGACGGGCGCGGGGTGCCCGATTCGCTCGTCCACCGCCAGCGGCTCGGCGTCTCGGCCGAGAACGTCGCCACCGTCGTCTACACCTCCGGCACCACCGGCCGGCCCAAGGGCTGCCTGCTCACCCACGCCAATCTGGCCTCCTCGGCCGACGCCCTGCTCGACGGCTGGGCCGAGGTCTTCGCCGACACCGGCGGCGGCCAGCCGTCCACGCTGCTCTTCCTCCCGCTCGCGCACGTCTACGGGCGGATGGTGCAGATCGCGGCGATCCGCGGCGGCTTCCGGATCGGGCACATTCCCGAGGTCTCCACCGAGGCCCTGCTGCCCGCGCTCGCCTCCTACCGGCCGACCTTCCTGCACCTCGTCCCCTATGTCTTCGACAAGGTCTTCCAGCAGGCCCGGCGGACGGCCGAGGAGGCCGGGCGGGGCGAACTCTTCGAGCAGGCACGGCAGGTGGCCGTCGAGTGGGCCACCGCCCGCGAACAGCGCGCGCTGGGCCACGGCCCCGGGCCGGGCCCCCGGCTGAGACTGCGGCACCTGGCGTACGAACGGACCGTCTACCAGCGGCTGCGGGCCGTGCTCGGCGGCCGGGTGCGCGGCGTGATGTGCGGCGGCTCGACCCTCAACCGGGACCTCGCCCTCTTCTTCACCGGCATCGGCCTCAACCTCTACGAGGGCTACGGCCTCACCGAGACCTCCGCCGCGATCACCGCCAACCCGGCCGGCCGGCCGAAGCTGGGCACGGTCGGACGGCCGGTGCCGGGTGCCTCGGTGGCCATCGCCGACGACGGCGAGGTGTGGGTGCGCGGCGCCGGTGTCTTCGGCGGCTACCTCAACCACCCGGAGTGCACCGAGGAGTCCCTGTACGACGGCTGGTTCGGCACCGGGGACCTCGGCCGGCTGGACGAGGACGGCTACCTCACCCTGACCGGGCGCAAGAAGGACCTGATCGTCACCAGCAGCGGCAAGAACCTCGCCCCGGCCACGCTGGAGGATCGGGTGCAGGCGCACCCACTGGTCTCGCAGTGCCTGGTGGTCGGCGACGACCGCCCGTACGTGGCCGCGCTGATCACGCTCGACCCGCCGGCGCTGGCGCACTGGCTGAAGTCGCACGGGCGGGAGCAGTTGGACCCGTGGGCGGTGCTCTCCGACGATCAGCTGCACGCGGAGATCCAGCGGGCGGTGGCGGCCGCGAACACCGCCGTCTCACGCGCCGAGTCGATCCGGGCGTTCCGCCTGCTGCCGAGGGAGTTCGGCGTGGACCAGGGCCTGCTGACGCCCTCGTTGAAGCTGCGCCGGTCGGCCATCGCGGAGTACTACCGGCCGGACATCGAGGAGCTGTACACCCCCTGACGGTGCGTCTTGTCCCGTTTGCGGCACGGCGCGCGGCCCGTTCGTGACCGGCCGGTCCCTTGACGATCCGAGTGGTCCAGTCCATTGTTTTGCCTCGGTCCGAGTGCGGCACGCCACCGGCTCCCACCCCTCGGGGAGCGCTCCATCCCGTTCCACACGCCCTCCCCACGGGTGTGTTCCCCACTGCCCCCACGCAGGAGTCCCACGTGTCCATGTCCTCGCGCCTGTCGGCGCTGGCCGCCTGCACGCTGCTCGCCGTCTGCGGCCTCGCCGCCCCGGCGTCCGCCGATCCCGTGCCCGGCGCACCCGCGGCGCCCACCGTCAACCTGGCCACCAACCCGGGCTTCGAGATCCCCGCCTCCTCGCTCGCCGACTGGGGCAGCGTCCCCGGCTGGCGCTGCGCCGGCGGCCCGGCCGAGGCGTCCGTCACCACCACCGCCCCGCACTCCGGCGGCTCCGCCCTCGCCGTCACCCCGGCGGGCGACGACTCCAACGGCGAGTGCGCGCAGACCGTCTCCGTCCAGCCCGACACCACGTACACCGCCTCGGCCTGGGTGCGCGGCGCGTTCGTCTACCTGGGCGCCACCGGCACCGGCCGCGACGTCGCCCCCGCCTGGACGGAGACCACCAACGGCGGCTGGCAGAAGCTGACCACCCGCTTCACCACCGGCCCGACCGCGCGCACCGTGCGACTGTACGTCCACGGCTGGTACCAGCAGGGCCCGTTCGCCGTCGACGACGTCCGCGTGGACGGCCCGGCTCCCGCTCCCGCGACCGCCGGCGGCTCGGTGGCGACCAGCGACCGGGTGGTCTTCTTCACCGTGGACGACGGCTGGCAGCGCACCCCCGAGGCGGAGCGGTTCATCGCCGACCACAAGCTGCCGATCACCGCCTTCCCGCTGCCGATGCCGGCCGCCACCGACCCCGACTTCTTCCGGCGCGTGACCGCCGTTCCCGGCTCGTCCGTGCAGAACCACAGCGTCTCCCACCCGGACCTGACCACGCTCTCCCCCGCCGAGCAGCAGGTCGAGATCTGCGACGCCCGCGACGCCCTGACCCGCACCTTCGGCACCGCGCCGACCGTCTTCCGCCCGCCGTACTTCACCTGGAACGCCGACGTGCTCCAGGCGGCCGCCAACTGCGGCATGCGCACCGTGCTGACCGCCGACGCCGACTTCAGCTGGGGCGCCTCCAACATCTGGCACGAGGGCACCCTGTCCCCCGGCGACGTCGTGCTGATGCACTGGACCGACACCCTCGCCGGCGAC
Organism: Kitasatospora sp. NPDC091207; assembly: GCF_044768625.1. NCBI lineage: Bacteria > Bacillati > Actinomycetota > Actinomycetes > Kitasatosporales > Streptomycetaceae > Kitasatospora > Kitasatospora sp. NPDC091207. Next base: position 156,599 of record NZ_JBIVVS010000019.1, read on the forward strand.
CTCCAGCGCGCCCTCGCCGCCGCCCAGGCGGCCGGCCTGACCCCCGCCGGCCTGGCCGGCTACCTGCGGTAGCCCGCGCACCGCGCCGCCGCTCCGGGGGGAGCGGCGGCGCGACTCACACCATCGGCCGGTCCCCGGCCAACCGATGCGCGTGCCACCGCCGGGCGGCCGGCCCCAGCACCGGGTCGTCCTCCCAACGCCGGACGCCCGCCAGCGCGAAGGCGTCCAGCACCTCGGGGTCGGCCTCCTCCCAGGCCGGAATCCCGCACGCCCAACCCTCCGCGTACGCGGCCGGCTGACCGCCGTCGGCGATCAGCCGGAGCACCCAGATCGCGGGTTCGATCCACACCGCCCCCCGCATGGCCGAGGCCCAGCCCACCAGCCGCGTGCGCCCGCCCCGGATCAGCACGTTCTCGCGCGCGAGGTCCGTGTGCAGCAGCGCGTCCCCCGCGAACCGGGCGCGCACGGAGGGGTCGTCGACCCAGGTGGCCCACCACTCCTCCGCGCGCGGCAACAGCACTTCCGGAGGGACCGGCCGGGCCAGCCTCCGCAGCAGCCCGGCCATCTGCCGCAGATCCCGCGACCCGCGCCCCTACGCGGGAGGACGCCCGTCGACATGCTCGAATCCGAGCAACCGCCAACCGTCCACCTCCACTTGCCAGAGCAGCCTCGGCGCCACCCGGGTGACGTAGGGATTCACCTCCGCCTCGCGCCACAGGGCCCAGGCGTCCGGGTGCTCGATATGTCTCGCCTTGAGGAACACACTCCCCGTGGGTGCCACGAGCTTCGCCGCGATCTCGGAGTCGAACTCACCGGAGAGCGACCTCATCAGGCGAACCGGGCCGCGAAGTCCGGCCTCCACCGCCTCGCGGACGAACGCGGGAAGGTCGGCCCGCTGGACACGGCGAGTCATATCGGCAGCTCCCAAGCAGTCGTCCTGACTCGGCACCCACCCACACATACCGCTAAGGGAGGGTTACCATCCAGGCGGTCAAACTCCCACCGGTAAGGGGGGATTAACACCAGGCAAGCAGGCCATTGGCCAGAGTGTCAAGTCCCCCTTACCATGTGGCCATGGGATCAGCAGCTCAGGTCGGCCGGAAGGCACCGTGCCGTGATCGATGAAGTGCAGCGCCTCGCGGCCATCAAGGATCACCGCCTGCGCGTCAAAGCGTCGGTCGAACTGATGGAACAGCTCCAGGCGGCAGTGATCGAGACCTCCCGCATGCGGAAGGAGAGCATCGCGTGGCTGCGCAGCAACGGACTGTCCATGGCCGAGGTCGCGAAGCTCATGGGCATCAGTCGCGCGAGGGTTGCCCAGCTCAAGGACGCCGGCCCGCCCGCCGAGCGCTCATTCCTCGGCACGCACCGGCTGCTGGTCGCCGTTCCCCGACGCGCGGGCGACCGGGACTACGTGGCGATGGAGGACAGTGCCGCCGGGCAGCAACTGATCAACAGCGGACACCGGCTCCAGCTCGACGGCGACCTGGAGTACATCCCGGCATCCGGCGCGGTTGACCTCAACCGCGCCGGCCTGGTGGTCATCTGCGGTCCGAAGAGCTCCCCCGTCATCGCAGAAGCCCTCGGTGCCGACCCGCGCCTGTCGTTCAAGACTCTGGACGACGGACGCTGGGCACTGATCGATCGAGGACGCGACCAGACACACACCTCCCCTGCCGATGATCCGGACGAACCCCGGCCTGCCGACGTGGCCTATCTCGGACGCCTCCCCCGCCCCGACGGTCAGGGCACCTTCCTGCTGATCGCCGGCGTGCACGCGGCCGGCTCGATGGGGGCCGCGCACTATCTGTCCGAGCACATCGCCGACCTCTACGAGGAGGCGGGAGCCCATCCCTTCTCCATGGTCATCGGGTGCGAGTACGAGGCGGGAACAAACCGCATCCTGGCAAGCCACTCCGTGACGGGCGTGTTGCTGCACGGGGAAGCCTGACGTGCTCGTCTCGCTCGCAACGGCGGCACGTCCCGGCGGAGTCAACGAGGACTTCGCTCTGGCCGGCTCGGACGCGGTCGTCGTGCTCGATGGCGCCGGCCTCCCCGATGTCCTGGACACCGGCTGCGTCCACGGCGTGCCCTGGTTCGTCCGAACGCTCGGAGCCATGCTTCACAGTCGGGCCGCCGACCCGCGAGCGAGCCTGACGGAATGCCTGGCCGACGCGATCCTCGGAACCTCGCAGGCGCACTCCACCATGTGCGATCTGGGGAACCCGTTCACCCCCTCCGCCACCGTCGCTGTCGCAAGGGTTCACGGGGAATTCCTGGAGTGGCTTGTTCTCGCCGACACCACAGTGGCGGTCAGGCTTCCCACCACCGTCGAGATCATCGCCGACCATCGTGTCTCACAGATCACCGGGGCACAGCATGCGGCCTTGGCGGCCGACTTGAGGTCGCTTCGTCCGAGCGAGCGCACGACAGCCCTGGCCAGGGCCCAACGTGAGGTGATGAACACGGTCGACGGCTACTGGGTCGCTGCGGCGGATCCCGCAGCGGCCGAAGAGTCACTGACCGGTGCGGCCCGCCTCTCGGACGTCCGGTCCGCGGCGATCCTCACCGACGGCGCCGCCAGAGCGGTCGACGACTTCGACACCCTGACCTGGCCGGACCTCCTCGAAGACCTCGAAGAGTACGGGCCCCGTCGGATCATCAACCGCACGCGGGAGCTTGAGCGGTCCGATCCGACCTGCCTGCGGTGGCCACGCAGCAAGTGCCATGACGACGCGACGGCCGTGCTTCTCCAGTGGGAGCATGCGCGTCCGCCGACATGATCTTGCCCGTTGACACGGGGTGGACCCGGTGGTTTCAATGAGGGCGTGCAGCGTGGTGTCGGCCAAAGAGAACTGGGCCGGCCGGCGACCGAGCGAGCACCTTTCACCGAGGGACGACGCGCGATGAGTTCTTTCTCCGCTTCCCTGATCTGACACAAGCCGCCGCAGCTGTCTTCCGCGCGCGCCGGCTTCGTCGTCGTACTGTCGTGAGCGCGTGCCGGCCGGCTGTGGCCCTCCCCCCTGGAGACTTCACACCACGCATGCCCATGTCTTTCAATCAAACGATCATCGAGGAATTCCGGGCCAACGCCGGCCAGGTCGGCGGCCCGTTCGAGGGCGGCGACCTGCTGCTGCTCACCACCACCGGCGAGCGGACCGGGCGGGAACACACGGTGCCGCTCGGGTACGTCCGCGCGGACGGTCTGCTGCTGGTCGTCGCCTCGGCCGCCGGGGCGCCGGACCACCCGCAGTGGTACCGCAATCTGCTCGCCCACCCCGTGGTGCGGGTGGAACTCGGCACCGAGGTGTTCGAGACCGTCGCGGTGCCGGCCGAGGGCACCCGGCGGGACCGGCTGTTCGAGGCGGTCGTCCGCGCCGCACCCGGCTACGGCGACTACCAGACGCACACCGAACGACTGCTGCCGGTGGTGGCCCTGGAGCGGTCCGCGACCGAGCCGCCCACGGTGGCCAGCCTCGCGGACAAGCTGCTGGAGGTGCACACCTGGCTGCGCGCCCAACTCCGGCACGTCCGGGCCGAAACCGAGGCCCACTTCGCGGCCGGGCCCGCGGCCGACGGCCGGCCGCCGGGTCTCGGGCTGCAGATCCGGCAACACTGCCTCGCGCTCTGCGAAGGGCTGACCCACCATCACGCCGGCGAGGATGCCGCGATCTTCCCCGCGCTGGCGCGGAGCCACCCGCAGCTGCGGGAGACGCTCGCGCGGCTGGGTGAGGAGCACCGCTCGGTCGGCCGGATCAAGGACGGACTGGTGGGGCTGCTGGCCGGGATCGGGGTGGCCGAGCCCGAGCGGTTCCGGGCGGAGCTGGCGCGGATGTCGGCCGAACTGGAGGCGCACCTGGACTACGAGGAACGGGAACTGCTGCCGGTGCTCGCCGGCATCCCGTTCCCACCGCGGCGCTGAGCCGGTGCGCCGGCCGTCCCCACCCACGTCAGGGGTGCGGACGGCCGGCGTCGTCGCGGGCTAGACCTGCGCGGAGAACACCGGGAGGTAGCCCCCCGAGTGCCCGGAGGCCTTCGGGTGGTAGCTCTCCTCGACGGGCAGGGTGGTGCTGTTCAGCCAGGTCGTCTGGGAACCGCAGATCTCGTGCTCGGTGAAGGCGCCCCGGACGTCGCCGAACGCGAACCCGGCGTTGGCGGCCCGCTTGGCGATGACGCCGTCCAGGGCGTCGGCGGCGCCGTTGATCGCGGCACGCTTGGTGTCACCGATGCCGAAGATGCAGCTGCCGCCGATCTTGTAGAGGTGCGGGTAGCCCAGCACCACCACGCGGGCGTTGGGCGCCTTGGCGTGGATGGCCGCGTAGACCTGGTCGAGCTGGCCGGGCAGCGTGTTGGCGGCGTAGGCCTTCGCGGTGGCGACGGCGTTGAGGCAGGCGCTCTCCGAGTCCAGCACGCAGGTCTGCATGGTGCCGGCGAAGCCGGCGTCATTGCCGCCGACGCTGATGCTGACGAGCGTGGTGCCGGAGTTCAGGACCGAGAGCTGGTTGTTGAGGACGTCACCGGTTCTGGCACCGGAGCAGGCGACGAAGGAGAAGGAGGACGGGGCGTGCGCGTTCTTCCAGAGGTAGGGGTAGGCGTTGGTGCTCCGCTTGCAGCTTCCGCTCTCGCTCGTGTAGCTGCCGGAGCCCAGGCCGGAGGCGTAGGAGTCGCCCAGGGCCGCGTAATTGACACCGGCCGCGTGGGCGGACGAGGCGGTGAAGAGGGTGGTCAGTGTGAGGAGCGCCGCGAGGGCGGCCGTGGACATGGCACGGGTGGGGCGTAGCATGGCACCTCCAGGGAGTGACGCGAGTCACACTCTGTGATACCAGGCAGTAGGGTGCCGGGGAAGTGGTCATGCCAAGGCAATTGACGGTCCGTCTGACAACCGTGGAGTGAATTCGCCCACGGGATACCGGAAGTGCGCTGGTCAGGCCCCGGCGGCGCCGTCGGCGGCACCGGCGACGGGTGCCCCGTTCGAGGGACGGCCGCGAAGCCGTCGCGCGCTCACTCGCCCGGGTCGGCGTCAGGATCCGCGGGGCCGACGGCTGCCGGATCCGGCGTGGCGACCGGTTCGGGATCCCGGCCCTCCGCGCAGACGATCTCCAGCTCGAAGCCCTGACCGTCGATCAGGTGCACCGTCTCGCCGGTGTCCACCCGGACCGTCCACCCGGCCGCGAGTGCGGCGGCCACCGCCGCGCGCGACCCGTGCACGGCGAGGTGGTTGAGCCCGGCACGCAGCCGCTGATGACCGCCCGGCAGGAGCGCGGGCGACTGCTCGATCACCAGGTAGGCGGTGCCCAGGCGCCAACTGCGGCCTCGGGGCCAGTGCTGGAAGGGCTCGCAACCGAGGGCGAGCAGCACCGGGGACCACTGCGCCTCGGCGAGGCCGAGGTCGTCCGTCCAGAGCTCGACGTGGTGGAAGAGCCCCACCGGGTGCGGCACCGTCATCCGTTCACTCCCCGTCCGCCCGGTGGCCGACGCCGGGGACCGGCTGGACACCGCCGGATCCCGGGTGCCCCGCCACCGAACCCTGCTGAAACGTCGCCTGGCCCAGGGCGAACGTGGCCGGCCCCGGCTGGACCGCGCCGGGGAAGACCTCGCAGCCCTCGACCGGCAGCTCCTCGATCGCCTCGTTGGCGGCCGTGGGCACCCCGAGCCACCGGGCACCGGCCGCGACCGCCGCCCGCGCCTGGCGCAGGCCGGGCCCGCCCCAGCCGAGCAGCTCGACCGCGAGCCCGGGCGCGACCAGCAGCCGCCGGTAGTGCCGGCCCGAGGCCGGATCCGGCGCGCTGGGACCGACCGCCCGCAGCGCGGCGGCCATCCGGACCCGGGCGCACTCGTGCCCGCCGTTCGCCGAACCGACCCGGTCGTAGAGGTACCCGAGGTAGTACGGCGTGCCGATCACCGCCTGGGCCTCCTCGGCCGCCTCGCGGGCCAGCGCGGAGCCCGGGTCGCCGTCGTCCTCGGGCTCCAGCGAGCCACCGGGGAGCGAGACGATGCCGTCCTTGGGGTTGATCAGCGTCAGCACCCGGCCGTCGGGCGCGAACAGCCAGCCCCACGACTGCTTCACCGGCAGCCCGCCCGGCACCCGCTCGCCGGGCCGCCACGGCCAGCCCGCCGTGGGACGCCGCCGCACCTTGCCCAGCAGCTCGGCGATCTCCGCGCTGTACTCGATCCGGCTCATGCGTCCCCCTTTCGGTGTCGGGCTCGCCGGACCGGCGGTGCGCGGGGAGGACCTGCGTGCGCGGTACGGGGCGGAGCGGTGAAGCGGCGGTGTGGGGCACCGCGCGCTTCTCCTGTTGATCTTCCCCGAAATCTTCCCCGAACAGGCGGTCGATGAACAGTCCCCAGCGCCGCTTGGTGGACACGGAGGCCTCACCCGGGGGGTCAGACGAGCGGCCCACCGCCCTCCCGGCCCAGGTCACCGCGGCCGGACGGCGGCCCGGCCCCGGACGGCGGCGCGGCCGGCAGCGGGAAGCCCGGCAGCGGAACCGCTCCGGACGGGACGGGCACACCCTGGGCGACCTCGTCGGCGAGCGCGTCGGCCACCTCCCCGGCTGCCATCGGCCGCAGCCGCCCGGCCTCCAGGGCCCAGCCACGCACCACCCGGCCGCCGGCCACCGCCCCGTCCCCGCCCCCGCCCCCGTCCCCGTGCAGCAGGAGCGCGCCCGCGCCGCCGAGGGCCACCCCTGCCGCCAGGGTGGCGCAGAACGCCTCGGCGTTCCGGCCGCCGGCGAAGAGGTGCCCGCCCTCGGTGCGGACGTCCGCCGCCGCGGTGAGGTGCTCGCCGTCCTCCGGGCCGTGGCAGCGCAGGGTCAGCAGATGGCCGCCCGCCCCGGCGCCCTCGGCCAGCGCCAGGTAGACCGCGGTGACGTGATGCGCCACGGCGACCAGCCGCGATCGCCCCGACGGCCCGTCCCCGACCGCGTCCAGCAGGGCGGCGCAGGCGATCGAGATCCGCACCCGGGCCGAGTGGTCGTCGACCAGCACCGGGAGCAGTTCGGTCAGCCGCTCGCCGGCGTAGACGAAGGGCTCGCCGGCCAGCTCCGGGTCGGCCGCGTACGCGACGCGCGCGGCCGCCGACCCGGGATCGAGGCCGAACGCCTCGCAGTAGTCCTCGTAATCAGCCGGTTCGAACACCCGCAGGTGCACCTCGATGCCCTGCCCGCGCAGCGCCCGAAGCCCGGCCTCCGTCCGCCGCAGGTAGTCCCGGAAGGCGAGGGCGCCGAACAGGCCGTGCCGGGCCAGCTCGGCGAAGTCGGCGGCGCGGACGGCCAGCGCGAGCGCCACCGGTTGTGGTGGCGGCGCGACGGGCGAACCGCCCCGCCACCGGGCCCGGGGACCGCCCGGACCGCCGCCGCCTCCGCCGGTTGCCCGGCCCGCCGCCCGGCCACCCGGGGGTCGGCCGCCGCCCCGGTCGCCGGACGGCGGGCCACCCGGCGGGCCACCGGCGGACGGCCCGCCCGACCCCGGCCGCTGCCCCGACCGGGCACGCGCCGTGCGCCGTGCGCCCCGATCGGCCGCCGAGCGCCCGGGCAAGGCCCGCCCGGCCCGCCCCGCAGGCTCGGGGCCGACGGCACCGGGGACGACGCGGCCGTCGGAGAAGTCGGCGTCGTCGGCGTAGTCGGGGAGGTCGGCGAGGTCGGAGAACAGGAACTGCGCGGACATGGTCCCTCCCACGGGTTCGTGCCACGCCGCCCCGAGGCCCGGGTCGGCCGGCGATCGAGAACATACACAGCGTCACCGACAATCCACCCTGGGCGACCGCCCGAGGGGCCCCTCGGACAGGTGGGAAACCCGGTCCGGCCCGCGTTGTCAGTGCCGGACGTTATGGTCGGGGACCATGCGACTGCTGCATACCTCCGACTGGCATCTCGGGCGCTCCTTCCACCGGGAGAGCCTGCACGACGCCCAGCGCGCCTTCCTGGACCACCTCGTGGCGGTGGTCCGGGCCGAGCGCGTGGACGCCGTGCTCGTCGCCGGCGACGTCTACGACCGGGCGCTGCCCGGCCTGGAGGCGGTCGCCCTGTTCGACGACGTGCTGCACCGGCTGGCCGGCCTGGGCGTGCCGACGGTGTTCATCAGCGGGAACCACGACTCGGCCCGCCGGCTCGGGGTGGGCGCGGGCCTGATCGGCCGCGCCGGCGTGCACCTGCGGACCGACCCGGGCGAGTGCGCGGTGCCGGTCCTGCTGGCCGACGAGCACGGGCCGGTCGCCGTCTACGGGCTGCCCTACCTGGAGCCGACGCTGGTCCGTGAGCGGTTCGGGCTGGCGCGCGGCGGCCACGCGGCGGTGCTCGGCGCGGCGATGGACGCCGTCCGGTCGGACTTCGCGACCCGCCCGGCGGGCACCCGGGCGGTGGTCCTGGCGCACGCCTTCGTCACCGGCGGCGCACCCAGCGACAGCGAGCGGGACATCGCGGTCGGCGGCGTCGCCTCCGTCCCCGCGTCCGTGTTCGACGGCGTGCACTACGCCGCGCTGGGCCACCTGCACGGCTGCCAGACGCTCGCCCCGCACCTGCGCTACAGCGGCTCGCCGCTCGCCTACTCCTTCTCCGAGGCCACCCACCGCAAGACCATGTGGCTGGTCGACCTCGCGGCGGACGGCACGGTCGCCGCCGAGCGGGTCGACTGCCCGCAGCCGCGCCCGCTGGCCCGCCTGCGCGGCCGCCTCGCCGAGCTGCTGTCCGCCCCGGAGCACGCCGAGCACGAGCGGTCCTGGGTCCAGGCCACCCTGACCGACCCGGGCCGCCCGGGCGAGCCCATGGAGCAGCTCCGCCGACGCTTCCCGCACACCCTGCAGCTGCTCTTCGATCCCGAGGACAGCGGGGCGGCCGCCTCCCCCTCCTACGCGGCCCGGGTGAGCGGGCGGGCGGACCTGGAGATCGCCGAGGGCTTCCTGCGGCACGTGCGCCCCGGCGCCGAGCCGGACGCGGACGAGCTCGGCTGGCTGCGCGAGGGCTTCGAGACCGTCCGGGAGACCGGGGACCGGAAGGCGGAGCTGCCCCGATGAGACTGCACAGCCTGACCGTCACCGCCTTCGGGCCGTTCGCCGGCACCGAGACGGTCGACTTCGACGCGCTGGCCGCCGGCGGTCTCTTCCTGCTGCGCGGGGCCACCGGCGCGGGCAAGAGCAGCGTGCTGGACGCCGTCTGCTTCGCCCTCTACGGCGAGGTGCCGGGCGCCCGGCGGGCCAACCGGCTGCGCAGCGACCACGCCGACCCGCTGCGGCTCACCCAGGTCCGGCTGGAGCTGACGCTCGGCGGGCGGCGGCTGGAGATCACCCGCCTGCCGGAGCAGCTGCGCCCGAAGAAGGTCGGCAGGGGGACGACCGTCGAGCGCGCCCAGACGCTGTTGCGCGAGTGGGCGGCCGACGGCGGCGACGGTACGCCGGGCTGGCGGGCGGTCAGCAAATCCCACCAGGAGGCCGGGGAGGAGATCCACCGGCTGATCGGGATGAGCCGGGAGCAGTTCTGCCAGGTGGTACTGCTCCCGCAGGGGGACTTCGCCCGCTTCCTGCGCGGCGACTCCGAGGAGCGCAGCAAGCTGCTCAGGCGGCTGTTCGACACCGAGCGGTTCCAGCACGTCGAGGCCTGGCTGGCCGAGCAGCGGCGCTCGCACGAGGCCACCGTCCAGACCGGCCGCCGGCGCCTGCGGGACTTGGCCAGCAAGGCCGAGCAGGCGGCCGGCCCGCAGGCCGAGCCCGCCGCCGGCTGGGTGCCCACCGAGGAGGAGTCGGCGCACCCCGCCGCCGACCTCACCTCCGGAGTGCTCGGCTGGGCCGCGATCCTGCGCGGCGGCGCCGCCGAGCAGCTCGCCGTCGCCGGTGCCGCGCTGGCCGGCGCCGAGGCGGGCCATCGCTCGGCCCAGGCGGCCCGGGGCGCCGCCGAGGAGCTGGCCGAACGGCAGCGCCGCCACCGGGAGGCCGCGCGGGAGGCGGCCCGCCTCGCCGAGGACGCGCCGGCGATGGAGCGGGACTTCGGCCGGCTGACCGCCGCCCGGGCGGCCGTCGGGGTCGAATCGGTGCTGCACCTGCGCGAGGCCGCCGGGGCGGCCCACCGGGCGGCCCGTGAGGAGGAGCACCGCCACCGCGCCGCGCTGGCCGCCGCACCGGACGGCGAGGGCCTGGTACCGGCGCGCGCCGAGGCCGAGGAGCTCGTCGCGGCCGAGCACCGGCTGCGGGCCGAGCTGGTCCGGCTGGAGGCGGCCCGCGCCGACGAGCAGCGCTGCGCGGAGCTCCGCCGGGAGCAGGCGTCGCTGGAGGCCGACCGCCGGCGCGCCGAGGAGCTCGCCGAGGAGGCGGCCGACTGGCTGGCCGACTTCGACGGCCGGCTGGCCGCGCTCCAGGAGGAGCAGTCCGCCGCCCGGGCCGCCGGCGCCCGGGTCGAGCAGCTGGACATCCGGCGCGGCGAGCTGACCGGGCGGCTGGCCGCCGCCCGCCGGCGGGACGAACTGCGGGCGGCGATCGCGCTGGCCGAGCCGCGGTCGGTCACCCTGCGCACCGACGCACTCGACGCCCGCGAGCACAGCCAGGACCTCCGCGAGCGCCGGCTCACCGGCATGGCCGCCGAGCTGGCGGCACGACTGCGGGCGGGCGAGGCCTGTCGGGTCTGCGGTTCGCCCGAGCATCCGGAGCCGGCCCGGCCGGCGAGCGGCCAGGTCGGCGCCGCGGACGAGGAACGCGCCCGGGCGGCCCAGGGGCGGGCCGAGCAGGCGGCCGACACCGCCGAGCGGGAGCTGGCGGGCCTGCGGGTGCGCGAGGCCGCCGCCGCCGGGGCGGCCGGGCAGGAGGGCGTCACGGCCCTCACCGAGGCGCTCGGCACCTTGGAGCGCGAGCACCACGAGGCGCTGCGGACGGCGGAGGGGTTGGGCCCGGTCACCCGGGAGCTGGAGCGCCTGGCACAGGACCAGGCCCGCCAGCTCGCCGCCCTGCGTGACGCGGGTGAGCACACCGCCGTGCTGACCGCCCGGCTCCAGAGCCTCGGCGGCGAGCAGGAGGAGCTGGACCGCCGGGTGGCCGCGGCCCGGGGCGGCGCGCCCTCGGTGGCCGGCCGGGCGGCGGCGCTGGCCCGGCTGGCCGACGGCGTGGCGGCGGTCGCGGGGGCCGCCCGCACCTGCGCGGACGCGGCACTGCGACTGAAGGAGGCCGACGCCGAGCTGGCCCGCGCCGCCGTTTCGGCCGGGTTCCCGAGCCCCGAGGAGGCGGCGGCCGTGCTGCTGCCCCGGGCGGAACGCGACCGGCTGGAGGCCCGGCTGACCGGGCACCGCTCGGCACTGGCCGCGGCGGAGCAGCAGTTGGCCCTGCCCGAGCTGGCCGGGGCGGTCGCCCGCCCACCGGCCGACCTGCCCGGCACCCAGGCCGCGCTGCTGGCGGCCACCGACCGGCTGCGCCGGGCACACGCCGCGCACGAGGCGGCCGGCGAGCGCTGCGCGGCCCTGGCCGGGATCGGGCGGCAGCTGGCGGAGCTGGCCGCGGCGCTGGCCCCGGAGCTGGACCGGTACACCCGGATCAACCGGCTGGCCTCGGTCACCGCCGGCACCTCCACCGAGAACCGGCTGCGGATGCGGCTGGAGTCGTACGTCCTGGCAGCCCGGCTGGAGCAGGTGGCGGCGGCGGCCAGCGCCCGCCTGGTGCGGATGTCGGGCGGCCGCTACACCCTGGTCCACAGCGACGGCCGGGGCACCGGCAACAAGCGCTCGGGCCTGGCCCTGCGGGTGGTCGACGCCTGGACCGGCACCGAGCGGGACACCTCGACGCTCTCCGGCGGCGAGAGCTTCTTCGCCTCGCTCGCCCTGGCGCTCGGCCTCGCCGACGTGGTGACCGACGAGGCGGGCGGCATGCCGCTGGACACGCTCTTCATCGACGAGGGCTTCGGCACGCTGGACGAGCAGGCGCTGGAGGAGGTGATGGACGTCCTCGACGGCCTGCGCGAGCGGGACCGCGCGGTCGGCATCGTCAGCCATGTCGCCGACCTGAGGAGTCGCATCCCGGCCCAGCTGATGGTCCGCAAGGGCCGCCGGGGTTCCACCCTCGCGCCGGCCGGGCGGGAGGACGCCTGAGCGAGGCCCCCGGACGGGGCACGCCGGGGCGTCGGACACGCTACGAGCGGCCTCGGCCCCGGGAGCCTGTCGCGGTAGCGGTGGCCGCCCGTCAGCCGGAGCAGGCGATCCGCTGCGCCTGCTGCCAGGCGCAGACCGGGCAGAGGGTGCTGCCGGGGTGGTCGGAGGGCAGTTCGGTCGGCTCCCCGCACAGCACGCAGTCCGCGCGCGGCCCGGTCAGCTCCGGGTCGTGCGTCAGGGCCGCCTCCGGCCCGGCCCCACCGGGGGCGAGTGCGCAGACCGGGTTGTCGTCGTTCGTCGCCACTTCACTCATGCCGCCTTGATACTCCGCGCCACTGCCCCGCGGCAAGGCCGACCCCGGCCACCGCACCGGGCGGCCCGGGAGGATCGCCTGGGAGGACGGCCGCCGGCGCGGCCCGGCCGCACGGAAGGGCCCACGGAGGCGCCCCGGAGACGGCCCGGGAACGCGAAGGGCCCGACAGCCCGGAGGGACGGCCACCGGCGAGGCCCGGCAACACGGAAGAGTCCGGCAGCACGGAAGGGCCCGCGGAGACGCCCCCGCAGCGCGAAGGGCCCGGCAACCCGGGAGGACAGCCGCCGGCGAGACCCGGCCACACGGAAGGGCCCGCAGAGACACCCCTGAGACGGCCCGGAGGCGGCCAGTCGGTCCGCCCCCACCCGCCCCGCTCCCGGCCGTCGGCCCCGGTTACGGTGGGGCCCATGCCCGCATCGCCCACCGCCCTTCACCGACGTCTGCTCGCCGCCCGCGCCGCCGCCCCCACCTATCCGGAGGTGGGCGCCACCCGCGAGGCCGGGCTACCCGCGGGCTACGCGCACCTGCGGCGACGGATCCACCTCGGGCACGGACCGGAGGTCCTGGAGCGGGCCGGGCGGTACGTGCTCGGCTGGGGCAGCCAGTTGGGCAGCGGCTTCGCCGTCCACCCGTACGCACCGGCCGAGGAGGGGGCGACCGTCCTGCTGCGGCTGAGCCTGCCCGGGCTGCGGCAGCCCCGGCTGGTGATCCCCTGCCGGGTGGTGTGGACGGTGGACGAGCCGGATCGGATCGGGTTCGCGTACGGGACGCTGCCCGGGCACCCGGAGTGCGGCGAGGAGGCGTTCCTGGTGACCATGGACGCCTCGGGCGAGGTCTGGTTCGAGGTGACGGCGTTCGCCCGGCTCGCTTCCTGGTACGCCCGGCTCGGCCGTCCGGTGGCGGTGCTCTGCCAGTACCTCGCCATCGAGCGCTACCTCGCCGCCGTGGCTTCGGCGGCCTCCCCCGCCATGGCGGCCGCCTCCCCAGGGGACCCGGCGCGGCGGCCCGGCGAGGCGGTCACGGTGGAGGCGGCCCAGGACCTCCCCGGACCCGACGAGCCGGAGACGGCCGGCGCACCGCGTACGGCCGGCGCACCGGACGCACCGGGCCTGCCCGGCGGCCGGACCGCCGCGCGGTAGCCGGCCCGTCCGGGGCGCTGCCCGGAGGCCGCCAGGCCGGTCAGCCCAGGAAGGAGAGTCGGACCGTCCGGTGCGGGTTGTCACCGTTGGTGTCGATCAGGACGACGGACTGCCACACGCCGAGGGCGAGTTGGCCGCCGATCACCGGCAGGGTGGCGTGCGGGGCGACCAGGCCGGGCACGACGTGGTCGCGGCCGTGGCCGGGGCTGCCGTGCCGGTGGCGCCAGCGGTCGTCGGCGGGGATCAGGTGGCGCAGCGTCGCGAGGAAGTCGTCGTCGCTGCCCGAACCGGTCTCCAGCACGGCGATTCCGGCCGTGGCGTGCGGCACGAAGACGTTGAGCAGGCCGTCACGGCCGGCGGCCCGGTCGTTGAGGAACTCGGCGCAGTGACCGGTGATGTCGAGGGCGACCTCGCGGCTGCCGGTGGTGATCTCGATGGTGGTGGAGTGGAAGGTGCCGGAGTGAAGGGGCGTGGAGTGAAGGGGCGTGGAGTGGATGTTGTCCGCCATGACCGCCATCCTCACCCACGGCCGGGAACGCCGGGGAGCGCCTCGCCGTCTGCCCGCGCCACGGCGGCGCGGTGTCGTACGGTGAGCGGTTGGGGTTGCCACGGGCCGTCCACCGCACCCGGCGCGGGGCACGGGGTACGCCAAAGACCCGACGGTCCCTGAGGTCCGTCGGGCCGGATGCCGGTGGGCGCGAGGGCTGGAGACCCTAGCCGCGACCGCCGAACAGGCTCCGCCGCAGCCGGCGCAGCGGCGCCAGCAACGACACCCGCACGTGGCGGCGCGGCGCGGTCGGGGTGCCGGCGCCGCGCGGCGTCAGTTCCCTTATCAACCCGAGTGCCTCGGCGGTGTCCACCGCCGGGAGTGCGGGCGCGCCGAGCACAGCCAGGTGACGCTCGATCCGACGGCCGGTCGCGCCGACGCCGCACTGGATCGCCGGCACGCGGGGCCGAGACCGCACTTGCATGTGTTCCATCAGTATTCCCACCCCTACGAGGCGCCAGGGCCGTGAGGCGAAGACTATCCGTGACAGACGGCCTTCGCGCAACCGTCCTGGTGTGCTGCCACCGTATCGTGCGGCGTCAACTGACGCCGCACCAGGGGCCACCCGGAGCGGTCACGACTAGGCATCAATGATGGTGCACGACCGGGTGCGCGTCACCGGCGCCGTGGGGGCACGAGCCCGGCGCTTGCCGGGGAGGCGCGCGCCGGGCGCGCGGGATCATTCGCCGATCACCACCGGTGGGGCCCGGACGCGACCGGCGGCCGCCGGCACGGCCGCGGAGGCGGCCCGGCCGGCCGGAAGGAACCGTTCGGAAAGTGAACACAATCGAGGGATTGACGGGGAGGAAACCTCCAAGCAATATCTTCATCGACCGCGCAAGCGTGAGCGGTACTCCGATCTCGCTCAAGCATCGTTCAACAGCGCGTTCGACTGATGAAGGACTCCGGCTCCCCCGAGCCACTGCCCGGCCGCCTCGACGCTGCGGTGGCCAGGCCCGGGAGGTGCTCGGACCGGCGGCCGGCCGTAGAGGGTCGGCCGGGCCGCCACCAGGCTGCCGGTGCCGCCCCGCACGGGGCCCGGCACCGGCGGTTCCGGGTCACCGGACCGGGCGCCGAAGCAGGTACCGGACCGGGCGCCGGAGCACGTACCGGCCCGCACCCCGCGGCGGTCCGCACCCCACCCCGGACCGCGCGAATCCGCTCCCCGACCACGCTCGGTAGACTCGGCCAGCGTGCCAGTCCTCCTCAGCATCGTGCTCCCGGTCCACGGGGTCGAGCGCTACCTGCCCCGCTGTCTCGACTCGATCCTGGAAGCCACTCCCACCGGGGAGTCGCGCTTCGAGGTGATCGCGGTCGACGACCTCTCCCCCGACCGCTGCGGCGCGATCCTGGACGAGTACGCGGTCCGCGACCACCGGTTGCGTGTGCTGCACCTCACCGAGAACCAGGGCCTCGGCGGCGCCCGGACCGCCGCCCTCCCCGAGGTGCGCGGCGAGTACGTCTGGTTCGTCGACAGCGACGACTGGCTGCCGGACGGCACCGTCTCCGCGCTCCTCGACGAGCTCGCCCAGGAGCGCGACCGCGAGATCCCCGCCGACGTGCTGCTCACCGACTTCACCCACGTCTACCCGGACGGCGGGACCGAGCCCAACCCCTGGCGTCACCTCCTGACCGGCTCGCCGCTGGTCGACGGCTGTGCCCTCGCCGAGCACCCCGCGCTGTTCCGGACCGTGATGTCGGTGTGGAACAAGGTGTTCCGCCGGGACTTCCTGCTCGGCCTCGGCGTCTCCTTCGGGCGCGGCTTCTACGAGGACATCTCGGTCACCTACCCGGCCCTGCTGGCCGCCGAGCGGCTGCGCTACCTCGACCGCGCCTGCTACTTCTACCGGCGCGGCCGCCCCGGCGCGATCACCAGCACGGCCTCCCCCAAGCACGCCGACGTCTTCGCCCAGTACGACGCGATCTTCGGGTTCCTGGACCGCCCGGACCGGCCCGGCCGGCCGGTGCCGGACACCCTGCGCACCCTCGTCTTCGAGCGGACCGTCCAGCAGGCGCTGACCGTCCACGACGCCCCGGGGCTCGTCCCGGCCGGGCTGCGCAAGGACTTCTTCCGGCGGATCGCGGAGCACTTCGCCCGCCACCGCCCGGCCGGCTACCGCTACCCCGGCGGCCTGCGCGGCGTGCAGTACCGGCTGGCGGCACGCGGCGCCCGGGTCGCGTACGCGGAGCTGCGCCGCACCGGCCGGCTGCCCCGTGAACTCAAGCGGGGGGCGCGGGCGCTCGCCCCGGCGGTGAGGAAGGGGGTCCGCGGCGGCGCCCGGTTCACCGCGTACAACGCGTTCCGCCGGCTCCCGCTGGACGAGCACCTGGCGGTCTACGCCGCGTACTGGCACCGGGGTTACGCCTGCAGCCCGGCGGCGATCTACGAGAAGGCGAAGGAACTCGCCCCCGGCGTGCGGGGCGTGTGGGTGGTGGAGAACCGCGAGCAGGCGGCCACGATGCCCGCCGGGGTGCCGTACGTGATCGTCAACACCCCCGCCTACCTCAAGGCGATGGCGACCGCGAAGTACTTCGTGAACAACGTCAACTTCCCGCGCACCATGGCGAAGCGGCCGGGGACGGTGCACGTCCAGACGCAGCACGGCACGCCGCTGAAGGCGATGGGGATGGACCTCAGGGACCACCCGGTGGCCGCCGACGGGATGGACTTCGACCGGCTGCTGGAGGCCGTCGACCGCTGGGACTTCCTGGTCTCCTCCAACCCCCACACCAGTGAGCACTTCGCGCGGGCCTTCCCCGGCCGCTACGAGATGCTGGACACCGGCTACCCGCGCAACGACCGGCTGGCCGCCACCACCCCGGCCGAAGTGGCGGCGATGCGCGAGCGGTTCGGGCTGACGCCGGGCCGCACCGCGGTGCTGTACGCGCCGACCCACCGCGAGGGCCGGGGCGGGTACGTGCCGCTGCTGGACGTGCGCGAGCTGGCCCGGCGGCTGGGGCCCGGCTTCACGCTGCTGGTGCGCACGCACTACTTCCACACCGGCGGCCCGGGCGACCTCGCGGCGGGCGGGGACGCGGCCGAGATCGTGGACGTCTCGGCGCACCCGACCGTGGAGGACCTCTACCTGGCGGCGGACGTCCTGGTCACGGACTACTCGTCGATGATGTTCGACTACGCCGTACTGGACCGGCCGGTCGTCGTGTTCGCACCGGACTGGGAGGAGTACCGGCGGGTGCGCGGGGTCTACTTCGACCTGTTCGCGGAGCCGCCGGGCGCGGTGACGGTGGACGCCGACGGGCTGGCCGCGGCGCTGCTGGCGGGGGACCCGGAGCCGGCGGCGCGGGCGAGGTTCCGGGAGCGGTTCTGCCCGTGGGACGACGGCGGGGCGGCCGAGCGGGTGGTCCGCCGGGTGTTCCCGACGGGGGCCTGAGCAACGCCTGGTCGGGGCCGTGCGGGCCCCGGCCAGGAGCGTCCGGCCCCGGCCGGACGACCGCACGGGCCCGGGAACGCGGCGGCGGGGCCCCGGGAGTCCCGGAGCCCCGCCCGAAGCGGACTCAGCCCTGACGCGCGGCCAGGAACTCGTCGAAGGTCAGCTCACCGTCGTGGTTGGTGTCCATCTGGTTGATGATGGCCTCGGCCATCGAGATCGACGTGGTCAGGTCGCCGAGCTCGCGGGCGACCTTCGCGTACTCGGCGGCGGTGATCCGGCCGTTGCCGTTCACGTCGTACTTGTCGAACGCCGCGCGGATGGTGTCGACGTCTGCCATGGGTGGCCCCTCCTGAATGAACTGCATGACTGCGATGATCTGCATGACTGCTGATGTGCTTTTCCGACGGCCGTACCCTACCCGGCCGTGGCGAGCACCACGGTTGCCGGGAGTGGACGGGCTCGGGGGTGGGTGTCGTAGTCTGCGGGTCTGATCCCGGCCCGGCCGGGGAACGACCGCCGATCGTCGTCTGTTCAGGCCCGGGCACCTCTCGGGCGTGCTCGTCCTGGGAGGGACCATGCTCGATCTCGTCACCAAGCTGGTGCTGAAACCGCTCGCGCGGGGAATCTGGCGGCCGAGCATCGAGGGCCTGGAGAACGTACCGCGCAAGGGCGGCGTGATCCTGGCCAGCAATCACCTCTCGTTCATCGACAGCGTGGTGATCCCGCTGACCGCGCCCCGCCGGGTGCACTTCCTGGCCAAGGCCGAGTACTTCACCGGCACCGGGGTGAAGGGCGCGCTGTCCAAGGGCCTCTTCGAGGCGATCGGCGCGGTGCCGGTCGAGCGCGGCACCTACCGCTCCGCCCAGGCCTCGCTGGAGTCGGCCCTGGAGATCCTGGAGGACGGCAAGGCCTTCGGCATCTACCCCGAGGGCACCCGCTCGCTGGACGGCCGCCTCTACCGGGGCAAGACCGGCGTGGCCTGGCTGGCCCTGACCGCCGGGGTCCCGGTGGTGCCGGTGGCGCTGGAGGGACCGGACCAGATCCTCCCGATCGGCAAGCGCCTCCCCCGGGTGCGCAAGGTCACGGTCCGCTTCGGCGAACCCCTGCACTTCGACGAGCTGCACGGCCAGGCCCGGTCGCTCAAGGCCCGCCGGCAGGTCACCGACGAGGTGATGCGGGCGATCCAGCAGCTCTCCGGCCAGGAGGTCGCGGAGACCTACAACGAGATCCCCAAGGCCGCCTGAGCCCGAACCGCCCGCCGGCCGACCACCGGGCGACCGCCGGTCACCGCCCGGCCGCCACTCACCGGCGCCCCGCCGCCTGGCGGTTCCCGGACACCGCGGCCGGCACCTCCCGGCGCAGCAGCGCCGCGTACCGGCCGTCGGCCTCGACCAGCTCGTCGTGGCTGCCCAGTTCGACGATCTCGCCGCCGTCCAGGACGACGATCTGGTCGGCGTCGCGAACGGTGGAGAGCCGGTGGGCGACGGTGATGGTGGTCCGGCCGGCCGCGAGCGTGTCGACGGCCTGCTGGACGGCGTGTTCGGTGCGGTTGTCCAGCGCGCTGGTGGCCTCGTCCAGGATCAGTACGGGCGGGTTGCGCAGGATGGTCCGGGCCAGCGCGAGGCGCTGCTTCTCCCCTCCCGAGAAGCGGTACCCGCGCTCGCCGACCAGGGTGGCGTAGCCGTCCGGGAGTCCGGCGATGGTGTCGTGGATCTGCGCGGCCCGGGCGGCGGCGGCGAGCTCCTCGTCGGTGGCGTCCGGCTTGGCGAAGCGCAGGTTGTCGGCGACCGAGGCGTGGAAGAGGTACGTCTCCTGCGAGACCACGCCGACCGCCCGGGACAGCGAGTCGAAGGAGAGCTCCCGGACGTCGACCCCGTCGATCGTGACCCGGCCGCCGGTCACGTCGTAGAGCCGGGGGACGAGGTAGCTGAGCGTGGTCTTGCCCGAGCCGGTCTCGCCGACCACGGCGAGTGAGCCGCCGGCCGGGACCTTGAGTTCGACCCCGGCGAGCGTGGGCCGCTCCTGCTCCGGGTCGTAGCGGAACTCGACGCCCTCGAAGCGGACCTCGCCGCGGATCTTCTCCAGGACGACCGGCCGCTCGGGCTCGGCGATCTCCACCGGGAGGTCGAGGTACTCGAAGATCCGCTGGAACAGGGCCAGCGAGGTCTGCACCTGGACGCCGGTGGACAGCAGACCGATGGTCGGGCGGAACAGGCCCTGCTGCAGCGAGACGAAGGCGACCAGGGTGCCGACCGAGACGATCGGCGAACCGCCGGCCGAGGCCAGGCCGGCCGCCCAGTAGATCACCGCGGGCATCGCGGCCATCACGATCTGGATGGTGTTCATCCGCCAGCGCCCGGCCATGCTGGAGCGCACCTCCAGCTCGGCGAGCTGGTCGGACTGCCCGGTGAACTCCGTGGCGAGCGAGTCGGAGCGGCCCATGGTGCGGCCGAGCAGGATGCCGCTGACCGAGAGGGACTCCTGCACGGCCGAGCTCATCGCGGCGAGCTGCTTCTGCCGTTCGCCGGTGATCTTCTTGCGCTCGTTGCCGACCCGGCGGCTGATCCAGACGAAGAGCGGCAGGAGCAGCAGCGAGACGACGGTGAGCCGCCAGTCCAGCGCGACCATGGCGACCACCGAGGCGATCACGCTGGTGAAGTTGGAGACCAGCGAGGTGGCGGTGGAGGTCACGGTGGACTGCATGCCGCCGATGTCGTTGGCGATCCGGGACTGCACCTCGCCGGTGCGGGTGCGGGTGAAGAACGCCAGCGACATCCGCTGGAGGTGGCTGTAGACGGCGGTGCGCAGGTCGTGCATCACGCGCTGGCCGACGGTGGTGGAGATCAGCGTCTGCAGCACGTTGAAGATGCTGTTGATCACGGCGGCGGCGATCATGCCGAGCGCCAGCAGGCTGAGCAGGCCGGTGCGCCCCTGCGGGATGGCGGTGTCCAGCACGGCCTTCAGCAGGAACGGCGACGCCACCGAGACCACCGCGGAGGCCGCCACCAGCGCACCGACCACGGCGAGCCGGCCGGAGTACGGGCGGAACAGCGCGAGGATGCGGCGCCACTGGGCCGGCGGGCGGGGCTCGCCCTCGGCCAGGGCGGGTGGGGTCCATCGGATGCCGTCGGGCCTCAAGGGCGGGCCTCCTGGGGTCGGACGCGCGGGCGCGTGGCGGGCCCGGCGCCGCACGGCGGTGCGGCAGGCGGGGCGGGCAGGGCGGTCGGGCGTCCGCCGGCATGGCGAGGATAGCTCATAGTTAGCGAAGCTAATAGTGAGGCTCTCTCTATTCCCGCGACCGCCCGACCGCCCCGACCCGAGCCGGACCCGAGCCGGACCCGAACCCCGCCCGGCCCGCTCTGCCCCGGCTCGCTCCGCCCCGGCTCGCTCCGCCCCGGCCCGAGCCCGGCCCGAGCCCGGCCCGAGGCCCGAAAGGCCCCCGGCGCCAGCCCCGGCCGACGCCCGACCCCGCCGCCCCGCCCCTCAGTCCGTCCGGTACGTCCGGGCCGCCTTGGAGGAGACCCCGCCGAGCTTGCCGGACGGCAGCAGCCGGGCGATCGCGACCGCGACCTTGTAGCGCTTGCTCGGAACGGACAGCGAGCGGCCGCGCGCCAGATCACGCATCGCCTCGTCGACGACCCGCTCGGCGGACAGCCAGCCCCAGGCCGGGATGTTCCCCGTCCCCATGCCGGCCCGCTGGTGGAACTCGGTGTGGGTGAAGCCCGGGCAGAGTGCCATCAGCCGCACGCCGCTGCCGCCGAGGTCGCGCATCACGCCCTGGGTGAAGCTCACCACCCAGGCCTTGCTGGCGCCGTAGGTGCCGCGCGGCAGGAAGGCCGCCACCGAGGCGACGTTGACGATCGCGCCCCGCCGGCGCTCGCGCATACCGGGCAGGGCCGCGGTGGTGAGCCGCAGGATCGCCTCCACGTGCACCTTCAGCATGTCCAGCTCGTCCTGGAGCGGGACGGTCAGGAAGGCGCCCTTGTTGCCGAAGCCGGCGTTGTTCACGAGCAGGTCCACCGGCCGGGCGGTGTCGGCCAGTCGGGTCTCGACGGCCGCGATGCCGGCCTCGGTGGCGAGGTCCGCGGTGAGCACCTCGGTGGCGATGTCGTACTTGGCGCGCAGGTCGGCGGCGGCCTTCTCCAGCCGCTCGGTGTCCCGGGCGACCAGGACGAGGCGGTAGCCGCTCCGGGCGAGCCGGCGGGCGAAGGCGGCTCCGATGCCGGCGGTGGCGCCGGTGATCAAGGCAGTGGTGGTCATGCGGCGACCGTATCTACTCACGAGTATCCGCGACAGCCCCGGCGGCTCCGCTGCGCGGCGGCGCCATACCTCTGGGTGACGACGGTCACGGAGCGTACTGCGGTGGCGCCGAATGGTTCGTGCTCCTATCGTCGATGAAGGGGGCATCGCCGGACCAGGCGGTGAAACTTCGATGAGGAGGCATCCAGATGCTTACTCAGACCACCCGGACCACGCGGTCGACGCTCGCCACCCAGGCGGAGCTCGACGCACTCGGCATGTTGATCACGGAGGACGAGGCGACCGTCAGCGACGCGCCCACGTACCGTCCGGAAGCCGCCGCCCTGCTGCTGCTGGCAGGTGCCCTGCTGTTGTCGCCGAAGCCGCCGAAGGAGAAGACCCGGTAACCCGGGCCCGACGGTACCCGGCACCGCGCGGAGTCCGCGGACGCACTGCCGCCCGTGACACCGCGAAGCCCCCTTCAAGGAGACGCACGCACCATGCCAACCGCCGATCTCTCGCTCCGTGACGAATACGCCGCGGCGGTGGAGCGGCTGGCAGGCCGCACCCTCGACGCCCTCCGGGGAGTCGGGGGTGCGGTCGCGCCCGCCGCACCCGACACCGGGCCCGCGCCGCGCCCGGTCCTCGCCGCCGCCCGGGTGCTCGGGCCGGACGTGCTCGCACCCCAGGCACTGGGCGCGGCCGGGGCCGACGAACAGGCCGTCCTGCTGCTGACCGAAGCCCACCTGACCTTCCCGCTCGCCGCCTTCCCGGCACCCGCCGACCCGGGATCCCCCACCTCCGCCCGGTCCGCCGACGAGGAGCGGGCCGCCGGTGCCGTCCTCGTCGCCGCGTGGCGGGACTGGGCCACCACCGTGCTGCTCTCCCGGACCCCGGGGCCCGCCGCCGGCACCCCGTTCCCCGAACCGGCCGGCGACCCGGCGCGGGACCGGGGCGCGCCACACCCCGGCCACGCCCCTCGGCCGGAGCCCTACGCCTGGCAGGCCTGGTCGGTCCGGATGGCCCAGATGTCCGCCCTCGCCCTCCCCGGCCTGGACGGACCCGTGCACGACGCGGCCCGCGAGCACACCCTCGACCTGGCCCGCGGCGCCGTCCGTTCGCTGCTGCGCTGCGACTACCGGGTCGCCGCCCGGCTGACCCGATGGCTCGCCTGGCTCGCCGCCGACGGACGGCCGCTGCCCCTGGAGGTCGAACCCGTGCTGGACCGGATCCGGGCCGTGGGCGACGGCAGCGCCCGCACCGCACTCGAACTCGCCGTCGCCGACCACCTGCTGAGCGGAGCAGCCTCATGACCGACCATCAGCTCCTCTCCGCCGCGCAACAGTTGGGCTCCCGCTCGATGGCCTGGCTGCACAGCTGCCACGAGCGCGGCTTCGGCCGGCTCCCCGACGACGTCACCATCGACCTGGCCGATCCGAACAACGCCTACAAGCCGCTCGCCGAGTCCGCCCTGGCCGCGTCACTCGTCCTGCGGGACGGCGTCACCGGCCCGCACGACGCCCGCATCGCCCGCGAACTCCTGGACTTCGGCTGGTCCCAGCTGCGGGAGGGCAACCTCCTGTACGAGCGGCTGCTGCGCTACCCGGTGATGACCGACCCGCTGGAGACCTACGTCCACTTCGCCCGGGCCGGCTACCGGCACGCCCCGCTGGAGGAGTTGCTGGAATCCCTGACGAAGGTCCGCGGGATCCAGGCCATCGAGATGATGCCCAACCGGCGGCTCGCCCTCGCCAACGCGCGCCGGGTGATCGGACTGCGCAACCAGCCCGACGACTGGGACGCCCTCACCGCCCGGACCTGGCTCGGCGCCACGCCGGAGCCCTGGGCGATCGACTGGCTGACCGGCTACCACATCACGCACGCCGTGTTCCACCTCACCGACTGGGGCGCCCGGCCCGAGGGCATGCCCGAACCGATGCGCGACTACGTCCGCGACTGGCTGCCGGTCTGGGTCGACACCTGGCTGGAGGTCGGCCAGTGGGACCTCGTCGGCGAGCTGCTGGTGGTCGACTCGTGCGTCGGGGAACCCGTCACCGGCACGCAGGGCTGGGAGGCGCTGGCCGCGATCCAGCGCGAGGACGGGCTGATCCCGCGCGAGAGCGCCGAACCGGTGTCCGACGACCCCGAGCAGGCCTTCCGCGACCACGAGCACACCGCCGTCGTCGCGGTGGTGGCCGGCACCGTCACCCTGTCCCGGGCGCTCGGCGGCGCCGCGGTGGCGGCCTGAACGCGATGGCCGACCCGGACACGATGACCGGCCCGGACCGCGCCTCCCGGCGGGCCGTGGCGCCGGGAGGCGGGGCGGTCCCCAGCGGTCCGGGCGCGGAGCACGTCCCCGTCCTGGTCCGGGCCGCCGCGCCGTACGCCACCGCCGTCACGCTGGCCGTGGCCCAGGGCGACCGGAGCGCCGTCCACTGCCACGGACGGACCGCCCACGACGGGGAACCCTGCACGCCCGACACCGTCTACGAACTCGGCTCCGTCACCAAGACGTTCACCGCGCTGCTGCTCGCCGTCATGGCCGCCCGGGGCGAACTCGCCCTGGACGACCCGCTGGAGCGCCACCTCCCGCCGGACTGGCGCCCGCCGGACCTCCGGCGCGGCGGCCCGATCCGGCTGCTGCACCTGGCCACCCACACCTCCGGCCTGCCCAAGCTCCCGCCCGGACTGCTCACGACCGCCCTCCCCACCTGGACCAGCAACCCGTACGTCGACTTCGACGACCGGCGGTTGCGCGCCGGCGTGGCCCGAACCACCGTTCGCCACACGCCCGGTGAGCGGTACGGGTACTCCAACTACGGAGTCGGCCTGCTCGGCCGGCTGCTCGCCGAGACGGGCCGCACCGGCTACGCCGAACTGCTCGCCGACCGCGTGCACGGCCCGCTCGGCCTGCGCACCGCCACCTGCTCCCCCGACGCCCCGCACCGCGCCACCGGCCACCGGCGCGGCCGGCCGCTCCCGCCCTGGCTCATCCCCGGGCTGCCGGGCGCCGGCGCCGTCCGGGCCGGCGGCGCCGATGTGCTGCGCTTCCTCCGCGCCCACCTGTCGCCGGGCGAGGGCGAGTTGGGGCGCGCGCTGCGCGACGTCCAGCGCCCGCGGCTTCGGCCGGCACGTTCGACGGACCGACTCGGGCTGGTCTGGAACCTGCGCGGCACGGCGGACGGCCGCGACCTCTACTTCCACTCCGGCGCCACCCGCGGGTTCACCGTCGTGGTCGGCTTCTGCCCGCAGACCGCGACGGCGGTCGCCGCCCTCACCAACACCGGCCCGGCCCTCGACGGACGCTTCGTGCAGTCGGCGTACGACATTCTGAAGCAGCTCGCGAAGCCGACGGACTGAGCGGCACCGGACGGGGGCGCCCGCCGGGCGGAGCCGACGGCAGGCGGGTGCGGGCCGGAGCGCGCCGAGGCCCGGCCGCCCCCGTCGCGCGGGGCCGGCCGGGCCTGGGCGGTCAGCGCTTCTCGGGGTGCGCGGCGCTGTCGGCCGCGCCGCCGGCGCCCACCGGGCGGAGCCGGGAGGCGGCGGTGGCGGCCAGTTGCGGGGCGAGCCGGGCGATGTCGCGGGAGCCGACGACGGCGATCAGCGAGGGCAGGATCCAGCGGACCGGCTGCATACCGCGCAGCCAGGACTGGGCGTAGACGTGGGCGGAGCGGCGGACGATGCCGGCGACCAACCGGTCCACGGCCGGACCGAGCGGGTACGTCTTGTTGGCGGGCCAGGGCAGCCGGGCGCGCATCTGCTGGAGGACGGCGTCCTCGTCGGCGCCGCGGACCATGTCGGTGTCGGTCCAACTCAGGTACCCGACACCGACCTTGACGCCCTGCGGGGCCACCTCGGCGCGGATCGAGTGGGCGAAGGCCTCGACGCCGGACTTGCTGGCGCAGTACGCGCTCATCAGCGGGGCAGGCGTGAGCGCGGCGAGCGAGGCGATCTGGAGCAGGTAGCCGCGGCTCTCGGCGAGGGCCGGCAGGAAGGCCCGCGCGGTGGCCACGCTGCCGAGCAGGTTCACCTCGATCACCCGGCTGAACGCCCGGTGGTCGCTGTCCAGCAGCGGGCCGCCGATGGCGATGCCGGCGTTGGCGACCACGACGTCGATCCGGCCGTAGTGCTCCTTGATCTGCCGGGCGGTCTCGGTGAGCGCCTCGATGTCGGTGACGTCGGCCTCCCAGGCGGTGGCGCCCGGACCGCAGAGCGCGGCGACGGCCTTGAGCTCGGCCGGCTCCAGGCCGAGCAGGGCGACCTTGGCGCCCTGCAGGGTGAGCTTGCGGGCCAGCGCGGCGCCGACACCGCGCGCGGCACCCGTGACGACGACGACCTGTGCGGACAGCGGCAACGTGGCGCTCATGCGGGCAGGCTCCTCTGGGGGGACGGGCGGTGGACGGCGGGCAGGTGGGCGGCCGCGAGCCGGTCGATCTCGGCGGCGACCTCGGCGGGCCGCTCGATCGGCGCCATGTGGCCGACCCCGGGCAGCAGGAGCAGGCCCTGCGGGTCGGGCAGCGCGGCGACGATCCGGTGCGCGTGCACCGGCGGGGTCAGCCGGTCGTCGGTGCCGACCACGACGGCGGTCGGCACGGTGAGCCGCGCCAGCCCGGCACGGACGTCCAGGGTGTCCAGCACTCCGGCCCAGCGGGACCGGACGACGGTCGGGCAGGCGTGCACGATCCGGGCCGTCGCCTCGACCTGCTCGGCGGGCGAACCGGCGCCCATGGTGCCGTACTTGAGCGCGGCCCGGCTGACCGGGCCGACCGGGCCGAGCGGCAGCCGCGAGCGCAGCCCCTGACGGTGCAGGAAGCGGCGCAGCCGTGGCGAACGGACCGCCTCCGGCAGGACCCGCAGCTCGGCCACCAGGTCGGCGGCGCCGGTGGAGACCAGCACGGCGGCGGCGGTCCGCTCGGCGACCTCGGGGCGGCCGGCGGCGGCCATCACGGTCATGCCGCCCATGCTGTGACCGGCCAGGACGGCCCGCTCCCCCGCCGGGACGGTCCGGACGAGCACGGCGGCGAGGTCCTCGGCGAGCGCCCGGGTGGAGTACCGGATCCGGCTGGGCGGGACTTCGCTGCGGCCGTGGCCGCGCTGGTCGTAGGCCACCACCCGGTAGCGGTCGGCGAGCCGGTGGATCACCGGTGCCCAGAACAGGGTGGAGCAGGTCCAGCCGTGGGCGAGCACGACGGTCGGGGCGCCGGGCTGCCCGTGGATCTCGGCGTGCAGGCGGCTCCCGTCCGCCGAGCGGATCTCCAACTCCTCGGTGGGGGCGGGCGGGACGCAGTCGGCGGGGATCGCGGGGCTCATGCCAGGGCCTCCTCGGGCGTCGCGGCCCCCCGGGAGGCCGGCGCGGTCCGCATGATCAGCTCGTACTCGGCGAGGTCGACCTTGCGGGTCGCGCGGCGGAAGGAGGTGGTGGAGCCGGGCCAGAGCACGGTGTTCTTGCCGCTGCTGTCCAGGTACCAGCTGCGGCAGCCGCCGGTGGTCCAGACGGTCCGGTCCATCCGGTGCTGGAGTTCGAGGTTCCAGTGCCGCTGGGCGCGGACGGTCGGCTGCATCGCGGTGGCACCGACCGAACCGAGCGTGGTGAGGGCGTCGACCAGGTAGTTCAGCTGGGACTCGATCATCAGGATCATCGAGTTGTTGCCGAGGCCGGTGTTGGGGCCGATCACGAAGAAGAGGTTCGGGAAGCCGTGCACGGTGGAGCCGCGCAGCGCCTCCATGCCGTCCTTCCACTCCTCCGCCAGGCTGGTGCCGTTGGCCCCGAACACCCGGGCGCCGATGGGCATGTCGGTGACGTGGAAGCCGGTGCCGAAGACGATCGCGTCCACCTCGTGCTCGCTGCCGTCGGCGGCGACCAGGGTCGAGCCGCGCACCTCGCGCAGGCCGGCGGAGACCACCTCGGTGTTGGCGGCGGCGAGCGCCGGGTAGTAGGTGTTGCTGAGCAGGATGCGCTTGCAGCCGATCCGGTAGTCCGGCGTGAGCCTGGCGCGCAGCGCGGGGTCGGCGACGCTCTGCGCGATGTGCCGCTCGGCGAGCCGCTGGACCAGCTTCAACAGGCCGGGGCGACGGACGAAGGCGTCGACCTGGAGCTCACGGAGCGCGAACAGGGCGCCCCGGCGGAGCTTGGCGGTGGCGGGAACCCGGCTGTGCAGCCATTTCTCGGCCTCGCTGATCACGCGGTCGCGGCGCGGCAGGACCCAGGCCGGGGTGCGCTGGAAGACCGTCAGCCGGCCGACCTTCGGCTGGATGTTCGGGATGATCTGGGCGGCGGAGGCACCGGTGCCGACCATCGCGACCCGCCGGCCGGCGAGGTCGTAGTCGTGGTCCCAGCGGGAGGAGTGGAAGACCTTGCCGGTGAAGGAGTCCAGGCCGGGCAGGTCGGGGATCTGCGGGTCGGCGAGCGGTCCGGCGGCGGAGACGACGGCGTCGGCCGTCCACTGGCCGGCCGTGGTGGTGATCCGCCAGCGGGTCCGGTCGGCCTCCCAGCGCGCCTCGGTCACCTCGGCGTTGAAGCGCAGGTGCGGGCGGATGCCGAAGACGTCGGTGACCTTCTCCAGGTAGGCGCGGATGTCGGGCTGGCCGGAGAAGCTGCGCGGCCAGTCGGGGTTGGGCGCGAAGGAGAAGGAGTAGAGGTGGGAGGGCACGTCGCAGGCGCAGCCGGGGTAGCTGTTGTCCCGCCAGGTGCCGCCGACCGAGTCGGCGCGCTCCAGGATGACGAAGTCGGTGATGCCGGCGCGGCGCAGCCGGACGCCGGCGCCGATGCCGCCGAAGCCGGAGCCGATGACGGCGACCCGGACGTGCGGGACGGCCGGGGCGGCCGGGGCGGGCTCGGACGCCGGGGCGGGGACGGCCGCGGCGGTTTCTGCGACGGCTTCCGCAGCGGTTTCTGCGGCCGGGGCGGAGTCGGCCGCAGCGGTGCCGGCCGGGGCGTCGAGCGGGTCCCGGCCGGACGCGTCGGGACGGGGGCGCTTGGTGCTGGATGCCATGCGGCGTCCTCCTGAGGGTGGTGGCCGTGAGGTGCGCACTGCCGCGACGTGCCGTCGTGCGTCCTGCCATCGTGCCGTCACGCCGTCGCGATAACCATGCCAGCAATCACTGGCACGATTGGCAGAGTAGCCCTTGCCGACAGCGGAGGGAAGGAGCCCGGCCACGTCACTTCCCCGATCGCCGGTCCTATGCTGAGCGCCGTGGACAAGGTCAGAGCGGGTGCGGGCGACGGACGACGCGAGTACCGGGTGGAGGAGCTGGCCGAAGCGGCCGGCATCACCACCCGGACACTGCGTTTCTACCGTGAGCGCAAACTGCTCCAGCCACCGCGCAAGGACGGCCGGATCGCCTGGTACGGCGAGGCCCACCTGGCCCGGCTGCGGGTGATCGCCGAGCTGCTGGAGCGCGGCCACACCCTGGGCGGCATCGCCGAGTTGATCGGCGCCGGCGAGAGCGGCCGGGACGTCGCCGAGCTGATCGGCCTGGGAGCGGCGATCATCGCGCCCTGGTCCGACGAGATCCCGGTCCACCTGGGCTGGGACGAACTGAAGGCCACCTTCGGCGACCAGCTCACCGAGGAGAACACCGCCGCCTCCATCGCCCAGGGCTACATCTCGGTCGAGGAGGACGGGATCACCCACGTCAGCCGCCGGTTGATGGACGCCACGACGGCGCTGGTCGCCGAGGGCGTGCCGCTCGCGATCGTGCTGGAGGCCAGCCGCCGCACGCAGGAGCACGTGGACGCGATCGCCGAGATCTTCACCGGACTGGTCCGCGACGAGCTGCTCGGTCCGCTCGCCGCCGACACCCCGCTGGCGCCCGGCGAGGCGGCCCGCCTCACCGAGCAGATCCTGCGGGTGCGGCCGCTGGCCCGGACGGTCACGGACGCCCAGTTCGCCCTGGCCATGGACCGGCGGGTGCACGCCGAGTACGACGAACTGCTGCGTCAGCGGCTGGAGCGCGAGGACGGCCCGGCCGGGCCGGAGGACCTGGACGACTGACCGGCGGAGCCTCCGGCGCTCCCGGCGCGCCCCGCCCGCGGGCGTAGCCGCCTCCCCCGGCGGGCAGGGATCGGGGCGCCCCGCCGCCTGCCGGATCGGAGTCGCCCGATGCTCCCCGCCCTCACCCGTCGCACCGTGCTCACCCTCGCCTCCGGACTGGCGCTCGCCGCCTGCGGCTCCTCCCGGGGCGGCCCCGCGGCCGCGCCGACCGCCGGCCGGGTGGTGCGGCACGCGCGCGGCGACAGCACGGTGCCGGACCGCGCCGCCCGGGTCGTCGCGCTGGACACCGACGCCCTGGACTCCGTGGTCACCCTGGGCCTCACCCCGGTCGGCGCGACCACCGTCGCCGAGGGCGCGCCGTTCTCCGGCTACCTGCCGGCGGACCGGCTGGCCGGGACCAAGGCCGTCGGCACCATCGGCCAGCCCAACCTGGAGAGCATCGCCGCGCTGAAGCCGGACCTGATCCTGAGCAACCAGGTCCGCGACGACAAGCGGTACGACGAACTCTCGAAGATCGCGCCGACCGTCCTGACCAGAACCACCGGGCCCGCCTGGAAGGAGAACGCCCGGCTGCACGCCGAGGCGCTGGGCCGCCGGAGCGAGGCCGCGGCGGCGGAGGCGGCGTACCGGGCCGAGGTGGCCGAGGTGGTCACCGCCCTCGGCGGACCGGCGAAGGCGGCGGCCACCAAGGTGGAGATGGCCCGCTTCCTGGCCGGCGCGCCCACCCGGCTCTACCTCAACGACACCTTCGTCGGCTCGCTCTTCAAGGACCTCGGCGTGGGCCGGCCGGCCAACCAGGACAAGCCCGGCTTCTCGATCGAGATCAGCCCCGAGCAGGTCGACCAGGCCGCCGCCGACGTCATCTTCTACTCGGTCTACGGCGACGCGGCCAAGTCGGACCGGTCCAGGATCGTCGACGGCGCGCTCTGGAAGAACCTGGCCGCGGTGCGCGCCGGGCGGGTGTACGAGGTGGACGACAGCCTCTGGATGCTCGGCATCGGCTACACGGGCGCGGGGCTGATCCTGGACCGGATCCGCGCCGCCCTGACCGGCTGAGCTTGACGTTTAACCTCGGCGGGCCTGGTGTTCCTTGATCGACTCGGCGCGTTTGACCGTTTTGCCGACGTCGTGGTGCTTGGCGCGTTGCTTG
>NZ_JBIVVS010000020.1:0-155044 GCF_044768625.1 Kitasatospora sp. NPDC091207
GGCCCAGCAGATCGCCATCGGCGAAAAGGTCCTCGCCGCCCAGGGCCCCGGCGCCTGGCCCGTCTGCTCCGTCAAGGCCGGCCTCACCAAGTAACACCCCACGAGCCCACCACAGCCCCCAGCACCAGCACCACCACGACCACGCCGCTGCACCCCCACCCGGGGACAGCGGCGTCGCCATACCCCCGGGGCGGGATTCAACGCGCCCGTACGGCAGCGGTCCGGAGACCCCGTTCATCGGCATCGCGCGGTGGGTCTATCAGGAAGTGCCGCACCGCGGTGCCGAGATCGTGCTCCTGCGCGACCTCCACCGGGAACCGCGCCCGACCGGTCGCGCAGCCGCCACGTCCACGGCTGACGCCCCGTCAGGCCGTCCTGGGCGGCAGCGGCGGCACCCGGCCGCGCCGGTGTCCCCGCGCCGCGTGGCACGGGGACACCGGGGGCGATCCACGGGGGAACGCCTGCGCCGTGCCCGGCGCGGCGCGATCACCGCATCATGTAGACGCTGTCCATGAATTCGATGATCTGCTGGTCCGTCAGGCGGTGGCCGTCGCGGTGGCCCATGGCCAGGTCGGCCTCGCTGATCATGCCGACCAGCCGCTCGCCGTCGATCACCGGGAT
Source organism: Kitasatospora sp. NPDC091207 (assembly GCF_044768625.1). Taxonomy (NCBI): domain Bacteria; kingdom Bacillati; phylum Actinomycetota; class Actinomycetes; order Kitasatosporales; family Streptomycetaceae; genus Kitasatospora; species Kitasatospora sp. NPDC091207. The sequence goes on from NZ_JBIVVS010000020.1 coordinate 622, forward strand.
GCGACGGATCTGGTGCTGCTCCATCTTCTTCAGCACCGCCTCCATCGCGTCGTCGGCGCGGACGCAGTGCAGGTGCCCGGCCAGCTCCATGGCCGTCATGTCCGCCGGTGCCCGGCCCTCGGCGATACATCGCACGACGATGTCGCGGTCGGTGATGATGCCCTTCAGCTTCTGGTCGTCGCCGCAGATCGGGAGCGCGCCGACGTTCATGTCGCGCATCATCATGGCGGCTTCGGCGAGCGTCTGGTCGGCGCGGATGCACTGGGCACCGGTGTGCATGATCTCTCGGGCAGTGGTCACTGGGACTCCTTCGCGGGTCTTCCCCCCCGAGCACCGGGTGTTCCGGTGCGCTCACCATAAGCAACACCCCGACCGCCCGCGAGCCCGGACGGCGGCGTCCCCGGCCCGGCCCGGGCCGATACTGGGAGCGTGACGCAGCAGGACCTCCCCGACCTGGTCGACGAGGCCGTGCGGGCCCGGCCCGCGACGGCGCTGCGGCCGTACGTGGCCTGGTACTCCGGCTACCGCCAACGCGGCCTGGCACCCGCCGCGCACCGGGGTCTGCCCTCCCCCTACCTGACCTTCATCCTCACCCTGGACGAGCCGCTGACCGTCGCCGGGCACCCGGATCCGGCCCAGGCCGGCGGCGACTACGCCACGCTGCTCGGCGGGCTGCACACCTCCCCCGCCCTGATCACCCACGACGGGCGGCAGTCGGGTGTCCAGATCGCCGTCCATCCGCTGGCCGCCCGGGCGCTGCTCGGCCTGCCGGCCGGGGAGCTGGCGGGCCTGGACGTACCGGCGGACGCCGTGCTGGGGCGGGCGAGCGGGCGGCTCCAGGAGGAGCTCCAGCAGGCCGACGGCTGGCCGCAGCGGTTCGCCGCCCTGGACGGCGCGCTGCTGCGGGCGGCCCGCCCCTCGGGCCGGGTGCCGCCGGAGGTCGTCCGGGCCTGGCGGGAGCTGCGGCGCAGCGGCGGGTCGCTGTCGGTGTCGGCGCTCGCGCTGGACACCGGGTGGAGCGGCCGCCACCTGCGGGACCGGTTCCGCCACGAGACCGGGCTCACTCCGAAGGCCGCCGCCCGGGTGATCCGGTTCGACCGGGCCCGGCGGCTGCTGGCCGCTCCCGGGCCGGCGCCGCGGTTCGCGGAGCTGGCGGCGCGCTGCGGCTACTTCGACCAGGCGCACCTGGCCCGTGAGTTCCGTGCGCTGGCCGGGTGTGCGCCGAGCGTGTGGCTGGCCGAGCAGGGGCCGGACGCGGCGAAGTTCCGAAACGTCCAAGGCGCGGCGGGGGCGGCGGCGCCAGAGTGGGAGTCCTGAGAGCGACCCGGACCGCCCCCGAGGAGGCAGACCGCCATGAACAGCAAGACTCCCGCCCCGCAGGTCTGGCCCAGTCTGCGGGCCCGTGACGCCCGCGCCCTGATCCGGTTCCTGGTGGACGCCTTCGGTTTCGAGGAGGTCGTCGCCTACGGCGAGGGCGAGTTCGTCGCCCACGCCGAACTGGCCTGGCCGGAGGGCGGCGGCGTGATGCTGGGCTCCGACCGGCCCGACGCCGAGGGCGCCGAGCCCTGGCCCGGGCGGCCGGGCGGCTTCACCGCCTACGTGGTGACGGCGGAGCCGGACGCGGTGCACGCACGTGCCGTCGCCGCCGGGGCCCGGATCACCAAGGAGCCGTTCGAGACCGACTACGGCTCGCGGGACTTCGCGGCCGCCGACCCGGAGGGCAATCACTGGTACTTCGGCACCTATCCGGGCTCGCCGCGCCCGTCGGCCGGCTGAGGCCGCCGTGACCGGCACGGCGGGGTCACCGCGCACAGCGGGGTCGCCGGGGTCCACCGGGCCGGCGGCCGCGGTCGACCGGCTGCGGGCGCTCTGCCTGGCACTGCCGGAGGCGTCCGAGCGGGTCAGCCACGGCGAGCCGACCTGGTTCGCGGGGAGCGGCCGCCGGTCCCGGGTGTTCGTGATGCTCGCCGACCACCACCACGACGACCGCCTGGCCTTCTGGTGCCCGGCCGCACCCGGGCACCAGGAGTTCCTGGTCGCCGAGGACCCGGCGCGGTACTTCCGGCCCCCGTACGTCGGCCACCGCGGCTGGGTCGGGGTGCGCCTCGACGCGCCGCCCGTCGACTGGGGCCGGATCGAGGACCTGGTCGGTGACGCGTGCGCGCTGGTGACGGGCTGACAGCATTTTTAGGTCGGATGACCTATTCTTCTCTCATGAACCTCTCCCAGGTCTTCGACGACCACCTTTCCCACGACCCCGACGGCCCCGTACTGCTGGTCGGCGGCTACGGCACCGTCGGCGCCGAGCTGGCGCGCTCGGCGGTCTCCGCCTGGCCGCTGCTGCTGACCGGCCGCTCGGAGCAGCGCGGGGCGGCGCTCGCCGAGGAGCTCCACCGGGCGGACGGCGCCCGCCCGGTCACCGCCCGGCGCTGGGACCTCGCCGACCCGGAGCCGTTCGGCGCCGCCGTCCGGGCCGTGGTCGGCGTGGTCAACGACCCGGACGACCGGGTGCTGCGGGCCGCCGCCCGGGCGGGTGTGCCGTTCGTGGACGTGACCCGCTGGACGGCGCGGCTGCAGCGGGCCGCCACGGTCGCCGCCCTGCTGCGCCCGGCCGCCCCGGTGCTGCTCTCGTCCGCCTGGATGGGCGGGGTGACCGGTCTGGTCACGGCCGCCCTGGCGGAGCGGCTCGGCGGGGCCGAGCAGGTCGAGATCGCGATCCGGTGGGACCTCGGGGACCGGGCGGGTGCCGACTCGGTGGAGTTCATGGACCGGCTCGGCCTGGACTACGAGGTGGTCCACGAGGGCCGACGCCGGTCGGTGGCCCCGCTCGACGGCGCGCGCACGGTGCTGATCGGGGACTCCGCCACCAGGGTCGCCGGGATCGACACGCCGGAGCAGTTCACCCTCCCGCTCACCCTCGGCACGACCACCGCCACCACCCGGATCGGCTTCAGCTCCCGGATCGGCACGGCGGCACTGCTGGCCGCCAAGCACGCCGGATTCTTCCGCTGGGGCCGCGGCGAGCGCTGGGAGCCGGCCCGCCGCGCCCTGCTGTACTCGCCGGGCGAGGGCGGCGTGGCACGGCTGCGGATCGACGTCACGCACGACGGGCAGGCGCTGAGCGCGGTGGTCGAGGACCGGGCCGGGCAGGCGCACCTGACGGCGGTCGGCGCCCTGCTGGGCCTGCGCCGGGCACTCGGGGCGGACGGCGCGGCGGCCCCGGTCGGGGTGGCGTTCCCCGAGCAGACGCCCCGGCCCGGGCAGGTCCTGGCCGACCTCGCGGCGCTCGGCGTCACGGTCGACGTCCGGAGCGAACGGCGGGCGGGGGCCGCGGCGTGAGCGGCAAGGGCGAGCAGCGCCGCGCACAGCTGCTGGACACCGCCGAGGAGCTGCTGGTCACCGCGGGGGGCACCGAGCTGTCGATGCGAGCGGTCGCGGCGGCGGCCGGCGTCCGCCTGGGGCATCTGCAGTACTACTTCCCGACGCATGCCGCCCTGGTGGCGGCCGTCCTGGAACGGGTGCTCAGCCGGTCGGCGGAGCGGCTGGCGCCGCTGCTCGCCCCGATCGGCCCGGCGAGAGGCCCGGCGGGCGCCCGGGCGGGCACAGCGGCGGGAGCCGACCGCACGGCGGCTACAGCGGCCCCGGCCCCCGACCGGGCTGCCGAGCAGCTGATCCGGGCCCTGCTCGCCGAGCAGGAGGACGCCCGCCTGGTGCGGCTGTTCGCCGAGCTCTGGGCCCTGGCGGCCCGGGACGAGGCCGTGGCGGGCTCCGTCCGGGCCTTCTACGCCGACTACCGCGCCCAGGTCGCGGCCTTCCTCGCCGACCGCCGCCCCGACCTGCCGGAGGCCGTCGTCCAGGGCCGCGCCCAGGTGTTCCTGATGCTGGTCGAAGGCGCCTCACTGTTCCGCTCCGGCCTCGCCGGCGTACGCGAACCGGCCACCGACGAGGAACTGCTCCGAACGGCCCGGGGCCTGCTCGCGCCGTAACGGACGGCCGGGCAGACTGGCTGCGCGGGGCCGGCGAACAGGCGCGGGCCCGGCGCGGCTCGGAGGCGGCCATGCCGCAGATGGTGGTGGACGGGCGCACGATCGCCCTCTCGCACCTGGACAAGGTGTACTACCCGCGCACCGGCACGCTCAAGGGGGACGTGCTGCGCTACTACGCGGCCGTGCACACCGTGCTGCTGCCGCATCTGCGCGATCGTCCGGTGTCCTTCCTGCGCTGCCCGGAGGGCGTCGAGGGCGAGGTGTTCATCGCCAAGAACCCGCCCGCCGGGACACCCCGCTGGGTGCGCACGGTGGAGGTGCCGAGCAGCGGCGGCGAGCTGCGGCAGGTGGTCCTGGACGACGGTGCGGCGCTGCTCTGGGCGGCCAACCTGGGCTGCCTGGAGCTGCACGTGCCGCAGTGGCACGCCGCCGCGCCCGGGCTGGCCGACCGGCTGGTGCTGGACCTCGACCCGGGCGAGGGCGCGTCCGTGCTGACCTGCCGGACGGTGGCCGGGCTGCTGCGCGAACGGCTGGCGGCGGACGGCCTCGACAGCTGGGTGAAGACCTCCGGCTCCAAGGGCCTGCACCTGCTGGTGCCGCTGGAGCCGACGCCGAGCGCGGAGGTCTCCGGCTACGCCAAGGCCCTCGCGGCCGCACTGGAGAGCGCCCACCCCGACCTGGTCGTGCACACCATGGCCAAGGCGCGCCGCACCGGACGGGTACTGGTGGACTGGTCGCAGAACTCCGCCAAGAAGACCACCGCCGCGCCCTACACCCTCCGGGCCCGGCCGCGGCCGACCGTGTCCACGCCGCTCTCCTGGGCGGAGCTGGAAGCGGCCCGGTCGACGGCGGACCTGGTCTTCGACCTCGCCGAACTCCCCCAGCGGCTGGCGGATCTCGGCGATCTGCTCGCACCGCTCCTGGACCCGGCGCGGGCCCGGCCGCTGCCCCCGCCGCCGTCGCCAGACCGGGCAGCGGCCACCCACCCCGATCCGCCGCGTCCGCGCGCCGCCGGCCGCGCAGGCACCCGCACGCGAAGCCGCACCCGCACGGACACCGGCACGGACACGGGCGCCGACACGGACACCCCGGTGGTGCTGGAGCCGCCCGTCGAGGTGATGCGCCCGGCCGCCGTCCCGGCCGTCCCGCCGCCGGACGGGCTGGGCGGTGCGGGTGTGCAGTACGAGCTGAAGCTGGACGGCTTCCGCTGTGTGGCCTTCGCGCGCGGGGAGCGCCCGCCGTACCTGCAGTCCCGCTCCGGGCGGGACCTGTCCGCCGAGTTCCCCCCGATCGCCGCCGCCGTGGCCCGGCTGCCCGCCGGGCTGGTACTGGACGCGGAGCTGGTCGCCTGGCGGGACGGCCGGTTCGCCTTCGAGGAACTGCTGCGCACCCGGCAGGGCCGGGCCTCGGACGGCGTGGCGCTCGGGCTGGTCGCCTTCGACCTGCTGGCGCTGCCCGGGCGCGACGTCCGGGGGCTGCCGCTCACCGACCGGCGGCGGCTGCTGCTGGCCGCGCTCGCCGACGTGCCGCCCCCGGTCCAGCCGGTGCTGGCCACCACCGACCGGGCCGAGGCGATGACCTGGATGGAACAGCTGGCCGACAGCGGGGTCGAGGGGCTGGTCTGCAAGGCGGCCGGGTCGGCCTACCGGGCACGCGGCGCCGGGCACCGCTGGGTCAAGTACCGGCGCAGCGACACCGTCGACGCGACCGTCCGCGCGGTCGTCGGGACGGCGGCCCGACCCCGGGCGCTGGTCCTGGAACTGGACGACGGGCCGGTCCTGCTCTCCACCCCACAGCTGACCGCGGTGCAGGCCCGACAGGTGGCGCGGGCGGTGGACGGGCTGCTGGACGCACCGGTGCGCGACCCGGACCACGGGAGCCTGCGGCCGCTGAGCGATCCGCTGCGGGCCGAGGTGACCGTCACCGGCCGGCCACCGGCGGCCACCTTCGTCCGGCTCCGGGGTGACTGACGGCTCCGGGGCGACTGACCGGTCCGGGGCGGCTGACGGCTCCTGGGCGGCCTGAGCGCGTGCCGCCGGCGTTCACCCGCCGTCCGGCCGGCCCCCGCGCGCCTCGACGGCGGCGGGCGGCGGGGCGGCACGGACCCGGGCGCGCGGGCAGTCCAGGTGGACCACCAGTTCCAGATGGTCGATCCGGGCCACCAGACCCACCGGGACCGGCACCCGGACGCCCGGCACCCACGCCCCGGCGTCGACCACCAGGTGGTCGCCGGTGTCCCGTTCGACCCGACCGAGCGGGCCGTCGGTGCCCTCCACCTCGTAGCCGACCAGCGTCAGGTCCGCGACGTGATGGGCGCCCGGGCGGTACTCCCGCAGTTCGGTGGTCATCGCGCTCACGGCTCCGGCTGGTCCCACGGCCGGCGCTCCCGGCCGTCGGGACGCTCCCGGCCCTCGGCCCGGTCACGACCCTCGGGGCCGCCGCCGTCCACGTGGCCCGCCGGGTGCGCCCCGGCCGTGCGGCGTCGCAGCAGCACCGCCACCACGACCGCCACGGCCACGCTGAGCGTCCAGACCAGCACCACCGCGGTCAGGACGGGCGCGGTCGGGGTGCGCACGCCGATGCTCAGACAGATCGCGGACATGACCAGCGCCGTCATCACCACGCCGGGGGGCACCTGGCGCCCCAAGCGGCGCAGCCCGAGCCGGACCCGGCCCGGCTGTTTGACCCCCATCGTGCTCAACCGCCGGTCCAGTCGGGAGTCCTGGCGCAGCTCGCTCTCGATCTCGGCCAGGAGCCGCCGCTCCCGTCCGCTCAACGCGGGTCCGTCCATCTCGGTCACCTCCGACGATCCCGGTGACGCCGTCCTCGTGGCCGGGCGGTTGCCCGGCCCGGGTGTGCGTCAGCCGCTCCGGCCGGCCGGTGCGGCCGGAGTCGTCGGGCGGCAGTCGACGAAGGCCCTGGGTCGGGCCAGCAGGCTGTCGTCCAACACGCGCAACAGGGCGGCGGCGTCGTGGTGCACCTCGGCCGCGCCCGCCGCCCGCAGTTCGAGGCCCGTCCCGCCGTCGCTCTCCACCGCGACGCACGACACCCGCGCGCGGCACGCCAGCAGCACCTCGCGCACGCTCGCGGCCACGAACACCGCGTGGTCCGAGGCGCCGTCGACCAGGCCGAGGGCCGAGCGGACGGGGTCGTCGCCCGGGGCCGCCACGGTCAGGGCGGGCACCTCGACCGGTCCGGGACCGATCAGCAGCACCGTCCAGCCTCGCGCGGCGCATTCGTGCAGCAACTCTTCGGAACCGGGTGACACAGCGTGCCAGTCGATACCGAAAAGTGCTGCCGAGATGACCGTCATGGCCCACCGTCCCCGTTCCGCACCGCACACGGACGCGCTCTTCCAGACTAGGCCTCCACCCCCCACAACGCGCCCGGTCACCGCCCCCTCCGGCCCGCACCGGGCAGCGACGGGGGCGGCGAGCAGGGCACGGCGCCGCCCGGTCAGCGGACCGGCGGCTCCGGGTCGGTGGCCAGCCGGGCGTGCAGGTGCTCGTCGTGGTAGGCGCCGTCGCCGTAGCGGTGGGAGGCCCGCAGGGTGCCCTCGGCGGGGTAGCCGCAGCGCTCGGCCACCCGGCAGGAGGCGTCGTTGCCGACCGCGTGGGCGATCTCGATCCGGCGGGCACCGGCCGTGGCGATGCCCCAGGCGGTGACGGCCCGGGTGACCCGGGTCGCGAGCCCGCGGCCGCGGGCGGCCGGGAGCACCCAGTAGCCGATCATCGCGAGGCCGTCGGCCCGGTCGACCCAGCGCAGCGCGGAGTTGCCCAGCAAGGTGCCGTCGGTGGCGTCGACCACGGCGAAGGCGGCCGCGGCGCCGCCGGCCCAGCCGGCCTCGCAGCGGTCGAGGTAGGCCTCGGCCCCGGCCCGGTCGGTGGCACGGATCGGGTTCCACCGCGCGATCGCGGGATCGGCGGCGGCCGCGAGCACGCCGGCGACCGCTCCGCCCAGGATCTCGGTCGCCCGGCCCCACGGGCGGAGCGAGAGACCGCCCAGGTCGAGGGTGACGGGGGCGAATGCGCGCTGGTCGGGATCGGTCTCCACGGTGTTCATCCGGCCTTCCTATCCCTTTCCCGTCTCGCGCACCAGTGGATTCTTTGCGCACCGGCCGCACCGGACCGGCGGCGGGGCGTCGGATACCGGTGCGGGCCGGGGGCACCGACCCCCGGCCCGCCTCCCCGGAGCCGCGTCAGATCCGGGCGAGGTATCCGTTGTCCACGAGCCAGAGCACGTTCAGCCGGGCCGGCCCGTTCGGCACGAGCGCGGCGTCGAGCTGGTACTGCAGGCCGTAACCGGGCTGGCCGAACCACGGGGCGATCGGGCCGGCGTGCACGTTGAAGGGCTTCAGCACCTTGTAGTCGTGGTAGTTGCAGCTCGGCGCCGGGGTGCTGTCGAGGCTCTGCGGCGGGATCGAGCGGTTGGCGTAGGGCAGGCCCTCGGGGGCGAGGAAGGAGCCGTACTCGCTGCCGAAGCGGTCGATGTTCTGGTTCGGGTACAGGGTGATCTCGAACTCGACCGGGGTGCCGTCCGGCAGGGTGACGTAGCCGTTGGCCGGCGGGTAGATCCAGCCCGGGCCGCCGTTGTTCGCGGTGGGGCTGTAGTAGGTGGCGAGGAACTTGTCCTCGGAGAGGCCGCCGGTGCGCCGGTAACCGATCAGCTCCCGGCCGACCGGGCCGGTGCGCGGCAGGTCTTCGGGCCCGAGTCGGGGGTCACCGTGGAAGTCGGCCGCCGAGCACTCGTCGGAGGGGGTGGCGGCGGCCACGTCGACGGCGGCCGCCGGGACGGCCGGGGCGAGCAGGGCCACGACCGCGGCGAGCGGCGCGAGGAGCAGGCGAAGGCGAAGGCGAAGGCGCACGATGTCTCCGTCGTATCGGCATCAGGGCGGACCGGAGGGTGAGCCGTCACCCTCCGTGTCCAGGTCGGCACCCAGGCAAGCGGATCACCTGACCCCCCGTCAACACGGACGGCTCGCGACACCGCCCGTTTCCCCGGATTCGGCCAACCAGCGCCCGGAACGCCCTGGGGGCGTGCAGGATGGAAGGTCACGCCCCCTCCGGGCCCGCTCCGGCCCGACCACCGTCACCGGTGGCTGGGCGCCAGCTTGCCGAGCGCGTACAGCAGCCGGTCGAGGGCGTCCCGGGAGTTCGGCTCGGTGAGGTTGACCATCAGCCGGAAGGCCACCTTCAGCAGCGCCGGATGGCCCAGGCCGAGCGCGCCGGCGGCGCCGAGCAGCCTGGGGCGGCCCAGCACGTCGGCGACCAGCCGGCCGAGCGCGAAGTAGCCGTCGTAGGCGGAGCGCAGCGCCTGCGGGTAGCCGCGCAGGGCGAGTTCGCGACCGCGGTCGGTGCGCCGGGCCAGCGCCTGGACGACCGTCTCGGCGGCGTACCGGCCGGACTCCATCGCGTACGCGATGCCCTCGCCGGTCGCCGGACTGACCGTCCCGCCCGCGTCGCCGACCAGCAACAGGCCGTCCGCGTAGTGGGGTTGGCGGTTGAGGCCCATCGGGAGGGCGGAGCCGCGGACGGGTTCGGTGATGCCCTCCGGAGTGAAGCCGTACTCGGGCGGCAGGTCGGCGCACCAGCGCCGCAGGAGGTCACGCCAGTCGCACTCGCCGGCCACCGCGGCGGTGTCCAGGACCCCGAGGCCGACGTTCGCGGTGCCGTCGCCCATCCCGAACACCCAGGCGTAGCCGGGCAGCAGGCGCCGCGCCGGGTCCATCGGGTCGCGCAGGTCGAGCCAGGCCTCCAGGTAGCGGTCCTGGTGGCGCGGGGTGGTGAAGTACGTCCGGTAGGCGACACCCATCGCACGGTCGGTGCGGCGGTAGCGCTTCATCGCGAGCGAGAGCCGGGTGGAGTTCCCGTCGGCGGCGACCACCAGCGGCGCGCGGTAGTCGACGGGCCGCCGGTCCTCGCCCAGCCGGGCCGTCACGCCGATGATCCGGCCGGACCGCTCGTCGACCAACGGGCCCGCCACATTGGCCCGTTCGATCAGCCGGGCGCCCGCCGAGGCGGCCCGGCGGGCGAGCAGCTCGTCGAAGTCGGCCCGCCGCCGGACCAGGCCGAACGAGGGGAACGCCGACAGGTGCGGCCAGTCCAGCTCCAGCCTGCGCCGCCCGGTGACCAGGCGCAGCCCCCGGTTGTGCAGCCAGCCGGCCTCCTCGGAGACGTCGATGCCGAGGTCGACCAACTGCTTGGTGGCGCGCGGTGTCAGACCGTCGCCGCAGACCTTCTCCCGGGGGAAGGCCGACTTCTCCAGCAGCAGCACGTCGAGCCCGGTCCGCGCGAGGTGGTAGGCGGCGGTGGAGCCCGCCGGGCCCGCGCCGACCACGATCACGTCGGCCCCCTCCTCCGGACGACCGCGGGCACCGTCGGGGGACAACTGCTGCTCTGGGCCTGGCATCTCGCACTCCCACGGGTCTGATCGGCTGCGGACTCAGCGGTCTCAGACGATAGGGACAGCGGCCGCCGTGCCGCGCCCCGACACGCGGGCCCCGCCCCGATCACCGGTCGTTACCGGCCATCGGGGCGGGGTCGGCGCCACCGCGTCAGAGGCCGCCGTTGACCACCGCGCTGGAGACCGCGCCGTAGCGGACGTTCCACTTGTCGAGGATCTTGTCGTACTCGCCGCCCCGGATCACCTGGTCCAGCGCCTTCGCGACGGCGTCCCGCAGGGCGGTGTTGTCCTTGGCGACGGTGACGCCGTACGGGCCGGACTGCAGGAAGTGCGTGTTGGCCAGCTGGAACACCCCGGTCCGCCCCGGCTGGGTGGTGTTGTACTGGGCCACCGGGTAGTCGTTGAGATCGGCGACCGCGGTGCCGGCGGCCACCTCGGCGAGCGCCTGCTCGTCGGTGTCGAAGCGGTGGATCTGCAGCTGCTTGCCGGTCCGCAGGCAGGCCGCGGTCTGCCGGCCGGCCAGTTCGTCCTGGACGGTGCCGCGCTGGACGGCGACGGTGCGGCCGCAGAGGCTGTCCAGGGTGGTGAGGTTCAGCTGGTTCCCGGCCTTGACCACCATCGAGGTGCCGGTCGCGAAGTAGTCGACGAAGTCCACGCCCGCGTCGGCCTGGTGCCCGTCGTCGGCGGCGCCGAGCTGGCGCTGCTTGGTGTCGATGACGGCCGACATCGCCAGGTCGAGCTGCTTGGCCTGGACGGCGGGGATCAGCTTGTCGAACGGCATGTCGGTGAACTCGACCCGGAGGCCGAGGTAGGAGCCGACCGCCTTGGCGATCTCCGGGTCCAGCCCGGCGGGCTGGCCGGCCGGGTCCTTGAAGTCGACCGGCGGGTAGTTGAGGTAGGAGCCGATCCGGAGCACCCCGGCGTCCCTGACCGCCTTGGGGAGGCGGCCGCGGAGGTCCTGCTGGCTGCCGGACGCCGGGGCGGGGGCGCTGCCGCAGCCGGTGAGCAGCAGCCCGCCCGCGCCGAGCGCGGCGGCGCGCAGCGGCGCCCGGGAGCGGGTCCGGGGGCCGGCGGGGAGGGCGGGGAGGGTGCCGGTGGAGGTGGGGGAAGTGGTGGCCGGGGAGTCGGGTACGGGCGTACGGGTGCGGTGCATCGCGATGCGTCTTCTTCGCAGGTGAGGGTAAGCGGGCAGGGAGACGCCGCGCCGGAAATGGCTGCCGGGGTACGGAGCGCGGACCTCGTCGCCGTGTGCCCAGTCGGGCCACCCTGGGGTGAGGGGGTGGCCGGTCGGCGGAGGTCCGCCGTCGGGGGCGGTCGGGGGCCATCCTCGCACCTCGTCCGCCATGCCGGGGCGGCGGGTCGGGAACCGGCGGGTAGGGCCGGGGCACCGGCCCGGCGGCACCGCGACAGCACCGCGACGGCCCCCGGCGGACGGCCCCCGGCGGACGGCGGGCCGGCGACCTCGTGGTCGCCGGCCCGCCGGGATCCTCCGTACCGGTGCGCTCAGGGATTGATCGCGAGCACCACGTACGCCGCCAGCACCGAGAGGTGGACGGCGCCCTGCAGCGGGGTCGCGCGGCGCGGGATGACGGTCAGCGTGCCGACCGCGATGGTGAGCACGAGCAGCACCAGGTGGGTCGGTCCGAGGCCGAGTTCCAGCGGTCCCGGGAGCCAGGCCGAGGCCACCGCGACGGCCGGGATGGTCAGGCCGATGCTGGCCAGCGCCGAGCCGAGCGCCAGGTTGAGACTGGTCTGCACCCGGTTGCGCAGGGCGGAGCGCAGCGCCGCGATGGTCTCCGGCGCCAGGACCAGCAGCGCGATCACCACGCCCACCACCGAGGACGGCAGCCCGGCCGAGTAGACGGCGGACTCGATGGTCGGCGAGACGCCCTTGGCCAGGCCCACCACCGCGATCAGCGCCACGGCGAGCAGCCCGAGGCTGACCCGGGTCGTCCGCAGGCTCGGCGGCTCGGCGTGGTCCTCCTCGTCGAGCACCCGGCCCTCGGGGGTGACGGGCAGGAAGTAGTCGCGGTGGCGGAAGGCCAGGGTGGCCACGAACAGCCCGTACAGCAGCAGCGAGGCGGCAGCCGCGAAGGCCAGCTGGGCGGGCGCGAACACGGGGCCGGGCGAGCTGGTGGTGAAGGTCGGCAGCACCAGGCTGAGGGTGGCGAGGGTACCGATGGTGGCCAGCGCCGCGCCCGTGCCCTCGGCGTTGAACACCGCCACCCGGTACTTGATCGCGGCCACCAGGATGGAGAGGCCGAGGATGCCGTTGCAGGTGATCATCACGGCGGCGAACACGGTGTCCCGGGCCAGCGTGGCGGCCTTGTCACCACCGTCCGCCATCAGGGTCACGATCAGCGCCACCTCGATGACGGTGACCGCGACCGCCAGCACCAGGGAGCCGAACGGCTCCCCCACCCGGTGCGCCACCACCTCGGCGTGGTGCACCGCCGCGAGCACCGCGCCGGCCAGGAAGCAGGCCATCAGGCCCACCACCCAGCCGGGCAGGTCGCGGTGCCAGGTGAGGACAAGGACGACGAACGACACCACCGGGACGACGACGGTCCACTGCGTGGTGGCCGCGCGGAGCTTCGTGATCATGCGGCCGAGCATCGCATTCCGGGGGCCCGTCAGCCGGTCGACGCCGCCGGTGGGACGGCCCGGATGTGGCCGAGGTCATGCCGAGGCCGGGCTGCGACCGGGCTGCGGCATGACCTGCGTCCGGGCCTCGACGGGGCTGCCGCGGGGCTGCGGCGGGGCGTTCAGCCCCCGTACTCCGCGAGGTAGCCGAGCACCTTCGCCACGTGCGGCCGCACCCGGTCGGGGACGCCGCCCGCGTCGGCGACCGTCTTGTCGCTGGTCCGGTAGCCGGCGGTGACCAGGGCCGGCAGGTCGCCGGTGTACCCCCGGCGCTTGAGCTGCTGGTCGAGCCAGCAGACGTAGTTGCCCATCGAGGCGATCGCGTCGGCCGGGTCCAGGTAGTCCTTGACGCCGTCGTGGTCACCGTCCTGCGCCCAGGCGGTGAAGACGGTGGGCGTCCACATCGCGACCCCGTACTCGCCGGTCGCCGGGTTGGCGGCCCGCGGATCGAAGCCGCTCTCGGCCTTGAGCATGGCCGCCAGCAGGACCGGGGTGATCTCGGGCTCGGGGCAGCGGCGGGCGGCGTCGTCGATCGGGCCGCGCAACGCCTCGGGGACGTCGGCGCCCGCCGGGATCGCCCCGGCCGGCTCCGCCCGCGCGGGCGGGGCGGCAGCGCCGGCGGTCGGCACCGGTCCGGCCGACTCCGGTCCGGCCGGCACCGCTCCGGTCGGCTCCGGTCCGCCGGAGAGGAGCAGCGCGGCGGTGACCACCGACGCCAGGCCGGCCCCCGCGAGCAGCCCGGGGCGGCGCACCGGACGGCGTGTCCTCGCCGGGCCGGGCAGCGAGCGCGCGGGGCCGGCCCCGGGCCCGTCCGCCGACGACGCCGCCGCTGCTGCTGTCGCCGCCAGCAACGCGGCCCGCAGGGCGGCGAGGTCCACCAGCGCCCGCTCCGCGCGGTCGGCCGCCAGACAGGACGCGACGGCCGGCCGCCAGCGCGGGGGCAGCGCGTCGTCCAGCCGCAGCGGGGCCGCGCCCCGCGCGTAGGCCTGCGCGGCGAGCGAGCGGGCGCGGGCGGTGGCGCCGAGGAAGGGGTGCAGTCCGCCGGTGAGCAGCTGGTGGGCGAGCACGCCGAAGGCCCAGATGTCGGCGCTCGGCCGGACGGCGACGCCGCGCGCACCGGTGCGCTGGGACCACCACTCGGGCGGCACGTGGTCGGGCGAGCCGAGCGGCGGGGCGTAGGCGTGGGTGCCCTCCAGTTCGGCGGTGAGGCCGAAGTCGGCGAGCCTGGCGGTGCCGTCCGGCATCAGCAGGATGTTGCCGGGCTTGAGGTCCCCGTGCACCCAGCCCGCGGCGTGCATGTGGGCGAGGCCGGCGCAGACCCCGGCGAGGATCCGTTCCGCCTCGGGGACGGGCGCGTGCGGCCGGGCGGTGGCGAGGACGTCCTGGAGGCTGCCGGCGGCGCGTTCCATCACCAGGGCCAGTGCGCCGTCGAGCCGGGGGTGCGCGGGGTCGTCGACGGTGAGGACGGCGAGGGTGCGGATCAGGTTCGGATGGTTCGCGCGCCGGCCGAACCGCATCTCGCTGCCCGCGAGCTGCGCCATGGTGCGGCGCTGGCCCGGGCTGAGCCGCGCCGGGCAGAGGAACTTGACCGCGAGGTTCGCCGACCCGCCCGGCCGGTGGGCGGCGTAGACACTGCCCCAGGCGCCGGCACCGATCGGCTCGCCGATGCGGTACCCGGCCAGGGCGTAGCCGGGCGGCACGTCGCAGGGCGGCTCCCCCGGGCGGTCGGGCGGCCGGCCGCCGGGCCGGGCGGGCGGGGCCACGACGGGGTCAGCCGCTCCGCCGGGGCGGGAGCAGGGCGAGGTGCTCCTCCCGGACGAGGTCGAACCTCAGCGCCAGCGCGACGAGGTCCTCCCGCTTGCCCCCGCCCCGGGCGGCGTCGTCCACGGCCTCGTCCGGTGTCGCGCGCAGGCGCAGTTTGGTGGCCACCAGGTAGTCGATGTGGTAGTTGACGGCGGATCGGGTGAGCCCCCGGCAGGAGGGCAGGGCGCGCAGCCGGGCCAGCACGTCGGTGACCCCGGGGACGGCGGCGGCGGAGGGTGAGCGCAGGCGCGGCTCGCAGAGGGCGAGCAGCACGAGGAAGTACTTGGAGGTCGGGTCGAGGGCGAACGGGCTGACCGTCGGCTCACCCTCGTCGGTCGCGGGTTCGCCCTCCAGATAGGCGTGTTGGGGGGCGAAGACCTTGAACACCGCCGGTTCGCCGAGGGCCGGCAGGAGGACGCGGGAGAACTCGAACGGCACCGGCGCGCCGAGCCGGCCGGGGGCCACCTTGACGTGCTCGCCGGCCCCTTCGAGGTTCTCCACCACGTATGTCGCGGAGGTGCTGAAGTTGGACAGCCGCCAGTAGTCCTCGGCGGCGGTGATCTCGCCGGCGCGGCGTGAGACGCCCTGGTCGGCGAGGGGGATGGCGAGCGGCCGGCCGGGCTCGCCGCGCCCGAACTCCGCGACCTCCCCGGGGCCCAGACGCAGCAGCGAGGGCCTGCCGGGCGGCGCGGAGCGGCCGCCGGACAGGCCGGGCCGTGCGCCGATCGGTGCGGGCCGCCCACCGGGCCGGGCTCTCGGGCGGGGTTCGGGCAGTTGCACGATGACCGTGTCCATCCGGGCCACCTCCGTAGGTCGCGTCGATCGTAGCCGTCCGAACGGCTTCGCGCCGGTCCGCCACCCGTACGAGTGAACGCGGCACAGGACCGGCCAGGATCGTCCGCCGAGCCGTCAACCCTGCTGCCCCGGCGTGGACTTGGCGAGCCGACGAGCCGGGCCCCGGGCGGGTCCGCGCCGCCCGGGTCCGGATCGGCCGAGCCGGACCGCGCGCGCCGCCGGTGGCACCGCCGCGCGCGTCGGGCCCGGCTCCGCACGACCGGAGCCCGGGCCGCCGGTTGCGGTACGTAGTTGAACCGTCACCTTGAGTGTGACGCAGCGCACATATGTCATGCCCATGAAATGTGCAAGACTCATCCCACGGAGTGAGATTCCCTTGATTTCCAAGGAGGTTCATATCATGCGCGCTCGGATCGCAGCCCTGATGGTCGCGGTGGCAGGGATCACGGCGTCGATGGCCGTACCGGCCTCGGCGGCGACGACGACGGGTGGGGCCGGTGAGGCCGCCTGTATCACCGTGGTCAACCACCCCTGCGTCTGGCTGGAGAAGGACGGCGGAGGAGTCGTCGGGGTGGCGCAGGTCTCGCCGGCCTCCCCGACCCAGCTGACGGTCGTTCAGGTCGAGGTCAGGACGCAGCGGGCCTGGGGCAGCCCGTGGGTCACCGTCGCCTCCGCGACCACCGTCACCAACGGCTTCGCCAAAGCCGTCACGCCGCGCGTGGTCACCGAGGACCTTCGGATGATCTGCGCGGTCGGCGGCCCCCTCCTGGAGGCCTCGCAGCGGGTGACCACCTGCACCGGCCCCTTCTGATCCACCTTCCGATCCACCGAAGAACCCCGGGAGTACCGGTAGTACTGGTAGCACCAACTGCACCAACTGCACCAACTGCACCAACTGCACCGGCAGCACCGGGGAAGGCCGGGGGATCCCACGAGCCGGGGCCGTCGAGCCCCTCTCCGGGGTCGGCCGCCGGGTCCGCAACCGGCGGCCGGCCCACCCCCGGCACGGCCCACCCCCGGCACCGCGCACCCCTGGCCCGGCGCGCACCCGACCGGACGCACCGCCAGTACGGCGCACCCCCGGTGACCTGTTCCGGCACGGCACATCCGCCCCGCCGTACCGCCGCACCGCACGCACCCGTCCGGCCCGCCGAGCCCTCTCCCGGCACCACCAGCGGTCACTCAGGAAGCTCCCAGCCCGCGCTCAGGCCAAGCCCGCGCCAACAATCCGCCAACCTCCCCCCGGAACCCGGCCGCCGTGTGCAACCCTCCTCGGAGCATGGGATTTTGCACTATCTTGGCGATTCGGGGAGCGGGGCGGGCCGCCCACCCGGCAGGCGTGCGCCGAACGGCGCGCCCTGCCCGCGTGCCGTGCCCGACTCCCGGCGCCCCAGCGCTCACGGCAGTGCACACGGGGACGAAGGGGGGCGTGTCGATGCCCGAGGGAACCACGCGTTCGACCGGGGCCGGTGACGGCCCGACCACCGGGGCGGCAGCACCGACCACCGAGGCCGCGGGCCCGACGGCGGGGCCGGCCGGCCCGACCGGCGGCGCCCGCGCCCAGTCCGCTCCCCCGGCGCGCCGCGGGCTCGCCGGGCGCCGGAGCGGCGTCGACGCCGTGCTGCGCAACTCCCCGCTCCAGCCGCTGTTCCGGCTCGCCGCCACCCGTCGGCTCGCCGTCCTCGCGTACCACGGCGTGGACGACCCGCGGACCTTCGCGCTCCAGATGGCCCGCCTGGTCCGGATCGCCCGCCCGGTCTCGCTGGCCCGGGTCGAACAGGCCGTCCACTCCGGTCGTCCGCTGCCGGCCCGCAGCGTGCTGGTCACCTTCGACGACGGCGACCGCACCGTGCTCACCGAGGGCCTGCCCGTACTCACCCGGCTCCGGATCCCGGCGGCCGCCTTCGTGGTCACCGAACTCATCGACAGCGACCGGCCGTTCTGGTGGTCCGAGGCCGCCTTCCTGGCCTCGCGCGACGGCACCGCCCGCAGCCTGGCCGGCTGCGCCCCCGACGCGGTGGTGCGCCGGCTGAAGACCCTGCCCGACCGCGACCGCCGCGCCGCCCTCGCCGAGCTGCGGGAGAGCGCCCGCGCCCGCGCGCCCCGGCAGGAGCAGCTCACCCGGCACGACCTGCTGACGCTGCACCGCTCCGGCGTGGCGATCGGCAACCACACCGCCGGCCACCCCTGCCTGGACCGCTGCGAGGACGACATCCTCCGGGACGAGATCACCAGCGCCCACCACGCGTTGACCGGCTGGCTCGACGGCGAGGAACCCACCGCCTTCGCCTACCCCAACGGCAATACCGACCAGCGCGCCGGTGCCGTGCTGCGCCGGCTCGGCTACCGGGTCGGCTTCCTGTTCGACCACCGGCACGACCGGCTGCTGCCCGGACGCCCGTTGCGGATCAGCCGTCTTCGGGTGAACTCCACCACCAGCCGCGACCGGTTCGACACAATCCTCTCGGGGCTGCATCCGGCCGTGCACCGGCTGCGCGGCGGCGCCTGAACGACACCTGGGGGCGGGACTTTGGGGACGACGGAGAACCGGACGACGGAGAACCGAGCAACGGAGGCGCGACCGGCGGGCCGGGACAGGGCCGGCCGGGACAGGGCGGGCGTCGGGGTCACCATCCCGGCGGCCGGGCCCGTCCGGTACCGGACGGCCGCGATGCCGGCCGATGTCCTGGACGGCTGGCGGGAGCTGGCCGCGGCCGATCCGGGCGGCTCGTGGTTCACCACACCGGAGTGGACGCTCGCCTGGTGGGAGACGCTGGGCGCCCGGCAGGGCAGCGGCGAGGTCGTCGTCTGGCGCGAGCCGGACGGCCGGGTGGGCGCCGTCGTCCCGCTGCTGCGCACCCGGCGGCGGCTGCACCCGCGCGCGCCGCTGACCGTCCCCTGCCTGACGGTGCTGGGCTCCGGACCCGGCGCGGCCGACCACTGCGGCGTCACGGCCGCACCCGGACGGCGCGCCGAGGTCGCCGACTGGCTGGCGCGCCGCGCCCGGCGGGCGACACTGCTGCTCACCGACCTCGACGCCGGTCAGACCCCGCTGCTGCCCCCCGGCGCGGTGGAGATCGGCCGCACCCCGTGCCCGCGCGTCGACCTCACGGCGGGCCCGGACGCGCTGGGCTCGCGCCAGTTCCGCGCCGACCTGCGCCGCTACGGCCGCAAGCTCGCCGCCGAGGGGATCACCTTCCGCTGGGTGGCACCGGCCGTCGGGGGCGGTGAACTCGCCGAGCGGTTCGCCCTGTTGGACACCGTGCTCCGACTGCACCGGCTGCGCCGGGCCGCCGTCGGCCGGCCGACCACCTTCGACGCGGCCCGCGCGCCGCTGCACGTGCGGCTGATCGAGCGCTCGGCCGCGACCGGGCGCGGCGAGGGCCCGGCCTTCCTGGTCGCCGAGCGAGACGGGGAGGTGGCCGGAGTCCTCTACGGGTTCCGCTGGCGGGACACCTTCGCCTACTACCAGATCGGTTGGGACCAGGCCTGGGCGCCGCTGCGGCTCGGCACGGCGGTGATCGCCGAGGCCGTCCGGGCCGCCGCCGGACAGGGCCTCACCACTTTCGACTTCCTGCGCGGCACCGATCCCTACAAGTACCGCTTCGACGCGGTGGACCGGGAGGACGTCTCCTGGCTGGTGCCGCACGGGCTCTCCGGCGCGCTCCTCGGCCTCAAGTACCGGGCCAAGGAGGCCCGGCAGGTCTGACCACCGGGCTGCCGACGGCGGCCGGGCCAGGGCCGCGACCGTCTACCGGCGCCCCTTCAGCCACCCGGCGAGGGCGTCCAGGGCCGGGGCCGGGTCGCGGCGGCCGATGCCGATCCGGAAGCGGTCGGCCGGGGTGGGGGTCAGCTCGGAGCGGTAGATGCTCGCCGGCAGCAGCAGGACACCCGCCTCCTCGACCAGCCCGGTGCAGAACGCCTCGACGCCGTCCGCCCCGAGGTAGCGCGGGTAGGCGACGCAGCCGCCGTCCGGGGCCCGCCAGTCGAACAGGTCGGCGTGCTCGGCGAAGAAGGCGTCGAAGAGCGGCCGGTTGGCGTCGATGATCGCGCGGTTGCGGGCCAGGATCCGCTCGCGGTTGGCCAGGGCGATCCGGGCCAGGACCTCGCTGGGGGCCGCGTTGCAGATGGTGGTGTAGTGCTTGGCACGCTCCAGCCGGGAGCGCAACTCCCGGTCACGGCAGGCGATCCAGCCGATCCGCAGACCGGGCAGGCCGAGCGACTTGGAGGTGACGTTGAGCGACAGGGCCCGCTCGGACAGGTCGGCGGCCTGCGGCAGGGTCCGGGCCGGGTCACGCTCCAGGCCGCGGTAGACCTCGTCGCTGAACAGCCGGATGCCGCGCTCGTCGCAGAGCTCGACCAGACGGGCGAAGTCCTCGGCCGCGATGACCTTGCCGGTCGGATTGTTGGGGAAGTTGACCGAGACGACCCGGGTGTTGGGGCGCAGCGCGGCGGTCAGCTCGTCGAGGTCCAGCGCCCAGTCGCGCGCGGCGTCCAGGGCGACGCCGGTGACCTCGCAGAGCGAGAGCGGAATGGTCTCGGCGGACTGGTAGTTGGGGGTCAGCACGACGGCGTGGTCGTCGGGGCCGAGCAGCACCTGCATGGCGAGGTTGAGCGCCTCCTGGGCCCCGCCGAAGCAGATCACGTCGTCGGCGTCGACGCGCTCGTACAGGTCGGCGACGGCCCGGCGCAGGGCCGGGTCGCCGAAGGTCTCGGTGTAGCCGAGGGCCAGGGTGTCCCATGCCTGCCGCTCCTCCGGGCCCGCCAGGGCGAGGAGTTCGGCCATGGTCATGGTCTGCGCGTCGGAGGCGGTGAGGTGGTGGCGCGCGGTGAACTCCCAGCGGGAGAAGTAGGTTTCCAGCCGGAAGTCGGGGAGTGTGGTCATCGCTGGTTCCTCTGCGGTGCGGTGGGGCGCGGCGCTTCATGGGCCGGCGCGACAGGTTCGGTCTCGGCCCTGGCTTCGGCGAGCAGCGTGTAGACGGTGGACCGCGACACCTTGAGGGCCGTCGCGACGGCCGGTACGGCCCGGCGCACCGCGAACACCCCGGCCCGGTCGAGCTCGCGCAGGACGGCGAGCCGGTCCTCGCGGCCGAGCCGCTCCGGCGGGCGGCCGTGGGCGCGGACGTAGCCGCCGATGACGTCGTTCATCCGCTCCGTCCAGTCGCGTTCGAAGAGCGGTCCGGGGCGTGGCGCGGTGGGTGCGGCGAACCCCGCCAGCAGGGCGGCGGCGTGCTCCAGCGGTCCGCGGTCGAAGTTGACGCAGAGCACCGCCGCCGGCCGGCCGGCGTCGTCGCGCAGGACGGCGCTGACCGAGGAGAGCCGGCGGCCGTCGGGCAGCAGCTTCGCGTAGGGCCCGAAGACGTCGGCCCCGTAGACGTCGGGCAGGGCGGGGGTCAGTTCGTCCAACTCGCCGAGCAGGGAAGGGTCGCCGGGGGCGCGGCCGCTCATCGGGTTCCAGATGGCGAGCACCTCGTCGCGGACGGCGTCGTGCAGCACCACCTCGGCGTACGGCCCGAGCAGCAGGGCGACCGCCTGGCAGGCGGGCGCCCAGGTGCGGACGCGCGGATCGGGGGTCTCTGCGGTCATATCTGGACTGTACGTCCAGTCCGGACGTTTCGTCCAACACGACCCGGCGCAGTTAGTACTCCAGTGCGACTTCGTGATCTATGGAGAGAAGGGGGCATCGAGTCGCCGCCGGTAGTGGCAACGGCGAGCGATGGCCTGGTGGCGTCTGCGCCAGTTTGACCAGTGCAGCACCCTGCTCGGGGATGTGTTCGGTGGGGTCAGCAGGGCCCCGAACAGGTGGCGGATCTCCGGGACGGTCAGGTCTATCGGGTCGGTGCCGCGCGCCGGGCGGTTCGGCCGGGCTGACCTGATCGGTGCGGTGTCGGCGGCGAGAGCGGCCAGGAAGGCCAGCGCGAGCATGGCCAGGGTGTCGCGGACCTCGTCCGCGTCCCAGCGGGCGCTTCGCAGGAGCCGCTGCATCGGCCCGGGGCGGGCGTGGCCGGCCTGCTCGGCCAGCCGCCAGCAGTTCTTCCGCTCGATCCCGGTCAACAGGCCGAGCACGAAGGCACGGGCGGTCGCGCGCGGCTCCACCCGCCGGAATCGGCCCGCGACCCTGGCCATGGCCTGGTCGAACATCGCCCGCCGGCGGGCTGCGTCCAGGCTGTGGCCCACGGCCACCGCACGATCCTCAGGAGTCCACACAACCTCCGATGATCACGCGGTGGCAGTTCCAGCTCTCACGCGGGCTCGGTGTGACCGAGCTCCCGGGCCGGCGAGGTCCGAGCGCCGTAGCCGGCGGTCGCCCCGGGAGCATCAGCGACGCAGGTCGTGCTGGTCGTTCATCGGCGGCCGGTCCAGTACCTCGATGTACATGATCCGGTCGTCCACGACGTCCAGGACAAGCATGCCCTTCGAGGGCAGGAGCGGCACACATCGATGGCCCTCACCGTACGGCTGCCCCTTCGGGTGGGCGGCTGTTCGTATGCTCTGGCAGAAGTCATCGCCACAGTCGCATCGGGCGACGAGCCGAACATCCCGGACACGAACGGCCAACTCATGCTCCCCTTCGTCCTCCAGCAGGGTGATCAGCTCAGCGATGAGGTCCGGGAACGCGTCGCGAACGAGGGGGTAGTCCTGCTCCATGCTGGGAGGTTAGCCGGAACGGCTCCCTGAGCGTCTCGTACGCCAAGTCGACCACTCATCCGCTGCGACGCCCAGTCACACTCAGTACAAGATCACAAAGTCGCACTGGAGTATTGCAACTGACCGATGTGGAGCGGGAGGTCATCGGGCCGTACCTGCCGATCGGCGCGTACGGCCCGTACCCGGAGCGGCTGCCCACGTATGCGCCCGAGTGGAAGACAGGCACCGATCCGCCCGAAGAACTCCCGAGAACGCCTCCTCATCGCCCACACCAACGGCCCCACCTGGGCCGATTGGCGCTTGACCGACTCGGCCGTCTCCGGCGGCAGGCCGTCGGGGAGGTCACAGGCCGGGTACCCGGCCTATGCGGAGTGCGTCCGGTGCCGCTGATCCGCGCGGGGGCCCAGCAGCCGACGGATGCGCTCGTACTCGGTAGCCATATCCGGCGTGGCGAGGAAGTCGTCGAGAACGGCGGAGACCTCGTGGTCGACGTCCTCGATCGAACGGATAGCGAGCTCGTAGATCTCCTCGCGCCCGTTCTGTTCCAGGTAGCCCTGCCAGTGCTCCAACGCCTGGATGACGGCCAGGACTTCGGTGTCCAGATCGCCGTCGGCCAGGATACCGTCGTCGATCACCGCGAGCTCGCGGCGCAGCTCGGCGGCGCTGAGTGTCAGCACGTTCGCGCAGGCGGTGGCGAGCGCCGCCCAGGCATCCGCGGTGAGTTCACCCTCGTCTGCGTCCCGGAACCGTTCCGGTCGCACCAGACGGATGACCGTCTCCTCCCCGAAGGCGCGAACGCCGTCCTCGGCGGCCGCACCGACCAGCCGAAGTATCTCCGCCTCAAGCTCGCTGTAGTTCATGCCCGCACTCTAGTTTCCAGGGTGCGGACCGGGTTGCGATCAATTGCTTCTCCGGGTGAGGTCCTTGATCCAGATCACCGAGGTGCAAAGGCGTAGGCCGGCGAGGAGTGCCCGGGGCCTTGCAGAACCGGGTGGCAATGCCTCGCTATGCCTTCAGGCGCTCGACGTTGTTGCGCTCCTTGCGGAGTTCGGTGCCGTGGCTGACGGGCCAGCCGCCCCTGCTGCCCTTCTTCTTCCGGTCGGCGCTCTGGTCCTTCTTCTCCGCAATGACGGCCTTGATACGGCGCCTGTGCAGGTAAGCCCCGTTTCACCGGAGATTGATCACGACCCGATGCGCGCCCTGGAACCGTCCGGCCGCGCCGGTGCGTATCCCCGGGGCAGTGGATCCCGCCGGTACCGCTCGGCGGGATCCACCCGAAGGCCTGGCGGGCCGCGTGGGAGAAGCCAGGAGTGCCGGCGAGCCGGCGTCGGGTTCGGCCTCGGCCTCGGCCTCGGCCGCACCATCCGGCTACGCGCAGCAGGCCGATGGCGCGGCCTGCTGCGCGTACCCGGGCCAAGGGCTCAGTGCGCCCGGTCTCCGACGCGCGGGTCGACCGGCGTGAGCACTCCGAGCCGGTCCTCGATCGCCTGGGCCGCGTCCAGGCACAGGTCCTCCCGGAACGCGCGCCCGACGATCTGCACTCCGCAGGGGAGCCCGTCGACCAGCCCCGTCGGCACGGCCACACCGGGTACGCCCACGAAACTGGTCACGGTGCACAGCCGCATACCCGACCCGACGCGGTCATGGCCCGACCTGTCACGCGACTCCAGCCCCGGTTCGACCGGCGGCTCGGTGAAGACCGGGCCGAGCAACAGCGGGTAGTCGTCGAGGAATTCGGCCCATGAGCGGCGGATGTTCATCCAGCTGCCCATCAACGTCATGAACTCGTCCGCGCTCGCGGGCGGGGTCCGCTCCATCGCCATCCCGATGTAGCGGTCCCCGCCGCTGCCGAGCAGCTCACGCACCACCGGCCACCTCGGGGCGAACTCGGTCACGGTGATCCGGCCGTACGCCGCAAGGGCCTCGTCCAGCCGCGGCACGTCCCGCACCTCGCGCACGTCGTACCCGGCGTCACGCAGTGCGTCGGCCGCGGTCGCGACGGCCCGGCGCACCGTCGGGTGGATGCCGTGCCCGCCAGGGTCCGCCACGACCGCGACCTTCGGCCGTCCGGGGAGCGGTTCGCCGTATGCGGGCACCGGCACGGCGCGGGGGTCCCGCGGATCGGTGCCGGCCAGCGCTTCGTAAGCGAGCCGGAGGTCGCCCACGCTCCGGGCCAGCGGACCGTCGGTGACCAGCATCTGCGACGCCGGGCCGGGGTCCTCCGGGCCGAGGATGCGGTGGTCGGCGGGGAACCGGCCCGTGGACGGCTTCAGCCCGGCCACACCGCAGAACTGGGCCGGGACGCGCACCGACCCGCCGGAGTCGTTGCCGAGCCCGAGTGCCGCCATGCCGGTGGCCACGGCCACCGCGTCGCCCCCGCTGGTGCCGCCCGGGGTGCGGCTGGAGTCCCACGGGTTGACCGTGTCGCCGAACAGCTCACTGCGCGTGTGCATCCCCGCCAGGATCAGGGTGGGCATGTTGCTGTGCCCGATCGGGATGGCCCCTGCCGCGCGCAGCCGGGCCACCGGGGGCGCGTCGGCCGACGCCACCAGATCGCGGAACCGCTCCGTGCCGAACGTGGTGGGCACGCCTTCGATCGCGGTGCTCTCCTTCACCGTGAAGGGCACGCCCGCGAGTGGGCCCAGCGTTTCACCGGCGGCCCGCCGGCGGTCCAGCTGCGCCGCGGCTTCGCGTGCGCGCTCCGCCAGGAGCTGCGTGACCGCGTTCACCTGCGGGTTGACCTCGGCGATCCGATCCAGGTGGCTGTCGATCAGCTCGACGGCCGAGACTTCTGCGCTGCGCACCGCCTCCGCCTGCGCGGCGGCCGGCATCTTCCACAGGGCGTCCTGCATGGCTCTTCCCTCCCCATCCCGTATCGATGCACTTGCATCGGAACCAACCGTACCCCTGGAACCGATACGAGCGCATCGCATAAACTGCGGCGAAAGCGGAGCGCTGTGGAACAAGGAGGGACCGGGCATGCCCAGACAGGTGGATCACGTGGGCCGACGCCGCCTCATCGCCGAGGCCGTCTGCCGCCTCGCCGACGAACGCGGGCTGGAGGGCGTGACCCTTCGCGACGTCTCGGCCCGCGCGCAGGTGTCGATGGGCGCCGTTCAACGGTGCTTCCGCACCAAGGAAGAGATGCTCGTGTTCGCTCTCGGGCACATCAGCGAGCGGATCATGGAGCGCGTACAGGCCCGCCTCGTCAGGAGCCCGGCCCAGTCGGCCGGCACCGCCCTGGGGCACGCGGCCACCGAGATCGCGCTACTCCGGGAGGAGCACCGCGCCGAGGCCAGGGTCTGGCTCGCCTTCGTCGCGCAGGCAGCTGTCAGCGAGGTGCTCGCAAGGACCCTGAAGGCGAACTACGCGACCCTGCAGGAGGCGTTCACCCGCCTCATCGCGGAGGCCGCCGAGGCCGGCGAGGGCACCGGGCGGACCGCGCCCCTCGATCCGCAACGCGAGGCCCGCACCCTCCTCGCCCTCGCGGACGGGCTCACCACCCACGTCCTCATCGGCCACCTCACCTCGCGGGAGGCGCACGACGTCCTCCACGCGCATCTGGCCGGCCTCTGGGAACGGCCGGACCGGCCTCCTCACACCACCCCGGACCTCCCGGACCGCTGAACCGCTGAACCGCACGCTCACCCACCGTCCACCCTCGGGGTCGCCGGCCGCCGCTCCGACGTGGGCCAGGGAGGAAGAGCGGTAGTCGCAGCGGTCCCGTCCGGTCCCCGGCGGTGTGCCCGTCCAGCAGCGTCCGGGCCCCCGCCGTCGCCTGGACCACCCGCCTCGGCGAAGGAGGTCGACCCACTCCCCGCCACTATCAAGATATAGCCCGGCGGGGGGCTTGCGGCAAGGCCCCGGGTGGGGCGCAGAATGGTCGGCCCGAGGCCGGTACCTGCGGAAATATCGGATTTCTGAGGTATGTCACAGCTTGTCGGACCGGCGGTCCCGCAGGGCGCGGCAGCACCGGCGTGGCTCACCGCGGCACGGCGGGCTCGCGGCGGGCTCGCGGCCCGGCGTCCCGGGTACGCGCGCCGCCGGGCCGCGTGGCGACCGGCCTCCCTCCCCTCTCGTTGAACGGGCGTACTGATGATTGACGTGATCGTGGTCGGCGGCGGACCGACCGGCCTGATGCTGGCCGGGGAACTGCGGCTGGCCGGCGTGCGGGTGGTCGTGCTGGAAAGGTCGGCGGAGCCGAGCGAACGGTCACGCGGCCGGGGCCTGCACACGCGCAGCGTCGAGATGATGGACCAGCGCGGTCTGCTGGACCGGTTCCTCGCGGCGGGTGACAAGTTCCGCGTCGGCGGCTTCTTCGGCGGCATCCACAAACCGTGGCCGGACTCCCTGGACACCGCGCACCCGTACGGCCTCACCGTCCCGCAGCAGGTCACCGAGCGGCTGCTCGACGAGCGTGCGGTCGAGCTCGGCGCCGAGATCCGGCGCGGCTGCGAGGTGGTCGGGCTGAGCCAGGACGAGGACGGGGTGACCGTCGGACTGGCGGACGGCACCCGGCTGCGCTCGCGCTACCTCGTCGGGTGCGACGGCGGCCGCAGCGCGGTGCGCAAGCTGCTCGGCGTCGGCTTCCCCGGGGAACCCTCCACCGTCGAGACGCTGTTGGGCGACATGGAGGCGACCGCGGATCCGGCCGCGATCGCCGCCGTCGTCGACGAGGTCCGCAAGACCCAGCTGCGGTTCGGCGCGTTGCCCGACGTGGACGGGCACCAGGGCGTGTACCGCATCGTCGTACCCGCCGCCGGCGTGGCCGAGGACCGCACGGCGCCGACCCTCGACGAGTTCCGGCAGCAGCTGCGGGCCTTCGCGGGCACCGACTTCGGCGTCCACTCGCCGCGCTGGCTGTCCCGGTTCGGCAACGCCACCCGGCAGGCCGAGCGCTACCGGGTCGGCCGGGCCCTGCTGGCCGGCGACGCGGCCCACATCCACCCGCCGACCGGCGGACAGGGCCTCAACCTCGGCATCCAGGACGCGTTCAACCTCGGCTGGAAGCTGGCCGCCGAGGTCAACGGCTGGGCGCCGCAGGGGTTGCTGGACAGCTACCACACCGAACGGCACGCGGTGGGCGCCGCCGTGCTGGACAACACCCGCGCGCAGATCACCCTGATGGGGACCGATCCGGGGGCCGCCGCGCTGCGCCGCCTGCTGTCGACGCTGATGGACTTCGAGGAGGTGAACCGGTACGTGACCGGGATGATCACCGCGGTCGGGGTCCGCTACGACTTCGGCGAGGGCCCCGACCTGCTCGGCCGGCGGCTGCGGGACGTGCCGCTGGAGCGGGGCCGGTTGTACGAGCTGATGCACGACGGCCGCGGGCTCCTGCTGGACGGCACCGGCCGGCTCTCGGTGGCGGGCCGGGCGGACCGGGTCGACCACGTCGTCGACAGGAGCGCGGAGCTGGACGTGCCCGCGGTGCTGCTGCGGCCGGACGGCCATGTCGCGTGGGTCGGCGAGGACCAGCAGGACCTGCTCGGCCCGCTGGCCAGGTGGTTCGGCGCTCCCGTCGACTGAGCACGGGTACGGCACCCACCGCGCGACGGTGCCGCCGGCGCCCGCCCCGAGGGGCAGGCGCCGGCGGCAGCGGACTCAACGCGGCGGACCCAGCTGCAGCGGACTCAGCTGCAGCTGATCAGGAGCGCGAGGGTGGCCGTGCAGGTGCGGGACGCGCGGTCGTTGGTCACCACCGGGTCGGTGGGCGCGCTCGCGGTGCGGGTGGCCGTGACGGTGAAGGTCCGACCGAGGTTGAGCAGGCCCACGTGAACCGTCAGGTGCCGGGTGACGCTCGCCCCCTTCGCGAGCGGACCGGTGATCGCGCAGGTCAGCTTGCCGGCCGCGACGGTGCAGTCGGTCGACGAGGAGGTGAGGCCGGTCGGCAGGTCGGCGGTCACGGTCGCCGAGGTCACCGTCTCCGGCCCCTGGTTGGTGACGGTGAGGGTGTAGTCGACCCGCCCGGAGAGCAGGCCGCCCACCGGGTTGGCGCCGAGCGCCACCGCGAGGTCGGCGGTCGGCGCGATGTAGGTGAACCGGCCGGCCGGGACGACGGCGCTGGTGCCGCCGGGCGTGGTGACCCGGACGTCGACCGCCCCGCCGGCGGAGGCGGCGGGCGCGTTCGCGGTGCAGCTGGTCTCGGTGCACGAGAAGGTGGCGGCGTTCCCGGCGGCGCCGAAGCTCACCGCGGTCGCCCCGGCGAGGTCGGTCCCGGTGACGGTGACCGTCGTCCCGCCCGCCTGCGGACCGGAGGCCGGGCTGACGGCGGTGACCACCGGTACCGGCAGCGGGAAGCCGAGCACCGTCACGGCGCCCGAGGCGAAGTCGGCCAGGTAGCCGCGCCGCCCGTCGGGGGTGACGGCGAGCGCGTACGGGTTCGTGCCGACCGGCACCGTCGCGGTGACCGTGCGGTCCGCGGTGGCGATCACGCTCAGCGTGCCGTCCGTGTAGTTCGAGGCGTACGCGGACTTCCCGTCGGGCGACAGCGCGACCGAGAACGGGTTGGCCCCCACCGCCACCGTGCCCACGACGGTGTTGCCCGCCGTGTCCAGCACGCTGACGGTGTCGTCGCCCCCGTTGGCCGTCCAGAGGCGGGCGCCGTCGGAGCTCAGGGCCACGCCGAAGACGCCGTGGCCGACGGGGACGTCGGCGCTCACCGTGTTGCTCGCGGTGTCGATGACGTCCACCGCCTGGGCACCCGAGGCGGCCACGTACACGTGTGTGCCGTCCGGGGAGACGGCCACGCCGTGCGGCTCGGCGCCGACCGGGACGGTCGCGGTGACGGTGTTGCTCGCGGTGTCCAGCACGCTCACCGTGTTGGCGCCGGCGCTGCTGACGTACACGTGGGCCCCGTCGGGCGCGACCGCCACCCCGAACGGCTCGGCGCCGACCGGGACGGTGGCCGTCACGGTGTCGCTCGCGGTGTCCAGCACGCTGACGGTGCCGTCGAGGTGGTGGGTCAGATAGGCGTGCCGCCCGTCGGGGGCCCAGGCGGCCGCGTACGAGCCGCTGCCGGCCGTGAAGGTGCCGGAGACCGCGCCGGTGGCGGCGTCGAGCACGGTGACGGTGCCGCTGCTCTGGCTGGTCACGTACGCCCGGCTGCCGTCCGGCGCGAGCGCGACGCCCGCCGGGTAGGGCGCCACGGCGACGGTGGACGTCACGACGGGCGCGGGTGCGACGGCCCAGGCGGCGCCGGGCTGCACCAACAGCGCGGCCGTGGCCGCCCCGGTGGCGACCACGGCCGTCCAGACGCGGCTCGGGGAACGGCTTATTCTCACGGGGGATTTCTCCAGATTCGTCAGAGAGCATCGGGGAAACGCTCGGCACGGTGGCGGACGGGTCCGCCGGCCACCGAGGCCGCACGAAGCGTAGAAGGCGACGTGACGGACCGTCATGAGTTGACCGGGATTGTCGCCAAGTGTTTAGAAATGGTCGCCGTCCGAAACCGCTCCCGGGACGCCCCCGCGGTACCGGTGGCGGGCGGGCGCCAGTCGGGAGCAGCCTGGAGGGAGGCGGTCAGCACGTCCCCGGGAGCGGGCATCGACGAGATCGACGTACTGGTGGTGGGCGCGGGTCCGGTCGGGCTCACGGCCGCGGCCGAGCTGCGCCGCCACGGGGTCGGCGGCCGGATCGTGGACCGGCTGGCCACCCCGCAGCACTACGCCAAGGCCGTCGGCGTCCAGCCGCGCACCATGGAGGTCTGGGACGCCATGGGCATGGTCCGGGCAGCCCTGGACGAGGCGGTCCCGATGCACGGCCAGCTGCTCTTCGTCGACGGGCGGCCCGGCCCCCGGATCGAACTCGCGCTGCCGCCCGACATCCCGTACGGCTTCGCCGCGCTGCCCCAGTACACGACGGAGCGGCTGCTCACCGAGCACCTCGCCGGGTACGGCACGCCCGTCGAGCGCGGCACGGAACTGGTCTCCGTCGAGCAGGACCCGGACAGCGTGCGGGCCGTGCTCCGCACCGCCTCCGGACCGCGGGAGCTCCGGGCCCGCTACGTGATCGGCTGCGACGGCGCGCACAGCCTGGTCCGCAAGGCCGCCGGCCTGCGGTTCGAGGGCGACGCCTTCCCCGAGCAGTACATGCTGGGCGACGTCGAGGTCGAGTGGGACCTCCCCACCGGCTACGGCGTCCGCGCCACCCACCACGACGCCGACGGCCGGGTGGACGACCTGCTGGTCTGCATCCCGCTCCCCGGCCGGGGCCGCTACCGGATGTCGATGATGGTGCCCGACGAACTGGCCGGCCCGGGCGCGGCGGACGGCGTCGCACACGGGCTGGAGGACGGCGCGGCCCCCGAACTGCGGCACATCCAGGCCGTACTCGACCGGCTCTCGCCCCGACCGGCGCACGCCTCGGCACTGCGCTGGTCCTCCACCTTCCGGATCAGCCACCGCCTGGTGGACCGCTACCGGGCCGGGCGGCTCTTCCTGGCCGGCGACGCCGCCCACATCCACCCGCCCACCGGGGCCCAGGGCATGAACACCGGCATCCAGGACGCCTACAACCTGGCCTGGAAGCTCGCACTCGCCGTCCGGGGCGTCGGCGCCGACGGGCT
Organism: Kitasatospora sp. NPDC091207; assembly: GCF_044768625.1. Classification (NCBI taxonomy): domain Bacteria; kingdom Bacillati; phylum Actinomycetota; class Actinomycetes; order Kitasatosporales; family Streptomycetaceae; genus Kitasatospora; species Kitasatospora sp. NPDC091207. The sequence goes on from NZ_JBIVVS010000020.1 coordinate 31,465, forward strand.
GCTCGACAGCTACCACGCCGAACGGCACCCGGTGGGCGAGGAAGTCGTCGGTCGGACGGTGCGGAACGCCCGGAGCGGGGCCCAGGCCTCCCCCGGCTCCGCCGAGGACCTCGACACGGTGCTGCGACGGGAGGCCCAACTGCTGGTCGGCTACCCGGACAGCCCACTGGTCGACCCCGGTACGGACGGCGGGCCGGGCGGCCCCGAACCGGGCGGACGCGCTCCGGACTGCCGGGGGCTGACCCGCGACCTCGCGAGCTACCCCGTCCGGCTGTTCGACCTCCTGCGCGGCCCGCGCCACACCCTGCTGTTCCACGTCGACGCCGCCACCCCCGGCGACCTGGTCACCACCTGCGCGGTGGCCGCCCTCTCCACCGCGCACGGACTGCTGGACGTCTACGCGCTGCTCGCCCCGGACGCGCCCGCACCGCGGTGGCGACTGCCGACCGCGCGGGACTCCGACGGCGAGTTCCGCGCCGCCTACGCGGCCCGCCCCGGCGAGGCGTTCCTGATCCGCCCCGACGGCCACCTGGCCGGACGGTTCCACCCGCCCACCCCGGAGGGCCTGGCCACCTGCCTGCGGCGCACCTTCGGCACGGGGTGAGGGCGAGCCCGGCTCAGGCGGTCGGCTCGGCGCCGAGCAGGCGTAGCCACAGGGTCTCCGGCGCGACGCGGGTCCGGTAGTCGAAGTAGAGGCTCAGATCGCCGTCCTGGCCGTCCTGGCCGTCATCGCCGTCATCGCCGGCGAACGAGTCGAGGGGGCGGTTCCGCGCGGCGTCGTCCAGGAAACGCGGCCGGTCCCACGGGGCCGTCAGCATCGCGACCGGGTCCGTCTCCGTCCCATGGGGCGGGCCGATGTACACGACCCAGCAGGCCATCTGGGGGAAGTAGCCCGAGACCGCGACCTCGCGCACGAACTCGCCGAGCGTGGTGGAGCCGTCGACCTGTGCGACGCCCCGGTGGGGTGCGTCCACGTCGTCGCCCATGGCGACGCTGGCACGCGTGAGATTGACTCGCATGGGGCCAGCGTAGCGACTATTCGTCATTCTGACGACAACCCGCCCGGAGGCGTCGCCCCGGGGGCCTGACGGCGTTTCACTGTCAGTCCCTGCTGGAACAATGAGGTATAACCGCCGGCGAGGGGCCGTCTTGGCGCACCGCGCGGCGCGGCTCCGGAGGCGTCGAATCCCGCCCTCTCGCGCGATCGTCGTGATCGTCGTGATCGGCCCGAGGAGGCCGCCGGGTCGCGGGTCGCGGGCGCGCCGAGAGGCCCTCTCCCGGCGCTACTGGGGGAGTTGGGGAGAGATGGGCTGGCTGATCTTCTTCATCGTGGTGGCAGTCGTCGGATTCGGAATCCAGAGCCTGCTGGGCCGGGACGACAAGCGCAGGAAGTCCCGCTACCGGGGCGGCGACGGAGGCGGCAGCGGCGACTCCGGCGGAGGGTGCGGCGGGGGCGGCTGCGGAGGTGGTGGCTGTGGCGGAGGGTGCGGCGGCGGCGACTGAGCGGTCGACAGGGCCGGCCCGGCCGGCCGGAGAGGAGCCAGCGTGCTTGCGCGAACGTTCACCCGGCGCCTCGACCGCGTACAGGCGGCGGTCGACGCGCTCGAACTCCCGCCGGCCGTCTACCGGACGTGCCCGTTCCAGCCGCGCGAGCTGGTCGAGACAGGGCTACGGCAGTGGTTGCGCTGCTGCGGAGCGGCGATCCTGGACGGGCAGATCATCGGCATGCCCTCGTTCGCCGTCGACGAGGCGTGGCACGGACTGATCCTGTGCACCGAGCGCTACGCGGCCTTCTGCCGCGCGGCCTACGGGCGGTTCCTGCACCACCACCCGCAGGGCGGCGAGCTGCCCGGGAACGCGAGCCGTGCGGGATCGATGCACGAACAGCTGCACCGCACCGCCGTGGCCTGGGAGTTCGTGGCCCGCCCCGGCGAGGAGTGCGTTCTCTGGGACCTGGACGTAAGGGTCGGCGTGCCCGAGCCGTGGGGCCGAGCGGACCGCGCATAACGGCCCCCGGCCGGCATTGCCGGTCGGGGCCACAGATGACCGTCAGTCAGACGGCGCCGAACTCGCCGGCCCGGACACCGGCGACGAACGACCGCCAGGCCTCGGACGGGAAGACGAGCGCGGGACCCTCGGGGTCCTTGGAGTCACGGACGGGCATGACCCCCTCGTGCCCGTCCGCTACCTCCACGCAGCCACCTCCGCCATTGCTGTGCGAGCTCTTGCGCCACCAGGCGTCAGTCAGATCTACGGACATGCCCACCAAGCCCCTTCCCCATGAACGGAATCAGCACCCCTCAGCTGAGGCTACCCACGCCGAAGGCGTCGATATCCCCACGAACGACCACGCGAAGCGGCCCCCGACCGGCACACCGGTCGGGGGCCGCAGACGACAGCCGATCAGACGGCGCCGAACTCGCCGGCCCGGACACCGGCGACGAACGACCGCCAGGCCTCGGACGGGAAGACGAGCGCGCGACCCTCGGGGTCCTTGGAGTCACGGACGGGGACGAAGCCGGGAAAGTCGGCTGCCACCTCCACACAAGATCCCCCGTTGTTGCTGTAGGAGGCCTTGAACCACAATGCGTTGGACAGGTCTACGAGGCCGTTCATGACGTTCCTTTCACACCTGGCGGACCATCTCCAGAGACGCAGCTTTCGGCAGCGCCTCCACTGCTAGCTGATGGTAGTCCCTCTCCAGCTCCCTGGCGGCTTCGCTCTGCCGCACCAGGAAGCCGCGCAGCTGGCACTCCGAGTAAGCGAGCAGAGAGCGATCAGCCATGGTCAGCAACGTGACCATCATGGTGAACGGAAGCTCCTCGGCGAGACTGTAGGGAGCGATCTGGACGGTGACGTTGGGCCGGGCCGCCAGTTCCTCCAGGTGCCGGAGTTGGCGGCTCATCACCCTCTGCCCGCCCACTGGACGCCGTAGACAGCCTTCGTCCAGGACGAAGTGGAGCCATGGCAGCGGCTTGCGGTCGAGCAACTTCTGCCGGGTCAGCAGGAAGTTGAGTCGATCGTCCGCCTGCTCTTGCGTGATCCTTCCACGTCGTACAGCGGCGGCCGCGAACGCCGCCGCATACTCCTGAGTTTGCAGCAGCCCGGGGACGACGCCGAGTTCGAAGTGCCGGATCTCGACCGCTTTGGCCTCCTGAGCTGCGTATTCGGGGAATCCTTCGAGGAGCGAGGTGTTGCTGAGGTTCCAGAACATCAGCTCCAGCGTCCCGCCGGTCTCAAGCACATTGTCAGCCTGGATGGCGAACGGCTGAGTGGGATTGCGTGTAGCTCTTTCGATGCTCGACACGAGCGTGTCGCTGTACCCGATGAGCTCCGCCAGCCCCACCTGCGTCAGCCTCTTTGCCTCCCGCGACCTGCGAAGTTGAACCCCGAACGCAGCAGCGGGAGATGACGTCGGGTCAAGATCGGTACGCCGCATGATCGATCACCTTTTCGGATCCTGAATCCCACATGGGCAAAGTGTCCAGTGCGAACCCTTCCGATCGTAGCTCCGATCACCCCACCATGGATACGGGTCGTAACGATCCAAACGCTCAGAGCAACCAAGGGAGCCCCCATGCCCAGTCGCCCCCGCATGCCCGCCTACACCCCCACGGTGGGCGAGGTCGTCCGCGACCTCGCCCACCGCTCGCCCAGCGGGCAGCCCGCCGAGGGCGTCTACATGGACACCCTCGGCGGACTGGTCTACCTCAGACCCGAAGCCGGCGGGTGCGAGTGGACCACCGGCCCCGACCGCGTCCGGCCGCTCGACAGCCCCCGCTACCTGGCCGTCCAGCACCCCAGCCCGCCCCGCGCCAACGACGCGGCGTGAGCCAGGACTTCAAGCTCCTCACCGCCGCCCTCTCTGTACCGGCCATCAGCGCCTGCGCCGCCGCGCTCGTCTGCTGGCCGATCCGGAACGGCCCCCTCGGGCCCCAACTCCTCATCTCCGGAGTGATCCTCACCACCGGCGTCGTCGCCGGACTGCCCGCCTGCTTCACCCGGCTGTCGGCCACCACGCCCCGCCGGTGACCCCCGAACTCCCGCGTGCCGGTGTGGTGCGCCACGCGGGACGCCCGGCCCGGCTCGCGACCCCAGCCGCGAGCCGGGCCGGACACTCACCCCAACTCCCCTCCAAGGAGCCCGCGATGCTGTACCCGCTGCCCGAGATCCTCACCAACCCGCCCCGCCGCCGTCTCGGCCACCAGGCCCTCGTCCTCAACACCGACGGCGCCGTCCTGCTCGTCGAGACCACCTACAAGAACGGCTGCACCCTCCCCGGCGGCAGCGCCGAACGCAACGAACTCCCCCACCTCGCCGCCCGCCGTCACACCGAGACCGAGACCGGCCTCGTCCTCCCCCTGCGCAGCATCCTCGCCACCGACTACGTCGACGCCCAACTGCTCCCCGAAGGCGTCAACTTCGTCTACTGGGGCGGCCGCCTCACCCGCGCCCAGGAAACCACCGTCACCCGCCACCGCCCCCCGGAGCGGATCGTCGCCCTGCACTGGGTCCACCCCGCCGACCTCGCCGACACCATGGCCACCGACCAGCACCGCCGCGTCGCCCAGGCCCTCACCGCCCTCGCCCGCGGCGCCCACCTCCCCTTCCTCCTCCGCGGCATCCCCGCCGAGTGACCGCCGTCCGAGGGCCGGGGTAATGTTCGTGGCTCATCAGACCGTTGTGAGCCCGAGTGAGGTCAAGACGTGGAACCGACGGGGGACGGCAGCACGGGTCATCCGGCTCCGACGGACGTTCACAACGACCTCTCCGGCCAGGTGTCCGGAACGGCCATTCAGGCGGGAAGCATCCACGGCGACGTGAACGTCGTGATGGTGAACGCGGTCCGAGAGCCCGGCCTTCACGATGAGGTCGTCGCCGAAAGGCTGCGCAAGTCGTCCCAGACCTGGCGGGCGCGTTTCTCCAGCGTCGATCTGGTCAACCTGCCACGGATCGCGATGCTCGCGGACGGGAAGGCCGTGCTCAGCGCGGCAGCGAAGGCAGGACTCGACGGCACCAAGCCGTTCGGCGGCCAGGGGCTGGCCCCCGGACTCTTCGTCCAGAACGTCAGGCCGCTGTTCGAGACCTGGCACGCGGAGGAGGCCAGGAAGCTCGGCGACAGCACGGTCGACGATGTGTACCGCGGCCTCCTGGTCTCCTTCGAAGGCAGGATGCGCTGCCGCAACGCGCCGAGGATGCCCCCGACGGAACCCACCGGAGTCCTCGCGAAGGACCCGCACCTCCTGTTCGACATCGGCGAGCGCCGGGTGATCATCACCTTCGACCCGCGGTGGCTCACGACGTCCACGGCCTCGGGCACCCTCCACACCGCCGCTCGGAACCCGCTGGTCTACTCAGGGCTGGGCGTCGTGACAGCGGTCCTGGAGGACGGCACGGTCCGAGTCTCCGCGCTCGTCTTCGGTCAGCCCGAGACCCCGTTCCAGTCCCAGCTGAAGCACACGGGCACGGCCAGACTGCGACCGCCGGCCGGGCTCACCACCGCCGACTTCCAGAACGAACACTCCACGCACACCGCGCAACCGCTCCCCCGACCCCGACCCCGACCCCGACCCCGAGAAGGAACGGCCATGAGTCGTACAGGCGTCGCTCTGTTCTTCGACGAAGACCAGGTGATCTCCGGCCAGATCGACCGCTCCGTGTTGACCCAGTCGACGCGGATCGCCCCGGAATACCGTCGCGACCTCGGTGTGGCAGTCGCGAGCCTGGTCGTCGGTCCAGCTGTCGAAGCCGGGGCCACCGCGGCCGACATCACCGCACACCTGCTCGCCCGGGCGCCTTCGCTCTGGAAGTCCGTGACGGTCCCGGGCCTCACCGCGCTGATCAGTTCGCGCAACATCGCGGTGTCCACCGTCACCGGGCTCGCCACGGAGCAGATCGAGGACCTCGACGAGCTGATGCGGGCGGAGGTCCCGAGCTATCTCGGTGGCGTGGAGCTGGACAGGACCCTGCCGATGCAGGAGCGGCTCCTTCCGGAGCACGACCAGTACCACGTCGTGGGCGCCGAGCTCCGCCTGGTCTACAGCGCCGAGAGCCGGTACCTCGACGAGGCCGACGGCTTGGACCTCGACCAGCCGCTGGACGAGTGGCGGCAGACCGGACTCTTCCGAACCGTGAGGTGGGAGGAGGACACACGTCAGTCGGCAGAGGAGGAGCGGGTCGCCGTGCACCTCCTCCAGGACTGGCTCGGCGGCCGGGCCGGCTAGGGTCCGTCTTCACATCTGATCAAGTGATGAGAGATTTCACCGCCGTCCTCCTCGTCCCCTCCCCGCTCCCCACCCTGGACGGCCACTGGCACGTCCACGACGGCCACCTCGCCACCGCCATCACCGTCCTGCGGTAGCCGGTCACCGAGAAGCGGTTCCCACCACCGGTCGCACGGGAAGTCCTTCAGGAACAGCGGAACGGCGTCGCCTTCGTCCGGGAACACCTTTGCCCGCTCCCGGCGAACGCCGCCGGCCCTCGTCACCCGCCGACTCACCCCTCGCACCCGGGAGATCGCGATGACCGACAACCCGTCCGCGCAGCACGGCGTCCCGTCCTCACTCGACCCTGACCCGCTCCGTGACGAGCACCCCGAGATCGTGGACGGCGCGGCCGTCGACGGGAACATTCATGTCGGCTACTGGGACAGCCCGGCGGACGGACGGTCGCTCGACCAGGCCACCGACCGGCTCACCGACCTCGTGGCGGGGCGGCTGGCCGCCGCACCCGGCCGCAGTCTGCTGGATGTCGGCTGCGGAACGGGACGGCCCGCGCTGCGCATCGCCCGGGCCACCGGTGGCCAGGTGTCAGGAATCTCGGTCAGCGCCGAGGACATCGCCCTCGCACGGACCCGGGCGGATGCCGCCGGGCTCGCCGACCGGGTGGATTTCCGGTACGCGGACGCCTGCGCACTGCCTTTCGAGTCCGCGTCCTTCGACGGTGCCTGGGCGATCGAGTCCATGATGCACATTCCCGACCGGACCGCCGCCCTCACCGAGATCGCCCGGACCCTGCGGCCCGGCAGCACGCTGGTCGTCACCGACGTGCTGCTCCGGTCGCCGGTGACCGGTGAGGCCGCGGAGACGGTCCGCCGGACCTGCCGGGCGTTCGGGTCTCCTGCGCTCCCCGAGCCGGCGGAGCTCCGCACGGCCCTCGACCGCGCCGGTCTGGAGGTTCTGGAGTTCCAGGACATCGGGGAGCACGTCCGGCGCACCTACCAGGCGTTCGCCGATGCCTTCGCGAGTGTCACCCCCTCCGTGGACGACCCGCACTACGAGTTCTTCGACTTCGCCCGTTCCCTTCCCCGGTTCGGTGCCCTCGCGGAGATCGGCTACGCCTTCGTGGTCGCGCGCCGCCGGTGAACGGAGGCGCCGGCCGGGTCGGCGGGGCCGGAGGACGGCATCGCCAGGACGCGAAGGGCGGCCGATCCGGCCAATAGAGTTCCGTCACGATCCGTCAGCGGTGGCAGGAAAGAATCGCTCAAGAATCCGCTGCCGGAGCCCCGTCGCCATGGGGCGGGCGGACCGGGCCGATACCGGATCGTGCGCGGACAAGGCCCCGCCCCGGCGATTCCGCCGGGGCGGATCCGCGGCATACACCGGGAGGCAATCCCTCAGCACGCGACCGTTCGCCGTGTCAAGTGGGACTCAAGGCGCCCTGAAGAAGTTCGTCCTCGCACCTGTTCTCCGGAATTCGGCTAACCTCGCGGAGTGGAGATGCAAGCTTCAGGTCGTTCATTCTCCAGTTCGAATCCAGACCGCTTCGTCCCGCCCCGACCCCGCCGTTCGGACCGCTCGACCCCCCGCCCGTTCGACCGTTCGTACGGGAATACTGATTCCGAACCCCCGTGCCCGTCCGAGCGCGACGGGGGACCCTCATGACCGGGGCAGCCCAGCCCCGACCGGTGGTGGGCGCACTGATCCGTGATCCGGCCGGCCGGATCTTCGTCCAACGCCGCTCGGCCGACCGCTCCCTCTTCCCCGGTTGCTGGGACGTGGTCGGTGGAGCCGTGGAACCGGGGGAGTCCCTCCTGGACGCGCTCTGCAGGGAGATATCGGAAGAGACGGGGTGGCGGTTGCGCCGCGTTCTCGCCCGGGTGGCACACACGGAGTGGACGGGGGACGGCATACGACACATCGAGTCGGACTACCTCGTCGAGGTGGACGGAGACCTCTCCTCGCCCGCACTCGAACGGAACAAGCACACCGAGTTCGCCTGGCTGGCCGCCGAGGACGTCACGCTGCTCGACGAGAACACACTGCGCAGCGGCAGCACCTTCATCAAGGACGTCGTGACCGCGGCACACGCTTGGCGCGCCGACCCTTCGGGGAGCCGCACGGCTCTCTGAACCGTCTGCGGACACGTAAGTCCGATCCGGGCTGAACAACCCTTTCCCGACTTCCCACGTCATCGTCGAGCGGTGTTCTGCGAGGGGAATATTCTGCATGCCCGGCGACAGGCTGAAGGACATCCGTCCGCGACCACGAGTGCTGATGATCGGATTTGCCGGGCATCAAGGAAAGGAGTACCTGCCGATCGTACAGGAGATTGCCGATATCGTCGGCGGCGTCGACTCCGCCCCGCCCGCCGTGCCACTCGCCGACGAATGGGGATTCCCGTACTACGGGAGCCTCGACGACGCACTGAAAGCCGTCGACTTCGACGCCGCAGTGGTCACCGTGCCTCACGGCGAGCATCTCCCGGTCTGTACGCGGCTGCTGGCGCACGGCCGGCACGTCATCAAGGAGAAGCCGTTCGCGGTCACCGAACCTGAAGCGCGCCAGCTGATACATCTCGCGCAGCAGGCCGACCGCAGCGTCTTCACACTGCTGCAACGGAACTTCGACCCGGTGTTCCGGTTCGCCCGGGACAACCTCGCGCGGATCGGGAGGCCCTACTGGTTCTCCTACGACTACCACTTCAACCTGGCTCGTCCGACCACGGGTTGGCGCGCGTCCCGGGAGCAGGCAAGGGGTGGTGTGCTCCTCGACATGGGCTACCACCTTGTCGATGTGCTCAACGGGATGTTCCCCGAAACCCCCCGGGTGCACTCGGCCTTCGTGCACCAGTACCAGGAGACGCGGGATCGCCGACTGGAGGATCTGGTCGCCCTCCTGTGCAGCTACCCGTCGAGGGGGCTGGCGGGCTCGCTGCGCATCTCGCGCCACAGCCTCGCGAAGACCGAACAGCTCTGCGTGCTCGGTTCGGAAGGCGCGTTGACCGTCGCCCCCGGGGCGGCCACCCTGCATGCCGTCGGAGGGGCCCAGTTGGAACGCTACGCCCCGGAAGGATCCAGGACCGACATCACGCGCTCCATGTTCATCCACTATCTGGACCGCCTGGAGGACCGCGACTACCGCCGGGGCCACCTCCTGCGTCAACTCGCCACCGTTCGCACGATCGACGGAATCTACCGGGCCCGATCGGGCGGGACGAGCGGACTCACCGACCGATGCGCCTGACCCACCCCGCAAGGACAGGAAGAGAGCACATGAGTACCGACGAACGGCTCGCCCTTCTCGGGGGCGCACCCGCCATCTCGCGGCCACTGCCCCACGAGGTGTGGCCGCCCCCCGCGGACGAGGCGGAGCTGTCCGAGCTGGCCGCGCAGCGGAACACCGACATCTCCATCAAGGGCAACAGCGGCCCCATCGGCCGGCTCGAAGCCGACTTCCTCGCCTTCCTGAACGGCGGCGCCCGCTACGCGGTCACGTTCAACTCCGGCACCAGTGCGCTCCTCGCCGCCTACTTCGCCCTCGGCGTACGCGAGGGGGTGGATGTCGTGGGACCGGCGCTCACCTACCACGCCGCGCTGAGCCCCGTCTTCGCGCTGCGCGGTGACGTGGTCCTCGCCGACATCGACCCCGACACCCGCGGCCTGGACCCCAAGGCACTCCAGGCCGCGCTGACCGAGCGCACCAAGGTCGTCACCGTCGTCCACCAGTGGGGCCACCCCTGCGACATGGACGCGATCCTGTCGATCGCCGAACGGCACGGGCTGCGCGTCCTGGAGGACTGCTCCCACGCCCACGGCAGCCGCTACAAGGGCCGGCCGGTCGGCACCTTCGGCGACGCCGCCGTCTTCTCCCTCCAGGCCAACAAGGCCGTCTACGCCGGAGAAGGCGGCATCCTCGTCACCAGCGACCCCGGGATCCAGGACCGCGCCACCCTCCTCGGGCACTACCGGGACCGCTCCCGGGACTCCGTCCTCGACGAGGACCTGCGGGCCCACTGGGTCACGGGCTTCGGACTCAAGCTGCGCATGTCACCGTTCAACGCCATCGTCGCCCGGCATGCCCTCGCCGCCTTCCCCGCACGCAAGGAGGCCCGGCACCGGTGCCTGCGGCACCTCGGCGAGCAGCTCGCCGACGTGGAGTACCTGCAGCAGGTCCATGTCGCCGACCACGTCGACATGGGCGCCTGGTACGGCTACAAGCCGCTCTACCGGCCCCAGGCGCTGGGTGGCGTTCCACGTTCGGTGCTCATCCGGGCGCTGCGCGCCGAGGGCATGGAGGTCGGCGCCCCCTCCGGCCCCCGGCTGTCCACCCTGCCGCTCTACGCCCGCACCGAGAACCCTCTCTTCCCCGGAGTCCCGAAGAAGGCCACCACGCCGGGGGCCGACTCGCAGGCCGAGTACGTCGAGCAGCACGCGCTCTCCTTGCCGACCTTCACCGCCTGGCCCGACGACACGGTGCTCATCGACCAGTACGCCGAGGCATTCCGCAAGATCGGCCGTCACCGCGAAGCGCTGGTCCGGTACGCCGCCGAGCTGCCCCGATGACCGAAACCGCACCGCCGAGGAGGGAGTGGGCATGACTGTCGAGGAGTCGCCGGAGGACGTGGCGAGGGCCCTGCAGCACGCTCTCGCCGGTGACGACCTGCCGGACACCTTCACCCTGCTGGGACGGGAGTGGAGCCTGCACCGGGGTGTCTGGCCCAGCACGCTGAGCGCGGCCACCGAGGTGATGGCCTCGGTGGTGCCCTATCCCCGGGACGGCTCGTTCCTGGAGGTCGGCTGCGGTACGGGCGTCATCGCCGTCACCGCCGCACTCAGCGGCTGTGCCTCCGTCACCGCACTGGACATCAACGAGAAGGCCGTGGCCAATACCGTCGCCAACGCCGAGCGGCACGGTGTGGGCGACCGGGTCCGCGCCCTCCACAGCGACATGTACACGGCGCTCGATCCCCTGAGCCGCTTCGACACGATCTTCTGGAACGTGCCCTGGACCTATGTGGAGGACGGCTTCGCCCTCTCCAGCGACATCCACACCGCCGTCTTCGACCCGGGCTACCGGGGCCAGGCCCGCTACCTCGCCGGGGCGCACGAGTACCTGACCGACGGCGGCCGGCTGCTGCTGGGCACCGCCCACCTCGGAGACCGTGAACGGCTCGACGTGCTCGCCGGTGAGGCCGGTCTGCGGATCGACATGCTGCGCAAGGTCCGCCGGATCGAGGAAGTGGGCGTCATGGAGTACCACCTGCTCGAACTGCGAACGAGGTGATCCGGTGACGCCGCCCGTGCCACCGGAGGACGACCTCGAACTGGCCCTCCGTCTGGGCGACCTCGCCGACGGGCTCACCGTCCGCCGCTTCCACGCCCTCGACCTGCGGGTCCGGGAGAAGCCGGACCGTACACCCGTGACCGACGCGGACACCGCCGTCGAGACGGCCGTCCGCGCGGAACTGCGGTCCGCCCGCCCCGATGACGCGTTCGCCGGGGAGGAGACCGGCGGCTCCGTCTCCTCCGGGCGCACCTGGCTGGTCGACCCCATCGACGGCACCAAGAACTTCCTGCGCGGCGTACCGGTCTGGGCCACGTTGATCGCCCTGCTGGAGGACGATCGCCCCACCGTCGGCGTGATCAGCGCCCCCGCCCTGCACAGCCGCTGGTGGGCGGCGGCGGACCGGGGCGCCTGGCTGCGCCGGGGACCGGCCGGCACCACCCCCGTGCGCTTGGGGGTCTCCGGCCGCACCCGCCTCGACCAGGCATACCTCTCCACCACCAGCACCCGGACCTGGGACGTCTTCCACTCACGTGCGGCCTATCTGCGCCTGGCCGAAGCCTGCTGGGAGGACCGTGCCTTCGGCGACTTCCTCCAGCACTGCATGGTCGCCGAGGGAACGCTCGACATCGCGGCCGAACCGGTCGTCAACCCCTGGGACATCGCCGCGGTACAGGTTCTCGTGGAGGAGGCCGGCGGCCTCTGCACCGACCTCCTGGGCGCCTCGCCCCGGAACGGCACCGGCGCCCTGTCCGCCAACCCTCGGTTGCACCGGCTCGCCCTGAAGGCCCTCTCCGCGCCGCCCGCAGCACCCGGGCCGCCCGGACCCTGAGCCCGCCCCGAACCGTCGGACGCGGAACCCACCGAGAAACGGACCATCATGCTGATTCTTTCCCTCAAGGAAGGCCATGACGGGGCGATCGCGGCCGTCGACGACGGCAGGCTGCTCTTCTCCCTGGAAGCGGAGAAGGACTCGTTCCTCCGCTACAGCAATCCGACGGCCGAACTGTTCGCGACGGCGGCGGACCGGCTGGACAGGCAGCCCGACGTCGTCGCCGTGAGCGGCTGGATCAAGGGCACCCAGTGCACCGACCAGGCTTCGCGCGCCGGGTACTTCGGTGTGGGCGCATCCGCGATCACGGACGAGGCCGGCCGGTTCTTCGGCAAGGCCGTGCGCGTCTTCTCGTCCACCCATGAGCGCTCCCACATCATGACGTCCTACGGCATGTCGGCACTCCGCCGGGACCAGCCCTTCTACAGCCTGGTGTGGGAGGGGAACATCGGCTCGTTCTACCGGATCGACCAGCACGGGAAGGTGACCCATCTCAAGGAGGTGCTCAACTACCCCGGCAACAAGTACTCCTACGGCTTCGCGCTCGCCGACCCGAAGTTCAGTCCGCACCAGGAGTTCGTCCGGTTCCAGGACGCGGGGAAGCAGATGGCCCTGGCCGGATTCGCCGAGAACCGGCCGGCGACCCGGGCGGAACAGGACGTGATCGACTTCGTCCTCGGCCAGAAGGAGGTCATCACCGGAAGCCTGAAGGACCGGATGACCGATTCCCCCTTCCACAACGTCGGTGTGGAATCGAGCGCTTACAAGAACCTGGCGGCCCGGCTCTCGGACGCCATCTTCGACCGCTTCCACGCGTACGCCCGGGAGTACCTGACCGAGGGACTCCCGCTGCTCATCTCCGGGGGCTGCGGGCTCAACTGCGAGTGGAACCGGCGCTGGCGCGAGTGCGGGCTCTTCCCCGCGGTCTTCGTTCCGCCGTGTCCCAACGACAGCGGCTCCGCGATCGGCACCGCCATCGACGCCCAGCACTTCTACACCGGGTCGGCCGACCTGGAGTGGGATGTCTACGCGGGCGGCGAATTCGTGGAGGACATCGAGTTCGACCCGCAGCGCTACGAGATCCGCCCACTGGACCACGGCGAGGTCGCCCGCCACCTCCGCGACGGGAAGATCATCGGCTGGGCGCGGGGCCGCTGGGAGATCGGCCCCCGCGCCCTCGGGAACCGGTCGATCCTGGCCGCTCCCTTCACCGAGGAGACCACGGCCAGGCTCAACAGGATCAAACAGCGCGAGAGCTACCGCCCCATCGCCCCGATCTGCCTGGAGCAGGAAGCGGGCCGCTGGTTCGGCGGTGGCCTCCCCGACCCCTACATGCTGTACTTCAGCCGGGTCGAATCCGCCGACCTGCGCGCGGTGACCCACGTCGACGGAACGGCCCGCACCCAGACCGTCGACCCGACCGCGAACCCGGCCATGGGCGCACTGCTGACCGCCTTCGGCGAACTCACCGGATTCAGCGTCCTCTGCAACACTTCGCTCAACTATTCGGGACGCGGGTTCATCAACCGGAGCAGCGACCTGATCGCCTACGGCGAGCTGCACGGACTGGACGGGTACGTCGTGAACGACGTCTTCGTCACACCGCGACGCTAGGGCTCCGGCCGCGACACGACGTCGGCGAAGACCTGGCCGCCCCGGTAGGTACCGATCGTGCTGGTCCGGTTGTTTGCTTCACGAGCGATCCTGACCAGCCGTGGCGTGTCCGCAGGCCGGTCCGGCTCCCCCTCGGGCTCGTCGTTGGGCTCTCCCTCAGGCTCGTCGTCGGGCTCTCCCTCGGGCTCGTCGTCGGGCTCCCCCTCGGGCTCGTCGTCGGGCTCGTCGTCGGGCTCGTCCGAGAAGTCGAGCTTGATCCAGGAAGTCGACTCCCGCCATGCCGGGTCGGCGGACATCCACTCCCGGAGAAGTCTCTCGGTCCGATCCCGTGATTGGTTCTCCTCCGCTCGGAAGTGCCGATCGGAGGAGCCCTCGCGGTACTCCACCTGCCAGTCGTCCTGCCCATGCCGGAAGGCCTGAATGAAGACCTCGGGCTCGTCCTCCCGGCTGATCACCAGGAAGTTGCCGCTACGGCTGTCGACCATCCCCAGGGCCTCGGACAGATCCCGACGGTCGAGGTCGGCGAAGAACGCGGCGATCGAGGACTCGTCCGTCACATCGATCCGGCGGCCCTCGGCGTCGCCGGGCAACGTGTTCGCGGCCGCGTCGACGCGCTCCTGACTGCGCGAGGCGACGACGACGCGGGCGCCGTCCTTCGCGGCCTGCTCGGTGTGGCGGCCCTCGACGTCCCCGAGCACTTGGTCGAGACCGGGGCCGTCGCCGTCCTCGACCGAGCCCACGTCACCGATGCCCTGTGCGTGGGAAGTCGGCCCCGCCGCCTTCCCACGCACACTCCCCGTCAGCCGTCCCCGGAGACCCCGGAGACCCTGGGGATCCCCGGGGTCTCCGGGATCCCCGGGGTCTCCGGGTCGGAGGCTGAGGGCTTCGTCGGTCGCCGGGAGTAGGTCCCTCGCCCCATGCGTACTGTGAGCCCGCTGGTTAGGGTCGGCACTCATGCAGACCACGGGAGTTGTCCGCCGTCAGGCGGCGGAGCGCAAGCGCGACACACTGGAACGGCTCGTCAGCGAGCGGGATGTGTGGGTGTCGACCGCACATCCCGATCACGGGCCGCACCAGGTGCCGCTGTGGTTCCTCTGGGACGGGCGAGCCGTGTGGATGTGCACCACCGCCACGTCCGCGACCGCGCGCAACGTCCGTGCGGACCCACGCGTGCGCCTGGCGCTGCCCGACACCGTCGACGTGGTGCTCCTCCAGGGTGAGGCGGCCTGGTTCCTGGACCAGGACGTGCCCGGAGACGCGGCGGAGACGTTCACCGCCAAGTTCGGGTGGGACCCGCGGACGGAGGAGGGTTCCTTTCTGTACGTGCGCGTGACACCCGAGACCGTGCGCGCCTGGCGCGGCGAACCGGAACTGCGCGGCAGGGTCATCATGCGCGACGGCACGTGGCTGGAGTAGCGGCCCTCCCCGACCGACGCCCCTCCCCACCTGCGGGATCATGATCTACGGCTGGAGCACCGGGGCCGGCCGTCCTGCGACCCGGCGCATACTCATCGCACAAGTACCGGGCCGCCACGTGACATCGCGTGGCGGCCCGAGGGTCACCCAGCCAGTGCCTCGCCACTTCTCCCGCTCCGCCACCCGCAAGACCGCGAAGTCCCCGAGGACCCACCCGCGAGGACCATCGGCGACGCGGACGCTCTGCGAGGAGGGCACCGGCCCGATGGCGCCGGCCGCGATCAGGTGGCGCACCGAGCCGTACTTCGGGCAGGCTCCTGTGCATGGTCTCAGTGATGCAGAATGTGGCGATCGACTGCGCGGATGCCTATGAACTGGCTCGCTTCTGGAGTGAGGTGCTCGGTCGTCCCCTGCACCGGGAGGACAGACCAGGTGATCCGGAGACCGAGGTGATGCTGCCGGAGGGCCCGCTGCTGCACTTCAACCAGGTGCCGGAACCGAAGACGATCAAGAACAGGATTCACCTCTGCCTGCGTCCGACGACCACGCGGGAGGAGGAGGTCGAGCGACTGCTGGCCCTCGGAGCCACCCTTGTCGACGATCGCCGGGAACCCGACGGTGCCGGCTGGGCTGTCCTCGCGGACCCCGAGGGCAATGAGTTCTGCGTTCTCCGCAGCGCGGCCGACCGCGCGGCGATGTCGTCGTGACGCTGACGGGATCCGTGCGCGGCGCCATCTCCGAAGCGGGCCCCGGGTCCTGGCGTCGAGGCGTGACCGATGAGCATCAGAGCGGGCTGAGGCGGGCCTTGAGCAGGGGGCGAGCACGGCAGGAGGCCAGGGCCTGCCCGGCCGGTCAGGGCCGTCGGCCGGGCGGGAGGGAAGCGGAGTTCACGACACCACCCGGGATCAGCGCCCCGCCGGACCCTCCTCCACCGCCACCCCCGGCGAGTACGGCGCCAGGTCCCGGAAGAACCGGCGCGCGTCGATGACGGACTCCGGCGGGTGGACGCCCGGCCGGCGGGCGGTACCGTCCAGCAGCTGGGCCAGGCCGAGGGCGAGCGGGATTCCGGTGGCCCGGGCCATGTCGGCGAGCAGGCCCGGCGGGTCCTCGGCGGGGCGGGCCAGGACGGTGAGCGGCCGACCGTCGCGCAGGCCGGTGGCGGCGGCGAAGAACGGCGGCAGCGTGCCCGGCCCGCGGAACCGGACGGCGCGCGCACCGGCCGCCAGCGCGCGCCCGAGCGGCGGGTCGGCCAGCAGCGCGGCGGCCGTCTCGTTGACCAACCGCCCCCGGTCGAGGTCGCGCCGCAGGCCGTCCAGGAAGGCGACGGTGCCCCGGGTGACCACCATCAGGCAGGCCGCGTTCCCGCCGGGCGCGAGGCTGCGGCGCAGGGTGACCGGCTCGGGGTGGCCGACGGTGTACGCGGTGCCGCGGCGGCCGCCCGGCAGGGTCAGCGCGACCGGCCGCAGCGGTGGCCGGCGGACCGGCTCCCCGCGCTCGACGACGGCGACGGTGCCGCTGATCTGCTCCATCCAGTGGACGGCGGCGGCGCCCGGTGCGCCGTCCGGCCCGGTGATGCCCTCGCCGGTGTCGGGGACGTCGACCGGCCAGGCGGTGTACACGTCGCGCACGGTGTCGAGCCGCCCGGCGGCGAGCCCGGCGAGCAGGTTGGAGATGCCGGGGCTCGCGCCCATCCCCAGCACCGCCGTGACGCCGGACCGACGGGCGGCCCCGTCGAGTTCGAGCATCCGGAGCGTCGGCTCCCAGTCGTCGCAGAGGTCCAGATAGTGGGTGCCGGCGCGGATCGCGGCCGCCAGCACCGCCGGGCCGAACCGGTAGTAGGGGCCCACCAGGTTGAGCACGACATCGGCTGCCGCGAGCAGCTCGTCGAGCGGGGCCGCGTCCGTGATGTCGATCCGACGGGCCGTCAGCTTCGATCGAGAAGAGCCGAGTTCGGCCACCAGACGGCGCGCCGCGGCGAAGTCCAGGTCGGCGACGACGAGTTCGCCGACCCCGGGCAGGGCAGCGGCGGCCCGGACGGCGGCCGCGCCCATGGTCCCGGCGCCGCCGAGGGCGAGGACCCTCACCGCCGGCCCCCGACCGGCGCCACGGCCTCCACGAAGTGGCGCTGGTCGTCCAGGTAGCCGTCGGCGAAGACCGAGCGCGGTGCGGCCACCGCGACGAGCAGTCCGTACAGTGAGCCGTCCTCGACCTCCGGCCGGGCCAGCCCGTGGGTGGCCGACGGGTACGTGCGGACGGTCAACTGGCCTGGCCCGGTAAGGAGTCGGCGGTAGCCCGCCTCGGAGTCGGCGACGTCGACGTTGCGGTCCCGGCCGCCGAGCACCAGCAGGACCGGCACCTTGAGCGCGGCCAGGTCGGCGGTGGCGTCGGCGGTGTGGTTCTTGAGGACGAACCGCCAGCGCGCGGCCGTCAGGTCTCCCAGGTCGGCGCCGACGGCGGCCCGTGCCTGCTCGTACGTCGCCCCCTTGCGCAGCTGGTCGTTGACACGCTCCCGCCGGGCGAGTTCGGCGTCGATCCGGCTCTGCGGGGCGTGCTCGTCGGCGAGTTCGGCGAGCAGGTTGTAGCGGCCCTGCTGCGACCAGTTCACGGCCGGGGAGACGGCGATCACGAACCGGACGCCGAGCACCCGGTCGGCGACCTTGGGCAGCACCCAGCCGGCCTGGCTGGCGCCCCAGAGGCCGACCCGGTCGGGGTCGATGCCGGGTTGCGCCCTGGCCCAGGCGATGGCGGCGGAGGCCTCGGCGGCCCGGTCGTCCATGCTCTGGTCGAGCCAGTCGCCGGGAGCGCCGTCGACGCCGGGCTTGTTCCAGGACAGCGAGGCGTAGCCGGCCTTGGCGAGGGACTCCCAGATCGGGCGGTAGAAGGTGTCGTGGGTGGCGTCGACCGGCCCGTCGCCGTGGATGAAGACCACCACGCCGTAGGGTCCGTCGCCCCCCTCGGGCCGGGCCAGCACGCCGTCCAGCGGCTGCACCCCGCCGGTGATGGTGACCCGCTGCTCCCGCAGGTCGTAGCTGTTGCCGTAGAGCACCCAGCCGCCCGCCGCGCCGACCAGCAGGGCGACCGCGAGCAGGGAGCCGAGCAGCCACCTGAGCCGGATGCGGGGTGTCCGTCGCGCCATCGGGCATCCAATCTATCGAATCAAGAACTATCGTTTCACTTTCGATAGTTTCGAGCGTACTACAATCCCTGCTGGACGAGGACGGACCACCGGAAGGGACCGGGCACGATGACGGAGGAACCCCGATGACGGAGGAACCACGCGCCGAGGTCGCCACCCGGACCTTGGTGGAGGGCATGGTCCGGGCGGACGGCACGGTCGACGCGGGCGAGCTCTACGACGTGGCGGGCGCACTGGGGATGAGCGACCAGCAGGTCCGCCTCTGCATCAAGCGGATGGCCGCCGACGGGCTGCTCGTCCAGGAGGGCCGGGGCCGACGCGCCGTCCTGCGGGAGACCGCCGAGGCCCGGCGGGCCGCCGAGCCCGAGGTCGACTTCGTCCGCCACATGTACGCCCAGGACGCCGGGCTGGCCCCCTGGGACGGCACCTGGCACCTCGCCGCCTTCGCCGTGCCCGAAGCCGCCCGGCCGGCCCGGGACGCGCTGCGCGAAGCGCTGGTCCGGCTCGGCGGCGCGGCCGTGCAGGGCGGCGTCTACGCCTGCGCCAACGTCTGGGAGCCGTACGTCGAGGAGTCGGCCGACCGGCTCGGCGTGGCGGACTGCGTCACCCTGCTGACCAGCACCGACCTGCGGATCGGCGGCGAGGCGGACCCGCTCGCGCTGGCCCGCCGGCTCTGGCCGCTCGACGAGGTCGCCGACGGGTACCACCGGCTGGCGGCCGTCGCCCGCGACCGGCCGGCCCGGCTCACCACCGCCCCCGCGCCGAGCCGGACCGAGCGCCTCGCGGTCACCGTCGAGCTGGCCGCCGCGTTCACCCGCGCGACCACGCCCGACCCGCTGCTGCCGCCCGAACTACTGCCCCGGCCCTGGCCGGGCGCCGAGGCGCGGGCCCTGACCGCCGACTGCTGGCGGCTGCTGCTGCGGGCCGAGGAGGCCGACGAAGCCCCCGGGCCCCGGCTCTTCCACCGCTTCGACCAGGCGGTCCGCGAGATCACCGCCACCGAGAACGGGACATGACGCCGTCGGCCACCGCCGGCGACGGGAGTGGACGGACGGCGCCGGACACCTCGGGGCCGGCCGGCCGTCGACACGGACGCGACGTCAGCGCATCGACGAGGCGGGCGGCAGCCGGGTGGCGCGGCGTGCCGGCCGGCTCCTCGGCCTGCGCGCCGCACGCCTGCCCGAGCCGACACAGTGCCGACGCCTACCGGCCCGATGTCCTCGCCGCACAACGCCGCGAACGAGCCCGCGTCCGCGGCGGGACAGGCCTCCGTCGGGGCGACGGACCAGCCCTCGCCTCCTGATCGGTCCACCCCGCGAAGGTTCTCGCCTAGGGGCGTCGTGTCGCGACGACCGCCGAGCTGAAGGGGGTGGTGAGTACCTCGGCGCCGCACAGGGCGGGATGGGTGAGGTAGAAGAGCCGCAGCTCGTCCACCTCGCCGCCGTAGCGGGGCGGCCAGTGGGACGAGGGCGTGAAGTCATCCAGGATCCCGCCGGGCTTCGCAGCCGCGGCCAGGCTGAGCAGCCTGCCCACTCGAGGGATGCAGCTCTTCTTGAACCCGGCTTCGGCGGCGGCCCTCTCCGCGGCTGCCACACGCGGCGGAACCTCACGTTCGGCCGTGCCCATGACCCTCCCTCCTCGAACGGTGAAGGTGACGCTACCCGGCGGCGTCCGTCCGGCCTTCCGCTCGTCCGGCCCCGGCGAACGTCGGTCGGAGCACCAGGACATGGTCCGACCGTGGGATCTCGACCGTGAGGTGATCTCGGGTCGTGGCACGTGGAGATCTGTCGGACGAACCACGATCGTGCGGGCCCACCAGCACGCGGTCGGGTGCGGCGTCAACCGCCTCGAACACCGCCGCGCGGTGGCCACGAGACACGACGAGCTCTCGGTCCGCCACGAGGCGGCCGTTCCCGTCGCGGCCGTCAACGAGGGGCTGTGACCGGCAAGTCCCGCGACGGTAGGGTGACGAGCGTCTGTTGGGAGAGCACGGCGAATTCGGGGAGGAAGGCCGGTTGCCCAGGCTTCACGTCATCACCGGCGCGCCGGGAGCGGGAAAGTCCACGCTCCTGCGGCACCTGGGAGAGTACCCGTTCGGCAGCGCCGACTTCGACGAGCTGCCGGAGCTGGACGGCAGGCTGCTGGGTGTCGACATCATCTCTCCCTCGGCGGGTCCCGTCTGGCCCGCCTACAACAGACTCTGGGTAAAGATCGCGACCATGATGCTCCGGGCCGGCCGACCCGTGGTGATCCTCTGTCCCTTGACGCCGAGCGAATGGGCGGACGCGGCCGGAGACGTCGTGGACCCGCCACGCGTCAGCTGGGCACGCCTCGACTGCGGCGACGCGGACCGACGTGCCCGCCTTGCCGCCCGCGGGTGGGATCCGGACCGGATCGAGGACGCGATCAAGGACGCCGAAGAACTCCGGTGCCTGGTGAACCAGGAGTTCACCACCACCGGCCGGAGTCCTGCCGACGTCGCCGCGGCCGTGGCCGACTGGATCGACCGGCAGTAGGCGGCTTGCGCGGCTCCGGGAGGCGGGGCGGTCGCGGTGCGGGCACGGGTCCACCTGACCACGGAGTTCTCCACGCTCAGTGATCACGCAGGGCGGCCGTGCCCGCGCCTTCGCCTACGCCTACGCCTACGGGACGATCACGTGCCCTTCGCGGCTTGTCTCCCGGATTTCCTTCGCGAGCAGCGGGATGTCCACCGGACGGGTCGTGTCGACGTGATGCACCGGCCCGAGGCCCAGCGGTACGGCCGTCCGGCTCCACACCTCCCACCGCTCGTCGGAATCCGGCTGGTCATCGAGGTGCACGGGGTGCCTGCTCGCCGCCCGTTCGGCGAAACGGTGTCGCACGACCTCCAACGGCACGTCGCACCAGACCTCCTGGACCTCGTCCACACCTGCCCGGGCGAGTCCCGCCACCACGAACTGGCGCGCATGGCCCAGCCAGGGGCTCTCCAGCACAGCGCCGTCGGGCGCGTACGTCAGCAGCGTCCACAGCGTCTCCGCCGCGGCGCGGCCCAAGGCGTTGCTCCACTCGCGGGCGGTGGTGCCGACCGCGGGTTCCGCTCCGAGGGCGTCAGCCAGGGTCTCCTTGACCGAGTCCTTGCTGAACAGCGGCAGTCTCAACTCCCTTGCCAGAGCACGGGCGAGGGTGGTCTTCCCCGCGCCCGGAAGTCCGTTCACCAAGACGGTCACCATCCGGCGATGGTAGACCGACCGGCGGCCGCCGGTGGCGCTCGTGGCTCATCGGACCGGCGCGAGCCCGAGCGAGGTCTCCTTCGACGCGACGATGCGCCGCCGCAACGGTCGGGGGCGGAGGACCGTGAGGCCGAGATCCTCCTGGAGTGGCTCGGCCGGCGGATCGAACAGCCCACCCCGACGCCGCCCCGCCCCCGCCCCCCAACCCGACCCCGGCGGCGGGCGCGCCCGCGCGGATGCGAGGGTGGGCCCCGTGAACGAGACGATCATGGCCGCCGCCCGCGAACGAGCCGCCGGACACCGGCGCCGGTTCGACCTCCGCTTCGAGGCCTACTTCGCCGCCCTGCCGGAGCGCCTCGACACGCCGCCGCTCAGCCGCTTCACCCCGCGCTGCCTGGAGCTGCTGCGGGACCTCTCACTGCGCGGCGGCAAACGGCTGCGGGTCGCCCTGCTGTACGAGGCGGCCCGGCTGGTGACCACCGACCCGGCACCCGGCCTGGCGGAGGCCGCGCTGAGCATCGAACTGCTCCAGACGCACGGGCTCGTCCACGACGACATCATCGACGACGCGCCGGTACGCCGCGGCGGCCCGTCCACCTACTACGCCTACCGCCGCGAGTTCCCGCAGGCGGACCGCACCGCCCTGGGCCTGGCCGTCCTGGCCGGGGACCTCGCCGCCTTCCTCTCGATGCGGGTCCTGCTGGAGGCGGACGTCCCCGCCGAGCTGCGCCAGGCCATGCTGGAGGTGCAGCTGGACGCCGCCGCCGAGACGGTCACCGGCCAGATCGTCGACCTCGAACGCGACTTCCTGGCACTCCCGGACGAGGAGTTCCTGCACACCGTCTGCGAGTACAAGTCCACCCGGTACTCCGTGCTCGCCCCGCTGCGGCTGGGGCTGCTGGCCGCCGGCGAGGACGTGGCCGCGCACGACGCGCGCCTGCGCCGGTACGCGACCCTGGTCGGCATCGGCGGCCAGCTGCGCGACGACTACCTCGACCTGTTCGGCGACGAGGACACCACCGGCAAATCAACCGGCGCCGACCTCCGCGCGGGCCGCCGCAGCTACGCCGTGAGCGCCCTGCTCGCCGCCGCGAGCGAACCGCAGCGGGCCGAGGTCGAGTCCGTGCTCGGCGATCCGCACTGCTCCGCCGGGGCGGTCGGGCGCGTCCGCGAGCTGGCCCGGTCGCTGGGCGTGGACGGGAGGCTCCGCTCCGACATGCGTCGCTGCGCCGAGGCAGCCGGGGCCGAGGCCGCCGGCTGGCGCCCGCACTGGCGGGAGGAGGCGGTGGCCTTCTTCGCGGGCCTGCCGCTGTCGAACGTGCTGCCGGGCGGATGAGCGGCGCGCGGCGCGCCCGGCAGGCGACCCCGTCGCCGCAGGCTCCCCCGCCACCCCCTTCAAGCGCGACAATCGTGGCATAACGGTACAGAGGCACCGGCCAGAACGTATCGTGCCAAGGACGGCCGCGGGCGATCGCCGACCGGTGGGACGGCCGCACCGTCCACCGGCGGGAAGGCCCCGAGGCACCCGGCCCCGAGGCACCCGGCCCCGAGGCACCCGGGGCGCCGCCGCAGGACACAACACCGGACAAGGGGGCACCACGGGGTGGTCGAGCCGCAGCTGACACCCGAGGTCTTCGACCGGGCGATCGTGGCGATCGCCCTGACCGCGGGCCGGGAACACCGCCTGGTCTACCTCAACGACGCCTTCCGCGAGCTGTTCGGCCCGCGCTCGATCGGCGTTCCCGTCCGGGAGCTGTTCACCGAGCACGGCGTGGAGCGGTTCTTCGAGACGCTCGACCTCGTCCTGGCCGACGGCACCGCCCGCCAGGTGACCACACCCCGCACGGTGGAACGGCCCGGGGACGACAGCGACGACCACCGGCACTTCGTCTACAGCTGCTCGCCCATCTCCTCCCGCTTCGGCCCCGGCATCCTGATCGCCGCGATCGACACCACCACCGAGGTGCACGCCGCCCAGCAGGCCGAACAGCTCTCCACCGACCGCCTGCGCACCCTGGAGCGGTACGAGGCGCTGATCTCCGCCGTCTCCCAGCTGGTCTGGATCGTCCGCGCGGACGGCTCCATGGCCGAACTCGTGCCCGGCTGGCAGCGGCTCACCGGGCAGCCCTGGCTGGAGACCATGGACGCCGCCTGGTTCGAGCTCATCCACCCCCGGGACCGCACCGGGCTGGCCGAGCAGTGGACGAAGGCGGCGGCCGGCGAGCCGTCCATGTTCGAGCACACCTTCCGGGTGAGCACCGCCACCGGGGAGTACCGGCACGTCGCCGCACGCGCGGTGCCGATCGTCCGCGAGGGCCGGCCGGTGGAGTGGGTCGGGGCCACCTCCGACATCGAGGACCGCTGGCGCAACCGGCTGCGCGAACGACTGCTCGCCGGGGCCCTCGCGGTGACCGAGACCGCCCGCCCCGACGACGCCTTCGCCGCCGTCGCGGACCTCGTCGTCCCGGAGCTCACCGACGCCTGCACGGTGTTCCTGCTCTCCACGCGCGAGCACACCACCCGGCCCGACGAGGTCCTCGGCACCCGGATCGCCTCCGCCGCCCGGCCGGGACTGCCGCCGCTGCCCGCGCTGCGCCAGCAGAGCTACCGGCTCGGCCCCGCCGCCCTGCGGGTGGTCGCCCGCCAGGCCCCGGCCCTGCTCACCTTCCCGGTCGGCGGCGTCCCGCCCGGTGTCGTCCCCCGCGAGTCCGCCCACTGGCTCACCCGGGCCCGCGCCACCAGCCTCACCCTGCTGCCCATCGTCATCGACGGCATCACCGTCGCCCTCGCCGCGGCGGCCAGCTGCGAGGACACCCCGCCACCCGGCCGGCCCGACATCGACCTGCTCCAGGAGGTCCTCCAGCGCGCCCAGGCGGCGCTGCGCCAGACCCTCGAACTGCAGCGCACCCGGCAGGTGGCGCTCGTCCTCCAGCGGGCCCTGCTCACCGCCCCGCCGATCGTGCCGGGCGCCGAGCTCGCCGCGCGCTACCAGCCCGGCAACCGGGCCGCCGAGGTCGGCGGCGACTGGTACGACGCGTTCCTCCTGCCCGACGGCTCACTCGCGCTGACCATCGGCGACGTGGCGGGGCACGACCTCACCGCCGCCACCACCATGGGGCAGCTGCGCAGCATGCTGCGGTCCGTCGCCTACAACCGCACCCACCTGCACACCCCCGCCGACACGCTCACCGCGCTCGACACGGCCGCCGACGGCCTCGGCGTGGCCACCTTCGCCACCGCCGTCCACCTGAACCTGACCCGCGACGGCAACGGCTGGCTGGCGGCCTGGTCCAACGCCGGGCACCCGCCGCCGCTGCTGGTACCCGCCTCGGGCGAGCCCCGGTTCCTGAGCACCGAGGAGAGCGACAGCGACGTGCCGCTCTGCGTCGCCCCCGCCGAGCAGCGGCACACCCACTGGACGGACATCGCGCCCGGGGACACCCTGCTGCTCTACACCGACGGGCTGGTCGAGGTCCCCGGGGAGAACCTGGCCGTCGGACTGGAGCGGCTGGCGCTGGCGGCGGGCGAGGCCGGTCACCGGCCGCTGGACGAGTTCTGCGACCACGTGCTCTCCCAGGTCGCCGACACCCGCGACGACATCGCCCTGCTGGCCTTCCGCACGCTGCCCACGCCCGGCTGAGCCCCGCTGCGCACGTTCCGGCCCCGGGGCGGCCGCTTCGGGAGCCGGTGATCGGTCAGCCCGGTGCGGGAGCGGCCGCGGTACCCGGGCCGGACTCCCCGTCGCCGCCTTCGTGCTCCCCGGGGCCGGCGAGCCCTCCGGGTCCTTCGAGCTGGTGGATCAGGGCCTTGAGCGTCGCGATCTCGTCGTGCAGGGCCTTCTTGCCCGCCTTGGTGAGCTGGATCCAGGTGCGGGCCCGCTTCCCCTCGTAGCCCTTGTCGATCGTGACCAGACCGGCCTTCTCCAAGACCCCGAGGTGCTGGGAGAGATTGCCGGCGGTGAGACCGAGCGTGCCGCGGAGGAACGTGAACTCCACCCGGCGCGCTTCCTTGACCACCGCGAGGATGCCCAGGCGGACGCGCTGGTGCACAACGTCGTCGAGGCTGTTGGTGGGGTGCTCGGTGGGGTGTTCGGTCATGCCGCCGACCGCCCCTGGAGGCGTTGCAGCAGGGCCAGGCCGACACCGCCGAGCAGCAGCACGCCTCCGCCGAGCAGGAGGTTCGGGAGGAACCCCCACGGCGACGGGTCGGGCCGGCTGCCGGAGGCGACCACGACGGCCAGGTACCCGCAGGTGACGGCGAGGAGCGGCCGGCTGCGCTCGATCCGGGCGAGCAGCAGCAGGGCCAGGCCGATCGTGCCGGCCGGGCTCACCACCGTGTCGAGGAGCAGGACGACGGGCGCCGGCCCGTGGATGCCGGAGAGGACGTCCGAGTGCGTGGCTGCCCACGCGACGTAGAAGGTGATGAGCACGACCAGCACGATACCCAGCGCCACGTACGGTCCGACCCGGGTCCCCAGGCCGAGCCGGCTGGAACGGCGCAGGTAGAACCAGCCGATCGCGGCGTAGGCGAGCAGCAGCGCCACCGGCCAGTACCACATCGCCGGCGGCAGGTCGCCGCGGCTGTGGTCGCCCTGGCCGTAGCGGACCACCGGCGCCGCGCCGAACCGCACGGCGGCGAAGACGAGGAGCGGGAACCAGGCACCGCGCTGCTCACGGCGGACCTGGTGGACCAGGGCCCGCTTCATGGCCAGCAGCGTGCGGGGGTCGCCCGGGGACGGGACAGGGTGGGTCGTCATGAGAAACAGGTTTGCATGACAAACCAGTTGTGTCCAGAGACCCATTGGCGATGCGTACTGCGGTGTGTTCGGCGACGCACCCATCGCGGACGAGCGAGCCCGCGCAGACGGCGGGCCGGCCCCGGCGGACCGGCGGGGGGCGGCTGCCAGCGGAGCGCGGTTGGCCCAAGGGCGCGGTTGGCCGGCGGGCGCGGTTGACTCGGGGGCGCCGGGTCCGGCGCGGACCGTGG
This sequence comes from Kitasatospora sp. NPDC091207, assembly GCF_044768625.1. Lineage (NCBI taxonomy): Bacteria > Bacillati > Actinomycetota > Actinomycetes > Kitasatosporales > Streptomycetaceae > Kitasatospora > Kitasatospora sp. NPDC091207. The sequence goes on from NZ_JBIVVS010000020.1 coordinate 58,162, forward strand.
GGCATGCGGCCGACCCGGGCGGACGTCTCTCCTCCTGACGTTCGACCGGTGGCTCCGGACCGGGTCCACGGCACACCGAGCCGGCCGCGACGGGGCACCCGCGCGGCCGGCTCAGGTCCGCCTCAGCCGCCCCGGGGGAACGACCGCTTCACCTTGCCCTTGGTGTCGGCGGCGAGGTAGCCACCGCCGTACGGGCCGGAGAGGTAGACGCGGATGCTGGGCGTACCGTCGACGCTGTCCGGGCCGATGATCAGGTAACGACTGGTCGGATTGGGGACGTTCAGCGTGTCCTGGGCCTTCTGGAGCAGCGCCGGGATGATCTCCCAGTCGAAGCTCCGCAGGTCGACCGTCTTGTCCCGGGAGGTCATCGTGCCCCCCGGGGAGCGGGTGACCTTGCCGTCGCGGTAGCTGAGCCGGTCGTACACCGTGGCGTCGGCGGTCGTCGGCCCCGTGGCACTCGCGTAGGTGGGGTAGACGGTGAGGTCGGTGATCTTGGAGTCGGCCAGGTACGGGCGGACGGCGTCGACCGTGGTGCGGACACCGGCCGGGGTGAGGAAGTCCGGCGGAACGGCGGACGGGGGCGCGGACTTGGCCGTACCCGGCGAGGAGGCGGCGGGCCCGGGCGTGGCGGCGGTCGAGGCGGCGGGGTCCGCGGCCCCGGTCGTCCCCGTGCCGGTCACCCCCGTACTGGACGCCGCCGGGGGCGGGGCGGCTCCGGAGCCGCCGTCGGCGCCGGAGCCGGGCCGCAGGTTCCAGGCGAGCACGCCGGTCAGCGTGACGGCGGCGACCGAGAACAGCACCGCCCGCACCCGCCTGCCGCGCGGCGCGGGCACCACCCGGCCGGGCGGGGTCGCGTCGGTCGGGTACCCAGGGTGCCCCGGGTGGGCCGGACCGGTGGCGCCCGGGTGGGCCACCGCGTCGACCGGGCCGCCGCCGTGGCCCTGACCGTAGCCGTACGCCGGACCGGTGGCGGCGCCGGTGCCGGGCGACAGTCCGAACGTCGCCCGGTCGGCGCCCGGCCACGGAGCCGGCGCGGGCCGCGGCGTGTCGAGCCCCGTCGGCGACCAGGCCACCGCGCCGACGGCCGGACCGTGCGCCGGACCGGGAGCGGCCCCGGCCTCGGCGGCCGCGAGCGCGCGGTCGAGCTGCTCCGCGTCCGGTCGGAGCGCCGGGTCCCGGGCGAGCAGGGCGGCGAGCAGCGGGCCGAGCTGCCCCGACCGCACCGGCGGCGGCAGCGGCTCGTCGAGCACGGCCGCGAGGGTGGCGAGAGTGGTGGCCCGGCGCAGCGGGTGGTGCCCCTCGACCGCGACGTACAGCATCATGCCGAGCGACCACAGGTCGGAGGACGGATCGCCCTCGGACCCGCGGATCCGCTCCGGGGCGATGTACTCGGGCGACCCGATCAGGGCTCCGGTACTGGTGAGGGCGGTGGCGTCCCGCATGGCGGCGATGCCGAAGTCGGTGAGGACGGGAGTGCCGTCCGGCCGCAGCAGGACGTTCCCGGGCTTGACGTCGCGGTGCTGGATGCCGGCGGCGTGGGCGGCGCGCAGCGCCGAGAGCACCCCGCGGCCGATCCCGGCGGCCTCCGGCACGGTGAGCGGGCCCCGGGCCAGCCGGTCGGCGAGGCTGCCGCCGGTGACCAGCTCCATGACGAGCCAGGGGTGCGGATGGTCGGCGGTGTCGACGATGTGATGGATGATCACCACATGGGGGTGCTGGAGCCGCGCCAGGGCACGCGCCTCGCGGAGCACCCGCTCGCGCAGCTCCCGCGCGCCCTCCGGGTCGGCGGCCGCCATCGCCGGATCGGGCGGACGGACCTCCTTCAGCGCCACCTCGCGGTGGAGCGCGTTGTCCCGGGCGCGCCAGACCAGGCCCATGCCTCCACCGCCGAGCCGTTGCAGCAGTTCGAAGCGGCCGTCGATGAGCCGTGCATCCGACCCCTCAGCGTTCATGGCCGTCATGGTAGGAGACGCCGCCGACACCCCTGCGGCCGGGCCCGCGGGCGCCGGACCCGGAGCCGGTGGCGGGGGTGGCCGGTCAGACCCCGGTCCGCACCCCGTCCAGGGCGATGCCCAGGACCCGGTCGCGCTGCCCCTCGTCGGGGAAGGCGACCGAGCTGACGCCGGAGACGAGGCGCAGCAGGTCGTCGATGGAGATGTCCGCCCGCACCACCTCGGCGTCCTGCGCGCGCTTGAGCAGCGGGGCACCGGCCTCGAACATCGACTGCCGGCAGGCCAGGAAGATGTCCGACTCCTCCCCCTCCAGGGCCTCACGGATCGCCCGCTTGGTCAGGGTGTAGGCGGCGAACCGGCGCAGCCAGCCGGTCAGCGCCTCCCAGGGCGCGTCCTCCGACAACTCCCCGGCCACCAGACTCAGTTCGTTGACCTCGTTGGCGTAGACCGTCTCGAAGAGGTGCCTGCGGGTGGGGAAGTTGCGATAGAGGGTGCCGATGCCGACGCCGGCCCGGCGGGCGATGTCCTCCAGCGAGGCCTCGGCACCGTGCTCGGCGAAGGCTTCGCGGGCGGCGACCAGCAGCGCGTCGAAGTTGCGCGCGGCATCGGCGCGGCGCGGGCGCTGGGCCGCGATGAACTCGCCGACCATGACCTGTTCCGTCACTGGGGATCTCTTTTCGGACACCGGGTTGAAGCGGAGGCATGCCTCCGATAATCTGGAGGCATGCCTCAACTTTAGCAGTGGGGCCCCGACCCCGCCCCTGCCACAGGTCCGGCAGGGCTGCCATCAGCACCTCCGTCGCCCCCCCCACCGGACCCGAGCGCCGCCCGCCGGCCCGCTCCACCTCCGCGCGCACCCGTTCGCACCTGCTCGCCCGTGCTCCACTCCCGTACGCCCGTACTCCCGTACCGCACGCATCCCGTGGGCACGCACTTCCTTCGTGCCCCCATGCCCCGAGAAGGTCCGATGAGCCGCCCGTCCAATCGCCTCACCTTCGGCGTCCTCGCGACCGGTGCGGGCGTGTTCGCCCTGCTCCAGTCGCTGATCACGCCCGCCCTGCCGACCGTCCAGCACGCGATGCACACCTCCCAGGCCACCGTCACCTGGGTGATGACCGCCTATCTGCTCTCCGCCTCGATCTTCACGCCGATCCTCGGGCGGGTGGGCGACCTGGTCGGCAAGAAGCGCACCCTGGTCGCGGCGCTCGGCGCCCTCCTGGTGGGCTGCCTGATCGCCGCCCTGGCCCCCAACATCACCGTCCTGATCATCGCCCGGGTCATCCAGGGCATCGCCGGCGCGCTCTTCCCGCTCTCCTTCGGGATCATCCGCGACGAGTTCCCCGCCGCGCGGGTGGCCACCGGGATCAGCAACCTGTCCGCCGTCATCGCGGTGGGCAGCGGCCTCGGCATGGTCCTGGCCGGGCCGATCGTCGGCGCGCTGGACTACCGCTGGCTGTTCTGGTTCCCGGTGATCATCGTCGCCATCACCGCCGTGATCGCGCACCGCTACATCCCGGAGTCGCCCGAGCGCCCCGCGGGCGCCGACGGCTCGGGCCGGGTGAACTGGCTCGGCGCCGTCCTGCTCTCCGGCTGGCTGGTGGCGCTGCTGCTCCCCATCAGCCAGGCCTCGAAGTGGGGTTGGGACTCGGCCGGGGTACTCGGCCTGCTGCTCGCGGCCGTCGTCCTGTTCGCCCTCTGGGCCCTGGTCGAGGCCCGCTCGCGCAACCCGCTGATCGACCTGCGCATCATGCGCCTCCCGGCGGTCTGGACGACCAACACCGCCGCCCTGCTGTTCGGCGGCGGCATGTACGCGGTCTGGGCGTTCCTCCCCGGCTTCGCGCAGACGCCCTCCTCGGCCGGCTACGGCTTCGGGGCGAGCATCACCGGCGCGGGACTGCTGATGCTGCCCATGCTGGTCACCATGTTCGTGGCCGGCATCCTCGGCGGCCGGCTGGCCGGCCGGTTCCCCGCCAAGGCCCAGCTCATCACCGGCGCCGCCCTCGGCTCGGTGTCCTGCGCGATGCTCGCGGCCTGGCACGACCGGCCGTGGCAGGTCGCCCTGGCGGCGGGTGTCTTCGGGCTCGGCATCGGCCTCGCCTTCGCCTCGATGAGCAACCTCATCGTCCAGAGCGTGCCCGCGGCGCAGACCGGCGCGGCCACCGGCATGAACGCCAACATCCGCACCATCGGCGGCTCGATCGGCGCCGCGCTGATGACCAGCCTGGTCACCGGCCACCTCCAGCCCTCCGGCCTGCCCTACGCCGCGGGCTACACCGACGGGTTCACGCTGCTCGCCGTCTTCTGCCTGGCGGCCGCCTTCGCCGCCCTGCTCGTCCCGGCCCGGCGGCCCGCCCCCGTCGTGGTCGGCGGTTCGGCGACCGCCGCCGACGCGGTCACGGTCACGCCTCCGGCCGCCGGGGCGGCGGCGCAGCCCGAGACCGCCCGGAGCTGAGCCACGGCGTCGCCCCCGGGACCGACCCGGGGGCGACGCCGTGCGCCCGGGGTGCACCACCCACCGCCGACGCCCGGCGCCGGCCACCGCACCAGTCCGGCCGATCCAGCCCGACGTGCACCACCCACCGCCGACGCCCGGCGCCGGTTCAGCCGATCAACGCCGTGAAGGTGGCCTCCGGTCCGGCCACGGCCGCCGCCGGCAGGGCGACCGACCGGAGGGCGTCGACGACGGTGCCGACCCGGCGCCGGAGCACGCCCTCGCGGGGCTGGTCCCGCGCCGTCTCCTCCAGGATCCCGGGCGGGCCGCTCTGGAAGGCGCCCCCGAACGACCCGCCTCCGTACGACGCTCCGGCAGCGGTCGGCGGTCCGGCGCACAGGCCCCGAACGTCCCGTCCTCGGCGGGCGGCCGCAGTGGCCGCGGCGGAACCGGCGGCGGTGCCGGCAGTAGCGGTGGCGGCTGGGCTTCACCGTCCATGACGCCCCCGGTCGTCGACGAATGGGCCTGCCAACAGGCGCGCCCAGTAGAGCAGTTGCCGGACAGCTCGGACGGTCCCGGCGCCCCGCCCGCGGGCAACGGTTCGACCCCGGACCGGCCGCGCCGCGGGCCACCGAGCGCCCCGCCGACCCGTGCCCCCGCCGACCCGGCCCCTGCCCCGCGGCCCCCGCCCGGACCGGGGCGTGCCGGGGCGTGCAGGGGCGTGCAGGAAATTGGATTCCAGGATTCGCATTCGCTAGCCTTTCGAACGTGAGGCTGACCAAGAGCACCGACATCGCCCTCCGCGTCGCCATGCGGTTGGCGGTCCTCGACGAGGACGCGAACCCGACCACCCGTGAGGTGGCCGAGTCCGTGGGCGTGCCGTACACGCACGCCGCCAAGGTCGTCAGCCGGCTGCAGCACCTCGGCGTGGTCGAGGCGCGACGCGGGCGGGGCGGGGGCCTGGCGCTCACCTTCGCGGGCCGGACCGGCTCGGTCGGATTGCTGCTGCGCGAGCTGGAGGGCGTCGGTGACGTGGTCGGCTGCGAGGACGAACCGCCCTGCCCGCTGCGGGCCGCCTGCCGGCTGCGCGGGGCGCTGCGGACCGCGCAGGAGGCGTTCTTCGCCTCGCTCGATCCGCTCTCGATCGACGACCTGGTCGCCCCGCCCACCGGACCGGTCCTACTGAGCCTCACCGGCAGACCCACCGGCTGACCCCACCCGACCCCACACCCCGCCCGCCGTCCCGCGCCTCCGCACGGCCTTTAATACGCATCTCAGATACCAGTTTGGAGCGAGCCCCATGCTGTCCGCCAAGTCCGCCGAGATCGTCGAAGCCACCCTGCCCGTCGTGGGCGGCGCGATCGGCGAGATCACGCCGCTCTTCTACGACACGCTGTTCGCCGACCACCCGGAGCTGCTGCGCGACCTGTTCAACCGGGGCAACCAGGCCAACGGCACCCAGCGTCAGGCGCTGGCCGGCTCGATAGCCGTGTTCGCCTCCGCGCTGATCGCCCACCCCGACCAGCGGCCGGACGCCATGCTCACCCGGATCGCGCACAAGCACGTCTCGGTCGGCATCCGTGACGACCAGTACCGGATCGTCCACAAGTACCTGTTCGCCGCGATCGTCGAGGTGCTCGGCGAGGCCGTCACGCCGGAGGTCGCCGCCGCCTGGGACGAGGTGTACTGGCTGATGGCGAACGCGCTGATCGCCATCGAGGACCGGCTGCGGACCGGGACCGCCGCCGCGCAGTCGGGCGACCCGGAGGACCTCTGGCGCCGCTTCACCGTGGTCGCCCGCCACCAGGAGACCGACGAGGTGACCAGCTACCTGGTCCGCCCCGCCGACGGCGGCCCGGTCCCGCCCGCCCGGCCCGGCCAGTACGTCTCGGTGCGCGCGACGATGGCGGACGGCGCCCGGCAGATCCGCCAGTACAGCCTCTCCGGACGTGCCGACGGCACACTGCGCTTCAGCGTCAAGCGGGCCGGCTCCGGGGGCGACGGGGCGACGGCCGGAGAGGTCTCCGGCCACCTGCACGACCACCTGCGCACCGGCGACGTCGTCGAACTCGCCCCGCCGCTCGGCGACCTCACCCTCGCCGACGGCACCGGCCCCGTGCTGCTCGCCTCCGCCGGCATCGGCAACACCCCGATGACGGCCATGCTGGACCACCTCGCCGCCACCGGCTCCCCCCGGACGGTGATCTCCGTCCACGGCGACCGCGACCAGCTCTCGCACGCCTTCCGCGCCGACCTCGGCCGGCTCACCGCCGAACTGCCGAACGCCGTCGCCCACGTCTTCTACGAGCGTCCGCTCGGCGACTGGCCGCAGGAGCGGACCGGCCTGGTCGACCTCGCCACGGTGCCGGTCCCGGCCGGCACCGTCGCGTACCTGTGCGGCCCGCTGCCCTTCCTGCGTTCGGTGCGGGCACAGCTGCTCGCGGCGGGCGTGCCGGCCGCGGACATCCACTACGAGGTGTTCGGCCCCGACCTCTGGCTGGGCCAGGACGCCTGAGCCACCGGCCACGCCGCCGCGCCGCGCACCCGCCCGGCGCGGCGGCGTCCCGGCCCGGACCCGGACGCCGGGACGCCACGCCGCTCAGGCCGGCCGCAGCTCCAGCGTGCAGCACTTGGCGCCGCCCCCGCCCTTGAGCAGCTCGGAGACGTCCACCGGCACCGGCTCGTAGCCGTGCTCGACCAGCCGGCCGGCCAGCGCCTTGGCGGCCTCCGGCAGCAGGACCCGCCGCCCGTCCGAGACCGCGTTGAGGCCGAACACCTCGGCGTCCGCGCGGTCGGCCAGGATCGCGTCGGGGTAGAGGCTGCGCAGCAGCGCCTGGCTGTCCGGCGAGAAGGCCGCGGGGTAGTACATGACGTGGTCGTCGTCGAGGACGGCCAACGCGGTGTCCAGGTGGTAGAAGCGCGGGTCGACCAGCGTCAGGCTGAGCACCTGGACGCCGAACAGGGCCCGGGCCTCGGCGTGCGCCGCCGGGTCGGTGCGGAACCCCGTGCCGGCCAGCACCCGCCGGCCGGCCACCAGGTGGTCGCCCTCCCCCTCGTTGACGTGCCCGGCCCGGTGGACCTCCCGATAGCCGGCGGCCCGGAACCACGCCTGGTGGGCATCGGACTCGCCGGCCCGCTCGGGGTGCCGGAAGGTGGCGACCAGCGCCCGGCCGGCCAGGACGGTGGCACCGTTGGCGGTGTAGACCATGTCGGGCAGACCGGGCAGCGGTTCGATCAGCTCGACGGTGTGGCCGAGCCGCCGGTACGTCGTACACAGCCGCTCCCACTGGCGGACGGCGAGATCGGTGTCGGTCGGCCGTGCGGGGTCCATCCAGGGGTTGATGGCGTAGTCGACGGTGAAGTACGTCGGCCGGCACATCAGGTAGCGCCGCGGCCTCGCGGTGCGCTCCGGGATTCGGTTCGGCATGCGGCTACCTCCGCCGTCCGGGAAGTCAGGGTCGGGAGTGCTGGGGTACCGGAAGTGCTGGGGTATCGGGAGTGCTCGGCCCACCGGGGTGCTCGGCGTACCGGGCACTCGGCTGCCGGATGTGCCCGGTCCCGGGTGCCAGGCAGCGGGGTGCGCCCGAGTACCCCCGGTGCGCGCGCAGCCCAGAGGGCGGCTGCCCGCGCCGCGCCGTTCGCACACCTGCGCGGATGCCCCCGCCGGGTGCAACCCCCCGCGCACCCGGCGCGCGCACCGGCGCACGGGGGCACCGCATTCGGAGCCGAAGTCAGCTGATCCGGAGCGTACTTGAGCGCCTGTCAGAAGCCTCCGGCCGGGCGAAGCCCCTGCGATCGACCCCGCGCCCCGTTATTCCCGGCGCCCGCCGAAATCGCACGTGGTCCATCTCACGTACCCGCACGGGCCACCTACGGTGGCGTAGGTCACTTGAGACAGTGAACTATCTCCTTCATGCCGAACCTCCAGGAGACCCTTGACCTCAGTTCGTACGCGGCCATCGGGGACAGCTTCACCGAAGGGCTGAACGACCCCGGCGTCGGAGGCGCCTTCGCCGGCTGGGCCGACCGCCTCGCCGGACTGCTCGCCGACGGATGCCCGCCGGGCGCGTTCCGTTACGCCAATCTCGCGGTGCGCGGCCGGCTGCTCGACCAGATCACGGCCGAGCAGGTGCCCGAGGTCCGGCGCATCCAGCCGGACCTGGTCACCTTCTGCGCCGGTGGCAACGACATCCTGCGCCCGGGCAGCGACCCGGACGAGGTGGCCGAGCGCTTCGAGCGTGCCATCGTCCAACTCACCGAATCCGCCGGGACGGTGCTCATCTGCACCGGCTTCGACACCCGGGGCGTACCGCTGCTGAAGCACCTTCGCGGCAAGATCGCCACGTACAACGGCCACATGCGGGCCGTCGCCGACCGCAACGGCTGCAAGGTCGCCGACCTCTGGTCGCTGCGCGCGGTGCAGGACCGCCGGGCGTGGAGCGAGGACCGCCTGCACCTCTCGGCCGAGGGGCACCAGCGGGTCGCCCTGCTGGCCGCCCGCTCGCTGGGCCTGCGCACCGAGCAGGACCCGGAGGCGCCGTGGCCGGCCCTGCCGGTCCAGACCGCCGCCGACCAGCGCCGGGAGAACCTGCAGTGGGCGCGCGAGTTCCTGCTGCCGTGGGTCGGCCGCCGGCTGCGCGGCGAGTCCTCGGGCGACCACGTCGAGGCGAAGCGGCCGGAGCTGCTCCCACTCTGACGCATCGTCAGATCCGGCCGGGCGCACTCCCCGTCGACCCGACGGCGGACCGCACCCGGCCGGACCGGGCCAGCCGCAGCGCCCCCGTGTGCAGCAGGGCGGCGGCCCCGGCGCCGACGAGGTACCAGCCGAGGTCGGGCGCATTGAAGGTGGAGCCGAGCACCAACCGCGCCACCGCACCGCGCCGGCCGAGGTCCTCGGGGACGCCGGTGAGCTGGAACAGCTCGACCGCCCAGCTCAGCCCGGCCGCCACCACCGCGGCGGCCACCGGGCGCAGCCGCGGCGCGACGAGCAGCACCAGGGCGTACAGCAGCACCGTGTAGGCCGCGTCGCCCGCGTACTTGGCGACGTCACCACCCGCCACCGCCCGCACGCCGAGCCCGGCCCCCACCGTCAGCACCGCCGCCACCCCGGCGGCCACCCGCGCGCCGCCACTCCCCCGAAGACCGTCCACACCGGCCAGCTTAGGGTCCCCGCCCCGCCGGCCACGGAGCCGGGGGCGCGGCGACGCCGGCCACGGGGCCGGGGCACGGCGGCGCGCCTCCGGTCAGCCGGTGACCCGGATCTCGACGAGGGTCGTGGCCGGCTGCCCCAGCCCCTCGCCGACACCCTGGAAGCCGTCCTTGGGGACGTCGACCGCCTGGGAGGCACCGCCGGCGGTGAGGCCGGCGTGCAGCGCGCGTCCGACGGTCTGCACGGCGAAGACGTCCGGCAGTTCCAGGGTGAGGAAGCCGGTCGTGGTGGTGGCGGAGAAACAGACCCGGTTGTCGGGATTGCCGGGCGCCCTGGTCCAGATGGCGACCGCGGTCGTCAGGTGAATGTTCGATCTGCACATCCCTCTCGACGACCTGCGGGTGGACTCGCGCGAGCCGCTCTTCGTCGACGGCCGGGTGTGGCTGACCGTGGACGGCCGGGAGTTCCCGGCGGCGCGGTGGAGCGACGCGGCCCTGTCGGTGCTCGGCTCGCTGGGTCGCGCCGTCGCCGGCGCGCTCGACGGTGAGACCGCCGACTTCTACTTCTTCGAGGGCTCCTACTTCGTCCGGCTGACCCCGCTCCCCCCGGAGCCCCGCGCACCGCGCCGGGTCCGTGTCACCGCCGTGGACGACGGTGACACGTGGGCCGCGGACGCCGAGGGCAACGCCGTCCCGGTGGCGGAGGGCGAGGTGCGCGCCGAGGTGGTCGTCCCCCTGCGCGAGGTCGCCGAGCGCCACGGCGCCGCGCTGGCCCTGGTCGGCGGGTGGGCCGAGGCGCGGCGCGAGAACGAGGTCATCCGGGTGCTGTCCCGGATGTACCGCTACGACGCCGCCGACCCGCGGTTCGACCACTGACCTTCCGGGCCGGTGCGGCCACCGCCCGCCGCGGTCCACCGCCCCGCCCGGGCGCCACCGCCCCGCCCGCTCCGATCGTCCCGGGCCCGGCGGAACCGGCGCTCCCCGGAACACGTCCCTCCCTCCCGACGGGCCGTTCGAGCGGACCGGTAACCTGCTGCCCGGCCCGCGGACGGGCCGGGTCCGCGCAGGTCGCGGGCGGGAACGACAGAGGACGGGGCGGGGCACGATGACGCAGCTCACCGAAGCGGTGGAAGAGTCCGGGGCACGGGCGGACGCGGCCGGCCGGGGGCGGCGGTTCGCCGTCGACGGGTTCGCGCCGCGCCACGACGGTCAGGCCCGCGAGCGCGGCAAGGCCGTGCGCGAGCGCGTCCCGCGTGAGCGGCACGCCGAGTTCGGCACCCCCGAAGACCGCCCGACCGCCGTCGAGGCGATCGAGGCGTCCAACGCCGGCCGCCTCACCGAGCTGGTCCCGATCCGGCTGGGCCGGATGGCGGCCACCCCGTTCGCCTTCCTGCGCGGCTCCGCCGGTCTGATGGCCGCCGACCTCACCGGCACGCCCACCACCGGGATCACCGCCCAGCTCTGCGGTGACGCGCACGCCGCCAACTTCGGCCTGTACGGCGACGCCCGCGGCCAACTCGTCATGGACATAAACGACTTCGACGAGACCGTGCCCGGCCCGTGGGAGTGGGACCTCAAGCGGCTCGCCACCAGCCTGGTGCTGGCGGGCCGCGAGGTCGGCGCCGACGAGACCACCGCGCGGCGGGCCGCGTTCGACGCCGCCGGTTCGTACCGCCGCACCATGCGCACGCTGGCCAAGCTGCCCGTCCTGGACGCCTGGAACGCCGTCGCCGACGACCAGCTGGTCTCGTTCGCGCAGGCGCACGACCTGGCCGAGGCCCTGCAGAAGGTCGGTGCCAAGGCGCTGGGCAACACCAGCGCCCGGTTCGCCGCCAAGTCCACCGTCCGCGCGCAGGACGGCGGACTGCGGTTCACCGCGGCGCCCCCGGTGCTCAGCGAGGTCCCGGACACGACGGCCGCCGCGGTGGCCACCGCGCTCGGCGACTACGTCACCACCGTGCCCGCGGAGCTGCACCCGCTGCTCGCCCGCTACCGGGTCCAGGACGTGGCGTTCCGCGTGGTGGGCACCGGCAGCGTCGGCACCCGCTCGTACGTCGTCCTGCTGACCGACCACCGCGAGCAGCCGCTGGTGCTCCAGGTGAAGGAGGCGCGCCCCTCGGTGCTGCTGCCGCACCTGGCCCGCGCCGGCTACCCGGTGACCGTGCCGGACGGCCACGAGGGCCGCCGGGTGGTCCTCGGCCAGAAGCGCATGCAGGTGGTCAGCGACACCCTGCTCGGCTGGACCACGGTGGACGGACTGCCCTACCAGGTACGGCAGTTCCGCAACCGCAAGGGCAGCGTGGACCCGGCCGCGCTGCTGCCCGCCCAGCTCGACGACTACGCCCGGATCACCGGCGCCCTGCTCGCCCGGGCCCACGCGCACACCGCCGACCCGGGCGTGATCAGCGGCTACTGCGGCAAGAACGAGGCCCTGGACGAGGCGGTCGCCGCCTTCGCGGTGGCGTACGCGGACCGGACCGAGGCGGACCACGCCGACCTGGTCGCGGCCGTCCGGGCCGGCCGGCTCCCCGCCGAGCACGGCGTCTGACCCCGGGCCGGCCCCGCGTGGCGGGGCCGTCCTCGCGTCACCGGGCCGGTGAGCCTCGCCGGCCCGGTGAGCAGGTCAGTCGATACGGTCGGCGGGGTCCAGGAACGGCGCGACCACCGCGACGAAGTCCGCCGGCCGGGCGTGGTGCACCAGGTGACCGGCCTCGATGGTGACCACCCGGCAGTCGGGGATCCGCTCGGCCATCTCGGCGATCCGGTCCTGCGGAACATGGCTCGCCCGGCCGCCGGCCACCACCAGGGTGGGCGCGCCGATCGCGGGCATCCGCTCCAGCCAGTGCGGGTCAGGGGTGTCGATCTGCTCCTTGACCGCCCTCACCACCGCCCAGTCGAAGGCGACCGGTTCGGCGGGCGGGTCGGCCACCGGGCTCGCCGGGCGCGGGTAGGGCGCGGGGACGTCCTCCAGCACCAGCCGGCCGACCCGCTCGGGGTGCTCCTGGGCCAGCAGGTACGCCACCACACCGCCCATCGAGTGACCGACCACATCGACCCGGTCCAGCCCGAGCGCGTCCAGCAGGCCGAGGACGTCGTCGCGCATCGGCTCCAGGCCGTACCGGCCGGGCCGCCCGCTGTCCCCGTGGCCGCGCAGGTCGAGCGCGAGGACGCGGTGGTGCGGGGCGAGGTCCGGCAGGACGCCGTCCCAGTCGGTGGCCCGCTCGCCGAGCGCGTGCAGCAGGAGCAGCGGCGGGCCACCCGGCGGGCCGGACTCACGGTAGGCCAGGGTGACCTCCGGCAGCTCGACAGTCCGATGAACAGTCATAACGGTCACCGTATGTCCCGGTCCCCGCCGGCCGGCCGGCCGTTCGCCCACCGCTCAATCCGGCCGCGCCGACGCCGCGCGCTCCGCGCTACCGCCGCGCCCGCACCTCGCCGCCCTGGCCGGACCGACCGCCCGCTCCCGGTCCGGCGGCCTCCCCGGTCGACGCCCGTCCGGAGACCTCCGCCTTCCCGCCCGGCTCGGTGGCCTCGCCGGACCGGCCCGGCCGTCCGTCCTCCCGCGCCACCGCCCGGCTCGCGAACACCGAGGCCAGCACCGCCAGGGCGGCCACCGCCGCACAGACGACACTGGCATACGTGTACGCGGCCCGGTGGCCGCCACCGCCTCCGGTGGCGCGCAGGTAGACGCCGGAGAGCGCCGAGACGCAGACCGCCGCCGCGATCCGCTGCGCCATCTGCAGGATCGCCCCGCTCACCCCGGCCGCCTCGGCAGGCGCGTGGCGCAGCACGTACGCCTGGTTGGTGGCGCTCATCACCCCGGCGGCGGCGCCGCCGAGCAGTTGCAGCGCCGCCAGCAGCCACGGCAGCGCGCCGGTGGGTCCCCACCGCACGACGAGGCCGCCGGTGAGCATCACCAGCGCCGAGACCGTCATGCCCGCGGTGACGGTCCGCCGGCCGAAGCGCTGCACCACCCGCCAGGCGAGCGCCGAGGCGACCCCCATCGAGACCGCCGAGGGCAGCGCGACCAGCGCCGCGACCATCGGGGAGAGACCGAGCCCGTCCTGCAGGAACATCGCCAGCACCAGTCCGGCCGCCACGACCGAGCCGAACTGGGCCATCGCGACCGCCGTACCGAGGGCGTACGGCGCGGACCGGGTGAGCGCCGGGTGGATCAACGGGTGGCCGCCGGCCCGGGCCTGACGGCGCTGCCAGCCCACCAGTGCGCCGAGCAGCACGGCCGCGCCGGCCGCGAAGGCCAGCCGGCCGGTCCAGGCGGGCGGCTGCACGAAGGGGAGCATCAGCACCAGGGTCAGCGCGGCGACCAGCAGCAGGCCGACCACGTCGAGGTTGGCATGACGGGCGCCGGGGCGCGGGCGCGGCAGGCAGCGGGCCGCCAGGACGACGGTCGCCAGCCCGAACGGCACATTGAGCAGGAAGGTCAGCCGCCAGCCGAACTCCGGTCCGACGGCGGCCAGTACCGCGCCCCCGATCGGCGGGCCCAGCGCGAAGGCCAGGCCACCCGTGACGGCGTACATCCCGAGGGCCCGGGCCCTCAGCTGGCCGTGGAACACGTCCTGGATGGTGCCGATCATCTGGGAGTTGACCAGTCCGGCCCCGACGCCCTGGAGCAACCGGGCGGCCACCAGCACCCAGGGCTCGGTGGCGGTCGCGGAGAGCACGCTGACGGCGGTGAACACGGCCAGGCCGGTGACGAAGAACCACTTGCGGCCCCAGACGTCCCCGAGCCGCCCGCCCGGCACCAGGGCCAGGCCGAAGGCCAGCGAGTAGCCGGCCACGATCCACTGCAGATGGGCGGGCTGGGCGTGCAGGCTCTCCCGCAGGGCCGGTATCGAGGTGTTGAGGACGGACTGGTCGAGCAGGGTGGTGAACCCGCCCGCGACGCAGACCAGCAGGACGCGGCGCCCGGTGGCGTCGAAGCGCTCCCGGGGCGCCGCCGTGGATATCGGCGACTTCACGGCTCGACCACCACCAGCGCGTACCGGGCGGCCTCCGGCCCGGGGCTGCGGAAGCGGGTGCTGTCCGCGACGAACCGCAGACAGTCACCGGCCGCGAGCTGCTGCGGCTCACCGTCGACGGTCAGCTCCAACCGGCCCTCCAGCAGCCAGAGGTGATGCTCCAGACCGGGGACGGACGGCCGGTCGTAGGCGATGTCGGCACCCGCCGGCAGCAGCCCCTCGATGATCTCGGCCCGCAGCGAGCCGTCCGGCGGCGACACCGAGCGCCGCACGAACCCGGTCGCCTCGTCACGCCAGACCCGCTGCTCACCGGCCCGGACCAGCCGGGCCGGGGCCGACTCGACCTCGGCGAGCAGCCGCGACATCGTGCGCCCGTAGACGGCGCAGAGCCGGCCGAGCAGGGCGGCCGTCGGACTGACCTCCGCGCGCTCGACCCGCGACAGCGTGGACCGGCTCACCTCCGCCCGCCGCGCCAACTCCTCCAGCGTCCATCCGCGTTCGACCCGAAGCTCGGCAAGGCGGTTGGCCAGCCGCTCGTCGGCGGCCGTATCGATTCCCATATTCGCGATGCTATCCCGGATATGAGATCACCTACAGGGTGTCTGCGGGACGGGGTACGACCGGCCCGGACGGGGCGGCCCCGGACGGGACGAGCGCCGGACGGGACGAGCGCCGGACGGGACGAGCGCCGGACGGCCGGGGCTGCCTCCCGGCAGAGGCGAGCGGCTTCCCGGCTCCGCCACCGCGTCGGCCCGTGTCCCGGCATCACCACCCGGTCGACCACGGTCGAGCGGGCCCACCCCGTCCGGGGCCGCCCGACCTGGCCGGACAGGGTCGGCGCGTCGGGTGCGTGCCACGCAGGCACCGCAACGGGGGGACGCCGCGGTGCGCGGCGGGCCCGGCCGTCATCACCGCGTCACCGCGTCAGGGGTAGAAGTGCGTCGTTCCACAGGTCTCGTCGGTACCGTGCTCGCGCTGGTGTGCGCCGCCGGGTGCTCGTCCGCCACCACCGGGACCACGGCCGGGTCGTCCGCGAGCAGCCCGGTGGCGTCGAACTCGGCCGCCGCGTCGAGCACCCCGCCCACCGCGACGCCGACGCCGACCTCCTCGGCGACGCCGACCTCCTCGGCGACGCCGACCGTCGAGTCCGCCGCCGTCGTGCGCGAGACCGCGGCCGCCACGGGCCGCACCAGCGCCCGGGTCGACCAGAGCGTGGAGCTCACCGACGGGGAGAGCACGTACAAGCTGGCGGTCGCCGGCGACTTCGAGCTGGCGGCGGACCGGGGGCAGCTCGGTGTCGACCTCCCCGGCGGGGCGATCAGCCACCTCGACGAGATCTTCGCCGACGGCCAGGTGTACGTGCGCGGCTCGGCGGGTGTGCAAGCGGGGTTCTGGGCGGCGATCGACCGGGAGCGGACCATCGCCCACGCGCTGCTCCGGTCGCCGGCCAACGACCCGGAGCACGTCCTCCAGCAGATCTCCGCCCTGGGCCAGGTCACCCGGAGCGGCGAGGAGGAGGTGAGCGGGGTCCGGGCCACGCGCTACAACGGGATTCTGGCCACCGACGCCGTCACCCTGCGCCTGGCACCGGAGATCCGGAGCAAGCTGGAGACGTACCGGAGCCTGAGCGGCTCCGACCTGGAGATCCCCGCCGGGGTGTGGGTCGATCCGCAGGGCCGGGTGGTGAAGGTCCAGCTGGTCCTGGACATGAGCCCGATCCACTCCGTCACCACGGTGGCCTTCACCGAGCTGGGCAAGGCGGTGAAGGTGACGGCTCCCCCGGCGAAGAACACCACGGCGGTGACCGAGCTCAACGGCGTCCTCACCGGCTGACCCGCCGGTCCTGAGGCGTTCGCCCGCACCCGCCGTCGACTCCGGGCCCGCCACCGGGCCCCGGGGTCTCCGACATCCGAACTCCCATGTCACGCACAGGTGTTGCGGCCCGCCGGCCGCTCCACCGGCGGCCCCTCCCCCGGGCGCGACCCTTCCGGAACGATGAACTGCCGGTCATATGATGTCTGCGACTGGGGGCCGGCCATGGCCCGCATGACGAGGGGGATCATGTTCGGCATCATCAGGCCGTGTCGGCACCGGCTCTCCGAACGGTTGCGGGCCTCGTGGACGGCCCATCTGTGCGGCCTCTGCCTGGCACTGCGGGACGACCACGGCCAGCTCGCCCGGACGGCCACCAACTACGACGGTCTGATCATCTCCGTCCTGGTCGAGGCGCAGAGCGCGAAGGACGACGCCTCCTGGCGCCGCACGGCCGGGCCCTGCCCGCTGCGCGGGATGCGCACCGCCTCGGTCGCCCGGGGCGAGGGGGCCCGACTGGCGGCCGCCGTCTCGCTCGCGCTCGCCTCGGTGAAGATGCGCGACCATGTCGAGGACCGGGACGGCGTGTTCGCCCGGCGGCCGGTCGCCGCCGGGGCCCGCGCGGTGACCAGGCGCTGGGACCGCAAGAGCGCGGGCGGCGCCTCGGCCGTCGGCTTCGACACCGCCGTGCTGCTCGACGCGGCTTCCCGCCAGTCCGAGTTGGAGCGCGGGCTGCTGCCGGGCGGGTCCGTCCTGCTGGTCACGGAGCCCACCGAGAGTGCCACGTCGGCGGCGTTCGCGCACACCGCGACGCTGGCCGGCCGGCCCGGCAACGCCGAACCGCTGGCGGAGGCGGGTCGCCTGTTCGGCCGCCTCGCCCACCTCCTGGACGCCGCCGAGGACCAGGCCGAGGACGCCGCGAACGGTGCCTGGAACCCGCTCACGGCGACCGGCACCGACCGGGCCGAGGCGGAACGCCTCTGCCGGGACGCCGTCCACGGCATCCGGCTCGCGCTGCGCGAGGTGGAGCTGACCGACCGCGCCCTGGTGCACGCCCTGCTGGGGCACGAGACCGAACGTGCCGTGGAGCGCGTCTTCGGCCCGGCCGCGCACACCGCCTCCTGCCGCACCCGGACGGCGCCCGCCGACGGTTCCGCCGAGCACGGGCACGGGGCCCGCGGGCACGCGGCCGGCGCGCACGGGGATGCCGGGGACGGAGCCGGCGGACGGCCTCCGCTCGGTTCCGACCCGCAGCAGGCACCGCCCCGGCAGGACCCGGGCCAGGCACCGCCGGCCGGTCCGGGCGCGCCGATCCCGCCCTGGGTGCCGCAGGGCCCCGGGTTCACCCCGCCCGGCGGCAAGCCCCCGCAGCGCCGCAACCTGCTGGCCGGCTGCGCGGTCTGGGCCCTGATGGCCTGCACCTGCCAGCTGATGTGCTGCTCGCACGACGATCCGTTCTCGCGCGAGCGCAAGGACGGGTGGTGCGGGCGGCACGACTGCGATTGCGACTGCGGCTGCGGGGACTGCTGCGACTGCTGCGGGGACGGCGGGTGCTGCGACGGGTGCGACTGCGGTGGCTGCGACTGCGGCTGCTGAGCCCCTGGCGCGCCCTGCGCGGGCCGGGGTGACTCCCGCCCCGCGCAGGGCTTCTGAAGCGGCCCGAGATGACGACCCGAGGTGGAGGCGAGGTCGTCCGCGAGGCCGTGCCGCCGGGCGTGGCGGCTCCGACCTGCGGCGTACAGCGGTTCCGCCGTACGCACGACGACCCGCCGACCGCACACGATCTAACGTGGCGTCATGTCGAAACGTCCCTGGTACCGCGCTGCCGCGCCACCGCTCCCGCTCGCCCTCGCGCTCCTGTTGCCCGTCGCCCTGCTGCTCGGCCTGGTCGGACCGCAGGCCGCGACGGCGGCGCCCCGGCCGGCCTCCGGCCGGGCCGCGCTTCCCGCGGCCCCGCCCCCCGGCGCTCCGCAGGTACCCGCGCCCGCCTCCCGCCGGCCGGTCGGCACCACCTCGGCCCACGTGGTGGACACCGGCCGGCGCGACCCCTGGCGGGCCGACGCGGCCACGCGCGAACTGATGGTGACGTTCTGGTACCCGGCCCTGTCCTCGCGCGGCGCGCGGGCGCCGTACATGTCCGCGGAACTGTCCACCGCGCTGTTCGGCGGCCCGGACCTCGCCGCCGTGCGCACCGGCGCCGCGGCCGGTGCGACGCCCGCCCCGGGGCGGCACCCGCTGGTCGTGCTCTCCCCCGGCTTCGGCTACAGCCGCACCTCGCTCACCGGCCTGGCCGAGGACCTCGCGGCGCGCGGCTACGCGGTGGCGGCCCTCGACCACACCTACGAGACGGCCGTGCAGTTCCCCGACGGCCGGGTGGAGGCCTGCCTGATCTGCGGCCGGACGGACGACCGGCTGGGCACCGAGGTCACCCTCAGCCGGGCCCAGGACATCCGGTTCCTGATCGACCGGCTGACCGCCCCCGGCCCGGGACCGGTCCGCGGCCTCCGGATCGACCCGTCCCGGATCGGCGCGGCCGGCCACTCACTCGGCGGCGCGAGCGCGGTCGAGGCCATGCGGGAGGACAGCCGGATCCGCGCCGCCGCCAACCTGGACGGCGACTTCTTCGCCCCACTGCCCGCCGACGGCCTCGCCCGCCCGGTCCTCCTGCTCAGCGCCCGGCGCAGCAACGACGCCCCGGAGGCGGCGGCCAACTGGGAGGAGACCTGGAAGCGTCTGACGGGCTGGAAGCGCTGGCTGGACCTCCCCGAGGGCGGTCACCTGTCCTCCTGCGACATGCCCTGGCTGCTGGACGCCTTCGGGGTGCGCGACCAGCTCCCGCCGGAGACCGCGCACGACCAGTACGGCAGCCTCGGCGGCGAGCGCGCGCTCGCCGCGTCGCGGACGTATCTGGGCGCCTTCTTCGACCGGCACCTGCTCGGCCGTCCGAGCCCGGAACTGAACCGCCCCTCGGCGAACTACCCGGAGGTCCGCTTCGTGAAGTAGCCCGTGTCCGCGCCGACACCCCCCAGCGGGCCGGTCCCCGCGCCCCGGGCCGGTTCGGCCGGGGCCGACACCGGGCCGGGCAGCGGGCCCGGCAGCAGCCCTGACACCGGGCCCGACACCGAACCCGCTACCGGCCCGCGCTGCCAGAGCGGCAGCACCGCGACCGTCCCGCAGCCACCCACGGCCACCGGCCCGGCCTCAAACATCGGACCGCGCCTCGGCGGCCGCCCGGCGGTCCGCCGTCAGCGAGTCCCCCAAGCGAGCCAGCAGCACGCGGAACTGCTCCGCGTCCTGCTCCGTCATCCGCCCCTCGGGCAGAGCCCGCACGCCCTGCTCCTCGACCGTTCCCTCGTTCATGCCTCCGACGCTAGGCGCCGGCGATCAACGACCGATAAACACCCGCGTCACGGAGGCACCACAAGGACCACGAAGCCCACCAGCAGCGCCCACCACCACCTGCGGCAGCAGCTGCCCGCCGGCGCGGTCGCGGCGGCTACGCCCGGCCGAGCACCCGGCCCACGGTGATCTCGATGACCACCCGGTCCGGGTTCACCCGGGGCTCGCGGTACCGCTCGGTGTACCGGCGGACGGCGTCGGCCACCGCGTCCGGCTCGTCCCGCACCACGGCCACGCCCTCCAGCGTGGACCAGCGCGCGCCGTCCACCTGGCAGACCGCCACCCGCAAGCCCTCGGCCCCGGCCGCCAGCACATTGCGCACCTTGCGGCTGGTCCGGCTGCTGATCACCCGCGCGGTCGCCGTCTCCGGCTGGTACGTCACGCCCACCGGCGCCACGTGCGGCGAGCCGTCCGGGCGCTGGGTGGTCAGCGTGGAGATGTGCCGTTCCCGCCAGAAGGCGAGGAAGGCTTCGTCGAGCTCGCGCGGATCATGGGCCATGCCCGCGATCGTACGACGCCCGGCCCGGTGCGGAGAGCACCGGGCCGGGCGTCGTACCGGCGGGCCGAGCGGGCGTCGTACCTGGCGGTACGGCAGGCGGCGGCAGCAGCCGGGGCCCGCGGGGGTCAGTGGCCGCGGGCGATCCAGTCGGGGAGCCCGGGTGCCTCGGCGGCGATCGTGGTCGGGTCGCCGTGGCCGGTGCGGACCACCGTCTCCGGGGGGAGGGCCAGGAGGCGGTCCCGGATCGAGTCGATGATGGTCGGGAAGTGCGAGAACGACCGGCCGGTGGCCCCCGGGCCGCCCTGGAAGAGGGTGTCGCCGGTGAAGACCGTGCCGAGCGCCGGAGCGTAGAGGCAGACCGCGCCGGGCGCGTGGCCCGGGGTGTGCAGCACGGTCAGCTCGGTGCCCGCCACCTCGATCCGCCCACCGTCGGCGAGTTCACCGTCCGGCAGGCGGTCGGGGTGGGTGAGCTTCCAGAGCGGCAGGTCGTCCGGGTGCAGCAGGATCGGAGCGCCGGTGCGGGCCGCGAGGGCCGGGGCCGCGTCGATGTGGTCGTTGTGCGCGTGGGTGGAGACGATCGCCAGCAGACGACGCCCGCCGAGGGCCGCCTCGATCGCCTCGGCGTCATGGGCCGCGTCGATCACCACGGCCTCGTGGTCGTCACCGACGATCCAGACGTTGTTCTCCACCTCCCAGCTGCCGCCGTCGAGGTCGAAGCTGCCGGCGGTGACCAGCCGGTCGATCCGTGCGCCGCTCACAGGATCACCACCGAACGGAGCACATCGCCCTCGTGCATCCGCGCGAACGCCTGCTCCACGCTGTCCAGTCCGATGGTCTCGGTGACGAACGCGCCGAGGTCCAGGCGGCCCTGGAGGTGGAGGTCGATCAGCATCGGGAAGTCCCGCGACGGCAGGCAGTCGCCGTACCAGGAGGACTTCAGCGCGCCACCCCGGCCGAACACGTCCAGCAGCGGCAGCTCCAGCTGCATCTCCGGCGTCGGGACACCGACCAGGACGACCGTGCCGGCCAGATCGCGGGCGTAGAACGCCTGCTTGTACGTCTCCGGGCGGCCGACCGCCTCGACCACGACGTCCGCGCCGTTGCCGTCGGTCAGCTCGCGGATCGCCTCGACCGGGTCGGTGGTACGGGAGTTCACGGTGTGAGTGGCGCCGAGCTTGCGCGCGGTGGCGAGCTTGCGGTCGTCGATGTCCACCGCGATGATCTTCGCCGCGCCGGCCAGCCGCGAACCGAGCACGGCCGCGCCGCCGACACCACCGCAGCCGATCACCGCGACGGAGTCGCCCCGGCCGACGTTGCCGGTGTTGATCGCGGCACCGATGCCCGCCATCACCCCGCACCCCAGCAGGCCCGCGACAGCCGGCTCGGCCGCCGGGTCGACCTTGGTGCACTGGCCGGCCGCGACCAGGGTCTTCTCCGCGAACGCGCCGATCCCCAGGGCCGGGGACAGCTCGGTGCCGTCCAGCAGCGTCATCCGCTGCTTGGCGTTGTGCGTGTCGAAACAGTACTGCGGGCGCCCGCGCCGGCAGGCGCGGCACTGGCCGCAGACCGCTCGCCAGTTGAGGACGACGAAGTCACCGGGGGCGACCTCGGTCACGCCCTCGCCCACCGACTCCACGATGCCCGCCGCCTCGTGGCCCAGCAGGAACGGGAACTCGTCGTTGATCCCGCCCTCCCGGTAGTGCAGGTCCGTGTGGCAGACGCCGCAGGCCTGGATCCGCACCACCGCCTCGCCCGGCCCGGGGTCGGGTACGACGATCGTCGTCACCTCCACGGGCGCGCCCTTGGCACGCGCGATGACTGCCTTCACCTGCTGGGCCATCCGATTCCACCTCCGTCGGCCGATGCGGCTCTGCACCGGCGTGACCTGCGACAAAACGACTTGCCCACGAAGCGTATCGCCCGGGCGGGGCCGCGCCCGGCGAACGGTCCCGGTGATCCCGCTCACCGCCGTCCGGGCGTCAGGGGCGCGCGGACGGAGCCGAGCGCCCGTCATCGGCCCCCCAACCACCCTGCGTTGGCTGGAATCGTTGCTGACTGTGGCTCGGTGCCCACGTACGGTCGTAACGACCCGTCCGACTCACCCGCCCCGTCCGCCCACGCACCCGAACTCGCCGACTCGACTCGCCCCGGGCCCCGCCCCCGGACCCGACCCCGCCCCGGCCGACCTGACCGACCTGACCGACCTGACCGACCTGACCGACCTGACCGACCTGACCGAATCGGCCCGGACTGACCGGATCGACCCCGGCCAGACCGACCGACCCATCCCCTCCCCGCGCACTTCCCGGATCCACCCCCCGTCGGGCCGCCCCCTGCGGCCCACCGCCCTGGAGTCTGGAGTACGGATGTCCGCCGAGAACAGTGCCACCCGTGCCACGACCGGCCCCGCCGAGACCCACGCGCCCGGCCCGCCCCGCCCGGCCACGCTGACCCACCCGACCACGCCGTCCGCCCCGACCGCGCTGCCCCCGTTGCCGCCGCTGCACTGCCTGCGCCGCCTCGAACCGGGTCCGCCGCGCCTCGGCGCACTGCCCACCGGCACCCCGGTCTGGCTGGTCAGCCGCCACGCCGACGTGCGGCAGGTGCTCGCCGACCCGCGCCTGGGCCGCGCCCCGCTGTACGCGCCCGACGCGCCCCCGCTCACCCTCGCCCCGAACCTCCTGGACGACCCGCAGGGCATCCTGAACCTCGACGGCGCCGGCCACCAGCGGCTGCGCCGCACGGTGCAGCGGGCGTTCACCCCGCGCGCGATCGCCCGCTGGCGCCCCTGGGTGGCCTCCGTGGTCGAGGCCCTGCTGGACGAGTTGATCGACCAGGGCTCCCCCGCCGACATCATCGCCGGCTACACCCGCCCCCTGCCGGTCGCCGTGATCAGCCGGCTGATGGGCCTCGACGGCCTGGACGGCAAGCGCCTCGCGCACTGGAGCGACCACGCCCTCTCCACCACCGCGCACTCCACCCAGGCGGTCCGGGTGGCGATGGACGAGTTCGCCGGCTTCGGCGCCGAGCTGATCGCCGAACGCCGGGCGGCGCCCGGCGACGACCTGGTCAGCGGCCTGCTCGAAGCGGCCCGGGAGAGCGACGGCATCACCGAGCAGCAGTTGGTCTCGCTGGTGATCGGCCTGGTGGTGGCGGGGCACGAGACGACCATGACCATGCTCGGCAACGCGCTGGTCTATCTGCTGAGCGACGGCCGCGAGGCCTGGCACCGGCTCTCCTCCGACGAGCAGAGCGCCGCCGCCGCCACGGAGCAGCTGCTGCGGGCCGTCCCGCTCGGGGACGGCGATGTGCTCCCCGGCCTGTTCCGGCGCACCGTGGAGGACGTGGAGATCGGCGGTGTGGTCATCCCGGCGGGCAGTGTGGTCGCCGCCGACACCCGGACCGCCAACCACGACCCCGAGGTCTTCACCGGCGACCTGCTGACCGAGCTGTTCTCGCCGCTGGCCGCGCCGATGTACACCTTCGGCGCCGGGCCGCACCACTGCCTGGGCGCCTGGTTGGCCCGGATGGAGCTGGAGCTGGCCCTGCACCGGCTGGCCCGCCGACTGCCCTCGCTCCGGCTGGCCGGACCGGCGGGGTCCATCGACTGGCGGCGCGGGCTGCTGACCCGCAGCCCGAACGCACTCCAGGTCGCCTGGTGACGCCGGACGCGACCGGCCCCGCCCCGGGCACCCACGGGGCGGACGCGGTGAGCACGGCGGCCGCCGGCCCGACCCCCCGGGACGAGCCGGTGGTGGTCCGGGTCGACCGGGGCCGCTGCATCGGCTCGGGCATGTGCGCGCTCACCGCCCCCGGTTCGCTGGCGCTGGGCGCCGACGGGTTGTCCCACCCGGTGCGGGCGTCCGGGCCCGACGGTGAGCCGGCCGGCGAGCGGCTGACGGAGGAGCTCCTGGAGGCCGTCGACTTCTGTCCGGTCGAGGCGCTCGCGCTGCACTCGGCCCGCGACGGCCGGCTGATCGCCCCGTCCGGGTGAGGCCGTCGGCGCCGCCGCTCCGCAGGACGGAGGGCGGCGCCGGCGGTCCACCGGACGCGATGGCTCCGGCCGGATCGCCGCTCAGACCCGCGCCGTGCCCCCGGGTCCCGCGTCCGCACAAGCCAGCGCGGCCCGGATCTCGTTCACCGGATCCTCCTCGTGGTACGGGCGCTCACTGGTCTCGACGTGGTCCAGGAACTCCTGGTACCGCACCGCGTAGGCCAGGTGGTAGAGCGGCTCGACCAGCTTCAGCGCACGCTCCGGGTCCGACCCGGGGATGTGCTCCCGCCAGGCGCGCGACCACACCTCGGCGACCTGCGTCCACCGCTCCTCGGACACGTACTGCCGGGGGCGCAGGCCGTCCAGCGCCGGGTGCCCGAGGCAGGAGTCGGCATAGTCGACGACCACCGTCCGGGCGCCGTCGGAGCGCCAGTTGCCGGGGTGGAAGTCCCCGTGCACCAGTGTCTCGGGCAGTCCGCAGGCGGCCAGGTCGGCGACCAGCGCGGGCAGCCGGCCGGCGAGCTCCCGGGCGGCGGCGAGCTCCTCGACCGTCAGCGACGCCCCGGCCGGGCCGGGGCCGTCCGCAGCACTCGACTCCGCACCGAGCGGCTCGGCACCGCTCGGCTCCGCACCGCTCGGCTCCGCACCGCTCGGCTCGGCCGCCTTCTCCAGCCGGTCGAGCAACGCGTCCACCTGCGCGAGCAGTGCGCGCGGGGTGCGGTCGCGCAGCCCGGACGCGGCCGCCCGGCCGTCGGCGGCGAGCGCCGTCTGGGCGGCGACCAGCCGCGGCACCACGTCGGCGACCACCTCGGCGGACGGGCCCCAGCAGTCGTCCCCGGGCACGTGGTCGAGCAGCAGCCGCCCGTGCGCGGGGTCGGCCCCGAGCACCGGCGGCACCAGTGTGGGATCGACGCTGCCGAGCAGCGCGATCACCTCCCCCTCACGGGAGTTGAACGCCGGGTTGATCGCCTTCAGCCAGGCGTCGACGCCGGTCGCCGTCCGGTAGCGGAACAGACCGGACAGGTTCCACGTCCGGACCTGCTCGACCGGACCGGCCACCGGACGCCCCACCCCGTGCAGCGTCCGCTCCGCCCAGTCGAGCGTGGCCCGCAGCCCGGACGGAGTGGCCCAGCCGGCCCGGCGCTCGGCCGGCCCGAGCAGGGCGGCGATGTCGGCGCCCTGCTGACGCGGCATCAGTCCGGCCGGGCGCTCCAACGCTTCGACGTGGTAGACCACATGCCCGCCGCTGCCGCCGCCCCCCTCGGCCACCTCGGCGAGCCGGAGCACCAGCACGGGCACCCCCACCTCCTCCGACACCCGCTCGACAACCGGAGCCGCGGCGGACCACCACGCCCCGTCGACCTCGAACGGCCCCACCAACCCGAGGTATTCACCGTCGTGGGTGAGATGGATGCCGACCGTCCGACCGCCCTGTTGTCCCATTCGGGCAGGCTCGCGCATCGCGCTCCCCCAGCACAACCGGATTTCCCGCGCCCTGCACCGCCCCGGGCGAACGCCTACCTGGCGGTCGGACCCGGGCAGCCTCACATCAGGGATCTCAGCACGTCGACCTCACAGCCCGGCGCGAAGGGGTCGAAGCCGTGCTCGACCAGCCAGCGAACCGCCAGCAGGCTCCGCAACGACCACCACGCGCGGATCACGTCGAGGTCGACGCCGGTGCCGTAGCCGGCGATCACGTCGTCGAGGTGCTCCTCGTGTCCGAGCGTGAAGGTGGCGAGGTCGTACAGGGCGTCACCCCGGCCCGCCTCGGACCAGTCGATGATGCCCGTGACCTCGTCGCCGTCGACGAAGACGTGTGCGATCTGCAGGTCGCCGTGCGTGAACGCCGGAGTCCACGGCCGGAGCGCGGCCTCGGCGACCTCGCGGTTGCGGGTGACCAGGTCGGCGGGCAGGACGCCGCTCGTCACGAGCGACCCGCACTCGTCGTCGAGTTCCGCCGCCAGCGCGACGACGCTCCGCCCGGCCCGGCCCGGCCAGGACGGCAGCGGGGCGTCGTGCAGCTCCCGGATGGCGGCGCCCGCCGCCGCCCACGCCGCCGGCGACCCGGTCGACGGCCCACCGAGGCGCCCGAGCGTCGCCCCCGGGACCGCGGCGATCGCGAGCACGGGCGGCTTGCGCCACAGGACCTCCGGGGTCGGGACCGGCGCCAGGGACATCGCCTCGACCTCGGCGTCGATCCGCGCCTGATCGGCGTCCACCTTCAGGAACACGTCGCCGACGCGCAGCGTCGCACGCTCGGAATGGGCGACGACGACCTTGACCTCATCCATGGGCGACCAGTATCCCGGGGACGCTCGCCGACGTCGCCGGGTTTTCGCCCGCGGTGACGCGGCTGACCGCGTCCCGCGGGTCGGCCCCGTGCACGGCACCGACCCCTCACCGGCCCCCACTGCTGTCGGGCCGGACAGGACCTAAGGGATCGCCACACCCGCGCCCGACACACGGACGCGACTGTCGCCCTCGCGGAGTTCGACGCCGAGCACGCCCGGGCGGCCGAGGTCGTCGCCCTGATGGAGGGTCAGGGTGGTCGGTACGGTCACCGCGCCCCGCTCCCGCAGGTAGGCGCCGAAGGCCGCGGCGGCCGCGCCGGTCGCCGGGTCCTCCACCACGCCGCCGACCGGGAACGGGTTCCGGACGTGGAAGACGTGCTCGCTCTCGCGCCAGACCAGCTGGAGGGTGGTCAGCCCGCGGGCCGTCATATAGCCGGCCAGGCCGTCGAAGTCGTAGTCCAGCCGGGCCAGCCGGTCACGGGTGGCGGCCGCCAGCACCAGGTGGCGGGCACCGGCGTAGGCGATCCGGGGCGGCAGCGCCGCGTCCAGTTCCTCGGCCGACCAGTCGAGCAGCGCGAGCGCCTCGGCGACGTCGCTCTCGCTCACCTCCTCGACGTGCGGCTCGACACTGGTCAGGGTGGCGCGCAGCGTGCCGTCCGCGCCCTTGTCCACCTCGATCGGCACCTCGCCGGCCGCGGTGGCGAAGACGTACCGGCCGGGGCCCGACCGCTCGGCGAGCGCGACGGCGGAGGCGACGGTGGCATGGCCGCAGAACGGCACCTCCAGCAGCGGACTGAAGTACCGCACGGTGTAGCCGGCGCCGGGCCGGCCCGCGACGGCGGCGGCCGCCGCGTCCGGTACCAGGAACGCCGTCTCGGAGTAACCGACCTCGGCGGCGATGGCGAGCATCCGCCCGGCCGAGAGACCGGAGGCGTCGAGCACCACACCGGCCGGGTTCCCGCCGGCCGGGTCGCCGGCGAAGGCGGCGTAGCGCAGGATGTCGGTCTCGGGTACGGCCGTCGGTACATCGTGATTGATCATGATCGCTCGAACACCTCCCCTCGTCCTCCTGTTCCCGGCCGCCGCCCCGACCGGTGGTGCGCCGGGCGCCGCACGCCCTGGAGTCGCACAGAGCGCTCCCACCGCAGGACCGTCGCGTCAGCGCCGTCGCACCAGCGCCCCCACCGCAGCGCCGTCACCGCAGCGCGCCGTCACCGCGGCACCCTCACCGCAGCACCGCCTCCAGCAGGTCGGAGCCCAGCCGGGCACTGCTCGTCAGATCGAGCTGGTACAGCATGTACCGCCCGCGCCGCCGGGTGGTGAGCAGCCCGGCCCGGCGCAGCACCGCGAGATGCCGCGACACCTCGGGTGCGCTGAGGTGCCAGGCCGCCGCCAGCTCGCCCGTGGTGTGCGGGCCGCGCGCCATCGTGCGCGCGAGCCGGAGCCGGACCGGATGGGCCAGCGCCTCCAACCGCTGCTGCATCACCGCGAGCGAGACCGGTTCGGGCAGCCCGCCCTCCGGGATCGGGTACTGCACCACCGGCCGCCACCCGGCCGCGTGCACCACCAGCAGGTGCGGGTACCCGAAGGCGGTCGGGATGAACGTCACTCCCCCGGCGGCGGCCCTGGTCGCGTTGTCCTGCAGCTTGTCGACGACGATCCGCCGCCGGCCGTCCGCCCGCTCCTCCAGCGCCACCGAGGGGGACACCGCCGCGAGCGCCTCTTCGGCGCCGTGCCGGGCGAGCAGGTCCGCCTTGTGCCGGGCGTCGGCCGCGAGGTCCGGCAGCACCCGCTGCCAGGCCTGCGTGAAGAAGGCCTCCCCGCAGTCCTCCAGCATCCGCCGGACCAGTGCCCGGACGGCCGGCGGGTCGGCGAACAGCCGATCGGTGAAGTCGGCCTGCCGGGGGCCCCGGGCCAGCGCCAGCTCCCGGGCGCGCTCCTGCGCCACCGGGTCGGCGAGCGGCGAGTCGCGCCGGTGGCTGAGCCGGGACGTCCCGCAACTCATCATGACGGCGGCCCGGACGTACAGTTCGTCGTCGATCCGGTCGACGGCGTCCAGTTCGTCGGCCAGGGTGGCCCCCGGCAGACCGGGGACGAGGAAGTCGGCGCGCGAGGAGCGCCACAGGAAGTCGGCCTCCGACAGACGCTCGGACAGCTCGGGAGCGATCGAGGCCGCCGTGCTCGCCACCCAGCCGTGGAGGCCGGGGTGGTGCCCGGGCTCGCCGAGGACGTGCAGCATCGCGCTCAGCTCGGCCAGCGGCGAGGGTGTGAAGTGCAGGTGCCCGTCGGGCAGCGCGGTGATGTCGATGCTGAGGCTCACCCCCTGATCCTGCCAGCCGGTCGCGGGGGCTCCGCCGTCGATTGACGGGAGTCGTCAATCGACGTGCTCATGGACGGTGCCCGGGCGCACGGTACCGGCCATGACCCCGCTCCAGCAGACATCCCGCACCGGTGGCAGCACCGCCCGTGACGGCCGGCCGTCGGACCCGCTCGTCGCACCGGACGCCCGGCCGTACGGCGAGCCCGACGGCCCGCCGCGACCGGAGTCCGACAGCCCGGTACGCGCCGAGCCCGGCCGTCCGGTAGGCGCCGGGCTTGACGACCAAGTACGCGCCGAGCCCGGCGGTCCGGTAGGCACCGGGCCCGGCGGTCCGCCGCGGGCGAGGGCCGCCGCGCTGCTCACCGACCCCGCCGCCCTGTTCGCGCTGCTCACCGACCCCGCCGCCCTGTTCGCGCTGCTCACCGCCGCCGGCGGCCGCCGCTACGCGGCCGCGCTGCTGGTGGACGCGCTCGGGACCGGTCTGCTCCGCCCGTTCCTGCTGCTCTACGGCATCGGGGTGCTGCGGCTCGACGCGGGCACGGTCGGTCTGGCGATGTCCACCGGCATGGTGGCGGGCCTGCTGGTGCTCCCGCTGACCGGACGCTGGATCGACCGCGGCGCGCGCAGCCTCCCGGCGGCGGCGACCCTGCTGGTCCGGGCGGCCGGCGCGGTGGCACTGCTCGCGGCGGACGGCCTCGGCGGGTTCACGGCCGCCGCCGTCCTGCTCGGCATCGGCAGCCAGTCCTGGCCGACCACGCACGCGGCCGTGGTCAGCACGCTCACCGAGGGGCGGGTCCGGGACGCGGCGCTGGCCGCCGGCCGCACGCTGCGCAACGCCGGCCTGGGCGCGGGCGCGCTGCTCGCCACCTTCGCCGTAGCCGGCGGATCGGGCGCGATCCGGCTGCTGGCCGGGGTGACGGCCGCCGCGTGCCTGGTCGCGGCGGGTCTGGTGCACTCGCTCCGGGTCACCGCGACCGGTCCCATGCCCAGCCCTGACCCCCGCCCGGCGGCGGACTCCCGCCGGGCAGCCGGCCCCGCGCTGCGCCGGATCAGTCTGCTGAGCGCCGCCGGCCTCCCCTACGCGTTCTGCTTCGACGTCCTGGAGGTGGCCCTGCCCGCCCTGCTGGTCCTTCACCTGCACGCCTCCCCGGCCTGGTCCTCGGGCGTGTTCGTGGGCAACACCGTGCTGGTGATCACGCTCCAGCTGGCGATCGTGCTCCGCCTCGCCGACCGGTCCCGGCGGGCCGTCCTGGCCGCCTCCGGCGTCGTTCTCGCCCTCTCCTACCTGGGCTTCTGGGCGGCGGCCGCGATCGGCGGCACGGCCGGAGCGGCCACGCTGGCCGCCGTCTCGGTGCTCTTCACGCTGGGCGAGATCCTCTACAGCGGTTCGGGGACGGCCCTGGTCGCCGCCACCGCGCCGCCCGGGCTGCTCGGGCGGGCGCTCGCCCGCTGGGAGTTCTCGATGGGCATCGGCCGCGCGCTGGCCCCGGTGGTGCTGACCACACTGCTGGCCGTCGGACCGGGCGCGCTCTGGCCCGTGCTGGCGGTCGCCACCCTGCTCGCGGCGGCGGCGGTGTCCAGGCTGGCACCGACGGGGTGACCGAACGCCGGTGGGATGATCGTCCCCATGGCCGTCACCGCGTACCAGCAGCGACTCCGCGACCGCTTCCTCGCCGCGGCCGTCACGGCGCCACCCCCGCCGTGGCGGCCGGTCGGGCCCGGCCTGATCCCGGTCGGCGGGCTGCTCGGGATCGGCTTCGCCACCGACCCGGCCACCGGGAGCGACCTCGTCCTGGTGGTCTCCCACAGCGGGCACGGCCTCTTCGACGCGACGACCGGCGAGAAGCTCGCCCGGGTGTACGACCCGGGCGAGGAGCCGGACGGCCCGGATCTCGCCTGCCCCGGCATCGGTCCGGTCGCGGACGTCCGCGTCCCGGTGGCCGGCCTCTACGGCGGCGGGCTGCACACCGGCACCGACGACGGCTGGCACGTCGAGGTCGTGGTCCCGGAGTGGCCGAACGAGCGGGTCCTGCTCTGCACCGGCCGCGGCCCGTACGAGGGCGAGCACGGCGAGACCTGGTGGCACGTCCACCACTCCTCCTGGTCGACCTTCCGCACTGCCGGCTTCTCCCCGTCGGGGCGGACCCTGGCCGTGGCGACCAGCAGCGACCTCACCCTGTGGACCCTCGCCGGGGAGCCGACGAGCCGGTCGTGAAGCCGACGGGCGGCCCACGGAGCCGGTGAGCGACCCGCGCCCCTCCCCCTGCTCCCTCCCACTGCTCCCCTCCCGCTGTCCCCCGTCCGCGCCGCCCGAGGTGCGGGCCGTCCTCCGGTCGCCGATGCTGGGCGGCGACGCGTGCCCGGTGTACGGCGGCCGGGCCGGCCCGAGGAAGGACACCCCGCATGAGTTCCCTCGACTTCGAGGTCGTCGACAGCCCCGACAGCTCGCTCAACAAGACCTCCGTGCTGGTGACCGGGCCCACCGACGCCCTGCTGGTGGACGCCGGGTTCACCCGCTCCGACGGGCGCCGGCTGGTCGAGCGGATCCGGGCCACCGGCAAGCGGCTGACCACGGTGTTCGTCAGCCACGGTGACCCGGACTTCTACTTCGGCGCCCAGGAGGTGCAGGACGCCTTCCCGCAGGCGCGGTTCCTGGCCACGGCGTCCACCGTCGAGCACATCCAGGAGTCGTACGAGGGCAAGCTCAAGGCCTGGGCACGCCTCGGACCGGAGCTGCCGACCCGCCTGGTCCGGCCGGAGGTGCTGCACGGCGACGAGATCGTCTTCGAGGGGCACCGGTTCGAGCTGCGCGGCACCGACTTCCACCTGCCGGACCGGCACTACCTCTGGCAGCACCACCACCGGGCACTCCTCGGCGGGGTGCTGCTCTTCGAGGGCCTGCACGTCTGGACCGCCGACACCCCGACCCCGGCGCAGCGGGCCGCCTGGATCGACCTGCTGGACGGCATGGAGGCGCTGGAACCGGAGTTCGTGGTGGCCGGTCACCGGACCGCCGACGCGCCCACCGACGGCACCGCGATCGTGCACACCCGTGACTATCTGCGCGCGTTCGAGACGGAGATCGGCCAGGGGGCCGACGCGGCGGCGGCCAAGGCGGCGCTGGAGCGCCGCTACCCGGGCCTCGGGATGACGCTGGCGGTCGACCTCGGGACGAAGGTCGCCAAGGGCGAGATGGTCTGGGGCTGAGCCGCGATGATCGAGATTCCGAGGTCCGAGATGTCGTTCGCCGAGTCCGACGCACCCGCCGACGTGGTCCGCCGCCAGTACCTGGCCTCGGCACGCGGCGACCTGGCCGCGCTGCGGGCCACCCTGGCCGAGGACGTCGAGTGGACGGAGATGGCCGGCTTCCCGCTGGCCGGTACGTACCGGACCCCGAAGGGCGTCACCAACGGCGTGATGGAGCGGCTGGCGACCGACTGGGAGGACTGGACGGCGCACGACGACAGCTACGTGGTGGCCGGTGAGAACGTGGTGGTGCTGGCCCGCTACACCGCGGTCAACCGGGCCACCCGCCGGCCGCTCGCCGTGCGGGTGGCCCACCACTTCACCGTGCGCGGCGGCCGGATCGTCCGCTTCGAGCAGTTCGTCGACACCGCACTGGTCCGCGACGCAGCGACGCCCTGACCTCTTAACGTAAAACCCAACTCACCCCTACTTCACCCGTTCGGGGGAGCCTGTCGCGGCGCGCCCCGCGTGGCCTCGACAGGCCCTTCGACCGGCGGCAGGCTGTCCGTGATTCCAGCCGGAGAGCGAGGGGTTCAGCATGACCACGGACACTGCAGGAACGGCCGACGGCAGCGGGCGCGAGCGTCCGTACGTCATCGTCGGCGCCTCCCTGGGCGGTGCGAAGGCGGCCGAGGCCCTGCGCGAGGCCGGTCACCAGGGCGGCATCGTCCTGATCGGCGCCGAGCACGAGCGGCCCTACGAACGGCCGCCGCTCTCCAAGGGCTACCTGCTGGGCAAGACGCCGCGCGAGAAGATCTACGTCCACCCGCCGCAGTGGTACGCCGACCACGACGTGACGCTGCGTCTGGGCACCGCCGTCACCTCGGTCGACCCGGCCGCGCACACCGTCACACTCGCCGACGACGGCCGGATCGAGTACGCGAAGCTGCTGCTCACCACCGGTTCGGTGCCGCGCCGGCTGCCCGTGCCCGGCGCGGACCAGGAGGGCGTGCACTACCTGCGCCGGGTCGAGGACAGCGACCGGATCAGGGCGGCGCTGACGCCGGGTGCCCGGGTCGCGGTGATCGGGGCCGGCTGGATCGGCCTGGAGACGGCGGCCGCGGCGCGGACGGCGGGCGCCGAGGTCACCGTGCTGGAGGCGGCCGAGCTCCCCCTGCTGCGGGTGCTCGGCCGCGAGGTCGCGCAGGTCTTCGCCGACCTGCACCGCGACCACGGGGTGGACCTGCGGTTCGGCGCCCAGGTCGAGGAGCTGACCGGCAAGGACGGCACGGTCACCGGCGTCCGGCTCGCGGACGGCACGACGGTGGCGGCGGACACGGTGATCGTCGGCATCGGCATCGCCCCCGACACGGCGCTCGCCGCCTCGGCCGGGCTGGAGCTCGACAACGGGGTGAAGACCGACCAGCACCTGCGCACCTCCGACCCGGACATCTACGCGGCGGGCGATGTCGCCAACGCCTTCCACCCCCTGTTCGGCCGCCACATCCGGGTCGAGCACTGGGCCAACGCGCTGAACCAGCCGCAGACCGCCGCCCGCGCGATGCTCGGACAGGACGCGGCCTACGACCGGGTTCCGTACTTCTTCACCGACCAGTACGACCTGGGCATGGAGTACACCGGCTACGTCGAGCCCGGCGGCTACGACCGGGTGGTCTTCCGCGGCGACCCCGCCACCCGCGAGTTCATCGCGTTCTGGCTCACCGACGGCAGGGTGCTCGCGGGCATGAACGTGAACGTCTGGGACGTCACCGACCCGATCCGCGACCTCGTCCGCACCGGCCGGACGGTGGACCCGAAGACGCTCGCCGACCCGTCCGTTCCCCTGACGGACCTCTGACGAGGGACGCCCGGCGGCGCGCCGCCCCGGTCGTCGTCAGGCGGTGACCAGGGCGAGGACGAAGCCGTCGTAGCCCTTCTCGCCGACGGTCTGCACGGCGGTGGCGGTCAGGCGGGGGTGTGCGGCGATCTGTTCGGTGAAGGTGCGGACGCCCTGGACGCGCGGGTCGGTGCTGGCCGGGTCGGTGACGGCTCCGTCGCGGACCACGTTGTCGCCGATGATCAGGCTGCCGGGCCGGGTGAGGCGCAGCGCCCACTCCAGGTAGGCCGGGTTGCTGGGCTTGTCGGCGTCGATGAAGACCAGGTCGAAGGGCTCGCCGACCTCCTGCTCCAGTTGCGGCAGGGTGTCCAGGGCCCGGCCGGTGCGGAGTTCCACGATCCCGGCGAGGCCGGCCCGTTCGATGTTCCGGCCGGCGACGGCGGCGCACCGCTCGTCGGCCTCCAGGGTGACCACCCGGCCGCCCTCGGGCAGCGCGCGGGCGAGCCAGATGGTGCTGTAGCCGCCGAGGGTGCCGATCTCCAGCACCCGGCGGGCGCCGTGCACGCGGGCCAGCAGGGCGAGCAGCTTGCCCTGGTTGGGCGCCACCTGGTGCGGGGGCAGACCGGCCGCCTCGCTGTCGGCGACGGCGGCGAGCAGGGCGGCGTCCTCCTCGACCAGCAGGCCGTTGAAGTAGCTGTCGACGGCGGTCCAGGTCTGCTGCGGGTCCGGTCGGCCGGTCTCCGTGGTCATCTGCGGGTTCCCTTTCCGTACTGAGTGAGTTCCGAAGAGAAACTTACCCGGTGTCCGGGCCGGACGGAGCACCGGCCCCCTGCCACGGGGGCAGGGGGCCGGCGATCGGTCGGGTGCGGGCCGTCAGGGACCGGCCGTCGGGGTGCGGTCAGGCCACCGGCGGGAAGGCGTCGGCATCCGGCTTGAGGAGCCTGCCGGGGGCCGGCACCGCCTGGTTCACCAGGTACGAGGTGACCAGCTTGTTCAGCTCCGTGCTGCGGCCGACCGCGCAGTGCTCGATCACGTCGACGCTGACCAGGACGGCGCTGCCGAGCTGGCGCTGCATGCGCTTGGCGAAGGTGTACTGGGTGGCCGGGTCGAAGGTGTTGCCGATCACCATCACCGGGGTGGCGGTCCGCCGGTTCCACGGGCCGGTGTACCGCTCGACGTCGCGCGCCGGAGCCGGCCAGGTCGCGCAGGCGGGTGCGTCGAAGGCCTGGTAGCGGCCGAAGGTCGGCGCGTCGCGCTCCCAGGAGCGGGCCGCGTTGGCGAAGACCCGCGGGTTGGACGGGTAGGGCTTGTCCTGGCAGTTGACGCCGTAGTAGGAGTCGTCGGCCGAGTACGGGGTGTCCGCCGGGGCCTCGCGCAGCGCCGCGGGCACGGTCACGGCCAGGACGTTGGCGTCGTCCGCGTTCTTCGGCGCCGCCAGGGCGGGGGCCTTCTGCTGCCGGAGCACGTCGTCCAGCGCCTGCAGCGAGATGGCCAGCGGTGCCTGCCGGCTCTGCGCGTAGAGCGCGTTGGCGACCTGGCTGGTGAAGCTGGACAGCGTCACCTGGGTGCCGTTCGGCAGGGTGACCGGGGAGGTGCGCAGGTGGTCGCGGATCGCGTCGAACCTGGCCCGGGTGTCGCCGGTGCCGAAGGCGCAGCGCGGCGCGCCGGCCGCCTTGCACCGCTTCAGGTACTCGTCCAGGGCGAGTTCGAAGCCGTCCGCGCGCTGCTTGTCGTACTCGAGGCCGTTGTGCAGCCGCAGATTCGGGTCGACGTTGCCGTCGATGATCAGCGCCCGGACCTTGTCGGGGTACATGTTGGCGTAGGTGGCGCCGATCAGCGTGCCGTAGGAGAACCCGGCGAAGCTGAGCCGACGGTCACCGACCCCCCGGCGCATCCGGTCGAGGTCGCGGACCACGTTCTCGGTCGACATGTGCTCGATCAGCGGGCCGGCGTTGCGGTCGCAGGCGTCGGTGTACTCCCGGGTGGCGGCCAGCGTGCCGTCGATCTCGGCCTTGGTGACCGGCACCCCGACCAGCCGGTCGAAGACGCCGTTGGCCTCCTCGTCGGTGGTGAAGCACTTCAGCGGGTTGCTCCGGCCGACGCCGCGCGGGTCGAAGCCGACCAGGTCGAAGCGGGCCTGGACCTCGGGCTCGAAGCGGCTGGTGGTCGCCCAGAGGTAGCCGCTGCCGCCCGGGCCGCCGGGGTTGAGGAACAGTGAGCCGATCCGCTTCGCCGGGTCGCCGGCGCGCCGGCGCAGCATGGCGATGCCGATCTTCTCGCCGGACGGGTCCGCGTAGTCCAGCGGCACGGGGTAGACGGCACAGTCGTAGATTCCCGGGTCCGGTTGGGACGGGTCGGGATTGCACGGTGTCCAGGCGACCGGATCGACCCGGGCCTCGGCGGCCGCCGGACCCGGATCCGGCGCCGCCGACGCGGCGACGGCGGTACCGGCGACGAGCGCGAACGCGCTGGCGACCGCCAGCGCAAGACTGGTGATACGGGACACGTAACCTCCTCCGGTTCTGCAAACCCGGTCAGCCTGGCAGCCGGTGCTCGGGAGGGGAAGACCACGTACGGTCGTAGATTCTTCTGACGTGACGTCATCTGTCCGGCGATTTCCGGTATCGGAGCAGGATCTGGCGCAAAATCCACCGCACCGTGACCGTACATCGCCACCTCGCGACGGGACCGGCAGGACAGGACAGGCGGGAGCGGTACAGGCGGGCGCGACGGGACCGGTGACGGCCGGTCAGGCGCCGGTCAGGCCCGCGCGGGCACGGCCTCCGGCGCCTCGCCCCCGGCCTCGCTCGCCGCCGCCGCTCCCGGGCGCCGGCGCTCCGCCCACCGCACCGCCGGCCCCATCGCCCAGCCGGCCGCCGCGAAGAGCCCGCCCAGCAGCAGCCAGCCGGGCACGCCCCAGGTCAGCAGCAGCGTGGTGAGCAGCAGCGGTCCGACCGTACGGGCCACCGCCACACCCGAACCGAAGAACCCCTGGTACTGGCCGGTCTGATGGGCCGGCGCCAGGTCGAAGGCGATCTGCCAGGAGCCGGCCGACTGCCGCAGCTCACCGGCGACCTGGAGCACCGCCGCAGCGACCAGCAGTGCGCCCAGCGCCCAGAGCGGCAGACCCCCGGCCGCCGCCAGGGCGAAGACCCCGCAGGAGGCGAGCAGGACGAACCCGGCCTCGCGCACGGATCGCGAGGCCGTCCGCAGCCCGGTGACACGGCGGGCCACCCGCACCTGGAACAGCATCACCCCGAGCGTGTTGAGGACGAACAGGGCCGAACCCAGCCAGCCGAGCCCGGGCGCCCGGTCGGCGATCCAGAGCGGAATCACCAGGCTGAGCAGCGGCATCCGCAGCAGCAGCACGGTGTTGAGCAGCGTCACGACGGCGAACGGCTGGTCGGAGAGGACCTCCAGCTTGGGCGCGGCGCCCGTCAGGTCGCGGCCGGGCGCCACCACGGGCAGCCGCAGCAGCATCAGCCCGGCCGACAGGAACCCCAGCGCGGTGACCAGGAAGGCGGCGAGGAAGGCCGCCCTCGTCCCGACCGTCAGGACGACACCGCCGAGCGCCGCGCCGAGCGCCAGGCCGGCGTTGAGCGTCGACTGCAGCCGGGCGAGCAGGGCCGTGCGCTCCGCACGGGTCACCAGGCCGCCGATCAGCGCCTGGCGCGCGGCGGTGAGCCCGGACTGCGTGGTGGCGTACAGGGAGGCCGCGACCAGGAACGCCGCGAAGGACTGGACCACCAGGAAGGAGGCGACGACCGCGCCGGTGGCGACGGCCAGCAGCACCGCCGTGCCCCGCGGCCCGCGCCGGTCGGCGAGGTGGCCGAGCGGGACTCCCGCCAGCGACCCGACCGCCCAGGCCACGGCGAGGCCGAGGCCCAGCCGGGCGGGCGAGAGCCCCACGATGCGGGTGAAGTAGAGGGCCGAGCAGGTGAAGTAGGCGCCGTCGCCGATCGAGCTGATCAGCTGGGCGGCGGCGAGGGTCCGTCGGGCCCCGGCCGGCGGAATGGAACGAATCGACACAACTCTCCCGGGTCGGGCGGCCGTCGGCCGCTCGGTCGCACTGACAGGATCAATGCTAGGGAGCAGGTGTACCGCTGGAAAGAGCCAGTGATCTTCTATGGGAGTGGGCCACTTGGGAGCGGGAGGCCCGGTCCGCCGGTTCGGGACAGCGGGGACGGCCGGGGACGGCGAGGGCGGGCGCGGCCCCGGACGACGGGGGCGGGAGAACGGTCCCGCCCCCGTCCGCTCACCGGTAGACGCGCGCCTGCAAACGGTAGAGCTCGGCGTACAGGCCGGCCTCGGCCGCGAGTTCGGCATGGCTGCCGACCTGCGACACCCGCCCGCCCTCCAGCACCACGATCAGGTCCGCCATCCGCACCGTGGAGAAGCGGTGCGACACCAGGAGGGTGATCGCGCCGGTGTCGGCCCGGGCCTGCGCGGCGAGGTCGGCGAAGCGCTCGAACAGGGCGTGCTCGGCGGTCGCGTCCAGGGCCGAGGCCGGTTCGTCGAGCGCCACCAGCAGCGGGCGACGGCGCATCAGCGCCCGGGCCAGACCGAGCTTCTGCCACTGCCCGCCGGACAGCTCGGCCCCGTCGCCGTAGCCACGGCCGAGCAGCCCGTCGAGGTCGCCGTCGACGCGGGCCAGTGCCGCGCCGCAGTCGGCGGCCTCCAGCACCTGCGCGAGCGCGGCGTCGTCGTCCAGCCGCTCCAGGTCCCCGATGCCCACGTTGTCCCGCAGTCGCAGCTCCAGCCGGGCGAAGTCCTGGAACAGGGTGGCCACCCGGCGCTGCCAGAGCTGCGGGTCGCACTCCTCCAGGTCGACACCGTCGACCAGGATCCGGCCGGCGGTGGGCCGGTAGAGCCCGCACAGCAGCTTGACCAGGGTGCTCTTGCCGGCCCCGTTCTCACCGACGACGGCGAGCGCGGCGCCCGCCGGGATGTCCAGGGTGACGTCGTCCAGCACCGGTCGCTCCTGGCCCGGGTACCGGAAGGTGACGCCCTCCAGCCGGATGCCGGCCGTCATGGCCTCGGGGACGACACCGGCCGGCGCGACCTCCGGGCGCGGCTCGCGCAGCCCGTCCAGCCGCTGCAGGGTGCGGCCGGCGCCCTGCAGCACCGAGAGCAGCGTGAGCGCGCTGGAGACCTGCAGGCTGACCTGCGCCGCGAGCGTGATGACCAGGATGACGTCGCCGATACCGGCGCCCACCCCGGCGTTCACGGTCTGCCGGGCGACCAGGTAGATCGCTCCGCCGTACGCGGCGGCGAAGGCCAACTGGCCTGCGGCGCGCAGCAGTCCGGCCTTCGCGTGGGCGCGGGCCAGGGTGCCGGTGGCCCGCCGCCAGTCACGGCCGTGGCGCTCGATGAGCACCGACGCGGCGCCGGACAGCCGGACCTCCTTGACGGAGGCGTGGGTGGTGGCGAGTTCGAGCAGGTGCCGGCCCAGCCGGTTCTCCGGCGCGGTGGCCTCCTTGCCGCGGTCGACCAGGAGTTGGGCCCGGTTGCCGACCAGCACCGGCACCACGGCGAACAGCGGGAGCAGCAGCAGCCACGGGTTGAGCAGGCCGAGCAGCACCGCGGTGACGGCCATCTGCAGCCCCAGGCCGCCGAGTTGGAGCACCGCTTCGAGCGCGGCCCTGGTGCGCGGCAGCTCCTCGCGGATCAGGGTGAGGGCGTCGGCGACATCGGCGCGGTCCAGCTTCTCCAGACCGCGGTCGCCGTGGGCGATCGAGATCACCTCGGCCTGGAGGCTGAGCTCCTCCAGCTCGCCCAGCTCGAAGTAGGAGAGATGGGCGAAGTGATTCATCGTCAGTTCGACGACCAGCAGCAGGGCGGTGGTCAGCGCCAGCCAGGTGGCGGCCGGTCCGGTGCCCTCGATGGCGGCCGTGGTCAGCTCCTTGAGGCTCACCGCGATCAGCGGCGTGGCCAGGTAGCCGACGGTCATCAGCAGGACGGCGTGGGTCAGCCGGCGGGAGTCGCAGTGCGCGGCGAGCCGCAGCAGGCGGCGCACGGCGTGGAACAGTGTGGTCATCGGGCACCCACCGGGCGCATGGTGCGGTCCTCTTCCTGTCCTTCGGCCCGGTCGTCGCCGGAGCTCCCACCGGAGTCCTCGTCGCGCGCGAACCGCTCCGCCTGGATCCTGAACAGCTCGGCGTAACGGCCGTCGAGCTCCATCAACTCCTCGTGGGTGCCGCTCTCCACCACGCCGCCGTCGGCCAGCACGACGATCCGGTCCGCGCGCCGCACGCTGGAGAAGCGGTGCGCGATGATGACGCTGGTGATGCCCTCGGTCATCTCCAGGAAGCGGTCGAAGAAGGCCGCTTCGGCCCGGACGTCGAGTTGCGCGGTGGGCTCGTCGAGGATCAGCAGCGAGGCCCCGGCGTCCACCGCGAGCAGCGCGCGCGACAGCGCGATGCGTTGCCACTGCCCGCCGGAGAGGTCGCTGCCGCCCTCGTACTGGGTGGACAGGACGGTGTCCAGACCCTTCGGGAGCCGCTCGACGATCTCGGCCGCACCGGCCCGTTCGGCGGCGGCGAGCAGCGCCGCGCGGTCGCCGAGCAGCTCCGGGCGGCCCATCCCGATGTTCTCGGCGGCGGTGAGCTGGTAGCGCGTGAAGTCCTGGAAGATGACGGCGATCCGGCGCTGCCAGTCGGCGGCGGACAGCCCGGCGAGGTCGGTGCCGGCGGCGGTGATCCGGCCCCCGGTGGGCTGGTGGAGCCCGGCCAGCAGCTTCACCAGGGTGGTCTTGCCGGAGCCGTTGAGCCCGACGATCGCGGTGGACCGGCCGGGCAGCAGCTCCAACTCCAGCCCGCGCAGCACATCGGGACCGTCCTCCTGGTAGCGGAAGGCCACGCCCTCGAAGCGGATCGGACCGTCGACGGCGGGCGGCCCTTCGGCGGCCGGGCCGTCCAGGGCGGTGCGCGGCACGGGGACGCGGGCCCGCGCCAGGGCCTCGAAGCGGACCAGCGAGTCGTAGGCCGCCAGCCCGTACTGGGTCTGGACGTCGCTCTCCGGGAAGTAGACGCCGAAGCGCATCGGGATCAGGACGGCCTGGAGGGCCACCGAGAGCTGGAGCAGCGACAGCGTGCCGTCGGCTCCGCTGCGGGCCAGGACGACGAGCGCGGCGCCGCCGCCGAGCAGCCCGACCACCGCGAGGCCGACGAAGGGCCAGAAGAGCAGCCGGCGACGCCCCGTCCAGAGCGGCTCCAGGTAGTCGCGGGCCTCCTGCTCGTGGCGGCCCAGCAGCCAGGGCAGCAGCCCCAGCATCCTGGTCTCCTTGGCGAGTTCGGGCCCGCCGGCGGCGCGGCGCAGGTAGCCGACCCGGCGGCGCGGGCCGGCCAGCGACCCCAGCAGGGTCGCGAAGCGCCCGAGCGAGCCGCGCTGGCCGAAGCGGATGACCAGCGCGGTGACGGCCACCATGACCCCGGGGGCGATACCGAGCGTGACCGTCACCATGACGGCGGCACCGGCCAGTTGGGCGTAGCGGGCGACCAGCGCCAGGGCCCCGGCGGCGGCGTCGCCCGGGGTGGGCCGGGCCCGGTCGAACGCGCTGCGGGCGTCCGAGAGCAGGTCGAGCACGTCCTGCCGTTCCAGCTCCGCCGCGGGCAGGTCGTTCAGCGCGCCGTCCATCAGCCGGCCGATGCAGGCGCCGTCGACCCGGCGGGTGACCACCTCACTGATCACGGTCTGGAACGGGGTCAGCAACTGCTGCAGGACGAAGGCCCCGACGGCGATGCCGAGCGCCGAGGCGACCTTCTCCCAGGCCGCCCCCGCGGTGCCCCCGGCCGCCGCGGCGGCCGGGATCTCCGCGATGACGCGGCTGGTCCAGGCGATGAACGCGATCGGCAGCAGTCCGACCACGAGGTGGACGAGTACGGCCGGCACGAGCAGACCGGCACCGGCGTGGCGCAGCAGCTCGACAACGGCGCGCCAGCGCCTGATGCGGCTGCCGAGCCATCCGGCGTCGGCAGACGGAACGGAAGACGGCACCTTGAAAACCCCCGTGGACAGATGTGCTGACGAAGCCGACGGGCCGCTGTGCCGCTGGACCGACGAGCTGGGTGAACTGGGAGACGCGAACCGGACGGACGGAGCCGGCGAACCGACGAGCCGGCGGGCAGGGAGAGCGGACGCGTGAAGCGGCGTCGACCGCGGTCGTTCGTACCGGTGCTGGAAGACACCCCGAAGCAGGACCGGCGGCTGTGCGGTGCGGCGCGAGCAGGAGCCTCGGGGTACCCGGGCGGTCGGCGGAAGGGGCGGGCGTGGGTGACATCCGATTTTGTTCCGCTGCTGCTCATGATCGTGCGCCGCGATCAGCTTGGACTAGACCAGTAGTCACGTCAAGGAATTCGCGGAACTGCCGGCCCGGGGCGGGCACGGCGGTTCGGCCCGGCCGGCCGGGCCGCCGGAAGATGCTGGACAACCGGAAGCGGGGGTCGCTAGGGTCCGAAGCGGAATGGAGCAAACCGGCCGGCAGGTCGGTGCCTCCGTCCTTCACCTCGGACCGGGGTCGACGTGGGCCGCCGCCCGATCGGTGGCCCCGCACCTCTGGAAGCCGGACCGAGGGCCAGGCCGCACAAGCCAGCCCCACCTCCGCAGCGTCCCAGCACCGCAGCGCACCAGCACCGCAGCCCCCTACCGCGGCACAGCCCCACCCACCGCACAGCCCCGCCTCGCGCTCCGCCGAACCGGCCGCGCGTGGCGGCCGCGCGGCCTGCCCGCACGTCCCCGAACGACGCACCGCACCCCCGAGGCGCCCCACTGCCGTGGCGCCCGGCCGAGGACGCGGCAGCCCCGACCGCACCACGCCGTCACCCGCACCACGCCGTCATCCGACCGCGCCGCCTGACGCAGCGCAGCCCCGAGAGGCCAAGGCATGGAACAACGTCGCGTCGGCTCCCTCCGGTTCCAGGGGAACCGGACCGAGAGCGCCCCGATGACCTGGGGCCAGCGCGCCATCTGGAAGTCCATCCAGTGGCTCGACGAGGGCGCCCACTACTACAACATCCCCCGAGTGGTGTCCGCGCCACCCGGACTGACGGTCGCTCAGGCCGAGGCGGCACTGGGCCGACTGCTCTCCCGTCACGAGGCGCTGCGCACCCGGTTCGAGCAGACCGAGCAGGGGCCGGTGCAGTACGTCTCGGCCGCCGGCGAGCTGGCCGTCCCCGTCCACGAGGCGCCGCCGGGCCAGAGCGCCGCGGTCGCCGACGAGGTCTCCCGGGCGCTGGCCGCCGAGCCCTTCCGGCACCGCGAGGAGTGGCCCTTCCGCTGCGCCCTGGTGCTGGAGCAGGACGAACCGGCCCAG
Source organism: Kitasatospora sp. NPDC091207 (assembly GCF_044768625.1). Taxonomy (NCBI): domain Bacteria; kingdom Bacillati; phylum Actinomycetota; class Actinomycetes; order Kitasatosporales; family Streptomycetaceae; genus Kitasatospora; species Kitasatospora sp. NPDC091207. Next base: position 101,320 of record NZ_JBIVVS010000020.1, read on the forward strand.
GTCGCCCTGGTCTTCTCGCACCTGGGCGTCGACTTCTGGGGCGTGCAGCAGGTCGAACAGGACCTGCGCGACCTGCTGGCCGGGCAGGAGCCGGAGCCGCCGGCCTGGCAGCCGCTGGACCAGGCGCGGTTCGAGACCGAGGGCCCAGGTGCCGCCCGCGGCACCGCGTCGGTCGAGTACTGGCGCCGGACCCTGGCCAGCGTGCCGCCCGCGATGTTCCCGCCCGCCCAGCGCGAGGACGGGAGCGAGGGCGGGAGCGGCAGTGAGGGCGGGAGCGGGGAGAAGGGCGGGTCCGAGCGTTTCGTCCGGCTCTGCATGAACTCGCCCGCCACCGCCGTGGCCGCCAGCGCGCTCGCCGACCGCTGCGGGGTCAGCACCGGCACCGTGCTGCTCGCCGGGACCGCCGCGCTGCTCGGCACCTACACCGGGAACAGCACCGCCGTCCTGCAGTTGATCGCCGTCAACCGGCACGACGAGCGCAGCCGCCGGCTGGTGGCCGCGATGACCGCCAACGCGCTGTTCTCGCTCGACGTGGCCAGGCCGACCTTCGAGGAGGTCATCCGCGCCACCTTCCTCGCCGGGATGAACGCCTACCGCTTTGCCCAGTACGACCCGCTGGTGGTCGACGGGGTGATCGACGCGGCCCGGGAGGCGAGCGGCGGTGTCCTGCGACTCTCCTCCTTCTTCAACGACGTTCGCCTGCACGACCGTTGGGAGCAACTGCCGGCCACCGACGGCTCCGCGCAACAGCTGCGGGCGCTGACCGGGAAGACCGAGGTCTCGCTGATCGGCAGCTGGGAACGCCAGGACGCGGACTTCTTCCTGCACACCACCTATGAGCCCGACACCTGCCTGCTCTATCTGATGGCCGACACCGCGCTGATCCCCCGACCGGAGATCGAACGGCTGCTGCGCGCCTTCGAGCGACTGCTCGTGGAGAGCGCCGCCGGCCGGCCGGCCCTGGACACCCTCCCGGTCGCCGGATCCTGACCCGCCCTTCCCCACCCTCCTCCCGAAGCCACACCGCGGCGCGCCCCGGTCCTCCCGAAGCGCGTCACCGGTACGCCCGACGTACGTCCCCGTACTCCCCGTACTCCCCGGGAAGGTCCCGGCAGCACTCCGGGCGTACGTCCGCCCAAGGTCCGAAGCCCCACCGTCACACAGGAGCAGCACCCATGAGCAGCACCGCACCCGCCATCTGGGACGAGGAGGTCAGCGCCGCCGTCGAGCGCCTGACCACCGCCGCCGAGAACGAGTACTACAACCCGTACCAGACCTTCGACTGGCCGGAGGGCATCCCCGAGGGCGCCCTGTGGATGAGCGAGGACCTGATGACGGTCCACGGCACCGACGCCGCCGCCGAGCTCACCCGGGAGCAGTACCTGGCACTCGCCCAGTGGGAGAGCGTCAACTTCTACAGCCTGAACGTGCACGGCATCCGCGAGCTGATGCAGGAGGTCGTGGCGCGCATCCACGCCCCGGGCTACGAGATCCCCACGCCGTTCTTCCACCACTTCCTGGGGGAGGAGAACGAGCACATGTGGTTCTTCGCCGAGTTCTGCCTGCGCTACGGCGGCAAGCTCTACCCCAACCGGGCGATGAGCTTCGGCGACCAGAAGCACTCCGCGCTGTTCGACAACTTCATCGTCTTCAGCCGGATCCTGATCTTCGAGCAGATCGTCGACCACTTCAACAGCAAGATGGCCGCCGACACCGCGCTGCCGGAGACGATCCGGGCGATCAACCGGGTCCACCACCAGGACGAGTCCCGGCACATCGCGTTCGGCGCCCAGCTGGTCCGGGCGCTCTGGGACCGGCTGCGCGAGGCCGGCGACGAGCAGGAGCTGGCCGCCGCCCGGCAGTACATCGAGAAGTACATCAACGCCTCGATCCAGCAGCTGTACAGCGTGGACGTCTACCGCGACGCCGGCATCCCCGAGCCGTTCGCCTTCCGCACCCGGCTGCTCGCCGACCCGGCCCGGGGGCCCGTCCACGACGCCATCGTCAGCCGCACCACCGCCTTCTACCGCCGGATCGGCGTGCTCGCGCCGAAGACCGCCTGAACGCGAAGACCACCGAACAACCACCGAACACCGAAGACCACCGAACACCGAACGCCGAGGACCGTCCGGACGCCGAAGGCCACCCAACGCCGAAGGCCGCCGGACCGCCACGGCACGCGCGACACCCGAAACCGGAACACCCACCGGATCAGCCACGAGAACGAGGTCCCGCCCGCATGACATCGACCGTAGAGCCCGCCCCGCCCGCCGCCGTCCGGCTGCGCGACCCCGGCCCCGGCCTGGTCGCCCTCGAACCCGACCGGGCCGCCCTGCTGCTGGAGCTCGACGCGCTCTTCACCGACCTCGCCGAGCAGGTCGCCGCACCCGCCGTGGTGGGCCCGCCGCTGCTGCCCGTGCAGGGCCTGGCCAAGCTCGACTACTTCCGTAACTTCCCCCACCTCGGGGTGCTCGCGGCACGCCTGTCCGAGCAGGCCGTCGACGAGCTGGCGGCCGGTGCGGAGGCCGGCCGGCAGCCCGTCGAGCCCACCGGCTACGTACTGCCCTCGGCCACCTGCTACGGCGTGCTGCTCTCGCTGGCCGGCCAGGAGGTCGGCGAGGAGCTGCGGCTGACCGCCGTCGGCCGCTGCTTCCGCAACGAGGACCACTACGACGGCCTGCGCCGGCTCTGGGGCTTCCACATGCGCGAGGTCGTCTACTTCGGCTCGGCCGACGGCGCCCGCGACCACCTGGCCACCTCCCGGGTCTTCATCGAGGAGCTGGCCGAGCGCCTGGGCGTCGAGCTGTCCTACCAGCCCGCCAACGACCCGTTCTACGACCGGACCGGCTCCCGGGCGAAGCTGATGGCCCTGGACCCGGTGAAGTACGAGTTCGTCGCCACCGACGGCACCGCGATCGCCTCGGTCAACCGCCACCGCAACTTCTTCGGTGAGCGGCTCGGCATCACCGCGGGCGGGCAGACCGCGCACAGCAGCTGCACCGCGTTCGGCGTCGAGCGCTGGGTGCACGCCATGCTGCTCGCCCACGGCAGCGCCGACCAGGCCCTGGCCCGGGTGCGCGATGTCCGCGGCTGACACCGGGGAGCGGGCCGGGGTGCTCGCCGCGGCCGAGCGCGGGGCCGCCGCGCTCGGGGTGGAGTTCCCCCTGGTACAGGCCGGTATGGGCGGCATCGCCGGGCCGGCCCTGGCCGCCGCCGTCAGCGGGGCGGGCGCGCTGGGCACGGTCGCGCTCTACAAGGGCGACCGGGCCCTGGTCGTCGAGCTGATCGGCGACACCGCCCGCCGGACGACGCGCACCTTCGGCGTCAACCTGATCCCCGAGGTCTCGGGCCGGCTGCTGCGGGAGCAGATCGACGCGCTGATCGAGGCGGCCGACCGGCAGCTCGTCCTCAACAGCTACGGCCTGCCGCCCGAGGCCGAGGCCCGCCGGGTGCTCGCCGCCGGTCACCGGCTGCTCGTCCAGGTCGGCACCCCCGGCGACGCGGCCGCCGCCGCGGCGCTGGGCGCCCACGCCGTCGTCCTCCAGGGCACCGAGGCCGGCGGCCACCACCTCGGTGACCGGCCGCTGGACGAGCTGCTGGCCGCCTACGACCAGGAGGTGCCCGCGCTGGTGTCCGGTGCCGTCACCGACGGCGCCGGGCTGCTGGCCGCGCTCCGGGCCGGGGCGGGCGGGGCGCTCTGCGGCACGGTCTTCGTGACCACCGCGGAGTCCGCCGCCCACGACGACTACAAGCGGGCCGTCGTCGCGGCCACCGGCGCGGACACGCTGATCACCGACCGCTTCTCGATCGGCTGGCCCGGCCGCCCGCACCGGGTGCTGCGCGGCCCGGTCACCGACACGCCCGAGCCGCCGCCGGCCACCCTGATCGCCTGGACCACCGTGATGGGGGTGCGCCGGCCGGTGCCGCGCGGCTCCGCGGCCGCTCCCACCGTCGAGGCGGAGGGACAGATCGACGCCATGGCCCGGTACGCGGGCCTCGGCACCGGCCGGATCACCGCCGTCGAGCCCGCCGGCCGGGTGGTCGCCCGCTTCCGCGACGAGTTCCGGGCCGCCCTGGCCGGCGACCCGCCCGCCGTCCCCGCCTCCGCCGGCCCCGCCCACCCCTCCGAAAGGACGTGACCTCATGGCCCTGGATCTCGGACTGACCCAGGTCAGCCAGCTGGCGTTCGGCTACTGGCACTCCCAGGTACTGATCGCCGCCGTCGAGCTCGCGGTGTTCGACGCGCTCGCCGACGGCCCGCTGAGCGTCGAGGAGGTCGCCGAGCGCTGCGCCGTCCCCGCGGACTCCGCCCTGCGGCTGCTCGACGCCGCGACCGCCCTGCGGCTGCTGACCCGTGACGCCGACGGCGGGTACGGCAACACCCGGACCGCCGAGCGCCTGCTGACCACCGGTTCGCCGGAGTCGCTGGTGCGCTGGGTGCGGGTGATGGGCCGCTGGTACCAGCCCTGGGGCCGGCTCGGCCAGGCCCTGGAGCAGGGCCACGCGGTCGAGGACCGCAGCGAGCGGCTGACCGACGACCCGGCGTACGTCGAGGACTTCATCCTCGGCATGCACGAGTACAACTCCCGTACCGCGGAGGCCGTCGCCCGGGCCCTGCCGAGCGAGGACGCCCGCCGGCTGATCGACGTCGGCGGCGGTGCGGGCAGCTACAGCATCGCGTTCTGCCGGGTCTGGGAGGGGCTGCGGGCCGAGGTGGTCGACCTCGCGCCGGTGGTCGAGCTGGCCGGCAAGGTGATCGGCGAGGCCGGCCTGGCCGACCGGGTCACCGCCCGGACCGGCGACTACTACCGGGACGCCTTCGGCACCGACGCGGACGTCGTCCTGCTCTCCAACGTGCTGCACCAGGAGAGCCCGGAGAACTGCCTCTCCATCCTCCGGCGTTCGGCGGCGGCGCTGCGCCCCGGCGGCCGGGTGCTGGTGCACGGCCACTTCCTGGAGGAGTCGCGCACCGCGCCGGTGTTCACCACCCTGCACAACCTCTCCGCCCTCGCCCTCTGGAGCGGCGGCCGCAGCTACACCACCGACGAGATGGCCGAACTGATGACGGCGGCCGGCCTGTCGGACATCGAGGTGCTGCCGACGGCCGAGCAGTCGGCCCGCCTGCTGGTGGGCCGCACCGCCCCCGGCGCGGACTGAGCCCGGCGCCACCCCGTCCCTCCACCGTCGCCGTCGGCACCGCGGACGTTCACCGCGGACGCCGCCGTCGGACCCCTTCGAACCTCCCAGGAGCTGTCATGCAGCAGATCATCGAGTGGATCAACGCCAAGAACCCGGAGCTGGACCGGGAGATCGACCGCGAGGAGGACCTGATCGAGGGCCGCCTCATCGACTCCCTGGACTTCCTGGAGTTCATCTACCTGCTGGAGAGCATCTCCGGCCGCACCATCGACCTCCAGGAGGTCAGTGTCGACGACTTCCGCACCGTCGAGCGGATCGAGCAGCGCTTCCTCGCCGACCTCATCGAGGCGGCATGACGACGCCCGACCCGCACCTCGCGCCGCACCCGGAGTCCTCCGCCCTGGTCACCATCGACCTGCAGCGGGACTTCCTCTCCGACAGCCCCTACGGCATCCCCGGGACGACCGAGGTCCTGCCGCAGGTGCGCCGGACGGTCGAGGCCTTCCGCGCCGCCGGCCGCCCGGTCGTCCACATCGTCCGGCTGTACGAGAAGGGCGGCGGCAACGCCGACCTCGTCCGCCGTACGCTGCTGGCCTCCGGTACCGAGCTGGTCTCCCCCGGCTCCGAGGGGAGCCGGCTCGCCCCGGCGCTCGCTCCGGACAACGCGCCCCCGCTCGACCCCGAGCTCCTGCTGGCCGGGCAGGCCCAGGAGTTGGGGCCGAACGAGTACGCGATCTTCAAACCGCGCTGGGGCGCGTTCTACCGGACGCCGCTGCAGGAGCTGCTGGAGCGGCACGGCGTGGACACCGTGGTCCTCGTCGGCTGCAACTTCCCGAACTGCCCCCGGGCCACCCTGATCCAGGCCAGCGAACGGGACTACCGGGTGGTGGCCGTTCCCGACGCGATCTCCCGCACCAGTGAGCAGGGCCTGGCGGAGGTCGCCGGCCTGGGCGTCCAACTGCTCGACACCGCCGAACTGCTCGCGCGGTTCGGGTTCCCGGTGGCCGAGGAGAGCTGACGCCCGCGCGCGGTCGGAGCGGACCCGTCCACCCGGACGAGACCGCTCCGACCGCGCGCACCCCACGCCCCGGAGCGGGCCGCCCACCCACCGCCGGCCGGGCCGCGAAGCCCCCGGACCGCACCCGCACCCGAGGGATGAACCTCCGTGCGAGCACGGACCGGCCTTCACCCGGTCGGCGGTACCGAAGCGGCCACCGCACGGTGCGGTGCCGTCCGTATCCGCCCCATCCGACATCCCCACAGATGCCCGTTCCGGACCGAAGTGCCCGTGTTGACCGGCCAGTAACCCCCTCCTATGCTCGACCGCGTTCGTGATCCGGCACCGGGGCCGGGGCTGCCGAGGCCCGCCCGACCGGAGCCGACCCCGGCTCGAAGGGCTCCTGCCATCAGCACCTCCGTCGCACCCTCGGACCGCCTGCGGGACACCGCCCCGGCCGCCCCCGACCGTGCCGCCGCGCCCACCGACCGCCGCCGCTTCCTCACCTACCTGCTGGCCGCCCCCACCCTCACCATCGCCGCGCGGGCCGGCCTGGACGCCGCCGCACCCGCCGCCGCCCACGCGGCCGCCGCCGAACAGGCGTCCGCCGCACCGCAGTTGCTCGGCCTGCCCGGCATCCCCGACATCCTGGACCTCGGCGACGCACTGATCGTGGCCGGCCTGCCCACCGCCCACCTGCTGGTGCTGGAGATCGGCTCCGACGGCCGCGCCGCGCTGCACCTCCCCCGACTGGAGGTCGGCCAGGGCCTGACCACCACCATCGCGATGCTCGTCGCCGACGAACTCGACGCCCGGCTCGGCGATGTCGACGTCCCGCTCTCCGACGGCCGCCCCGACCTGCTGTTCAACCAGCTCACCGGCGCCTCCAACTCGGTACGCTCGCTGTACGACCCGGTCCGCGCGGCGGCCGCCGCCGCCCGGGCCCGGCTGGTCACGGCCGCCGCCCGCCGCTGGTCACTGCCGGCCGACACGCTGCGCACCGCCGACTCCGCCGTCCTCGCCCCCGACGGCCGCCGGGCCGGCTACGGCGAACTCGCCGCCGCGGCGGCCACCGTGGCCGTCCCGGCCGTGCCCGCCACCCCCAAGTCCCCCGACCAGCAGCGCCTGGTGGGCCGGCGGACCGGACGGATCGACGCCCGTGACATCGTCACCGGCCGCGCCACCTACGCCGGCGACCTCGCCGTCCCCGGCGCCGTACCGACCGTGGTCGCCCGCCCGACCACCATCAACGGCACCCTGAAGACGCTGGACGCCTCCGCCGCCCGCACCATGCCCGGCGTCCTCGGCGTGGTGCAGATCCCCACCGGCGTGGCGGTGCTTGCCGAAACCTTTGACCAAGCGCTCAAGGCCCGCGACGCGCTGCGCACCTCCTGGAACCCCGGGCCGGTCGCCGCGCTCTCCGACCCCGACATCCGGGCCCGGCTGCGCGCCGCCCACGCCCCGTTCCTCGTCCCCCCGCTGCTCACCCAGTACGTGGACGGCGAGTTCGACTTCGCCTTCGTCAACCACGCGCCCATGGAGGTGCTGACGGCCGTCGCCGACGTGCGCCCCAACCGCGCCGAGATCTGGTTCGCCTCGCAGACCCCGATCGTGGCCCAGCAGAGCATCGCCGCCGAACTCGGCCTGCCGCAGGACGCCGTCACCGTCCACGTGGTGCGCGGCGGCGGCTCGTTCGGCCGGCGGCTGTTCTTCGACGCCGCGCTGGAGGCCGCCCAGATCTCCCGGGCGGCGGGCCGCCCGGTCAAGCTGATGTGGACCCGCAACGACGACATGCGCCACGGCCGGATGCGCCCCGCCAGCCACCACCGGGTCCGCGCCACCTACGGGCTGGGCCAGGTGCTCAGCTACGAGCACCGGGTCGCCACCGTGCAGACCGACTTCCGGCACGGCCTCGGGGAGGCCCTCACCGCCGCCGGGTTCAGCCTCTCGGTGGCCGGGATCAGCCTCGCCCAGGCCTTCTTCCTGCTCAGCGAGAAGAACCCGTACAACGTCGGCATCCCGACCCAACTGCTCTCCGAAGTACCGCTGGAGATGCACACCGGCAGCTGGCGCTCGGTCTACTCGGGCACCGTCCGGGTGGCCGACGAGATCATGATGGACGAACTGGCCCGGCGCCTCGGCCAGGACCCGGTCGCCTTCCGCCGGGCCCGGCTGCGCGACGCCGGGGGCCGGGCCGTCCTGGACAAGGTCGCCCAGGCCGGCCGGTGGGGCCGCCCGATGCCCGCCGGCCAGGCCCAGGGCATCGGCTACCACGACGAGAACGGCGGGCGGGTCGCCTACCTGGTCGAGATCGACACCGCCGACCCCCACCTGCCGCGGGTCACCCGGGCGGTGATCGCCGCCGACCTCGGCCGCGTGATCAACCCCAGCGGCCTGGAGGCCCAGTTGACCGGTGCGCTGATCGACGGCATCTCGGTGATCCTGCAGGCCGGCAACCACATCGACCACGGCGCCGTCCGCGAGGGCAGCTTCGCCGACTTCCGCTACGCCCGGCAGCGGCACACCCCGCCCTCGGTCGAGATCCATCTGCTGCCGCCGAGCGGACCACCGGGCGGCGCGGGCGAGTTGGGCGTCCCGGCGGCCTCGGCCGCGGTCGCCAACGCCTATGCCCGCGCGACCGGCACCGCCCCGCGCTCCTTCCCGCTCGACTTCTGAGCCCGCCGCCCGGCTCCCCCGGCGGCTCCGGCCCCGCTGACCCCGCCCGACCTCCCCCGACATTCTCGAAGGGCCCAACTCCCCATGCCCAGCCACACCTTCGTCCTCAACGGGCAGCCGGTCACCGTCGAGGCGCCGGACGACATGCCGCTGCTCTGGGTCCTGCGCGACAAGCTCGGTGTCACCGGTCCCAAGTACGGCTGCGGGGTCGGGGTCTGCCGCGCCTGCACCAGCCACCTGGACGGCGCCGAGTTCCAGCCGTGCACCGCCGCGGTCAAGGACTGCGCCGGCCGCGCGGTCACCACCATCGAGGGCCTCGCCGACGGCGAGATCCTGCACCCCGTCCAGGAGGCCTGGCTGGAGTGCGACGTCGCCCAGTGCGGCTTCTGCCAGCCCGGCCAGATCATGACGGCGGTCGCCCTGCTGCGCCGCACCCCGAACCCGACCGACGCCGACATCGACCAGATCCAGAACATCTGCCGGTGCGGCACCTATCCGCGGATCCGCGAGGCGATCAAGAAAGCGGCCGCCGCCGGCCTGACCGCCCCGGGGCAGGCCGCCCCGACCACGGCCGGACTCGGGTCCGCCGCCCCGACCACGGTCGGCCCCGGTGTCCCGACCCGGGCCACGACCGGCCTCGCACCCGGGCTCGCGCCCCGGCCCACGCCCCGGTCCACGCCCTGATCCACGCCCTGGTCCGGTCCGCCCGGCAGGACCGGCCGGACAGCGGCCTGGCCAGATTGGTCCAGTCCACCTAGGGTGAAGCTCCATCAGGAACGCTGGTCCGAGGGGTGGATGACGATGATCGGGCGCCGCTCACTGCTGGCCGTCACGGGGCTGGGCGCGGCCGCGCTCACCCTCCCGGCCACCGCCGCCCGGGCCGCCACCCCGGTCCCCGCCTCGGCACCCGCCTCGACACCCGCCCGACCGCGGCCGATCGACCTCCCGGCGCCGACCGCCGGCCGCCCGGTCGGTACGGTCACCCTGCACCTGGTCGACCGCGCCCGGCAGGACCCGTTCGCCCCCGTCCCCGGGCCGCGCGAGCTCATGGTCCAGCTCTGGTACCCGGCCCTCGGGACCGCCGGCCGGCCCCGCGCGCCGTACACCACCGCCCGGGTGGCCGCCGTCATCGAGACCGCGCTGCCGCTGAACCCGGGCACCATCGGCGCCCTCCGCCCCACCGCCCGCACCGGCGCCCCCGCCGCCCCCGGCGCGCTGCCGCTACTGCTGCTCGGCCACGGCCGCAAGGGCGGACGGAGCAACTGCACCGCGCTGGCCGAGGAGTTGGCCGCCCACGGCTATCTGGTGGCCGCGATCGACCACACCTATGACGCGGCCGCCGTCGAGTTCCCCGACGGCCGGCTGGTCCGCAGCGCGCTGTCGGACGCGCCGGAGGACTGGGACGCGGCCGAGCGCGCGGAGATCGCCGCCCGGGTGGAGGACCTGCGGTTCGTCGCGACGGAGCTGACCACGGGCGCCACCGCCCGCCGCCCCGGGCTGCCGGGCGCCGATCCCCGCCGGATCGGCGCGCTCGGCCACTCGATGGGCGGCGCGGCCGCCGCCGAGGCCGTCCGCCGGGACGACCGTATCGTCGCCGGCCTCGACCTCGACGGCGGCCTGTTCGGCTCCCCGGTGGCCGAACTCGGCCTGGACCGCCCGTTCCTGCTGCTCACCTCGCTCGCCGATCACGACACCTGGAGCCGCTGGCGCGAGCACCAGCGCGGCTGGGGCCGGCAGCTGCGCCTCGGCGGCGCCGGCCACCTCGGCTTCACGGACCTGCCGCACGCCGCCGGCCCCGGCGAGCTGGCCGCCCATCTCCCCGCCGAGGTCTACGCCGAACTCTTCGGCACCATCGCGCCGGGGCGCGCGACGGAGCTGACCCGCGCGTACACCCGCGCCTACTTCGACCGGTTCCTGCGCGGGCGCCCCTCGGCCCTGCTGAACGGCCCCGCCACCCGTTACCCCGAGATCGAGTTCCGCTGGAGCCAGGGCCGGTAACACCCCGCCGGCCCACAACCGTGGGGTCGGAACCCGACCCCGAGTCACCCCCCTGCCTGCGGATCACGCCCGAAGAAGGCGGCCAGCCGGTCGTAGACGGGCGCGTCCTCGGACACCGCCACCTCGGGACCGAAAGCGTGCCGCTCCTCCTCACTACCCCGGTACTCGGGGCGCAGCGCACCGCGCCCCCAGACGAGCGAGGCGCGCGCGACGTCCTGGTCCAGGCCGGCCGTGGACTGGCCGGTGGAGCGGGCCACGTCCCAGCCGTGGACGGCGAACTCGGCGATCTGCTGGTCCACCGGGAAGCGGGCGGGCAGCTCGCCGACGCCGGGCACCTCGATGACGCCGCCGAGGTCACCGGCCCCGCGCCAGGCGGCCACCAGCCCTTCGGCACCGGCCTCGAAGGCGTGCAGCCAGTCGCCCTCCAGCCGGGTGAAGGACTGCTTCCAGTCCGGGTCGCCGCCCTCGGCCCGGACGGTGAACTGCCGCAGGTCGAAGAGCAGATGGCTGACCAGCTGCGCGACGTCCCACGAGCGGCAGGTGGTCGGGTGGATGGCCTGCTCGGCGCCGATGCCGTCGATCAGCCCGGCGGTCTGTGCCAGGGCGCGGGCGAGCAGGTCGATCGGGTCTTCCGCCGCGGTCATGGCACACCTCTTCGCTTCGGGGTCGGGCGATCGGACCGGCCGATCGTATGCGGGAGGACCGACGACCGGCCCGGCGCAACACCGCGCCGGACCGGTCGTCGCCCCGCCGTCGACCCTTCGGCGGCCTTCACCGCCCCGCCGCCGACCGGCGGCCGGCCGGGTCAGGCCGCGAGGCCGCCGTCCACGGCGATCTCGGCGCCGCTGATGTACCGGCCGCCCTCGCCGACCAGGTGCGCGACCGTGGCCGCGATGTCCGCGCCGCTGCCGTACGCGCCGAGCGCCGTCAGACCTCGCTGGAACTCCGCCGACGGGCCGTCGGCCGGGTTCATCTCGGTGTCGATCGGGCCGGGGTGGATGACGTTGGCGGTGATCCCCCGCGGGCCCAGCTCGCGCGCCAGCGCCTTGGTGAGACCGGCCATCGCGGCCTTGCTGGCCCCGTACAGCGTGGCGCCGGGGAAGGCGACCCGCTGCACGAGGCAGCTGCCGATGGTGATGATCCGGCCACCCTCGGCCAGATGGGCGGAGGCTGCCTGGGCATAGAGGAACGGCGCCCGGACGTTCACTTCCAGCACCCGGTCCACGTCGTCGAGCGCGAGCTCGCCGATCGGGCCGATCACACCGACACCGGCGTTGTTGACCAGGATGTCGAGCCGCCCGAGGCGCTCGACCACGGCCTCGACCACGGACCGGACGGCCTGCGGGTCGGCGCTGTCCGCCCGGACCGCCCAGCCGCGCCGGCCCATCCCGGTGATCTTGGCCGCGACGGCCTCGGCCCGCTCCGCGTCGCTCCGGTAGGTGACCACGACATCGGCGCCGTCCTCGGCCAGCCGCAGGGCCACCGCCTCCCCGATCCCCCGGCTGCCGCCGGTCACCAGGGCCACCCGGCCGTCCAGCGCCATGATCTGGTTGATCGTCATATCGTCAGAACTCCTTGACTCGCTCTCGGACATGACTCGATCCTCGGCCCACGCCGCCCAGGAGTCCGGCGGTATTCGGACCTCGCGTTCAATCTTCAACAATCATCGCGGCCGACCCTCCGGACCGCCCCGCGCATCGCCCGTCCGGGCGCGCCGCTGCCCGCCGGACGACCCCGCCGACGCGCCGAGCGGCCACCCCAGGACGGGGTGGCCGCTCGGCGCGGGTGCGGGCGGGCGTCAGACGCTGAGGGTCTGACCCGGGAAGATGAGGTCCGGGTTGCCGCCGATCGCCTTGACGTTCTTGGCGTGCAGGTTCGCGGTGTCGAGGCCGAACTTGGCCGCGATGTCGCTCAGGGTGTCGCCGCTCTTGACGGTGTAGCTGCCACCGGAGGCGTTCCGGTCATTGGCGGCCGGCTTGGCCGGCTTGGCGACGTCCTGGGACTTCCAGGACTGCGTCTTCTGAGCCTGGTCGCCCTGCGCGGGCTTGCTCGGGGCCTGCTTCGCCTGCGGGGTCTGCGCGGGCTTGGCCGGCTGCTGCGCCCTGGGGGCCGCGGCCTTGGGGGCGGCCGGCTTGGCCGCGCCGGCGGCCGGGGCCGAGGTGTCGACGGCCGCCGGGGCGCCGCCCTTGGCCAGGCCGGCCTTGGCGGAGCAGACCGGCCAGGCGCCGGGGCCCTGCGAGGCGAGCACCTTCTCGGCGATGGAGATCTGCTGGGCCTTGGTGGCCTGGTTGGCCTGCGACGCGAAGGCGGTGCCGCCGTACGCGGCCCAGGTGGACGGGGTGAACTGCAGTCCGCCGGAGAAGCCGTTGCCGGTGCTGATGCTCCAGTTGCCACCGCTCTCGCACTGGGCGACGGCGTCCCAGGTCGAGGTGGACGCGGCGGAGGCCGAGGTGGCCGTGACGAGGCCGGCCACCGGGAGGGCCGCGACGGCCCCGCCGACCAGCACCAGACGGGCACGGCTGCGGCGCTTCCCGGCGGTGGTGGTGTTGGTGGTGGCAGCGGCGGTCTCGTTACGGATCGTCATGAAAGTCCTCTCGACAAGCCCCGGGCGGGCAGACGGAACCAGGCCCTTGGCAGGGCCGTCGCGCTCACCTCACTCGACGGGCGGCGGGGCACGTGTCGGACGTGCCGTGCCGCCCCGGCCACCCTCGCTCGCCGACGGCCTGTTCGAGCCGGTCGCGTCAACGGGCACGGCCCTCGCGCCGGGGGTCAGTCGGCGGGCTGTGCGTCGGGGGTGAACCCGGGTGGTGCTCGTTGCACCGCCAATGAAGCTACGGGCCCTCCGGGGCGGCTTCAAGCAATTCTTGGACGCTGCAGGTCAGTTGACTGTTACCGGCGGTATCGATCATGAACACGCATCCGAAATGACTGCATTTGACCGTATTTTCAAGATCGAATGGTCAATTTCCGTGCTCCCGCTCACATCTGTCCATCTGTGAAGCCGCCCACACCGTCGACAGAGCGCGACCGCGAACCGACGGACCGTCACCGCCGGCACCGGAGTTCCCGGTTCCGCGCGGTGCTGTCGTGGTATCGCCCACACCGATTACTCAGCGTGGCCACGCTGTGCGCACTGCGTAGAACACGACCAGTCCGTATCCGACGCAGAAGCTGAGCCTGCGCGCCCGCGGCGAGAGCCGCGCACCCACCGAGACACCCACCACCGCCACCACCTGCTGCCAGAGCAGCGAGGCCGCCAGGACGCCCGCGACGAAGGCCGCCCCGCCCGCGCCGCCCCGTGGGCCGCCACCGCCCGTGACCAGGGCGGCGAAGTAGAGCGCGGTCGTCGGGTTCACCGCCGTGAGCGCGGTGAACCGCAGAAAGGCCCGGACCGGCCCACCTGGCGTCCCCGACGCCCCCGGCCCACCTGGCGTCCCCGGCCCACCCGACGCCCCCGCACCGCCCGCTGCCCCGGCGGCGGCCACTGGCCGGCGCAGCCCGAGCAGCCCGCGGACCGCCACCGCTGTGAGCACCACGGCCGAGCCCGTCCGGGCCCAGGCCTCCCAGCCGGCCGCCGTCGAGGCCAACCGGGAGCCGAGCGCCGTGGCGAGCGCCGCGTACGCCGCGTCCACGAACGCCACCGCGCACGCCGCGCTCACCGCAGCCGCGCGCCCGCGCCGCCCCTCCTCCAGCAGCAGCACCCCGACCGCCCCCAGCGGCACCGCCACGCCCAACCCCGCCCCGACGCCCGCCAGCGCCGCCGCCGCCGCCGCCGTACCCGTCACATCCGTCATGGCGGCCACCGTGACGCAGACACCGCGACAACGACGGCCGGAATCCGGCCGGACCCGCGACAATCGCGGTATGGATGCCCTCGACAGCGAAATCCTCGGCGAACTGCGCGCGGACGCGCGGATCTCCTACCGCGACCTCGGCGCCCGGGTGGGCCTGAGCGCCAACGCGACGGCCGACCGGGTCCGCCGGCTGCTCCGGACCGGCGTGATCCGGGGCTTCACCGCCCTGGTCGACCCGGCCGCCGACAGCACCCGACCGGGCCTGACCGTCTTCGTCGACGTCCGGCTGCGGCCGGAGACGGACAGCGACACCTTCGAGACCACGGCGCTACGGCTGCCCGGCGTCACCGAGACCGCCCATGTCACCGGTGAGTACGACTATCTGCTGCGCGCCCGGGTGGCCGACGCCGCCGGGCTGGACCAGCTGCTGCGCCGGCTGAAACACGAGGCGGGCGTCGCGCACTCCAACACCCGCCTCGCCCTGCGGATCGCCACCCGCTGAGCACCACCCGCGGAGCACCACCCCGCTGAGCACGACCATGGCCCGCGCCGCCGTCGCCGACCTCGCCGGCCCGGGTCAGATCCCGCCGCCCAGCCCCGCGTCGCGGGCCAGCAACGCCGCCTGCACCCGGTTCTCGCACCCCAGCTTGGCCAGGATCCGGCTGACGTACGTCTTCACCGTCGCTTCGCTCATGTGGATCCGGGTGCCCGCGTCCGCGTTGGAAAGGCCCTCGCCCAGCAACGCCAGCACCTCCAGCTCACGCGCGGTGAGCACCTCCAGCCGCTGCCGGGCCGCGGCCCCCCGGACGGCGGCCGGGCCGCCGCGGGCACCGGCCAGCGAGTCGACGATGTGCCGGGTGGCGGCGGGCGAGAGGAAGGCGTTGCCGGTGGCGGCGGCCCGGACGGCCTGGATCAGCTCGGCGGGCGCGGTGTCCTTGAGCAGGAACCCGGCACCGCCCTCGGTCACCGCGCGCAGGACGTTGTCGCGCTCCCCGAAGGTGGTGAGGATCAGCGCCCGCGCGCCGGGCACCACCCGGCGCAGCTCACCGAGCGCGGTCAGCCCGTCCATCACCGGCATCTGGATGTCCAGCAGGACGACGTCGGCCCGGTGGGCCAGCGCGAGGTCCAGGGCCTGCCGGCCGTCGGCGGCCTCGGCGACCACGTCGATGTCGTCGGCGGAGGACAGGATCATCCTGATCCCGGCCCGGATGAGCGGCTCGTCGTCGGCGACGAGGACTCGGATCACTGCTGGTCATCCCCTCGGTGTGGTGCGGGTGGCACTGCTCGGCACCATCCTCACACCTCCCGGGCCGGCCCCGTCACCACGCGGGCGCCGGGCTCAGAACCTCCCCAGGTAGTGCTGCTTCTCCACCAGCACACCGTCCTTGAAGCAGAACCGGGCCACGGCGTCCTCGCGGCCCGCGCCGGAGGTGTCCCCGGAGAGGAAGTAGCGGCAGGACGACCCCTCCGGCGGGGTCGGGCCGCTGCCCTCGTAGTCCTTGGTGAAGAAGCCGTTGCCCACCGGCAGCCGGCTCACCACGTCGGCCTCGGGCGTGCCCTCCTGGATCGAGTCGTACAGCGAGCGCTCCACGGTCGCCTCGTTGGCGGCGCCGATGAAGGCCACCACCCCCCACACCAGCAGCCCGAGCACGGTGAGCAGGACGACCGCCCCGCCGACCGCGCAGCCGATCGCCGGGCTGCGCCGCCGACGGCGGTCGGGCCCGCCGTCGACCACCGGCACCGCGTCCAGCACCCAGGCCTCGCCCTCCCCGGCGGCGCCCGGGGCGGCCGGCCCGCCACCGGCCCCCTCGTACGGGAGCACGGCGGCGAGCCGGAACCCCGCCTCCGCGGTCGGCCCGGCATGCACCATCCCGCCGACCAGCCGGGCCCGCTCGCGCAGCCCGGTCAGCCCCTGGCCACCGCTGACCGGTGCCGGCCGGCCGCCCGCCGGTACCCCGGCCGGCTCCGGCGCCCGCGGGTTGGCCACCTCCACCACCAGCGCGTCCGGCTCGTAGCGCAGCGCGACCGAGATGGGCGCGCCGGGGGCGTGCTTGTGCGCGTTGGTGAGCGCCTCCTGGACGATCCGGTACGCGGCCTGCCCGACGTTGGCGGCCGGGGGCCGACGCTCGCCGTCCTCCCCGAAGGAGACGGTCGTCCCGGCCGCCCGGGAGGACTCGACCAGCTTCTCGATGCCCTCCAGACCACCGGTCCGCGCGCCGCCGCCGGCCGCGGCAGCGACCGGCGCGGGCCCGGGGGCGGTCGACTCGTCGTGCAGCACTCCGACCACCTCGCGCAGCTCGCGCATCGCGGTGACGGCGGCCAGCCGCAGCACGCCGACCGCCTCCCGCTGCCGGTCGGACAGGGTGCGGTCGACCTCCAGCGCGCCGGAGTGCACGGAGATCAGGGCGAGCTGGTGGCCCAGGCTGTCGTGCATGTCCTGGGCTATCCGGTGCCGCTCCCGCAGCCGGGCCTGGTGCGCCACCATGGCGTGCTCGCGCAGCAGCTGCTCGTTGCGCTCCCGCAGCGCGTCCGACAGCGCCCGGCGCTGGGCCCGGTAGCGGCCCCAGAGCGCGGGCAGCACCGCGACCAGCAGGAATCCGCCGAGGGAGAGCCCGAGCATCAGTTTCACCGGCGCCTCCCCCGCGTCCTTCACCGCGCCGGTGGCCGTCATCAGCAGGAAGGCGCCGGCGAAGGAGCCGGCCAGCACGCTCACCCGCTTCACCCGGGCGCCGGCCGACCAGCCCACGCAGGCCAGCAGCGGCAACGGCCCGGCGGCCCAGCCGGCGACGGTGGCGGTGACCAGCAGCACGGTCGAGGGCAGGCCGCGCCGGAGCAGGAAGAGCGCGGCCGTCCCGAGTCCGGTGACCGGCCACAGGCACGAGCGGGAGACCACCTCGATCAGCGCCGCGAGCCCGCCCAGCACCAGCGCGCCGACCGCCTCCCGCACCACCAGGCCGGGCCGCCAGGGCCCGGGCAGTGCCGTTCGTACCGCCCTCGACCAGGCCTTCGCTATCGCGTCCACCCCGCGAGGCTAGCCAACCGGCCGGCCGGGCGACGCCACCGTTCGTCGTTGTCCGCACCGACGAAAGTCGCGACGTGCCGCCGGGGGCCGACGGTCGCCCCGGCCGACCCGCCGCGGGTGAGGCCTCACCCGTAGGCGGTGAGCATCAGCGCCACGTCGTCCACCCGGTGGGTGGAGCCGACCTCCTGCAGCAGCCGCTCCGCCAGCCGCTCCAGCGCGTCCTCCTCCGCACCGACCTCCCCCGCTGTCCCGGTGAGGGCGGCGCGCAGCCGGTCCACGCCATGGTCGATCTCCACCGCCGGATCCTCGACCAGCCCGTCCGTGTAGAGCGCGAGCAGCGAGCCCGGGGCCAGCCGGAACTCCGTGACCGGGTACTCGGCCCGGTGGTCGACGCCGAGCAGCGGCCCGCCCGCCACGTACATCGCCTCGGTGCTCCCGTCGGGGTGGCGCAGCACCGGCGGGAGGTGGCCGGCCCGGGCGATCCGGGCGGTGCCGTCGGCGGGGGTGAGCCGGATCAGGCAGCAGCTGGCGAGCAGCCCGGGGTCGAGGTCGAGCATCAGCTGGTTGGTGCGCGTCAGCACCTCGTCCGGCGGGTGCCCGCTGGCGGCGAAGGCCCGCACCGCGCTGCGCAGCTGGCCCATGGTGGCGGCGGCGCCGACGCTGTGGCCCTCGACGTCGCCGATGACCAGGTTGAGGTCGTGGCCGGTGACGATGGCGTCGTACCAGTCCCCGCCGATCTCCATCCCCTGGGTGCCGGGCAGGTACCGCGCGGTGATCCGGACGTTCTCCAGGTGCGGCAGCCGGTGCGGCAGCAGGGCCTGCTGGAGGCCGCGGGCGAGGGCGAACTCGGCGTCGTAGAGCCGGGCCCGCTCCAGCGCCTGGGCGATGAAGCCGGCGAGGGCGGTCAGCAGCCCGCGCTCCTCCAGGGTGAACCCGCGGGACTCGTCGAAGCCGATGATGCAGCTGCCGACCGGGTGGCCGGAGGCGATCAGCGGTAGGAAGGCCCAGGCGCGCATCTCGTCCAGGGCGATGCCGGGGTAGGCGGCGGCGAGCTCGTGGACGGACTCGAAGAAGATCGGCGCGCCGGAGCTGAGCGCCTCGGCGCCGGGCACCCGGGCGCCGGTCGGGGTGCCCTCGAAGCGGTCCAGGAAGCCGTCCGGGTAGCCGGTCTGGGAGATGAGGTGCAGGCGCTTGTCGCGGACGGTGTAGATGGCGAGCTCCTGGCCGCCGAAGGCCGGCAGGATCTGTTCGGCGACGGCCTGGCAGACCTCCCGGACGGTGACGGCCTCGCTCAGCGCGCTGGCCAGCTGGAGCAGGTGGTACATCGCCCCGACGCCGGTCCGGGCGCCCGGCGGGGGTTCGGCGGGCGGCTCGACCGCGCCGGCGGGCGGCTCGGCGGCGACGACCCGGCCGGTCACGCCGTGGGTGTCCGGGTAGAGCGAGAAGGCCAGCCAGCCGTCCGGCGGCCGGGCGGCGAGGAAGGCGGTGGGCTGCTGGGAGAGCATCGCGGCGCGGTAGCGGTTCTCGTACGCCGGGTCGGAGAGCCAGGGCAGCACGTCCCACGGGTGGTGGCCGACCAGGTCCTCGCGGCGGGCGTGCAGCAGCAGCTCGACGCTGCGGTTGGCATAGGTGATGCGACCGTCCAGGTCGAGGGAGAAGACGCCGTCGCGCAGCCGCTCGACGGCGGCCGCGGCGGCGGTGCCGGTCCGGGTGTCGAGCACGGCGCCGACCAGGTGGGAGCGGCCGTCCGGCCCGCCGGCGTCGGGGACACGGCCCCAGAGCTCGACCGGATAGGGGTGCCCGTCGTGGTCGAGCACCCGGACCCGGGCCGCCAGCACCCGGCCGTGGTCCAGCGCGGCGCGGGCGGCGGCCCGGAACTCGGGCAGGTCGCCGGGGGCGATCCGGGTGGTCAGGGTGGCCGCCCGGCCGTCGAACTCGGTGGGCGACAGCCCGAAGATCTCGCAGAACTGCTCGTCGGCGGAGATCGCCCCGGTGGCCAGGTTCCAGTCGAACAGGCCGACCCGGGTGGTCGGCGGGGCCGGTGGCGCCAGCTCGACCACGGCGGTCTCGCCGTTGGGTTCGATCAGGCGCCGCTGCCCGTCCAGGACCGCCAGCGCGGCCGCCAGCCCGTCGGCCACCACCCGTAGGTGCCGCTGCGCGCCGCCCGGCACCCCCTCGTCCGAGGCGGCCCAGAGCACGCTGATCACCCCGTACGTCTCCTCGGCCGTCTTGACGGGCACACAGGCGGAGGCGAAGTCGTAGGGCACGGCGACGGCCAGCTGCGGGAAGCGCCGCATGGTGTCCTCGGTGTCGGCCAGCGCGACCGTGCGGCCCGTCCGGAAGCTGACCGCGACCGGCATCGGCCCGGCCGCCGCGACCCGCCGGAACGGGGCGATGATCGACAGCGGCACGCCCGCCAGGGTGCAGAGCACCAGCGAACGGCGGTCCCGGGCGCGCAGGTACACCATCCCGCCGTAGGCGTCGGTCTCCGCGAGCACCCTGCGGACCGCGGTCGCGAGCAGCGCGTCCCGCTCGTGCGTCGCCCCGGCCACGGCATCGCGCTCCCAGGGGCGGCGCGCTTCGGGTCGCGTCGCCCGAGGACCGCCGGTCACGTGCGGACCGGACCGGTCCGCCGGCACACCCTGGCGCATTCTCCCTTGCTACGCCCGGGTCAAGGGACTGTCAAGGCGAGCCCGGCCCGGCCCGGTGTCGCCCCCCGGCCCCGGTCGCGCGAGCATGGTCACCATGCCGACCGACCCGGGCCGCACCACCGTGGTGAACCTCAAGGGACACCGCGACGACCCCGGCTACGCCGATGTCGTCTACGTCGGCCGCGCCGTGCACCGCGGCGGCCGGCACCTGGACGAGTCCCCGCTGCACTGCCCCTACCGGCCCGGTCCCGGCCTGACCCGGGCACGGATGCTCGTCGACTACCGCGACTACCTGCTGGGCCGGCCCGACCTGCTCGCCCTGGTGCCGGCGCTGCGCGGCCGCCGGCTCGGCTGCTGGTGCGTCCCCCTCCCCTGCCATGCCCAGGTGCTCGCCGACCTGGCCGACGACGGCCGCTGACCCCCGGCCCGGACCCGCCCCCACCGCCCCGGGGCGTCCCGGCGGCCGGGCGCTCCGCGGGTCCGGGGCGGGTCCGCCGGGACCGGCCGCCCGCGAACCGTCCGAACGGCTTTCGATATCCTCCGTCGGACAGCGCAGCACAACGGCTGCCCCGGGGGAAGCGAGTACACCCATGCAGCCGGCTCCGTCCGATCCTGCCCGCCCGTCGGCGTCCGACCGGGCCGACGCCGCCTGGCAGTGGGACAGCGACGCGGACGACCGCCCGGCCGCACCGGCCGAGGTGCTGAGCGGAGGCGGCGACGACGACGGCCCGCGGCCGACGCGGCGGCGGTTGCTGGCCGGCGCCGGAGCGCTGGCGGCGGGCGCCGCGGTCTGGGCGTTCGCCCGCTCGGCCGGCGGCCCGGACCCCGCCCCGCCCCGGCCGCTGCCCACCCGGGCCGCCGGGCCGGAGCCGCTCTGGACGTACCGGGGCCGGGAGTCCGCCGCGCCCGAGCGGCTGGCCGGGCGCCCCGCCGTCCCGGTCCTCCTCTCCCGCGAGGGGCTCCAGGTGCTCGACCCGGCGGCCGGCACGCCGCTGCGGATGCTGACCTTCGCCGCGGCGAAGGCCGACTGGCCGAACGACGTGGACCAGCCGAACAGCCGCGTGGTCGTCGGCACCGACCGGGTGTTCACCACCTCCAACGGCCACCTCGACAGCCATCACCTCACCGATCCGGCGGCGGAGTGGAGCCTGCCGCTGCCGGGGGAGGCCGGCAACGGCGCCGCCACCCTGTTCGGCTGCGCGGGCGACATCGTGTACGGCGAGGTCAGGCCCCGCCCGTACTCCGGCGACGGCGAGCTGTTCGCCGTGCACGTCCCGGACCGCCGGGTGCTCTGGAACCGCCCGTCCCCGCTCGGTGAACGGCCGTTCGTCCCGCTCGGTCCGGCCGGCGGCCGCGTCCCGGTCCTCGACAGCTCGGCCGGCGGCTCGCGGCTGGCCCTGCTGGAGGCCGTCAGCGGGACACGGCTCTGGGCGGTCCCCGCGGAGGCGGGCCTGACCTGGGCCGTCGCCGACGCGGAGCACGTCTACGCCCCTGGGGGCCCGGCCGGGTTGCGGGCGCTACGACTGGCCGACGGCACCCCGCACTGGTCGGTCGCCCCGGGACCGGCCGACCAGTGGCGGCTGCTGCCGCCGGTGGCCGGCGGCGCCCTGGTCTACCTGTTCCGGGACAACGGCCTGGTCAGCGCCCACACCGTGGCCACCGGCGCCCAGCTCTGGGAGCACCACCTGCCGTTCCGGCTGGACCGCCGCAGCCGCCCGCTGCTCGCCGGACCGGCGCTCTACGTGCCCGGCCCGGCCGCCGCCGGCGTCTGCGCCCTGGACGCCGCGACCGGCGAGGAGCGCTGGACCTTCCGCGACTCCGGCCCCGGTGTCGACGTCTGGTCGCTCTCCAACGACTCCGGCCACCTCTTCGCCGGCCACGACGACGTCCTGCACGCGCTCCCGCTGATCTGAGCCTCCGCTCCGGTCCGTACCCGCTCCGGTCCGTACGCGCTCCGGTCCGCACCCCGGCCCCGCGCCGCCCTCGGTGCCGGGGCAGGATGGCGGCGTGCAGGTACACCCGATCTCGCCCGAGCGGCTCGCCGAACTCCTCACCGACCGCATCGCCGCCCTGCCCGGGGCCGGCGAGCGCCCCCTGCGGGTCGCCGTCGACGGCGCCCCGGCCGCCCGGCCCGACGCGCTCGCGGACGCACTGGTCGAACCGCTGCGGGTGCGCGGCCTGCCGACCCTGCGGGTGTCGGCCTCGGCCTTCCTCCGGCCGGCCTCGGTCCGGCTGGAGTACGGCAAGCAGGACCCGGACGCCTACCACGACCTCTGGCTGGACGACGGCGCCCTGCTGCGCGAGGTGCTGGACCCGCTGGAGCCCGGCGGCACCGGCCGCGTCCTGCCGTCCCTGCGCGACCCGGCCACCGACCGCGCGACCCGCGTGCCGTACACCACGCTGCCGGCCGGCGGTGTGCTGCTGCTGGACGGCGCCCTGCTGCTCGGCCGGTGGCTGCCGCTGGAACTGACCGTCCACCTCGCCCTCACCCCGGCCGCACTGGGCCGCCGCACCCCGCCCGAGGAGCGGTGGACCCTGCCCGCCTTCGCCCGCTACACGGCCGAGACCGTCCCGGCCGAGGCGGCCGACCTCACCGTCCGGGTCGACGACCCCCGCCACCCTGCCCTGGTCGAGCGCCCGTAGCGGTGGACACCTCGGGCGCGGGCCCGCGCTGGCAGTGCGGGCACCAGAACGCCACCCGCTCCCGCGGCGCACTGCCCTGCGCCGCCGTCCGGACGAGCGTCCCGCAGCGCGGGCACGGCCGCCCGGCCCGGCCGTACACCCAGTGCCGGCGGCCGGGCCGGGTGTCACCGGTCGTGACGTGTCCGGGCCGCAGCCGGTTGGCCTCCAGGAGCTGCCGGGCCCGCTCCACCAGCCTTTCGGGGCGCGGCAGTCCACCCACCGCCGTCCACGGGGTGACACCGGCGAGGAAGCAGAGTTCGTTGGCGTAGACATTGCCGATGCCGGCCAGGTTGCGCTGGTCCAGGAGCGCCTCGGCGAGCGGCCGGCCGGGCTCGGCGAGGAGCCGGCGCAGCGCCTCGGCCGGGTCCCAGTCGGGGCCGAGCAGGTCGGGTCCGAGGTGGCCGACGACGCGCGGTTCGTCGGCGGTGCGCAGCAGCTCGACGACGGGCAGCCGGTAGCCGACCGCCGTGCCGTGCTCGGTGCCGAGGACGGCCCGGATCTGCCAGGCGGGCCCGCCGGCCCACCGCTCGCCGGGGCGGTAGACCTCCCAGCGGCCGTCCATCCGCAGATGGGTGTGCAGGGTGAGGCCGCCTTCGAGCCGGGTGAGCAGGTGTTTGCCGCGCGCGGCGACCTCCAGGACCCGCCGCCCGGTGAGATCGGCGGTGGCGTGCGCGGGGACCCGCAGGTCGGCGGTGGTCAGTACCCGGTCGGCGAGCTCCTGGTGCAACCGGGCCGCCACGCGGTGGACGGAGTCACCTTCTGGCATGGCTCCATCCTCCCCCGCCGGGCGGCCCCGCGGCGGCCCGGGCGGGCGCTCAGGCCTCCACGACGACCTCGTCCGCCTGCATGCCCTTCGGGCCCGGCACCTCCACGAAGGTCACCCGCTGGCCTTCGTGGAGGCTCTTGAAGCCCTCCTGCCGGATCGCCCTGAAGTGGACGAAGAGGTCGGGGCCGCTGTCGGGGGTGATGAAGCCGAACCCCTTCTCGTCGTTGAACCACTTCACGGTGCCGGACTGACGCTGCGACATGTCCACTCCCTCCGGTTCACGTGTTCCGACCGGGCGCCGAGGGCGCGCGGTTCGCCGGCCCGCGGGGCCGGTCAGGCGGCGGGCGGCGCCTGCGGCTCGCGCACCACGACCACCGGGCAGGGGGCGTGCTCGGTGAGGTGACGGCTGACGGAGCCGAGCAGCGCGCCGGTGAATCCGCCGAGGCCCCGGCTGCCGACCACCACCAGGGCGGCGCCGCCGGCCGCCTCCAGCAGGGCCTGCGCGGCGTTGCCGGGCATCACGGCCTCGGTGATCCGGACGCCGGGGTCCTCCCCGACGACCTTGGTGACCGTCTCGGAGAGCGTCCGCCCCGCCAGTTCCTCGGGGTTGAAGCCCTCCGCCGGGGGCACGGCGAGCCCGGCCCAGCCGTAGAACGCCGGGTACTCCCAGGCGGCGATCGCCTGGACGCTGCCGCCGACCAGCTTGGCGTAGTCGACCGCCCAACGCAGCGCCCGCTCCGAGGCGGGCGAGCCGTCCACACCGACGACGATCCGGGGGTTCGCGCTGTTGGCCATGCCGCTGCTCCTTGCTCGACTACCTCGGCTTCACCTGCCGCTGACCCCCCAAACATAGATCGATACGGACATACGGTCGCCAATTGCCACGCCGGGGGCACCGAACGCTTTCGAACCCTGTGCGATTCCGGCCCGGCACCGAAGAAGTCCCGTCCGGAGCGCGCGTCCGCCGGGCACGGGCGCCGGAGCTGGTACTGGCGGGTGCGCGGGCCCCATCACCCACGCACCCGCCAGCGTTCGCGGACGGCCGGGGCCGTCAGGCCCGGTAGGCGGCCCAGGAGTTGGACATCCTGGCGACCTGACCGGCGGTGAACTGGGTCATGCAGGAGTCGTAGGTGTAGTCCATGAAGTTGTGGATCGGGTCGACTCCGGTGGCCGTGCAGGTGTCGCGGCCCGTCGGGCACTGGTACGCGGCGCTCTTCTCGGCCGGGGTGTCCGCGACGTAGTCGCCCTGGCCGCCGCAGCCGCCCTGGAAGGTGTGGTAGAGCCCGAGCCAGTGGCCGACCTCGTGGGTGGCGGTGTCGCCCTCGTTGTAGTTCGCGGCCGCGCCGCCGGGGAACGAGCTGTCGAGGATGACCACGCCGTCGTCGCTCGGGTTCGACCGGTAGGAGCTGGGGAAGGTCGCCCAGCCGAGCAGCGACTGGCCGAGCTTGGCGGTGTAGAGGTTGAGGGCGTTGGCGCCGCCCTTGCGCAGCGAGCTCTTCATCGACCGCTCGGCCGAGGAGCCCGGGGTGATGCCGTTGTACCAGGTCGCGTTGTCGGTGTAGTCGGTGCCGACCAGCTGGAACTGGAACTGGCTGGGGGTGTTGCCCGCGCCCTGGCCGCCGTAGGCGGCGTTGAGGACGGAGATCTGCCTGCTGATGTCCGTCGCGCTGAGCTTGCCCGTCGTCCCGGCGTGGACCACGTGCACGTACACCGGGACGGTGGTGGTGGCGGCCAGCGTGCCGGGGGCGAGCAGCGCGCCCCCCTGGGAGGAGTGGGCCAGCTGGGCGACGCGGGCGTTGAGGTCGGCGTCCATGGCCTGGGCCTGGGCCTCGGTGACGGCGTTGGGCTCCTGGCCGCCCGGGCTGCCGGCGGGCTTGCGGGCCCCGGCGTCCTGGCCGTCCCCGCCTACGCACGCGGCGGCGACCTGGCCGGACGTCTGTGCGGCGGTGGTGGAGAACGCCGACGGGGCCGCGAACTGGGTGAGCCCGAGGGCGGCGACGAGGGCGGCGGCGCTGAGGAATCTGCGGGGGACACGCGAGGGCACGCGGACAGAACGACGCATCTGCGCTCCTGAGGGGGAGTTGTGGGGGGCGGCGGAGGGGGGCCGCCGAGCCTAGGCTACGCAGGGCCGCGTGTACGCGTCAGATCTGTTCCGGCCTGAAAGTTCTGACGACATACCGGACATAACCCGGAAGCCCGATCGAGTGACCCCGGTCACAGGTGGAACATTTCCGGTGCCGAGCGATCGGGGTGATGCCCCAGGGTTGTCCGAAAGTTGACGCCCCGTCCACCCGGTGGCCGTCGAAAGGCCGCCCGGACCGGTCGGGTCGGCGGCCCCGCACCGCCTCGCCGAGACTACGACGCCACGAAGACGATCTCCCGCACGGCGCGCGCACCGGCCCGGTCGAGTACCACCGCCGACGCACACCCGGCCGGCGGCTCCCCGGTACCCGCCAGCCTCCCGCGCAGCCGTCGGGCCGACTCGCGGTGCCGGGCGAAGGCGTACGCGGAGACGCGCTGCCCACGGGCCCGCTGGCCGCCGCGGGCCTCGTCCGCGCTGGCGTCCAGCACGATCAGGTGCACCCGCCGGCCCTGCCGGGCGGCCGCCCGGCCCAGCCAGCGCCGCACCCAGGGCAGCGTGCCGCAGTCGTGCACCGCCAGCGGGCCGCCGGCCAGCACGGCGCGGCGCAGCCGCCGGTAGTGCGCGGCCCGCACCAGCGGGCGGTAGACGAAATACGGCAGCCAGCCGGGCAGCCGGGCGGCGTACTCCTCCCGGACCTGCTGGGAGTCGACCAGCGGGGCGCGGATGCAGCGGCGCATCAGGGTGCTCTTGCCGCTCCCCGGCAGGCCCGACACGATCAGCAGGTCCTCGGCGCGGTAGTGCAGCGCCTGCGCCGACACCCCGGCGGGGACCACCTCGACGTGCCCCCGGCGCAGGTCGTGCAGACCGCGCGGGCGCAGCACCGCCGCGGCCGGGCGGGCCTGCGCGGCGCACGCCGATCTCGGCACGGGCACCTTGGCCCCGGACACCCCGACCTCAACCACCGGCACTCCCCCTGACTCCGCGGCCCCGACTCCCCGGCCTCCGCCTCCCGAAGGAGCCTTCCCCCTTCAAGAGAGAGTAAAGACTAGTGGTCAGCGCCGGTCCGACCGAGCCCTTTCGCACCGGCGCGACGCCGCCCGCACAACGCCCTCGCAGGACGCCCCTCGGACCGACGCATTCGGGACGGCCCGTGCGGGGCGGCCCGTGCGGGACGGCCCGTGCGGGGCCGCGCGGAAGCGCCGGGCCGCCCGCTCCCCGCCCCGGCGGCGCGGGGTGGGCGGGGCGGCCCGGCGCGGGTGCTGGGGCCGGTCAGCCCAGCTGCGGGGCGACCCGGGAGGCGATCAGCTCAAGGTGGTCGAGGTCGTCCAGGTCGAGGATCTGCAGGTAGACGCGCTCGGTGCCGACGGCGGCGTAGCGGCCGAGCGCCGCCACCACCTCGTCGGGCGTCCCGGCCAGGCCGTTGGCCTTCAGCTCGGCCACGTCGCGGCCGATCGCGGCGGCCCGGCGCGCCACCTCGGCGTCGTCCCGGCCCACGCAGGCGACCAGGGCGTTGGAGTACACGAGGTCGTCGGCCCGGCGGCCGGCCCGCTCGACGGCGGCCCGGACCCGGCCGAACTGGGCGGCGCTCTCCTCGGCCGAGACGAACGGCAGGTTGAACTCGTCGGCGAAGCGGGCGGCCAGCGCCGGGGTCCGGGTCGGGCCCTTGCCGCCGACCAGCACCGGGATCTTCTGCTGGGCGGGCTTGGGCAGCGCGGGCGACTCGGTCAGCCGGTAGTACTCGCCGGCGAAGTCGAAGGTGTCGCCGACCTTGGTGCTCCAGAGGCCGGTGATGATGGCCAGCTGCTCCTCCAGCCGCCCGAACTTCTCCTTCGGGAAGGGGATGCCGTAGGCGGCGTGCTCCTCCTCGTACCAGCCGGCGCCGAGGCCGAACTCGACCCGGCCACCGCTCATCGCGTCGACCTGGGCGACCTGGATGGCGAGCACACCGGGCAGCCGGAAGGTGGCGGCGGTCATCAGGGTGCCGAGGCGGATGGTGCTGGTGTCGCGGGCCAGGCCGGCCAGCGTGATCCAGGCGTCGGTCGGGCCGGGCAGGCCGTCCACCCCGCCCATCTTGAGGTAGTGGTCGGAGCGGAAGAAGGCGCTGAAGGTGCCGAGCTCCTCGGCGGTCCGTGCCACCCGGAGCAGGGTGTCGTAGCTGGCGCCCTGCTGGGGCTCGGTGAAGATTCGAAGATCCATGCGGTCCATTCTGGTACAGACCACCCCGTGCTTCCGGGTGATCCGCAGTTTCGGCCGGGTGGCGCGGCCCGCCGGCGGACGGCCACCGCCGCGACCGGTGGGGTGGCCAAGGTCTCAGCCCGCGCGGCCGCCCCGCCTGGCCGGCTCGCCTACCGTTGGACGGATGTTCGCCACGCCCGACGAGTCCCACCGGGGCTCCCCCGACCAGCCGGCCGGCTGCCCGCTGCCCGGGATCGTCGCCGCCTTCACGCCGCGGCTGGCCGAGTTCGCCTTCGAGCCCGGCTTCGTCGCCGCGGTCGACCAGCACGTCGCCCAGCTGCGCGAGTTGCTCTACGCGCAGGGGCCGGAGCTGCTGCCCCGGGCCCTCGGCCGCGCGGAGCTGTCGGAGTACGCGGAGGGTTTCCTCGACGCGCTCGTCGAGATCGGCTGGCGGGAACCGGTGGGCTACGACTTCGCGGTGCACCGGCTGACCGCGATCTGCTGGCTGGTGCGCGAGCAGGGCCTGCTCGCCCCCTGACGGCGGACCGTACCGTCCGGCCGGAACGATTCTTCCGGGTGGGCCCCGCCGCCGGTCGGGCTGCGCGTACAGTGGCCGTCCAACGGACGGACGGCGGGGCGGGACGGTACAGGGTGAGCGGCGACGACACGGCGAACACGGTCCGGACCGGTCGCGAGGGCAGTGCGGCCGGGCACCGGGCCCTGGTCTGGCGGGAGCTGCCCGAGCGCCCCGCGGCCGCGGTGCTGGTGCTGCACGGCGGCCAGGAGCACAGCCGCGGCCGGCCCGGCCCGCTCAACCTGCCCGGCCTGCGGATGTACGGGTTCGTCCGGGCGCTGCGCCGGGAGACGGCGGGGGCCGGGGTGGCGATCGGCACGGTCCGCTACCGCCATCGCGGCTGGAACGGCGACCGCGCGGACGCCGCCCGGGACGCCCGCGCCGCGCTCGGCGACCTGGCCGAGGAGCTGGGCCACGTGCCGACGGTACTGGTCGGCCACTCGATGGGCGGCCGGGCGGCGCTGCGCGCGGCGGGCCACCCGAACGTCACCGGCGTGGTCGCGCTGGCGCCGTGGTGTCCGGCGGCGGACCCGTGCGACCAGCTGGCCGGCCGGGACGTCCTGATGCTGCACGGCGACCGCGACAAGGTCACCGGCCCGGCCGACACCCGCGCCTTCGCCGCCCGCAGCCGCGCGGCCGGTGCCCGGGTCTGCGGCTACACCGTGCTCGGCAGCGGTCACGCCCTGCTCCAGCGCTCCGGTGACTGGCACCGCGCGACCGCCCGGCTCTGCGCCGGCCTGCTCGGACTGCGTGACCTCCCCGCCGAGGTCGACGCCGCGCTCGCGCTGCCCGCCGACGCCCCCGGCGCCCTCGGTCTCCCGCTGCCCGCCCAGCCGCGCACCGCGCCGCCGGGCCGCCTCACTCCGGTCCTGCCGACCGACGCCTGACTCCGGACCGCTCACCGGTCGCCGGGCCGGTCGCCGTCCGCCGCCGCCCCGGCGGTCGCGCCGGGGGCGGGCACCGCGTGCTCGGCCGCGCGGCTGACCTCCTCCCAGGCCGCCCAGGTCGCCATCCGGCTCCGCGCGATGTCGAACGCCAGGTCGTAGACCATGCTCCCGAGCAGCAGGCGCAGCGGCGGCTCCTCGCTGTCGACGAGCTTGAGCAGCGCCTCGGCGGCGAGCTTCGGGTCACTGTCGACCGAGCCCTCGGCGAACTGCTTCGCCAGCTCGGCTCGGAGCGGGTCGTAGGCCGCCAGGGGGTCGGTGCTGCGCATCGCCGTATAGAGGTCGGTCCAGTAGCCGCCGGGCTGGACCATGCTCACCTTCACGCCGAAGCCGGCCGCCTCCCTGGCGAGCGCCTCGCTCAGCCCCTCCAGGGCGAACTTGCTCGCGCTGTACAGCCCGGTGCTCGGGAAGCCGCCCAGGGCGGCGATGCTGGAGATCTGCACGAGGTGCCCGGCGCCCTGGGCCCGCAGGGTGGGCATCACCGCCTGGCTGACCCAGAGCGCGCCGAAGAAGTTGACGTCCAGCTGGGCGCGGGCCTCCGCCTCGCCGAACTCCTCCACCATGCCCATCGAGAGCATGCCGGCGTTGTTGACGACGATGTCGAGCCGGCCGAAGTGGCCGACCGCCTCGGCGACGGCCGCGAACACCGCGTCCCGGTCGGTGACGTCCAGCCGCAGGGGCAGCACCCGCCCGGGGTGGGCGGCCGCCAGCTCCTCCAGCGGCCCGGTGCCGCGGGCGGCGACGGCCACCCGGTCGCCCGCGGCCAGGGCCGCGTCGGCGAAGGCGCGACCGAGCCCCCGGCCGGCACCCGTGATGAACCAAACGCGGTCGGTACGTCCGGCTGAGCTACGCATCAGCGGCACTCCCCTCGATTGAGACGAGACGGTTCGTCTCGTGTGACGTCCCCACTATCGCCCGCCCCGATCTTCCCGTCAAGACGGAACGTCTCGTCTCAAGGGTGGAAGCCGCCCCGCCCCCGACGGACCGGCCGTCGCGCCGACCGCCTCCCCCCGCGGCGTCAGGTGCATTGCCCACGACCCTTTTTGGCGGTTTCCGACCGCCGTGATCGCGCGGCCGGTAGCGTCACTCCTGTCGTCCGAGGCCCATGGGCACCGGCTGCCCCACGGGCACCGGGCGCCGCCCGGTGCGACGTGTCAGGGCAGCGCTGCGGGGAGCGCGCCTTCGTGTGGACCCCGAGGAGTGAGCACCAGTGATGACTGCCAGCCGCCGCGGCGAAGTCGAGACCGTACCCGCGGGCGAGCCCGCCGCCGGACGGGCGGCCCGAGGATGACCCTCTCCCCCCGCCACCCGTTCGAGCCCGAAGCGGGCCTCGCCGACTACCTGGAACGACACGCCCGCACCGACCCCGAGAAGACCGCGATCATCCATCCGGACGGCCGCGAACCGGACGGCGGGATCCGCTACCGCGAGCTCAGCTACGGCGAACTGCAGCGCCGGGTCGAGGAGTTGGCCACCGGATTCAGCCGGATCGGGATCACCTCGGGCATGCGGACCATCCTGATGCCCAAGCCCGGACCGGATCTGTACATCCTCGTCTTCGCCCTGCTGCGGATCGGCGCCGTGCCGGTGGTGGTGGACCCGGGCATGGGCATCAAACGGATGCTCAACTGCTACCGCGCGGTGGGCGCGGAGGCCTTCGTCGGCCCCTCGGTCGCCCACGCCGTCCGGGTGCTCGGCCGCCGCACCTTCGCCACCGTCCGGATCAAGGTGACGCTGGGGCGCCGCTGGTTCTGGGGCGGCCACACCCTGGACGGGCTGCTCGGCGGCTCCGGGTCGGCACCGGCCCGGCCGGTCACCGGCGACGACCTGATGATGATCGCGTTCACCACCGGGAGCACCGGCGCGGCCAAGGGCGTCGAGAGCGTCCACCGGATGGCCACCGCGACGGCCCGGCAGATGCACGCCGCGCACGGGCGCGACCGCGACGACATCTCACTGGTCACCGTGCCGATCTGGGGGCTGTTCGACCTGATCTACGGCTCCACCATGGTGCTGGCGCCGATCGCCCCGGCCAAGGTGGCACAGGCCGACCCGGAGCTGCTGACGGCGGCGCTGACCCGGTTCGGGATATCCACCGTGTTCGGCTCCCCCGCACTGTTCCGGGTCCTCGCCGCGCACCTGGAACGGGAGCGCGTCCCGCTGCCCGCGCTGCGCAGCGTGGTGTCCGCCGGAGCGCCCGTCCCGCCGGACCTGGTGGCCACGCTGCGCCGGGTGCTGGACGAACGGACCGGGATCCACGTCGCCTACGGTGCCACCGAGGCGATGCCGATCTCCTCGATCGAGTCGGCCGAGATCCTGGGCGAGACGGCGGCGCGCGGGGCGCTGGGCGACGGCACCTGCGTGGGCCGGCCGGTGGACGGGACGGAGGTGCGGATCGTCCGGGTCAGCGACGACCCGCTGCCGGAGTGGGACGCGGGCCTCCCGGTCACCCCCGGGGAGATCG
Source organism: Kitasatospora sp. NPDC091207 (assembly GCF_044768625.1). Classification (NCBI taxonomy): domain Bacteria; kingdom Bacillati; phylum Actinomycetota; class Actinomycetes; order Kitasatosporales; family Streptomycetaceae; genus Kitasatospora; species Kitasatospora sp. NPDC091207. The sequence goes on from NZ_JBIVVS010000020.1 coordinate 133,285, forward strand.
GCGAGATCGTGGTCGCGGGGGACGTGGTCAGCCCGCGCTACCACGCCACCGCGGACGCCAACGCCCAGTACAAGATCCACGAACGGCCGGCGGCGGGCCCCGAGCGGAGCTGGCACCGCACCGGTGACCTGGGCTATCTGGACGACGCCGGGCGGCTCTGGTTCTGCGGGCGCCGGGCCCAGCGGGTCCGCACCGCCGAGGGCGACCTGCACACCGTCCGGTGCGAGGGGGTCTTCAACGCGCACCCGCTGGTCCGGCGCAGCGCGCTGGTCGGCGTCGGCGCCCCCGGCGCCCAGCGGCCGGTGGTGTGCGTGGAGACCGAACCCGGCGTCGGCGAGGAGCAGTGGCCGGAGCTGCTGGACGAGCTGCGCCGGCTCGGCGCGGACCAACCGCTGACGGCGGGGCTGCGGGACTTCCTGCGGCACCCCGGGTTCCCGGTCGACATCCGGCACAACGCGAAGATCGGGCGCGAGGAGCTGGCCGGCTGGGCCGAGCAGCAGAGCGTCACCCGCGCCTGAGCCCTCCCCCTGGTGGGCCGGTCCGGGCGGTGTTCCCGCCCGGACCGGCCCGCGAGGAGCCCGCGAGGAGCCCCGTGGGTCAGCGCGTCAGCCAGAAGGCCTGGCGCTGGAAGGCGTACGTGGGCAGGTCCACCCGCCGCCCGCCCGCGAGGACGGGGCGCCAGTCGACCGCCCCGCCGCGCACCCACGCGCGGGCGAGCTCCTCCACCGGCCCGGCCGGGGCGGCCGGCTGTGCTGCGGAGGCCGGTTCCGGTCCGACCGCGATCACGTTCTCGGCCGGCACCCCCTCGGCCAGGGCCTTCAGGCCGCCGAGGAACCCCTCCCGGTCGGCGGCGAGCACCACCGCGCGGTGCTCCAGGCCCGCCCGGCCGGTGGCCAGCGAGAAGGCGACGTCCCGGGCGGACAGCTCGGTCCGGGAGGCCACGAAGGCCGCGAGGCGCTCCGCCTGCGCGGCCACCGCGGCCGCGGTGCGGCCGGACAGCACCCAGGGCAGCGGCCCGCCGTCCGGGCCGGCGGTCTCGGTGGTCTCGGCGGCCCCGGTGGCTTCGGCCGGCGGCGCGAGGTCGGGGACGTGTTCCAGGACGACGTGCGTGTTGGTGCCGCTCATCCCGAACGAGGACACCCCGGCCCGCCTCGGCCGGCCGGTCTCCGGCCACGGCCGCGCCTCGGTCAGCAGCCTGACCTCCCCGGCCGACCAGTCCACCCGCGGCGACGGCTGCCCGGCGTGCAGGGTCCTGGGCAGCACGCCGTGCCGCATGGCCAGCACCGTCTTGATCACTCCGGCCACCCCGGACGCCGACTGGGTGTGGCCGATGTTGGACTTCACGGTGCCCAGCCAGAGCGGCCGCTCCGGCGACCGGCCGGCCCCGTAGGCGGCCAGCAGCGCGGTGGCCTCGATCGGATCGCCCAGCGCCGTGCCCGTCCCGTGCGCCTCCACCGCGTCGACCTGATCCGGCGTCAGCCCCGCGTTCGCCAGGGCCTGTTGGATCACCCGCTGCTGGGCCGCCCCGTTGGGTGCGGTCAGCCCGTTGCTCGCGCCGTCCTGGTTGACGGCCGAACCGCGGACCAGCGCCAGCACGGGATGCCCGTGGCGGCGCGCGTCCGACAGCCGCTCCAGCAGCACGACGGCGACCCCCTCGGCCATCCCCATGCCGTCCGCGTCGGCCGAGAAGGACTTGCAGCGGCCGTCCGCCGACAGCTCGCCCAGCCGGCTCAGCCCGACCAGCTCGGAGGGGTAGGACATCACCGTGACCCCGCCCGCCAGGGCGAGCGAGCAGTCGCCCTGGCGCAACGCCTGGGCCGCCAGGTGCAGGGCCACCATCGAGGACGAGCACGCCGTGTCGACGGTGACCGCGGGGCCCTCCAGGCCGAGGGCGTAGGAGACCCGGCCGGACAGGATGCTGATCACGTCGCCGAGGCCGAGGTGCGGCTTCAGTTCGTCGGTGACCTCGGCCTGGGCGCCGTACCCCTGGTAGCGGGAGCCGATGTAGACACCGGTCCGGCTGCCGCGCAGGGTGTGCGGGTCGATGCCCGCGCGCTCGGCGGCCTCCCAGGAGGCCTCCAGCAGCAGCCGCTGCTGCGGGTCCATCGCCAGGGCCTCGCTCGGGCCGATGTCGAAGAACCCGGCGTCGAACTCGGCGGCGTCGTGGAGGAATCCGCCCTCCCGCGTGCAGGTGGTGTCGGGGCGGCCCGGCTCCGGGTGATAGAGGCCCGCGAGGTCCCAGCCGCGCCCGGTGGGCAGGCCGGAGACGGCGTCGGTACCGGCGTCCACCAGCCGCCACAGGTCCTCGGGCGTGCGGACGCCGCCCGGCAGGCGGCAGCTCATCGCCACGATCGCCACCGGGTCGTCGTCGGTGCCGGCGGCCGCCGGCTGCTCGGCCGTCCGGGGCGACTCCCCCAGGATCTCGGTCCGGAGCCGGCCGGCGAGCGCGAGCACCGTCGGGTGGTCGAAGACCACGGTGGTCGGCAGCCGCAGCCCGGTCGCGGTGTTCAGCCGGTTGCGCAGATCGACCGAGGCCAGCGACTCGAAGCCGAGGTCGCGGAAGGGCCGCCCGGTCGCGACCGCCTCGGGCGAGGCGTGGCCGAGCACCGCCGCCACCGTCCCGGCGACCAGCTCCAGCAGCTCCCGGTCGGCCTCCGCCGGACGGCCCGCCAGACGACGGCGCCACTGCGCGAGCACGTCCGCCGCCTGCCCCTGTCCCGGCCCCTGCTCCGGCCGCTCGCTCCGGCGGCCCCGGCGGGCCTCGGGTATCGCGTCCAGGAGCGGTCGCGGCCGGGCCGAGGCGAAGGCCGGGACGAAACGGTCCCAGGCCACGTCGACCACGGCGACGAAGGTCTCGTCGCGGTCCAGGACCTGCTGGAGGGCGGCGACAGCCGGTTCGGGGTCCATCAGGGGCAGCCCCTGTCGGAACAGCCGGCCCTCCGCCTCCTTGGCGGGGCCCTCGGCGCCCCAGCGGTCCGGGGTGTTCCAGAGCCCCCAGGCCACCGAGGTCGCCCGCAGGCCCCGGGCCCGGCGCTGCTGCGCCAGGGCGTCCAGGTAGGCGTTGGCCGCCGCGTAGGCGCCGTGGTCGCCGCTGCCCCAGACCCCGGCGACGGACGAGAACAGCACGAAGGCGTCCAGGTCGTCCAGGTCGTCCAGGTCGGCGCGGTCGGCGCGGTCGGCGCCGTTCTCCCGGTCGTGCCGGTCGAAGATCTGGTCGAGGTGGCGGGCGCCGTCCGCCTTGGCGGCGAGCACCTCGGCGAACTCCGCCGGCGTGGTGGCGTCCAGCGAACTCAGGCGGATGAAGGCGGCGGCGTGCACGACGGCTCGCACCGGCGTACCGTCCGCCGCCAGCCGGGCCACCAGCGCGGCCAGCGCGGAGCGGTCGGCGACGTCGCAGGCGGCGATCGTCAACCTCGTTCCGGCGGAGGCGAGTTCGGACTGGAGCGCGGTCGTCGCCGGACCGGTGGCGCCGGAGCGGCTGGTGAGCACCAGGTGTTCGGCCCCGCTGCGGGCCAGCCAGCGGGCGAGGTAGGGGCCCACCGCCCCGGTGGCACCGGTGAGCAGCACGGTGCCGCGCGGCCGCCAGCCGACGGCTCCGGCCTCGGCGGCCGGGGCGGCCGCGCGGACCAGGCGGCGCGCGTACAGGCCGCCGGCCCGCACGGCCAGCTGGTCCTCGTCGTCGATCCCGGCGAGCGCGCCGCAGAGTCGGGCGCGCGCCCGGTCGTCCAGTTCCTCCGGCAGGTCGACCAGACCGCCCCAGCGGTCGGGGTGCTCCAGCGCGACCGTCCGGCCGAGACCCCAGAGGGCCGCCTGGTCGGGGCTGTCGAGCGGGTCGTCGCCGGCGACCGAGACCGCGCCGCGGGTCGCGCACCAGAGCGGGGCCCCGACGCCCGCATCGCCGAGGGCCTGCACCAGGGTGAGGGCGAGTGCCAGGCCGACCGGCAGCGCGGGGTGGTCGGGATGCGGCTGCCCGGCCGGTGCCGGCAGCGCCAGCACCCCCGCCAAGGGCGCTTCGCCGGCGGTGAGTTCACGCAGCCGCCCGGCCACCCGGGCGCGGTCGTCGGCCGGGTCGAGCGCGATCCGCAGCACCCGGGCGCCGTGCTCGGTGAGGGTCCGTCCGGCCTCGGCGGCCCAGGGGTCGCCGGTGTGGCCGGCGGGAGCCGCCACCAGCCAGGTGCCGCTCAGGGCCGGCGCGGACGGCTCCCGCAGCGGCTGCCAGTCGACCACGTAACGCCAGCCGTCCACCACGGACCGCGTCCGCTCCCGCTGCCGCCAGGCCGCGAGCACCGGCAGAGCGGGCGCCAGGGCGTCGACGGCCGCTCCCCGGTCCGGGCCGACGCCCAGCGCGCCGGCCAGTGCCTCGACGTCGCCCTGCTCGACGGCCGTCCAGAACGACCGGTCCGCGAGGGGCCGCTCGCCGGTGTCCGGCTCGTCCTGCGGCTGCTCGTACCCGGGTTGGTCCTCCAGCCAGTAGCGGCGGCGCTGGAAGGCATAGGTGGGCAGGTCGACCGGGCGCCCGCCGGCGAGGGCGGTGCTCCAGTCCACCGGCAGCCCGGCCGTCCAGAGCCCGGCGACGGAGTCCAGCACCCGGGCCGCGCCGCCGTCGTCACGGCGCAGCGTGCCCGTCACGGTCGCGGTGCGCTCGGCGCTCTCCACGGTGTCCTGGACGGCGGTGGTCAGCACCGGGTGCGGACTGACCTCGACGAACACCCCGTGGTCGTCGTCGAGCAACGCCCGGGTGGCCGCCTCGAACTCCACCGCCTGCCGCAGATTGGCGTACCAGTAGGCGGCGTCCAGCTCCTCGCCGTCCATCCGCCGCCCGGTCACCGAGGAGTAGAACGGCACACTCGCCGGGCCCGGCACCACCGGCGCCAGCACCTCGACCAGCTCGTCCCGGACCAGGTCGATCTGCGGCCCGTGCGAGGCGACACCCGCCTGAACCCGGCGGACGCGGACGCCGTCCGCCTCGCAGGCCGCCACGAAGGCGTCCAGCGCGTCGAGATCCCCCGACACCACCACGGTGCCCGGCCCGTTCACGGCAGCCACCGAGAGCCGCCCCTCCCAGCCCCGCAGCCGCTCGCGCACCTGCGCCTCCGGCAGGAACACCGGGGCCAGCCCGCCGCGACCGGTCAACGCGGCGAGCGCACGGCTGCGCAGGGCGGCGAGCCGGGCGGCGTCCGCCAGCGACAGCACACCGGCCACACAGGCCGCCGCCACCTCGCCCTGCGAGTGCCCCACCACGGCGGACGGCTCCACCCCGTAGGACCGCCAGACCGCCGCCAGCGACACCATCACCGAGAACAGCACCGGCTGCACCACGTCGATCCGGTCCAGTGAGGGAGCACCGGGCAGACCGCGCAGGACGTCCAGGGGATCCCAGTCCAGATGGGGCTTCAACGCCTCGGCGCACTCCGCCATCCGGCCTCGGAAGACCTCCGACTCCGCCAGCAGCTCGACACCCATCCCGAGCCACTGCGAGCCCTGGCCCGGGAAGACGAAGACGGTGCCGTCGTGCGGGGTGACGGCGGACCGGACGATTCCGGCGGCGGGCCGGCCCTGCGCGAGCGCGTCCAGACCGCGCAGCAACGCCTCCCGGTCCTCACCCAGCACCACCGCACGCTCCGGCAACCCCGCCCGGGTCACCGCCAAGGCATGACCGACATCCCGCGTGCCCAGCTCCGGCCGCTCCCGCAGATGAGCCGCCAACCGGCCCGCCTGCGCCCGCAACGCACCCTCGTCACCGCCCGACAGCAGCCACGGCACCCCGTCACCGCCGCCACTCACCACCGGGGACTCCACCGGCGGCGCCTCCTCCAGCACCACGTGCGCGTTCGTCCCGCTGATCCCGAACGAGGACACCGCCGAACGCCTCGGCCGCCCCGTCTCCGGCCACGGCCGCGCCCGCGTCAACAACTCCACCGCACCCGCCGACCAGTCCACCCGCGGCGACGGCTCGTCCACGTGCAACGTGGCCGGCAACACCCCGTGCCGCATCGCGAGCACGGTCTTGATGACCCCGGTGACACCGGCCGCGAACTGGGTGTGGCCGAGGTTCGACTTCACCGACCCCAGCCAGGCCGGTCGGTCCTGCGGCCGGCCCTGGCCGTAGGTCGCCAGCAGCTCGACGGCCTCGATCGGGTCGCCCAGCGCCGTACCGGTGCCGTGCGCCTCCAGCAGGTCGACCTGGTCGGCCGTCAGCCGCGCCTCGGCCAGGGCCTGCCGGATCACCCGGCGCTGCGCGGCACCGTTCGGCGCGGTCAGACCGTTCGACCTGCCGTCCTGGTTGACCGCGCTGCCCCGGAGCAGCGCGAGCACCGGGTGCCCGTGGCGGCGGGCGTCGGAGAGCCGCTCCACCAGCAGCAGGCCGACCCCCTCGGCCACGCTCATCCCGTCGGCGCCGGCGCCGAAGGCCTTGGAACGGCCGTCGCGGGCCAGGGCGCGCTGCCGGGCGAGCTCCAGGATGCCGTCCATGGTGGACATCACGGTCACTCCGCCGGCCAGGGCGAGATCGCACTCGCCCTGCCGGAGCGACCGGGCCGCGAGGTGCAGGGCGACCAGCGAGGACGAACAGGCCGTGTCCACCGTGACGGCCGGCCCCTCCAGCCCGAGCGTGTAGGAGACCCGGCCGGAGGCGACGCTGCCCGACCGTCCGTTGCCGAGGTAGCCCTCCAGCCCCTCCGGGACCCGGCTCAGCCGGGTGCCGTAGTCGTGGTAGCCGAGGCCCGCGAAGACTCCGGTGCGGGTGCCGCGCAGCGTGTGCGGGTCGATGCCCGCCGCCTCGACGGCCTCCCAGGACGTCTCCAGCAGCAGCCGCTGCTGCGGGTCCATCCCGAGCGCCTCGCGCGGGCTGATCCCGAAGAACTCCGCGTCGAAGTCCGCGACGTCGTCCAGGAATCCGCCCTGCCGCACGTAGAACGTGCCGGGCACGTCCGGGTCGGGGTCGTAGCGGCCGTCGATGTCCCAGCCCCGGTCCCGGGGCAGGTCGGCGATCACGTCCGTGCCGTCGGTCAGCAGCGTCCAGAGGTCCTGCGGTGTGCGCACCCCGCCCGGCAGCCGGCAGGCCATGCCCACGATGGCGATCGGCTCGGCCGCGCTGTCGGCGAGTTCGGCGTTCTGCCGGCGCAGCAGCTCGTTCTCCTTCAGCGAGAGCCGCAGGGCTTCGACGAGGCGGTCCTGGGTCTCAGGCATCTTTCCTCCACTGGCGGGTTCCGGGTCGGGCGGCCGCCGCGGCGCCGGTCGGCCGGGCAGGCCGGCCGGCGCCGCGGCCGGGTCGCGCGGTCATGTCGCGCTGCCGAAGGCGCGGGCGATCAGGTCGTCGGCGTCCATGCCGTCGAGCCGGTCGAGTTCGTCGTCGGCCGCCCCGCGCGCCGGGGACGGGGACGGCGCCGGGGAGGCCGGCAGGTCGGGCCGGTCGGCCGGGCCGGACTCGGCCGGCCGGCCGGCGAGGCCCAACAGCAGGTCGAGCAGCCCGAGTTCGCGCAGCCGGTCGAGCGGGAGCGCGGCGAGGGTCCGGCGGATCTCCTCCTCACCGGGCCCGGACCCGCCGGTGGTGGCGGCGGTGGCGGCGGACGGGGTCACCGTCCCGGTGTCGGCTCCGGTGTCGGCTCCGTCGGGGAAGAGCTCCTGCCGCACCCGCTCGGCGAGTTCGCGCGCGCTGGGGCTCTCGAAGACGACGGTGGCGGGCAACCGCAGCCCGGTCGCCGTGTTCAGCCGGTTGCGCAGCTCGACGGCGGTCAGCGAGTCGAACCCCAGGTCCTTGAACGGGCGGTCCGTCCCCACCAGGTCCGGTCCGTCGTGGCCGAGCACGGTGGCGGCGTGGCCCCGGACCGCCCGCAGCAGGACGCGGGCGCGCTCGGCGGCCGGCAGCCGGGTCAACCGCACGACCAGCGATTCGTCCTCCGCCCGGTCGGTGCGGACCGTCCGCCGTGCCGGGGTGACCAGTTCGCGCAGCAGCGGGGCGAGGTCCTCGCCCCGGCTCCGCAGGCCGGCCAGGTCGAGCGGCGCGGCCACCAGCGTCGACCGGTCCAGCCGCACGGCCGCGTCGAAGAGCGCCAGACCCTGCTCCGGCGTCATCCCGACGGCGCCGCTCCTGGCCAGTCGGCCGTGGTCGCTCGCGCCGAGGTGCCCGGTCATACCGGTGCGGGGCTGCCAGAGCCCCCAGGCCAGCGACAGGGCCGGCCGGCCCGCGGCCCGCCGCCGAGCGGCGAGCGCGTCCAGGAAGGCGTTGGCCGCCGCGTAGTTGCCCTGCCCGGGGCTGCCGAACACACCGGCGGCCGAGGAGTAGAGCACGAAGGCGGCGAGGTCCTCGCCGGCGGTGAGGTCGTGCAGCGCGAGCGCCGCGTCGGCCTTGGGCCGCAGCACCGCGGCCACCTGGTCGGCGGTCAGGGAGTCCACCACGCCGTCGTCGAGGACGCCCGCGGTGTGCACGACGGCGCTCAGCGGCGGGTGGACGCCGGCGAGCAGCGCGCGCAGCGCGTCCCGGTCGGCGGTGTCGCAGGCGGCGATCGTCACCTCGGCGCCCAGCTCCCTCAGCTCGGCTTCGAGCGCACCCGCGCCCTCGGCCGCCGGACCGCTCCGACCCACCAGCAACAACTGCCGCACCCCGTACGACCGCACCAGATGCCGAGCCAGCAACGACCCCAGCGTGCCGGTCCCACCGGTGATCAGCACCGTACCCTCCGGGCCGAGCTGCCGGGGAACGGTCAGCACGGCCTTGCCGATCAGCCGGGCCTGGCTCAGTTGCCGGAAGGCCTCGGGTGCCCGGCGTACGTCCCAGCAGGTGGTCGGCAGGGGCGACAGCACGCCCTGCTCGAAGAGGTCCACCAGCTCGGCCAGCATCTGCCGGATCCGGTCCGGCCCGGCGGCCGCCACCAGGTCGAACGCCCGGTACGTCACGCCCGGGTGCGCGGCGGCCACCTCCTCGGCCGCGCGGACGTCCGTCTTGCCCAGCTCGACGAACCGGCCGCCGCGCGGCAGCAGGCGCAGCGAGGCGTCGACGAACTCCCCGGCGAGGCAGTCGAGGACGACGTCCACACCGCGCCCGCCGCTGGCCGCCAGGAACGACTGCTCGAACCCGGTGGTCCGCGAGTCGGCGATCCGGTCCTCGTCGAGTCCCAGTGCGCGCAGGGCCGCCCACTTGCCCCGGCCGGCCGTCCCGTAGACCTCGGCGCCCAGGTGCCGGGCCAGCTGGACGGCGGCCGTCCCGACCCCGCCCGCGGCCGCGTGGATCAGCACCGACTCACCGGCGCGCAGGCCGGCCAGGTCGACCAGGGCGTAGTAGGCCGTCAGGAAGGCCACCGGCATGGCCGCCGCCTCGGCGAACGACCAGCCCTCGGGCATCCGGGCGACCAGCCGGGCATCGGCCACCGCCAGCGGCCCGAAGGACTTGGGCAGCATGCCGAGGACACGGTCGCCGGGCGCGAACCCGGTGACCCCCGGTCCGGTCTCCAGCACCACTCCGGCGCCCTCGCCGCCGAGGTACGCCGCCGGGTCCGGGTACATCCCCAGCGCGACCAGGGTGTCGCGGAAGTTCAGCCCGGCCGCGCGGACGGCGATCCGCAGCTCTCCGGCGGCCAGCGGCGCGAGCGCCTCGGGGTGCGGGGCCAGCGCCAGGTTCTCCAGCGTGCCCGGCTCGTCGGTGGCCAGGTGCCAGTCGGGCCCCTCGGGCACCCGCAGTTCGCCCCGGGCCGCCGCCCGGACGAGCCGGGGGGCGTACAACGCGCCGCCCCGGACGGCGATCTGGGGCTCGCCCGTGGCGGCGGCCGCGTTCAGCAGCTCCGGCGCGGCGGGGTCGTCGTCGAGGTCGACGAGGACGAACCGGCCGGGGTGCTCGGCCTGCGCGGAGCGCAGCAACCCCAGGACGGCCGCGCCGACCGGGTCCGGCGCACCGTCCGCGGCGAGGGCGGCCACAGCGCCCCGGGTCACCACCGCCAACGGGCCGGTGTCGGAGGGGGCTTCGGCCAGCCGGGCACGGATCTCGGTCAGCACCCGCTGGACGGCGTCCCGGGCGTCCCGGGCCGGGTCGGCGCCGGAGGGCGAGGTGACGTCCTCGGAGGGCGAGGCGCCGCCCTCGGACGGCGGGGTGACGAGGAGCCGCGCCGGCTGTGCGGCGGGACCGGCGGGACCGGCCGGGAGCGGCAGTGCCCTCCACACCACGTCGAAGAGCGCGTCGGCGCCGGTCGCCGGGTGCTGCCCGAGCGAGCCGCCCGGAATCTCCCGGACCAGGAGCGAATCCGCGGAGGCCACCGGCCGGCCGTCCTCGTCGGCGACCAGCAGCGTCACCGTGTCCTCACCGGTCGGCACCAGCCGGACCCGCAGCACCGCGGCGCCCGAGGCGTGCGGACGGTAGCGGCTCCAGGAGAAGGGGAGCCGCGCGGCGCCGCCGGCGCCCTGGAGCGCCCAGGCGTGCAGGGCGCTGTCCAGCAGGGCCGGGTGCAGGGCGTAGCGCCCGGCCTCGGCCCGTTCGGACTCCGGGAGCCCGACCTCGGCGAAGATCTCCGCCCCGCGCCGCCAGAGCGCCCGCAGCCCGCGGAACGCCGGTCCGTAGCCGTAACCGGCCTCGTCGAGGCGCTCGTAGAAGCCCGCCGTGTCCACCGCGACCGCGCCCTCCGGCGGCCAGACGCTCAGGTCCGGCTCCCCGGCGGGCTCGTCGGACGCTCCGGCGGGTTCGGCCGGGGCCAGCAGGCCGCCGGCGTGCCGGGTCCACGGCTGCCCCTCGCCCTGGCAGGCGTGGACGGTCACCGTCCGCCGTCCGGTGTCGTCGCGGTCGCCGACCGCCACCTGAATGCCGACCGCCGCCCCGTCCGGCAGCGGCAGCGGTGCCTCGATGACCAGTTCCTCGATCACCGGGCAGCCCACCTCGTCGCCGGCCCGGACAGCCAGTTCGACGAAGGCCGTGCCCGGCAGCAGGACGGTGCCCGCCACGGCGTGGTCGGCGAGCCACGGGTGGCCGCGCCGCGAGAGCCGGCCGGTGAGCAGCAGGCCGTCGCCGCCCGCCGGTGCGACCACGGCGCCGAGCAGCGGGTGACCTGCGTCGGCCAGTCCGAGCCCGACGGCCGAGCCGCCGTGGTCGGTGACAGCGGGCCGCACCCAGTAGCGGCGGCGCTGGAAGGCGTAGGTGGGCAGGTCGACCGGGTGCCCGCCGGCGACGGCGGTGCTCCAGTCCACCGGCAGCCCGGCCGTCCAGAGCCCGGCGACGGAGGCCAGCAGGCGCGCCGCGCCGCCGTCGTCACGGCGCAGCGTGCCCGTCACGGTCGCGGTGCGCTCGGCGCTCTCCACGGTGTCCTGGACGGCGGTGGTCAGCACCGGGTGCGGGCTGACCTCGACGAACACCCCGTGGTCGTCGTCGAGCAACGCCCGGGTGGCCGCCTCGAACTCCACCGCCTGCCGCAGATTGGCGTACCAGTAGGCGGCGTCGAGTTCCTGACCTTCGGTCAGTTTCCCGGTCACCGAGGAGTAGAACGGCACACTCGCCGGGCCCGGCACGACCGGCGCGAGCGCCTCCAGCAGCTCGGCGCGCAGCCGCTCCACCTGCGAGGTGTGCGAGGCGTAGTCCACCGGAATCCGCCGGGCCCGCACCCCCTGTTCCTGATAGTGCGTCAAAAGCTCTTCCAGGGCGCCCGGTTCACCGGCCACCACGGTACCGGCGGGGCCGTTCAGCGCCGCGATCTGGATCCGGTCCTGCCAGCGGACGAGCAGCTCACCGACCTCGTCGGCGGGCAACGGAACGGACACCATGCCGCCGAGCCCGGCCAGCCCGGTCAGCGCCCGGCTGCGCAGGGCCACCACCCGCGCCGCGTCCGGCAGCGACAGCGCGCCCGCCACACAGGCCGCCGCGATCTCCCCCTGCGAATGCCCCACCACCGCCGCCGGCTCGACACCGTACGAACGCCACACCTCGGCCAGCGACACCATCACGGCGAACAGCGCGGGCTGCACCACATCGACCCGCTCCAACGACGGCGCCCCCGGCCCGCCGCGCAGGGCCTCGAAGAGATCCCAGTCGACGAACGGCTTCAGCGCCTCCGCGCACTCGGCCATCCGGGCGGCGAAGACCTCCGACTCCGCCAGCAGCTCGACACCCATCCCGAGCCACTGCGAGCCCTGGCCCGGGAAGACGAACGCCACCCGGTCGTCGGCGCTCGCCCCGGCTCGCACCGTCCCGGCGGCGGGCCGGCCCTCGGCCAGCGCGTCCAGGCCGCTCAGCATCGCCTCCCGGTCCGCCCCGAGCACCGCCGCCCGCTCGGGCAACGCCGCCCGGGTGGTCGCCAACGAGTACCCGACGTCTCGCACTCCCAGCTCCGGCCGCTCCCGCAGCTGCGCCGCCAAGCGCCCCGCCTGGGCGCGCAAGGCACCCTCGTCACCGCCCGACAGCAGCCACGGCACCCCGCCGTCCGCGCTGCCGTCCACCGGCTCGGTCTCCTCCGGCGGCGCCTCCTCCAGCACCACGTGCGCGTTCGTCCCGCTGATCCCGAACGAGGACACCGCCGAGCGCCTCGGCCGCCCCGTCTCCGGCCACGGCCGCGCCCGCGTCAACAGCTCCACCGCACCCGCCGACCAGTCCACCTGCGGCGACGGCTCGTCCACGTGCAACGTGGCCGGCAGCACCCCGTGCCGCATCGCCTGGATCATCTTGATCATTCCGGCGGCGCCGGCGGCCCCCTGGGTGTGGCCGAGGTTCGACTTCACCGACCCGAGCCACACCGGGCGGTCCTGCGGCCGGTCCTGGCCGTAGGTCGCCAGCACCGCCTGCGCCTCGATCGGGTCACCCAGCCTGGTCCCCGTCCCGTGCGCCTCCACCGCGTCCACCGCGTCGGCGGAGAGCCCCGCGTTGGCCAGAGCCTGCCGGATCACCCGCTGCTGGGCCGGTCCGTTCGGTGCGGACAGCCCGTTGCTCGCACCGTCCTGGTTGACGGCGCTGCCCCGGACCACCGCGAGCACCCGGTGCCCGTGGCGGCGGGCGTCGGAGAGCCGCTCCAGGACCAGCAGGCCGACCCCCTCGGACCAGCCGGTGCCGTCGGCCGCGGCCGAGAACGGCTTGCACCGGCCGTCGGCCGCCAGCCCGCGCTGCCGCGAGAAGCCGGTGAACGCGGCCGGCGTGGTCATCACGGTCACGCCGCCGGCCAGCGCCAGCGAGCACTCCCCGGAGCGCAGCGAACGGCTCGCCAGGTGCACCGCCACCAGGGCGGACGAGCAGGCGGTGTCGACGGTGATGGCCGGGCCCTCCAGCCCGAGCGAGTAGGAGATCCGGCCGGACGCGACGCTGCCCGCACCCCCCGTACCCGCGTAGGGCTCCAACTCGGAGGCGCCCTCGGCTCCTTCGAGCAGTGCGCCGTACTCGTGGTACAGCAGCCCCGCGAACACCCCGGTGTCACTGCCCCGCAGGGACGCCGGGTCGATGCCCGCCTGCTCGACCGCCTCCCAGGAGGCCTCCAGTAGCAGCCGCTGCTGGGGGTCCATCGCGAGCGCCTCGCGCGGGCTGATCCCGAAGAACTCCGCGTCGAACTCACCCGGGTCGGCCAGGAACCCGCCCGCGTCGACATAGCTCTTGCCGGGACGGTCCGGGTCGAGGTCGAACAGCGCGTCGAGGTCCCAGCCCCGGTTCTCCGGGAAGTTCCCGACCACGTCCCGGCCCGCCGCGACCGTCTCCCAGAGGTCCTGCGGGGAGTCGATGCCGCCGGGGAACCGGCAGGACATGCCGACGATCGCGATGGGCTCGTCCGGCGCCGCGACGGCGGGGGCGGCCGCGCGGGCGGCCGCCGGCGCCCCGAACAGCTCGGCCTCCAGCCACCGGGCCAGCGCCGCGGGGGTCGGGTGGTCGAACACCAGGGTGGCCGGCAGTCGCAGCCCGGAGGCCGCGGCGAGCCGGTTGCGCAGCTCCACGGCGGTCAGCGAGTCGAAGCCCAACTCCCGGAAGGCCAGTGCCGGTTCGACCCCGGCGGTGGTGCTGTGGCCGAGCACCGTCGCGGCGTGCGAGCGGACCAGCTCCAGCAGTGCCCGCCCGCGCTCACCGGCCGGACGGGCGGCGAGCCGCTCCGCCAGGGTGCCGTCCGCCCGGCCCTCGGCGGCCCGGGCGACCCGCCGCCCCGGCCGCACCAGGCCGCGCAGCAGGGCCGGGACGGGGGCGTCCGCCGCACGGAGCCCGGCGAGGTCGAGCGCCATCGGCACCAGGACGGCGTCACCCGCCGCGAGCGCGGCGTCGAACAGCGCCAGCCCCTGCGCCGAGGAGAACGGCCGGACCCCGCTCCGGGCGATCCGACGGTGGTCGGCGCCGTCCAGATGGCCCGTCATACCGCTGGCCTCGGCCCACAGGCCCCAGGCCAGCGACACGGCCGGAAGGCCCCGCGCCCGGCGCGCCTCGGCGAGCGCGTCCAGGGCGGCGTTGGCCGCCGCGTAGCCGCCCTGACCGGCCCCGCCGAGCACTCCGGCGGCGGAGGAGAAGAGGACGAAGGCGGCGAGGTCCTGGTCGGCGGTGAGTTCGTGCAGCGCGAGGGCGGCATCGATCTTCGGCCGCAGCACCGCGGCCATCCGCTCCGGTGTCAGACCGGCCACCAGGCCGTCGTCCAGCACCCCGGCGGCATGCACCACGCCGGTCAGCGGACGCTCCAGGCCGGCCAGCAGCGCGCGCAGCGCGTCCCGGTCGGCGGTGTCGCAGGCGGCGATCGTCACCTCCGCGCCCAGCTCCCTCAGCTCGGCTTCGAGCGCACCCGCACCCTCGGCCGCCGGACCGCTCCGACCCACCAGCAACAGCCGCCGCACCCCGTACGACCGCACCAGATGCCGGGCCAGCAACGACCCCAGCGTGCCGGTCCCACCGGTGATCAGCACCGTACCCTCCGGGCCGAACCGCGAAGCCGGCGCGGCGCCCTCGGACGGAACCGCCCGCACCAACCTGGGCACCAGTACCTCGCCGGCCCGGAGCGCCAGTTGGGGCTCCGGGGAGCCGAGCACGGCCGGGGGCAGCAGCGGCACGGCCTCCGGGTCGTCGATGTCCACCAGGACGAAGCGACCCGGGTGCTCGGCCTGCGCGGAGCGGACCAGGCCCCAGACCGCCGCACCGGCCGGGTCGGCGGCCTCGCCGGGCCGGGCGGCGACCGCGGACCGGGTCACCACGACCAGCCGGCGGTCCGCCGACCGCTCGTCGGCCAGCCAGGACTGCAGGGTTTCGAGCGCCCGGCGGGCCAGCAGGTGCACCGCCCCCGCCGGGTCGGCCTCGTCGGCCCCGGGGGCGGGGAAGTGCTCGACCACCACGGCGGCCTCCTCGGCGGCCTCCTCGGCGGCCGACGCCGCCGGGACGGCGGCCCCGGACCGGCCGGGCGCCGGCACCCAGGCGATCCGGTGGAGGGCGTCCCCGGCCGTGGCCCCGGCGCCGCCGAACTCCTCGACGGAGACGGGGCGCAGCGCGAGCGAGCGCGCGCTCGCCACCGGCCGGCCGGCCGGATCGGCGACGGCCAGCGCCATCCGGTCGGACCCGTCCGGGCGCAGGCGTACCCGCAGGGACGAGGCGCCCACCGCGTGGACGCGCACCTCGTTCCAGGCGAAGGGGAGGCGGGCGGGGATGGGGGTCTCATCGGCCGGGGTGGCGGCGGCGGTCGCACCAGCCGTGTCGGCTGCGTCTGCCGTGTCGGTCGCGTCGGCCAGGAAGGTGGCGTGCAGGGCGGCGTCGAGCAGCGCCGGGTGCAGCCCGTACCGGCCGGCCTCGGCCGACTGCTCCTCGTCCAGGCCGACCTCGGCGAACACCTCCGTGCCTCGGCGCCAGGCGGCGCGCAGCCCGCGGAAGGCCGGCCCGTAGTGGTAGCCCGCCGCCACCAACCGCTCGTACAGCCCCGCGGTGTCCAGGGCCACGGCCCCCGGCGGCGGCCACACCCCGGCGTCGAAGGCGTCCGGCGAAGGCTCCGGGGCCGGACCGAAGGGGGCCAGCACGGCGGTGGCGTGCCGGCTCCACGGCCCGTCGCCGCCCTGCTCGGGCCGGGTGTGGATCCCGACGTGCCGCACGCCGGACGGCTGCGCGGCACCCACACGCACCTGCAACTGGAGGCCGCCCCGCTCGGGCAGGACCAGCGGCCGCTCGATCACCAGCTCGTCGAGCAGCTCGCAGCCCACCTGGTCACCGGCCCGGACGGCGAGTTCGACGAAGGCCGTCCCCGGCAGGATGGCGGTGCCCGCCACAGCATGGTCGGCCAGCCAGGGGTGGCTGTCCAGCGAGAGCCGGTTGGTGAACAGGACTTCGTCGCTGTCCGCCGGCTCGATCACCGCGCCGAGCAGGGGGTGGTCCGCCGTACCGAGACCGGCGCCGGTCAGCCCGCCGGCCGCGAGCCCGGAGGCGTTCAGCCAGTACCGCTGCCGCTGGAACGGATAGGTCGGCAGCTCCACCCGCCGCGCGGGCACGCCGCCGAAGGCCGCCGACCAGTCCACCGGCCGGCCCTGGACGTGCACCTCGGCGACCGAGGCGAGGAACCGGGCGAGTCCGCCGTCGTCACGGCGCAGCGAGCCGACCGTGATGCCCTGGCTCCCGGCCGCGGCCAGCGTCTCCTGCACGCTCGTCGTCAGCACCGGGTGCGGGCCGATCTCCACGAAGACGCCGTGGCCCTGCTCGGCCAGCGCCCGCGTCGCGGGTTCGAAGGCGACGGTCCGGCGCAGGTTGCGGTACCAGTAGTCGGCGTCGAGCTCGGCACCGGTCAGCCACCGCTCGTCCACCGTCGAGTAGAACGGCACGACCGCCGGACCCGGCTCGATCGGCGCGAGCACCTCCAGCAGCTCGGCGCGCAGCAACTCGACCTGCGAGGTGTGGGAGGCGTAGTCCACCGGAATCCGCCGGGCCCGCAGGTCCTTCTTCTGACAGTGCGTCAACAGCTCTTCCAGGGCGCCCGGTTCACCGGCCACCACGGTACCGGCGGGGCCGTTCAGCGCCGCGATCTGGATCCGGTCCTGCCAGCGGACGAGCAGCTCACCGACCTCGTCGGCGGGCAGCGGAACGGACACCATACCCCCGCCGCCGGCCAGCGCGGTCAGCGCCCGGCTGCGCAGGGCGACCACCCGGGCCGCGTCCGACAACGACAGCGCGCCCGCCACACAGGCCGCCGCGATCTCGCCCTGCGAGTGCCCCACCACGGCGGCCGGCTCGACACCGTAGGAGCGCCACAGCTCGGCCAGCGACACCATGACGGCGAACAGCGCGGGCTGCACCACGTCGACCCGCTCCAGGGACGGCGCGTCCGGCCCGCCGCGCAGGGCGGCGAAGAGGTCCCAGTCGACAAAGGGCTTCAACGCCTCGGCGCACTCGGCCAGTCGTGCCCGGAACACCTCCGAGGCCTCCGCCAGCTCGACCGCCATGCCCACCCACTGCGCGCCCTGGCCGGGGAAGACGAACACCGTCCGGCCGGGGCCAGGCCCCGCCGCCACGCCGCGGACCACACCCGGCGCCGGCAAGTCCCCGGCCACGGCGGCGAGGCCGCGCAGCAGTTCGTCCGGGTCGGCGCCGAGCAGCACCGCGCGGTGTTCCAGGACGGCCCGGGTGGTCGCCAGCGCGTGCCCGACCGCCGACGGGCCGACCACGGCGTCGGCCTCACGGCCGGTCGCACGGTCGGCCACGCGGTCAGCCGTCGGACGCTCCTGGAGGAGGGCCGACCGCAGTCGCACGGCCTGCTCGCGCAGCGCGGGCGCGCTGCGCGCCGACAGCAGCCACGGCACCACGGCGGGCGGGGCGGAGGCGGCGGAGGCGTCCGGCGCGGGGGCGACCGGGGCCTCGTCCCGCTCCGGCTCCGACGCGGCCGGCGCCTGTTCGAGGACGACGTGCGCGTTGGTCCCGCTCATGCCGAACGAGGAGACCCCGGCCCGGCGCGGACGGTCGAGCGCCGGCCACGGCCGGGCCTCGGTCAGCAGTCGGAGCGCTCCCGAGGACCAGTCGATGTGCGGGGACGGCTCCTCGGCGTGCAGCGTCCTGGGCAGCACCCCCTTCCGCATCGCCATCACCATCTTGATCACCCCGGAGACGCCGGCCGCACCCTGGGCATGGCCGACGTTGGACTTCAACGAGCCCAGCCACAGCGGCTGTTGCTCCGGCCGCTCCCGGCCGTAGGTGGCCAGCAGCGCCTGCGCCTCGATCGGGTCACCCAGCTTGGTCCCCGTCCCGTGCGCCTCGACCACGTCGACCTCCGCGGCGGACAGCCGGGCATCGGCCAGAGCCCGCCGGATCACCCGCTGCTGGGAGGGGCCGTTCGGCGCCGACAGCCCGTTGGACCGGCCGTCCTGGTTGACCGCCGAACCGCGCACCACGGCGAGGACCTGATGGCCGTTGCGGCGCGCGTCCGACAACCGCTCGACCAGCAGCAGTCCGACCCCCTCGGCCATGCCGAAGCCGTCCGCGCCCGCCCCGAAGGCCCGGCAACGCCCGTCGGTGGACAGACCGCGCAGCCGGGAGAAGCGGACGAACTCCTCGGGGGTGAGCATCACCGTCACGCCGCCGGCCAGCGCCAGCGAGCACTCGCCCGACCGCAACGACTGGACGGCGAGGTGCAGGGCGACCAGCGACGAGGAACAGGCCGTGTCGACCGTCACCGCCGGGCCCTCCAGGCCCAGGGTGTAGGAGATCCGGCCCGACGCGACGCTGGCGGCGCTGCCGGTGCCGACGTGCCCCTCCAGATCCGGGGGGATCTTCGCACCGCGCCGCGCGTAGTCGCCGTAGACCACCCCGGCGAACACCCCGGTATCGGTGCCGCGGACCGACACCGGATCGATGCCCGCGTGCTCGAAGGCCTCCCAGGCGGTCTCCAGCAGCAGCCGCTGCTGGGGGTCCATCGCCAGCGCCTCGCGCGGCGAGATCCCGAAGAACGCCGCGTCGAAGTCGGCGGCGTCGTGGAGGAACCCGCCGGCCCGGACGTAGGAGCGGCCCGGTACGTCGGGGTCCGGGTCGTAGAAGTCCGTGAGGTCCCAGCCCCGGTTCGCCGGCAGCTCCGAGATCACGTCGGCGCCGGCCGCCACCAGGTCCCAGAGACCCTCGGGCGAGGTGACCCCGCCGGGCAGCCGGCAGGCCATGCCGACGATCGCGATCGGCTCCTGCCGGCTGTCCTCCACCTCCCGCAGGCGGTCGCGGGTCTCGCGCAGCTCGGCGGTCACCCGGTTGAGGAAGTAGCGCATCCGGTCGTCATTCATGAGCGTTTCCCTCTGCGGAGTCATCGGGCTGGTAGATGCCGAACTCGTCGCCGAGGAGTCCGATCAGTTCGTCGTCGGTCACGGCTTCGAGTTCGGTGACGGTGTCGGCGGGGCCGGCGGCGGCGCCCGGCGCGGTGGCGCGCCAGCCGGCCAGCAGGTCCTGGAGGCGGTCGCCGACCGCCTGCCGTTCGGCCCCCGCGACCGCGGCGGCGGCCAGGATCGCCGCCAGCCGGTCCAGTTCCGCCAGGATCGGCACCACCGTGGTGTCGGGGCGCGGGGCCAGCTCGGCGTACAGGTGATCGGCGAGCGCCGCCGGCGTCGGATGGTCGTAGATCAGGGTGGCGGTCAGTCGCAGGCCGGTGGCCGCCCGCAGGCGGTTGCGCAGTTCGACGGCGGTCAGCGAGTCGAAGCCGAGGTCCTTGAACGGCTGGTCCGGCTCGATCGCCTCCGGCGAGGAGTGCCGCAGGACGGTCGCGATCACCGGCCGGACCAGCTCCAGCAGCGCCCCGGGGCGCTCGGCCTCCGGCAGCTCCGCCAGGCGGCGGGCCAGGCCGGTCGAGAGCCCGTCCGGATCGGTCGCGGCCACCGGGTCAGGGGCGGCGGCACCGCGCCGCACCGCGCGGAGGTCGGCCAGCAGGGGCACGCTCCAGGCCGGGTCGTCCCAGGCACAGCGCAGGACGGCGACGGAGGTCTCGTCGTGGTCGAGGATCCCCCGCAGGACGTCCAGCGCCAGCTCCGGGTCGAGGTCCTGGGCGCCGTGGCGGCGGATCCGCTCCTCGACGCCGGGGGTGGCCCCGTCCCAGTGGCCCCAGGCGATCGCGGTGGCGGGCAGGCCGTTGGCGCGCCGGTGGTGGGCCAGGGCGTCCAGATAGGCGTTGCCCGGCGCGTAGTTGGCATGGCCGGCCAGGCCGCAGGTGCCGGCGAAGGAGGAGAACAGCACGAAGGCGGAGAGGTCCAGGCCCTCGGTCAGCTCGTGCAGCACCCGGGCGCCACCGACCTTGACACTCAGCACCCGCTCCATCTGATCAACCGTCAGATCACCGATCAGGGCGTCGTCGAGCAGGGTGGCCGTGTGCAGCACGGCGGTGAGCGGGTACTCCGCCGGCAACCCGGCGAGCACCTCCGCCACCGCGGCCCGGTCGGACAGGTCGCAGACAGCCATGGCGACCCGCGCACCCGAAGCGGTCAGTTCGGCAACGAACTCGTCATCCTCCCAGCCGGCTTCGCTCAGGAGGAGCAGGTGCTCGGCGCCGTCGCCGGCCAGCCGACGGGCGACGTGACGGCCGAGGGCACCGGTGGCACCGGTGATCAGCACGGTGCCCCGGGGCTCCCAGGCACGGACCGGCGCCACGCCGGCCAGCGGCGCCCGCTCCAACCGGCGGACGAACGACCCTGCCGCCCTGACCGCCAGTTCGTCCTCGCCGTGCCCCCCGAGCAGCGCCGCGACGGTGGCCCGCGCCACCTCGCCGCCGCCGGACTCCGGCACGTCCACGATGCCGCCCCACCGGTCCGGCAGTTCGGCGGCGACCACCCGGCCCAGGCCCCAGACCGTGGCCTGCTCCGGGCTCGGCACCTGCTCGTCGGCGCCGACCGCCACCGCGCCACGCGTCACACACCACAGCGGCGCCGCAACACCCGTGTCCTCCAGGGCCTGCACCAGCGACACCGTCGCCGCCAGCGCCCACGGCACCGCCCCACCACCGACCGCCGACCCCGGTCCAGCCGCCAGCAGCGACACCACACCGGCCGGCTCCCGGCCCTTCAGCAGCGCCACCAGCGACTCACGGTCACACGTCTCCTCCACCACCAACGTGCCTGAACCCACGCCACGTTCGGCGAACGCCGCCTCCAGCGCCGCGGCCCGCTCGCCGTCCCCAGCTCCGTCCGGCACCACCAGCAACCACTCGCCCCCGGACACCTCCGCGGCAGCCACCACCTCCAACGGCCGCCACCCGACGCGATAGCGCAACGCATCCACCGCACTCAGCGGCGAAGCACCGGCCGGCTCCAGCCAGAACCGCTCACCCTGGAAGGCATACGTCGGCAGATCCACCCGACGCCCACCGGCAGCGGCCACGCTCCAGTCCACCGGAACACCGCGCACCCAGACCTGTGCGGCCGAAGTGAGGAACCGGTCCAGGCCGCCCTCCCCCCGCCGCAGTGACCCCACCGCGACGGCCGCGCCGCCGGACTCCTCCACCGTCTCCTCCACGGCCAGGTTCAGCACCGGGTGCGCGCTGCTCTCCACGAACGCCCGGAACTCGTCGGCCGCACAGGCCCGGACGGCCTCGTCGAACCGCACCGGCTCCCGCAGATTCCGGTACCAGTACTCCGCGTTCAACACCGCCGGATCCAACAGGCCACCCGTCACGGACGAATAGAACGGCACATCCGCCGACCGGGACGTGACCTCGCCCAGGACATCGAGCAACCGCTCCCGCACCGACTCGACCTGCGCGGAATGCGAGGCGTAGTCGACCGGAACCCGACGCGCCCGCACCCCCCGCGCCTCGCACTCCGCCAACAGCCCCGCCAACGCCGACGGATCCCCCGACACCACCACCGAGTTCGGCCCGTTCACCGCCGCCACCGACAACCCACCACCCCCGGC
>NZ_JBIVVS010000021.1:0-31244 GCF_044768625.1 Kitasatospora sp. NPDC091207
GAACGCGGCAACCCCAACGCCACCACCCGCTCCGGCCCCGCCCCCCGCGCCACGAACAACCGCGCAAGACGATTCACCCGCGCGTCCAACTCCGCGTACGACCACGACACCCCACCGAACACCAACGCCGTGTCGTCCGGCACCAAGGCAGCCCGCTCCGCCAACAGATCCGCCACCGTCGACCCCGGCAACACACGACCCGTCGCCGCCCACTCCCCCAACACCAGCCCACGCTCACGCACCGTCAGCACGTCGAGCGTGCGGACAGGACGGTCGGGGCGGTCCAGGATCTGGTCCAGCAGGGCGAGCAGCCGCTCGGCGTGCTCCTCGACGACGGAGCGCTCGAAGACGTCCGGGCGGTACTTCCACTCGAAGGTGAGGTGCTCGCCGGGGTTGGTGATGAAGATCAGCGGGAAGTGCGTCGCGTCGACGTCCGTCACCTGCCGCAGGCCCAGGCGCTCGCGCAGGCGGTCCCGCAGGCCCTCGTCGGCCGGGGTGTTGCGCAGCACCTGGAGGGTGTCGAACAGCCGGCCGAAGCCGGTGCCGCGCTGGATCTCGCCCAGCCCGGTCTGGTGGTGCGCCAGCAGGGCGCTCTGCTCGTCCTGGAGCCGGGTGAGGAACGCGGCGACGCCCTCCTCGCCGTCCAGGCGGACCCGGACCGGCACCGTGTTGAGGAACATGCCGATGGTGGCGTCGATACCGGGCAGCTCGGCCGGGCGGCCGGAGACGGTGGCGCCGAACACCACGTCCTCGCGGGCCGTCAGACCGGCCAGCAGCAGGCCCCAGGCGCCGGAGAGCACGGTGTTGAGGGTCAGGCCGTGCTCCCGGGCGAAGCCGGCCAGCCGCTCACCCAGCCCGGCGGGGGCGTCCACGACGACCTCCTCCGGCAGCAGCGCGGCCCGCTCGCGGGCCTGCGGGGCGAGCAGCGTCGGCTCGGCCAGGCCCGCGAGCGAGGAGCGCCAGGCCTCCCGGCCGGCCTCCTGGTCCTGGCCGGCCAGCCAGCGCAGGAAGTCCCGGTAGGGCAGGCCGGCGGCCGGGGGCCGCTCGCCGGCGCAGCGGGTCAGCACCTCCTGGAGGAACAGGCCGGAGGACCAGCCGTCCCAGAGCAGCGCGTGGTTGGTGATCAGGACGCGCTGGCCGCCGTCGGGAGCGAGCACCGAGACCAGCCGCAGCAGCGGCGGCGCGGCGAGGTCGAAGCGGGTGAACGCCTCGCGCTCCTTGAGCCGCCCCAGTTCGGCGTCGAAGTCGTCCGCGCCGAGCGCCGACAGGTCGACCTCGGTGAGCGGCACGTCGACGGCGCGCGGCAGGAACTGCACCGGGCGCTCCAGGCCGTCCTGGAGGAAGCCGGCCCGCAGGTTGGGGTGGCTCTCCAGCACGGCGGCGACCGCGCCGCGCAGCACCTCCAGCGGGATCCGGGCGGTCAGCGAGAGCACGTCGCGCGAGGTGTAGACGTCCAGCGCCTGCTCGTCGTAGCCGGCCTCGAAGAGCAGGCCCTCCTGGAGCGGGGAGACCGGCCAGACGTCCTCGATCTCCAGCTTGGGCACGGCGGCGCGGACGAGGGCCAGTTCGGCCTCGGCCGCCGGGGGCAGCTCGGGCAGCGCGGGGGCGGCGCCGGCCGCCTCGCGACGGTCGGCCAGCCCGGCCAGGGCGGCCGGGGTGCGGCGCTCGAACACGTCGCGCGGGCTGAGCGAGAGGCCCTCGGCGCGGGCGGCGCCGATCAGCCGGATCGAGGAGATGCTGTCGCCGCCGAGGCGGAAGAAGTCGTCCTCGACGCCGGCCCGCGGCAGGCCGAGCACCTCGGCGTACAGGTCGCAGAGCAGCTGCTCGGTCTCGGACTCGGCCTCCCGGCCGGCCGCCAGGCCGGTGTAGGCGAGCGCCTCGTCGGGCAGCGCGGCCCGGTCGAGCTTGCCGTTGACGGTCAGCGGCAGCGCGTCCAGCACCGCGAAGGCGGACGGCACCATGTACCCGGGCAGCCGGGCGGCGAGCGACCGGTGCAGCTCCTCGGCGTCGATCCGGGCGTCCCGGGCGGGGACGACGTAGGCGACGATGCGGCGGACGGCGCCGGGGCGGACCAGCACGGCGGCCTGGGCCACGCCCGGCTGCTCGGCCAGGGCGGCCTCGATCTCGCCGAGTTCGATCCGGTAGCCGCGGATCTTCACCTGGTCGTCGGTGCGGCCGAGGTACTCCACCGCGCCGTCGGCCCGGCGCCGCACCAGGTCCCCGGTGCGGTACATCCGCGCGCCCTCCGCGAACGGGTCGGCGACGAACCGGCCGGCGGTCAGACCGGGCCGGTCCAGGTAGCCGCGGGCCAGCTGCGCGCCGGCCAGGTACAGCTCACCCGGCACGCCGGCCGGGACCGGCCGCAGCAGGCCGTCCAGCACGTAGGCGCGGGTGCCGCGCAGCGGGCGGCCGATGACCGGGCCGGCGCTGTCCGCGAGGTCGGCGACCAGGGCGTCGACGGTGAACTCGGTCGGGCCGTAGTAGTTGACGGCGGTGACGCCCGCCTCCGCGCGCAGCCTGGTCCAGAGCGGCTCGGGCAGCGCCTCGCCGCCGAGCAGCAGCACGCCGGGGCGGTGCTCGCCGGCCAGCAGGCCGCTGTCGAGCAGCTGCTGGGCGTAGGAGGGGGTGACGTCCAGGGCGTCGACGCGGTGGGCGCGGGTGTAGCCGACCACCGCCTCGGCGTCCCGGCGGTCGTCCTCGCCGAGGACGTGCAGCTCGTGGCCGCCGATCAGCCAGATCAGCTGCTCCCAGGAGGAGTCGAAGGAGAACGAGGCGGTGTGCAGGGCGCGCAGCCGGGCCCGGCCGGTGGCGCGCAGCGCGTCGGCGAAGGTGGTGGCCAGGTGGTCGTGGATCAGGTTGCCGAGGCCGCGGTGCGGGATCACCACGCCCTTGGGGCGGCCGGTGGAGCCGGAGGTGTGGATGACGTACGCGGCGGCGTCGGGGTGGACGGGCCCGCCGCGTTCGGTGTCGGTGAGCGCTCCGGCGGGCAGCGCGGCGAGGCGGGCGGCGGTCGCCGGGTCGTCCAGGAGCAGCACGGCGGCGCCGGGCACCTCGGGCAGCCGGGCGGCGACCTGGGCGGTGGTCAGGACGACGGCGGGGCGGGCGTCCTCCAGCAGCAGGGCGAGCCGCTCGTCCGGGTGGTCGAGGTCGATCGGCAGGTAGGCGGCGCCGGACCGCAGGACGGCGAGCAGCGCGGTGACCGACTCGGCGGAGCGGGGCAGCGCGAGGGCGGCGATGTCGTCGGCGCCCAGGCCGTGGGCGCGCAGCAGCCGGGCCAGCCGGTCGGCGGCGGCGTCGAGTTCGGCGAAGGAGAGCTGGACGGGGGCCGGGCCGCCGGTCAGGCCGGGGCCGACCAGCGCCCGGGTGTCCGGGGTGCGGGCGGCCTGCGCGGCGAAGAGGTCGGCGGCGGTGGCGTCCGGGACGCGGTGCCCGGCGCCGGAGACGGTGGCGGGCAGCGCGGCGCGCTCGGCGGCGTCGAGCAGGTCCAGCCGGGCCAGCGGGGTGTCCGGGTCGGCCGCGAAGGCGGCCAGCAGGCGCAGGAAGCGGTCGGCGATCCGGGCGGCCCCGGCCTCGGTGAACAGCTCGGGCCGGTACTCCAGCTCCAGGCGCAGCCGCTCGCCGGGCAGCACGGTCAGGCCCAGCGGGTAGTGGGTGGCGTCGCGGGCGCCGAGCGCGGTGACGGCCAGGCCCTCGACGGTGCCGAGGCTGTCGCGGAGCGCGTCGCCGCCGCCCTGGTAGTTCTCCACCACGAGCAGGGTGTCGAACAGGGCGCCCTCGACGTCGGCGAGGCGCTGGACGGCGCCGAGGCCGAGGTGCTGGTGGGCGATCAGCTCGGCCTGCTCGCGCTGGACGGTCGCGGCGGTGCCGGCCAGGGTGGCGCCGGGGGCGAGCCGCACCCGCACCGGCACGGTGTTGATGAAGAGGCCGACCATGGTGTCGGCGCCGGGCAGGTCGTCCGGGCGGCCGGAGACGGTGGTGCCGAAGACCACGTCGGCGGTGCCGGTGAGCGAGCCGAGCAGGACGCCCCACAGGGTGTGCGCGAGGTTGCCGAGGGTCAGGCCCCGGCCGCGGGCGGCCTCGGCGACGGCGGCGGACAGCTCGCGCCCGGCGTGCAGGGTGACCACGGCCGGTTCGACGGCGGTGGCGACGCCGGCGCCGGGGGCGACCGGGTGGGTCTGGGCGAAGCCGGCCAGCGCGGCGCCCCAGGCGGCCTCGGCGGCGGCGGTGTCGCGGGTGGCGAGCAGCGCCAGGTGGTCCTTGTAGGGGCGCACGGCGGGCAGCGCGGCGAGGTCGCCGGCCGATCCGTAGAGCGCCAGCAGCTCGCGGACCAGGATCGGCATGGACCAGCCGTCGAGCAGCAGGTGGTGGCAGGTGATGACGAGCCGGGAGCGGTCCGCGCCCAGCCGCAGCAGGGCCAGCCGCAGCAGCGGCGGGGCGTCCAGCTCGAACCGGTGGTGCCAGTCCTCGTCCATCGCGGCCAGGACCGCGCCGTCCTGGTCCGGGCCCGCCAGGGCGGTCAGGTCGACCTCCCGCAGCGGGGTCTCCACCTCCCGCTGGACGAACTGGACGACCGCCTCCGGGTCCTCGTACCAGAACCCGGCCCGCAGGTTGGCGTGCCGCACGAGCAGCGCGTCGACGGCGGCGGCCAGCCGGGCGCCGTCGACCGGGCCGGCCAGGTCGAGGTGCGACTGCACGACGTAGACGTCGCGCGCCTCGTCGTCGTAGAGCGCGTGGAAGAGCAGCCCCTCCTGCAGCGAGGAGAGCGGGTAGACGTCCTCCAGGGCCGACGCGGCCGGGGCCTGGGCCTGGGAGTCGTCGATCGGTGCGGTGGCGTCGTTCATCACGGGGTTCTCGGTCCTGGGGGTGGGGTGGCGGTCGGTGGTCTCGGGGCCGGGTTCGCGGTTCATCGGCGGCGCCTGCGCAGCCGCGACTCCAACTTGTCGATCTGGGTCTGCTTGAGCCGGACGAGGTCGAGGTCGGACGGGGTCACCCCGCCCGCGTCGCCGCCGGCGGCGTGCCGGGCGAGGGCGTCGAGCGCGGCGAACCAGGAGTCGGCCAGCGCCGCCACCTCGTCGTCGCCGAGCAGCGCGCCCGGCCAGCTCCACTCGACGGCCAGCTCCGGGCGGCCGTCCGGGCCGGTGGTGACGACCGCGTCGATCTCCAGCGGGTAGCCGGCCGCCATCAGCGGGTCGGGCCCGGTCGCGGCGGCCACGGCGGTGCGCTCGTCCTGCGGGGCGAACGGCCAGCCGCCCTGCGGTCCGGCGCCGTGGTCGGTCCGGCCGCGGTAGTTGAACAGCACCTCGGAGCGGGGCACCGCGGCCAGCAGCGGCGCGGTCTGCGCGTTGAGGTGACGCAGCAGGCCGAAGCCCAGCCCCCGGTCGGGGGCGGCCCGCAGCTGCTCCTTGACCTGCTTGAGCGCCTGCCCGGCGGTCTCGCCGCCGGTCATCGCCTCCGCCGGGTCCAGCCCCGTGAGGTCGAGCCGGACGGGGTGCACGGTGGTGAACCAGCCGACGGTGCGGGCGAGGTCGGGGGTGAGCCCGGCCGACTCGCTGCCGCCCCGGCCGTGGCCCTCCAGGTCGATCCGGACGGCCGGCGCGGTGCCCGGGCGGGCCGCGGCCACGCCGAGGGCGAGGCCGGCCAGCAGCACGTCGTCCACGCCGGCGCCGAAGGACTGCGGAAGGACGGTCAGCAGCGGCTCGGTGCGGTCGGCGGGCAGGGTGCGGCGCAGCGTGCGCAGGGTGGCGACGGTGTCCCGGGCCGGGTCGGCGGCGAGGGTGCCGAGCGGGCCGGCCGGGCCGCCGAGGGCGTCCCGCCACTGCCGGGCCTCGGCGATCCGGCCGCGCTCGTGGGCGTGCGCGAGGAGCTGCTCCGACCAGGCCCGCAGGCTGTGCGCCTCGGGTTCGAGGGCCGGTCGGCCGCCGGCCGCCAGCGCCTCGTAGGCGGTGCGCAGGCCGGGCAGCAGAGTCCGCCAGGAGACGCCGTCGACGGCGAGGTGGTGGACGGTCAGCAGCAGCCGGCCGTCGGTGTCCGGGCCGGCGTCGAACCAGACGGCGCGCAGCACCCGGCCGGTGCCGGGGTCGAGTTCCGCCGCGGCGGCGTCGGCCTCGCGGGCGAGCAGGGCGGCCCGCTCCCCGGGGCCGGCGTCCGGGGCGTCGACCCGGCGCAGGGTCCGCGGGTCGGTCAGGGCCGGGGCCCGGTCGGCGGCCAGGACCTCCTGGGTCCAGAGGCCGTCGGTGCGGTCCAGCCGCAGCCGCAGCGCCGGGTGGCGGGTGGCGAGGGCGGCCAGCGCGTCCCGCAGCGGCCGCTCCCGCAGCCCGGCCGGGACGGTCAGCAGCACGGACTGGTTGAACCGGTCGATCGGTCCGCCGCGCTCGCGCAGCCAGTGCACCACCGGCAGGGCGGGCAGTTCGCCGTCGGCCGGCGGCGCGACGGCCGACGGGCCGGCGGGTGCCGGGGCGGCGGGCGTGCCGAGGCCCTTGGCGGCGGCGAGCGCGGCCGGGGTCGGGTACTGGAAGACGTCCTTGGCGGCGATCGGGAAGCCCGCCGCGCGGGCCCGGCTGACCAGCTGGATGGAGACGATGCTGTCGCCGCCGAGGGCGAAGAAGTTCTCCTCCTCGCCGACCTCGGGCAGGCCCAGCACCTCGGCGAAGACCCTGGCCAGCGAGCGGCCCGGGGTCTGCCCGGCGGTGGCCGGGGCGGCGACGGCGCGCCGGGCCGGGTCGGGCAGCGCCTTGCGGTCGAGCTTGCCGTTGACACTCAGCGGCAGCGTGTCCAGCACGGTGACGGCGGCCGGGACCATGTGCTCGGGCAGCGTCGCGGCCACCGCGGCGCGGACGGCGTCGCCGCCGACCGAGGCGCCCGGCTGCGGGACGACGTAGCCGAACAGCCGGCGGGCCCCGCCCTCGGTGACGGCACGGGCGACGACGGCTGCCTGGGCCACGCCGGGCGCGGCGGCCAGCGCCGCCTCCACCTCGCCGAGCTCGATCCGGAAGCCGCGGATCTTCACCTGGTCGTCGGTGCGGCCGAGGTACTCCACCTCGCCGTCGACCAGGCGCCGCACCAGGTCCCCGGTGCGGTACATCCGCGTGCCCTCCGCGAACGGGTCGGCGACGAACCGGCCGGCGCTCAGGCCGGGGCGGCCGAGGTAGCCGCGGGCCAGCTGGACGCCGGCCAGGTACAGCTCGCCGGGCACCCCGACCGGGACCGGCCGCAGCAGGCCGTCCAGCACGTACAGCCGGGTGTTCCAGACGGGGCGTCCGATCGGGACGACGCCGGACCCGGCCCAGGCCCGGTGGTAGGTGACGTCGACGGCGGCCTCGGTGGGCCCGTACAGGTTGTGCAGCTCGATCTGCGGCCACAGGGCGGCGAAGCGCTCGACCGCGGCGGGGGGCAGGGCCTCGCCGGAGCAGAACACCCGGCGCACGCCGGCGAAGCGGTCCCGGACGGTGCGGTCGGCCTCGGCCACCGCGGTGAAGGCGGTCAGCATGGAGGGCACGAAGTGCGCGGTGGAGATGCCCGCGCCGGCGGCGAGCGCGGCCAGGTACGCCGGGTCCCGGTGACCGCCGGGCTCGGCCAGCACCACCCGGGCGCCGCTGACCAGCGGCAGGAAGAACTCCCAGACCGAGACGTCGAAGCTGGCCGGGGTCTTCTGCAGGATCCGGTCCTGCGGGGTGATGCTGTAGACCTCGCGCATCCAGTCGAGCCGGTTGACGATCGCCCGGTGGGGAACGACGACGCCCTTGGGGCGGCCGGTCGAGCCGGAGGTGAAGATCACGTAGGCGGGGTGGTCCGGCTCCGGGGCGGCCGGCTCGGCCTGCGGCCCGTCGGCGTCGACGGCGAGCACCGGCACGCCGGGGACGGCGGGCAGTGCGCCGGCCGCGCCGGGCACGGTGAGCACGCACACCGGGGCGGCGTCCTCGACCATCGCGGCCAGCCGGTCGGCCGGGTACTCGGTGTCCAGCGGCAGGTAGGCGGCGCCGGACTTGAGCACCGCGAGCAGGGCCACCATCAGCTCCGCCGAGCGGGGCACGGCGACCGCGACGATCCGGTCCGGGCCGGCGCCGTGGCCGGCCAGCACCCGGGCGAGCCGGGAGGCGCGCTCGTCGAGGCCGCGGTAGGTGAGTTCGGTCCCCTCGAAGACCACGGCGACCGCGTCGGGCGTGGCGGCGACCCGCTCGGCGATCCTGGTCACCAGCGTGCCCGGCGCCACCTCGCGGTCGGTGGCGTTCCACTCCCCCGCGAGGCCGCGCCGCTCCTGGGCGCCGGTCAGCTCGATCCGGGCGGCCGGGCGGTCCGGCGCGGCCAGCGCCTGCTCCAGCACCCGCAGCAGCCGGGCGCCGTACAGCCGGCCGGTGGAGCGGTGGAAGAGGTCGCTCGCGTAGATGACGGTGAGGTCGGTGTGGTCGCCGTCGGCGGACTCCACGAAGGTGAACGCCAGGTCGAAGCGGGCCGCGTGCACCGGGTCGGGCAGCAGCGCGGTGCGGGCGCCCAGCAGGCGGTCCAGGCCGCCGGCCTCCTTGCGGTGCTGCACCATCACCTGGAACAGCGGGTGGCGGCCGAGCGAGCGCTCCGGGTTGACGATCTCGACCAGCCGGTCGAACGGCAGGTCCTGGTGGGCGAGCGCGCCCAGCACGCTCTCCCGGGAGCGGGTCACCAGCTCGTCGAAGGTCGGCTCACCGGCGAGGTCGTGCCGCAGCACCAGGGTGTTGACGAAGAAGCCGACGACCGGCTCCAGCACCTCGTCGGCGCGCCCGGCGACCGGGGTGCCGAGCGCCACGTCGGTGGTGCCGGCGAGCCCGCCGAGCAGCAGCGCGGCGGCCGCCTGGGTGACCATGAACGGCGTCGCGCCGGTGCGCTGGGCGTAGCCGCGCAGCGCCTGGTGCAGGGTGTCGGGCAGCCGCAGCCGTACCGCGCCGCCCCGGCCGGTGGCCTCGGCGGGCCTCGGTCGGTCGGTGGGCAGGGCGAGTTCGGCCGGCAGCGCGGCCAGTCGCCCGGTCCAGTAGCGGGCCTGGGCGGCGGCGGTGCCGTCCGGGTCGGCGAGCAGGTCCGCCTGCCAGAGCGCGTGGTCGGCGTACTGCAGCGGCAGCGGCTCGAAGACCGGTGCCGTACCGGCCAGGCGGGCGGCGTAGGCGTGGTCGAGGTCGCGCAGCAGCACCCCCTCGGACCACTCGTCGCCTGCGATGTGGTGCAGCGCCACGCTCAGCACCGACCGCCCGGGCCCCGCGGTGAGCAGGGTGGCGCGGACCGGGATCTCCTCGGCGAGCTCGAAGGCGTACGCGCCGGCGGCGGCCACCGCCTCGTCGAGCCGGCCCGCGGCGACCTGCACCGCGGTGAAGGGCACGCCGGCCTGCTCGGGGGTCAGGATGCGCTGGTGCGGCCGGCCGTCCCGGTCGGGGAAGACGGTCCGCAGCGCCTCGTGCCGGGCCAGCACGTCGCCGAAGGCGGCCCGCAGGGCCTCGGCGTCGACGGCGCCGTCGATCCGCAGCGCGCACGGGATGGTGTACGCGGTGCTCGGGCCCTCCAGCCGGTAGAGGAACCAGAGCCGGGCCTGGGCGGCGGAGAGCGGCAGCGGCTCGGGGCGCGGCCGCGCCACCGGGGCGGGGCGGTCGGTGGCGGCGGTGGCCAGCCGGGCGGCGAGACCGGCGGGGGTGCGGCTCTCGAAGAGGTCCCGCACGGCGACCTCGACCCGCAGGGCGGCGCGGAGCCGGCCGACCACCCGGGTGGCGAGCAGGGAGTGACCGCCGAGGTCGAAGAAGTCGTCCTCGACACCCGCCCGCGGCAGGCCGAGCACATCGGCGAAGACACCGCAGACGACGGCCTCGCGCTCGTCGCGCGGGGCACGGCCGGCCGGTGCCGCGAAGGCGCTCGCCTCCGGTTCGGGCAGGGCGTGCCGGTCCAGCTTGCCGTTGACGTTCAGCGGCAGCACCGGCAACGGCACGATCGCGGCCGGGACCATGTACTCGGGCAGCGACTCCGCCAGGGCGCGGCGCAGCGCGGCCGGGTCGGCCCCGGCGCCGGGCGCGGGGACGACGTAGCCGATCAGGCGCTTGACGCCGGCGGCGGTGGAGCGGGCCAGCACGGCGGCCCGGGCGACGCCCGGCAGGGCGGCCAGCGCGGCCTCGACCTCGCCCGGCTCGACCCGGAAACCGCGGATCTTCACCTGGTCGTCGTCGCGGCCCAGGTAGTCCAGCGTGCCGTCGGCGCGCCACCGGACCACGTCGCCGGTGCGGTACATCCGCTCGCCTCCGGCCGAGGGTGCCCCGGTGCCGTCGCCGAACGGGCAGGCGACGAACCGGCCGGCGGTCAGGCCCGGGCGGTTGCCGTAGCCGCGGGCCAGGCCCTCCCCCGCGATGTACAGCTCGCCGGGCACGCCGGCCGGGACGGGCCGCAGCCGGGCGTCCAGCACATAGACCCGGGTGTTGCCGATCGGGCGGCCGACGAACGGGGTGGGGCTCTCGTCCAGGGCGGCGCCGAGGGTGTCGACGGTGTACTCGGTCGGGCCGTAGAAGTTGTGGCCGCGCACGCCCTCGGTCTCCCGGATCCGGGTCCACAGGGCGTCGTCGACGGCCTCGCCGCCGACCAGGAAGAGCAGCGGGCGGTGCTCGGCGGAGTCCAGCAGGCCCCATTCGACCAGCTGCCGGCCGAACGACGGGGTCACGTCCAGGGTGTCGATCCGGTCGGCGAGCAGCCGGGCGGCCAGGGCCTGCGGGTCACGGCGCAGGTCCTCGCCGTAGACGTGCAGTTCGTGGCCTCGGATCAGCCAGAGCAGCTGCTCCCAGGAGGAGTCGAAGGAGAACGAGGCGGTGTGCGCGGCCCGCAGCCGGCGCCCGCCGGCGGCCTCCTCGGCCCGGGCGAAGACCGTCCCGCCGTGGTGCTCCAGCATGTTGGCCAGGCCCCGGTGCGGCACCTGGACGCCCTTGGGGCGGCCGGTGGAGCCGGAGGTGTGGATGACGTAGGCCAGATCGTCGGGGTCGGGGCGGACGGGGTCGGCGTCCAGCGCGCCGAGCCGGTCGGTGGTCAGGGTGCCCAGGCCGTACCCGGCGAGGGCGGGGCGGGTGCGGGCGACCTCCCCGGTGGTCAGGGTGACCAGCGGTTGGGCGTCGGCGAGCATCAGGGTGATCCGCTCGTCCGGGTGGTCGAGGTCGACCGGCAGGTAGGCGGCGCCGGACTTCAGCACACCCAGCAGGGCCGCCACGAGCTCGGCCGAGCGCGGCAGCGCCAGCGCGACCACGTGCCCCGGGCGGGCGCCGAGCGCGGCGAGGTGGCGGGCGGTCAGTTCGACCCGCCCGGCCAGCTCGGCGTAGCTGAGGCGCTGGTCGCCGAAGACGACGGCGGTCTCGTCGGGGGTGGCGGCGGCCCGGGCCTCGAAGGCGTCGACGACGGTGCCGTCGGGGACGTCCCGGGCGGTGGCGTTCCAGCCGTGCAGCAGCGTGTCGCGCTCCGGCCCGTCCAGGATGTCCAGCTCGCCGACCGGTGTCCGCGGCGCGGTGGCGACGGCCTCCAGCAGCCGCAGCAGGCGGGCGCCGACGGTGGCGGCCTGCTCGGCGGTGAACACGTCGGCGCGGTACTCGACGGTGAGCCGCGGCGCCTCGCCGGGGAGGGTGAGCACGGTCAGCGGGTAGTGGGTGGCGCCCCGGTTGCCGATCCCGGCGACCCGCAGGCCGCGGGCGGTCAGCCGGTCGGGGTCGACCGGGTAGTTCTCGAAGACCAGCAGGGTGTCGAAGAGGGTGCCGTGCCCGGCGAGCGCCTGGATGTCGGCCAGGCCGAGGTACTGGTGGTCGAGCAGGGCGGACTGCTGGGCCTGGAGGCGGGTCAGCGCCTCGACGGCGGGCTCGTCCTCCTCGGGGCGGAAACGGACCGGCACGGTGTTGCTGAACAGGCCCACCATGGACTCCACCCCGGGCAGGTCGCCGGGGCGGCCGGAGACCGTGGCGCCGAAGACCACGTCGGCGCGGCCGGTGAGGCGGCCGAGCAGGATCGCCCAGGCGCCCTGGACCATCGTGTTGAGGGTCAGTCCGTGCGCGCGGGCGGTACCGGTGAGCGCCGCCGAGAGCGCGGCGGACAGCGGCAGGTGGATCTCGGCGCCGGCGGCGGCCGGGCCGGCGGCCGGGCGGCCCAGGGTGTCGGCCAGCAGGGTGGGCGCCGCCAGGCCGGCCAGCGCCTCGCGCCAGGCGAGCGTGTCGGCGCCGGCGTCCCGGGCGGCCAGCCAGCCGAGGTGGTCCGCGTACGGGGTGGTGGCGGGCAGCGCGGTGCTCGCGCCGCCGTCGCCGTAGGCGGTGACCAGCTCGCGCAGCAGGACCGGGGTGGACCAGCCGTCCATCACGATGTGGTGGCGGGTCAGCACCAGGCGGTGGTGGTCCGCGCCGAGGGTGACGAGGGCGCAGCGCACCAGCGGCGGCCGGGCGAGGTCGAACCGGCGGGAGGCCTCCTCGTCCTCGATCCGGGCGGTCGCGGCGGCCTGCCGGTCGGCGGGCAGCGCGGTGAGGTCGTGCTCGGTCCAGGGCACGGTGACCGCTTCGGCGACCAGTTGGAGCGGGTGCTCGCCGATCGCGGTGAAGCCGGAGCGCAGCGCGGAGTGCCGGTCGACGACGGCGTCCACGGCCCGGCGCAGGGCCGGCAGGTCGAGCGGGCCGCGCAGGTCGAGCGAGGTGAGCGAGGTGTAGAGGTCGTCGGCGCCCGCCTCCCGCTGGTACAGGGCGTGGAAGAGCAGGCCCTCCTGGAGCGGGGAGAGCGGCAGGACGTCGACGGTGCCGGGGTGCTCGGCGGCGATCCGGTCCAGCAGCGGCTGGGTGACGGCGGCCAGCGGGACGTCGCTGGGGGTGAGCCCGCCGGCGCCGGGGCGGTCGGCGTACGCGGCGAGGGCGTCCAGCGCGGCGAACCAGCGCCCGGCGAGGTCGCGGACCGCCTCCTCGGTCAGGACGCCGTGCGGCCAGGACAGGGTGACGGCGAGTTCGGCGCCGTCGGGGCCGTCGTGGACGAACGCGCCGATCTCCAGGGCGTGGGCGGCGGGCAGCGCCGGGTCGGCTCCGGCGGCGACGGCGTCCCCGGCCGCGCGGGCGGGCGTCCAGTCGGCGCCGTCCGCGGTGAAGCGGCCGAGGTAGTTGAAGAGCAGCTGGGGCCGGTCGGCGTCGGCCAGGGCCGGGCCGGAGACCGGGTCCAGGTACCGGAGCAGGCCGTAGCCGGCGCCGGCGTGCGGCAGGGCGCGCAGCTGCTCCTTGACCAGCGCCAGGGCGCGCCCGGCGGCGGCGCCGCCGGCCAGCGCGTCGTCGAGGTCGAGGCCGGCCAGGTCGAGGCGGGCCGGGAACTCGGTGGTCAGCCAGCCCACGGTGCGGGTGGTGTCGGCGCCCGGGACGAGCTGGTCCTCGCGGCCGTGGCCCTCCAGCCGCAGCAACAGGTCGGCGCGGGCACCGGCGCCGTGCCGGTCGCGGCGGCGGCCGAGCAGGGCGAGGGCGAGGCCGGCGAGCAGGGTGTGGTCCACACCGGCCCGGTGGCTGGCGGGCACCGCGGTGAGCAGCGGGGCGGTGCGGGCGGCGGGCAGGGTGAGGCGCAGCCGCCGGGTGGTGGCGGCGGTGTCGCGGGCGGGGTCCAGCGGGCGGTCACCGAGCAGCGGGCCGGCGCCGTCGGCCAGGACGGCCTGCCAGCGGGGCAGTTCGGCGCGGACCGGGTCGCCGGTGGCCGCCTCGGCGAGGCCGAGGGCCCAGCCGCGCGGCGAGGTGGGGACCGGGTCGAGCGGGCGGCCCTCGTAGGCGGCACGCAGGTCCGGGAGCAGAATGCGCCAGGAGACGCCGTCCACGGCCAGGTGGTGGGCGGCGAGGACGAGCAGGCCCGGGGTGTCGGGGCCGGCGTCCAGGTGGACGGCTCGCAGCACGACGCCCCGCTCGGGGTCGAGCCCGTCGACGGCGGCCTCCCGCTCGGTCGCGGCGGCGGCGGTCAGCTCCTCCGGGGCGACGGTGCGGTGGCGCAGCCGGTCGGCGGCGGGGGCGCTGCCGGTGGGCCGGATCTCCTGGGTCCAGGCACCGTCCGCCCCGATCCGCAGGCGCAGCCGCAGGGCGTCGTGGTGGTCGGTCAGGGTGTCCAGGGCGGCGGTGAGCCGGGCCCGGTCGAGACCGGCCGGGACGGTGACCACGGTGTGCTGGCTGAACCGGGTGACCGGGCCGCCGCGCTCCCGCAGCCAGGCGCTGATCGCGGTGGCGGGCAGCGGGCCGGTGCGCTCGACCCCGGGCGTGCGGGCGGCCGGGGCGCTCTGCTCGGCGACGGCGGCGATCCGGGCCACGGTGCGCCGTTCGAAGACGACCCGGGGGGTGAGGGCGAGACCGGCCTTGCGGGCGCGGCTGCCGAGCTGGATGGCGGAGATGCTGTCGCCGCCGAGCGAGAAGAAGTTGTCGTCGACGCCGACCGCGTCCAGGCCGAGGACCTCGGCGACGAGCTCGGCGAGGATCCGTTCGGCGTCGGTGCGCGGGGCGCGGGCGGCGCCGTCGGCGGCCTGCCGGGGGGCGGGCAGCGCCTTGCGGTCGAGCTTGCCGTTGAGGCTCAGCGGGAGCGCGTCGAGGCCGATCAGGACGGCCGGCACCATGTGCTCGGGCAGCGTGGCGGCGAGCGCGGCGCGCAGCGCCTCCGGATCGGCCGGCACGGGGGCGACGTGGCCGACCAGTTGGCGGGCGCCGCCGGGGGTGAGCTCGCGGGCGGTGACGGCGGCCTGGGCGACCTCGGGGAGGGCCTCCAGGGCGGCCTCGATCTCGCCGAGTTCGATCCGGAAGCCGCGGACCTTGACCTGGTCGTCGGTGCGGCCGAGGTAGTCGACGGTGCCGTCGGGGGCCCAGCGGACGAGGTCGCCGGTGCGGTAGAGCCGCTCGCCGGCCGCGAACGGGTCGGCGACGAAGCGCTCGGCGGTCAGGCCGGGGCGGCCCAGGTAGCCGCGGGCCAGCTGGACGCCGGCCAGGTACAGCTCACCGGGCACGCCGACCGGGACCGGCCGCAGCCGGGCGTCCAGCACGTACAGGCGGGTGTTCCAGACGGGGCGTCCGATCGGGACGACGCCGGCGCCGGGCTCGGTGCGGTGGTAGGTGACGTCGACGGCGGCCTCGGTGGGCCCGTACAGGTTGTGCAGCGGGACGCCGGGCAGCGCGGCGTACCAGCGCTCGACCACGTCGCCCGGCAGCGCCTCGCCGGAGCAGAACGCGCGGCGCAGCCCGCCGCAGCCGGCGGCGGCGGTCGGCTCCTCCAGGAAGGCGCGGAGCATGGACGGCACGAAGTGCAGGGTGGTGACGCCCGCTTCGGCGATCAGGGCGGCGAGGTAGGCCGGCTCCTTGTGGCCCTCGGGGCGGGCCAGCACGACGGCGGCGCCCTCGCAGAGCGCCCAGAAGAACTCCCAGACGGAGACGTCGAAGCTGGCCGGGGTCTTCTGCAGCACGCGGTCCTCGGGGGTGAGGCGGTAGGCGTGCTGCATCCAGGCGAGGCGGTTGGCGATCGCGCGGTGCGGGACGACGACGCCCTTGGGGCGGCCGGTGGAGCCGGAGGTGTAGATGACGTAGGCGGCGGAGTCGGGGTCGACGGCCGGCAGCGCGGTCGTGGTGGCTCCGGCGGGGGCGTGTCCGGGGCCGATCAGGACGGCGGCGGCCCGCGCGGCCTCCGGCAGGCGGTCGAGCAGGCCGGGGACGGTGACGACGCGGACCGGGCGGGCGTCCTCGATCATGTGGGCGAGCCGGTCGGCCGGGTAGTCGGCGTCCAGCGGCAGGTAGGCGGCGCCGGTCTTCAGGACGCCCAGCAGGGCGACCATCAGCTCGGCGGAGCGCGGCACGGCGACGGCGACCACGGTGTCCGGGCCGGCCCCGGCGGCGGCCAGCGAGCGGGCCAGGGCGTCGGAGCGCTCGGCGAGCGCCCGGTAGGTGAGCGTCTCGCCCTCGAAGACGACGGCGGGGGCCTGCGGCGTGGCGGCGGCCCGTTCGGCGATTCGGCTGACCAGGGTGCCCTCGCGGACCTCCCGGACGGTGGCGTTCCAGTCGTGCAGCACGGCGGCCCGCTCGGCGTCGGCGAGCAGCGGCTGCTCGCCGATCGGGCGGTCCGGGTCGGCGGCGAGCCGGGCGAGCAGCGCGGCGCAGCGGTGGGCGTGCAGTTCCAGCGCGGCCTCGGTGTAGAGGGCCGGGTTGGCGCCGAACTCCAGCACCAGGCGGTCGTCCGGGGTCTTGGTGACGGACAGCGAGAAGTCGTCGACCGGGCCGGAGGCCAGGGTGACGGTCTGTCCGGGGCTGCCCGCGAAGTCGAGGTCGAGGTCGAAGGGCTTGATGTTGAGCAGCGGCCCGTGCAGTCGGTGGTCGGTGCCGACGAGCCCGAGGTCGCGGCGGATCTCCTCGCCCCGGTGGCGCTGGTGGCGGCGGGTCGCGGTGAGTTCGGCGGCCGAGCGGCGCATCAGGTCGGTGTGGCTGTCGGCGGCGGCGACGGGGATCCGGACGGGCAGGATGTTGACGGCCATGCCGGGCACGCGCAGGGTGCCGGGCGCGGTGCGGGCCATGAAGTGCATGCCGAGCACGACGTCCGGCGCTCCGGTCATCAGGTGCAGGTAGCCGGCGAGCCCGGAGACGGCCGCTTCGGCCCAGGTCGCGCGGGCCGCGCGGGCCGAGGCGAGTACGGCGGCCGAGTCCTCGGCGGTCAGCTCGACGCGGTGCTGCAGGGCCGCCGGCGCGGCCTGGGCGGTCGCCTCGGTGAGGCCGACGACGGTGGGGCGGTCCGCGAAGCGGGTGTTCCAGTACTCCCGGCCCTCGGCGGCGGCCGGGGCGGCGAGGTACTCGCGCTCGGCCTCCACCAGGACGGCGAGCGGGCGGAACGGGCTGTCCGGCACGGCGGTCGCGGCGGCGAGTGCGGTGTAGACCTCGGCGACCCGGCGGGTGAGGAGCGCGACGCTGTAGCCGTCGACGACCAGGTGGTGGAACCACTGGAACCAGAGGTGGCGGTCCTCGCCGACCCGGACCAGGAGGGCGCCGTGCAGCGGACCGGCCCCGGGGCCCTCCAGCGGCGTCGGGGCGGCGAGCTGGGCCCGGACGAGCGCGGTGGCGGCGGCCACCGGGTCCGCGGCGGCGCTGGTGTCGAGCCGCGGCAGCTGCCAGGCCGCGTCGTCGAAGGCGACGGGCAGCTGGACGGTGCGGCCCTCGTGCTCGGCGAGCCGGACGTGCAGGCCGTCGGCCTCGGCGAGGGTCCGGCGCAGGGCCCGCTCCAGCAGCGCGGGCTCGAACGGCCCGGTGATCTCGACGTACTGGCCGACGTTGTAGGCCGGGTTGTCCGGGTCGATCCGCTGCGCGGCGAGTACCCCTGCCTGTGCCGCCGTCAACTCCTGGACTGCGGCCGGCTCGACCTGCGTGGTGTTGGTGCCCGCCTGAGGCATGGTCGGCCCTTCCCGGTTCGGTGCGGCCCCGCCGACGGTGCCAGTCCGGGGCGCTCGTTGGTGCGCGGTGGTGCTCGGTGGTGCTCGGTGGTGCGCTGTGCTGGTGCGGTGTGGTGCTCGGCGCTGGTGCGCGCGGGTGGTGCTGTCGCGTCGTGCGCGGGGCGCCGGGTGGCCCGCCGGTGTGGGAGCGGCGGGCCACCCGGCCGGGGCCTAGAGGCCCTTGAGGATGGTCTCGATCTGGCCGAGCACGTCGATCGAGGTGCCGTACCGGTCGGTCGTCGCGTAGGTGACCGGGATGACCTTGTTCGCCTGGACGGCCTTGAGGTTCTTCCAGGACGGCTGCTTGTCGAGGTCCTTGGTGTCCTGCGGGACCTCGCCGGTGGCGGCCGTCCTGGGCACCAGGATGATGTCGGCGTCGGCGAGCACGTCGAGCTTCTCGGTCGAGTAGGTGACCTCGTGCTCCTTCGTGTCGCTGGACGCCTGGGAGAAGGTGGCACCGGCGTCGGTCAGCACCCGGCCGACCCAGGAAGTGCTGGTGTCCACCAGGAACTCGCCGCCGCCGTAGGAGGACGCGATGGTCCACTTGACGGAGTTGAGCTTGCCGGCGTAGTCGGCCTTGATCTTGGCGGCCTTGGCCTCGTAGTCCGACTTCAGCTTCTTGAACTCGGCCTCCTTGCCCACGGCCGTGGCGATCTTCTCCTGGGCGTTGAACAGGTCGCCCGGCTTGTCGATGCCGAAGTACAGGGTCGGCGCGATGCCTTCGAGCTTGCTGACACCCCAGTCGAAGGCGGTGGCGCCCTCGACCACGATGAGGTCCGGCTTGAGGGAGGCGACCTTCTCGACGTTGATCTCGATGCCGGAGCCGATCGCCTCGATCTTCTTGGCGGCCTCGGTCTGCGAGGGGAGCAGCTCCATCGGGTTGTTGTCGTCGATGGTGCTGGTGCCGACCGGCTGCACCCCGAGGTCGAGCAGGGCGCCGGTCGCGTAGGAGACGGACACGATCCGCTTGACCCCGGCCGGCACGGTGATCTTGCCGTTGGTCGCCTCGATCACCTGGGAGGCCGCGGCGCCGCCGGTCGAGCCGGAGGCCGCGTCGCTCTTGCTGTCGCCGTTCGAGCCGCAGGCGGTGAGGCCGAGGGCGGCGACACCGGCGACGGCGGCGACTCTCAGACCACGGGACGGCAGGGCACGGGTGTTCATCGTTCTCCTTGGGGGGTACTGCGTGGCGTGCGCGGGGGTGCTCGGTGTGCGGTGGGGCGGGCGGGGGTTGCCCCGCGAGCCGCGTGAGGTCAGGTCGTCGAGAGGTGGGCGGACCACACCCGGACGGTCGGGGCGCCGAGGTCGGCCAGGTCGGCGAACTCCACCCGGGCGCCCCGGGCGCGCCACCGCTCGATCAGGTGCATCAGGCGCATCGAGTCGAGCCCGAGGTCCCGGAGGTCGTCGTCGTCACCGACCGACTCCGGTTCCTCACCGAGGAGTTCGGCGATGTCGGCGCGGATGCGCTCGGCGTCCAGGGCGGCTGCGGGCCCGGTCCGGTCGGTGTCGGTCATGGCGTGGTCCATTCACTTCAGGTCGTGGGGGAAATCGGCCGGTCGGCCCGGCGTGCGGGTCGGTCGGCCCGGCGTGCGGCAGATCGGGGCCGGCGTGCGGGTCGGTCGGCCCGGCCGGTCGTCAGCCGGTGACGCCGAGGCGGCCGTCCTCGGCCCGCAGCTGGCGCCCGGTGTGACGCAGCAGCAGCGAGTCGCAGATCTCGCCGGAGCGCACCGCCAGGGTGGAGAGCAGCGACGAGGTGATGCCGTGGGTGTGCTCGGTGCCGCCCTGGAGGTAGATCCCCACCTCGACGTGGTCCTCGGTCAGCACCCGGTGGTCGCGGTCGACCCGGAGACGGCCGAGCTCGTCGGTCCGGCAGGTCGCGCCGAGGTCTCCGAGCAGGTCGCGCGGGTCGAGGTGCTCGTAACCGGTGGCGAGCACCACGGCGTCCGACTCCAGGGCGAGGGTCTCGCCGGTGGTGAGCGAGCGGACCTCGGCGACGGCGCCGTCGGCCGGCTGCCCGACGCCGGTCAGCCGGGTGGCGTTGAGGATCCTCAGCCGCTCCTTGCCGGCCACCTTCTCCTGGTAGACCGTCCGGTACAGCTGCTCGATGAGATCGCCGTCGACCACCGAGTAGTTGGTGTTGGCGTGGTAGTCGAGCAGGGTCCGCTTGGCCTCGGCCGGCGCGGCGTAGAACTCGTCGACGGCGGACGGGTCGAAGATCCGGTTGGCGAACGGGCTGTCGTCCGCCGGGCTGTACCCGTACCGGGTGAGGACGGCGCAGATCTCCGCCTCGGGGAAGGTCCGGTGCAGGAACTCCACGGCCTCGGCCGCCGACTGGCCGGCGCCGACGACCGTGAAGCGGCGGTGGCGCAGCTCCGCGCGTCGCTCGATCAGGTCGGGGGCACGGAACAGCAGGTCACGGGTGTGGATCACCCGGTCCCCGGCGGTCACCCCCTGGGGCATCCGCGGCTTCAGGCCGGTGCCCACCGCGATGTTGCGCGCCGGCCGGACCTCGCGGTCCGCGGGGTCGGTGACCGACCGGGACTCCACCTCGACGAACTCGACCCGGCCGTCCGGGGAGGTCACCGGGCGGACCGCGGTGACCTCGCGACCGTAGGCGGTGCGGTCGGCGAACTCCGCCGCGCACCACTCGAAGTAGTCGTGGAACTCCAGGCGGGTCGGGTAGAAGGACTTCTGGTTGATGAAGTCGGCGAGCCGCCCGCGCTCCTGGAGGTAGGTCAGAAAGGTGAAGCGGCTGCGCGGGTCCCGCATCGTCACCAGGTCCTTGAGGAAGGAGACCTGCATGGTCGCCCCCTCCAGCAGCATCCCGCGGTGCCAGCCGAACCCGGCCTGCTTCTCCAGGAAGCCGACCTTCAGGGCCTGCCGCGGATCCCGCCGGTTGTGCTCGTCCACAGCGATGGCCAGGGCCAGGTTGGCGGGACCGAAGCCTATGCCGACCAGATCGTCGGCGCCCTCGCCTCGGTCGATTGCGCCGTTCTCGCGCGACATGATCGATCCTTCCGTTGCTTCTTGCTTCTCGGCCCCGCCGGTGTCCGGTCGACCGTGCCGGCCTTCCGTCACTCGCCCACCCACTCGCCATAGGTAAGGCTTGCCTAACTTCTATCACTGGAGAGGGTGAGTCAAATCCATGTCGTACCCGAACCAACCATCGCGACCTGCCGACCTTCCGGACCGGCCGCCGCTTCCCGGTGCGCCCGCCGCGGCGCCGACGACCCGTCGGGCAGCACTTCGGTGCCCACCGACGGCCCGCCGAACGCCGACAGCACCCCGTGGCGGACCCGCCCGTCCAGCACGCGCGCACGGCCCACGCCGGACCGGACGGCCCGCAGGCAGCCCTCCATCTTCGGGACCATGCCACTGGCCAGGCCCGGCAGGATGTCGGCGAGTTGGGAGGCGGTCAAGGAGCGGATCACCTCCTGGGAACGCGGCCAGTCCCGGTACAGACCCTCCACGTCGGTGAGCATCACCAGCAGCTCCGCGCCCAGCGCGGCGGCCACCGCGGCGGCGGCGGTGTCCGCGTTCACGTTGTAGACGTCGCCGTCCGCACCGCGTGCGACCGGGGAGATGATCGGGACCCTGCCGTCGGCCAGCAGTGTGCGCACCATCGAGGGGTCGACGGACGCGATGTCGCCGACCTGGCCGATGTCCACCGGCTCGCCGTCCACGACCACGTGGCGCCTGACGGCCGTCATCGTGTGGGCGTCCTCACCCGTCATGCCGACCGCGAAGGGGCCGTGACGGTTCACCAGGCCGACCAGCTCGCGCTGCACCTGGCCGGCCAGCACCATCCGGACGACGTCCATCGCCTCGGGCGTGGTGACCCGCAGGCCGTTGGTGAAGTGCGACTTGATCCCGAGCCGGCCCAGTTGCGCACTGATCTGCGGACCACCGCCGTGGACCACCACCGGCCGGACTCCCGCGTAGCTCAGCAGGACGACGTCCTGGGCGAAGGCCGCCTTGAGGCCCTCGTCCACCATGGCGTTCCCGCCGAACTTGATCACGACGATCTTGCCGCGGAACCCCTCCAGCCAT
Organism: Kitasatospora sp. NPDC091207; assembly: GCF_044768625.1. Classification (NCBI taxonomy): domain Bacteria; kingdom Bacillati; phylum Actinomycetota; class Actinomycetes; order Kitasatosporales; family Streptomycetaceae; genus Kitasatospora; species Kitasatospora sp. NPDC091207. The sequence continues at coordinate 21,461 of NZ_JBIVVS010000021.1, forward strand.
GGCAGCGCCGCGAGGGGGCCACCCGTGTGCGAAGCTCCAGCAACCCCGGCGCGACGTGCGCGCCCGGCCAGGCCGTTCTCCACCGATCCCCCTGCGTTCAGGATGCCCGCACCGGGATGTGCGGCATTCGCTCCCCCTCCCCCCGGACCCGCTTCGCGAGTGCCGGGGGAAGCACGGTTCGGTCGCTCCAGAACCACTTAGGCAAGGGTAACCTTACATTTCTTCACCCTGGACGTCACCATCCCGTACGAACGTCGCCCCTCCTCGCGATCCGCGGGAGTCGGCCCGGTGACGCGACGTGAGTACCGGGCGGCAGCCTCGGCGGTGGGCCCGGAGGGCGGCGCGGAGCCTTCAGGGCCGCCAGTACCCGAGGGCGTGCAGGCGCGCCTTCGGGACGGCGAGTTCCCTGCGGGCGAACCGGGCGAGCGCGCGGGTGGTGACGGTGTCGCAGGCGACCCACACGTACGCGCCGGCCGGGTCGCCGATCAGCTCGGGCAGCACGGCCCGGACATCGGCAACCAGCCCCGCCCCGCCCTCCTCGCGCGGCAGCCCTTGTCGCTGTCGTGCTGGGTCTCCAGCCAGATCGTGGCCGGCACCTCGGGCAGCGCCGTCAGCAGGGAGTTGAGCGCCGGCACGGAGGCGCGGTCGCCGATCAGGAACATCCGCTCGGGCGCCGGATCCGGCAGCTCGAAGGCGGAGCCCTGCACGGTCACCCGGACGACGTCGCCGGGCCCCGCCCCCCGCGCCCAACGACTGGTGGGCCCCTCGTGCGGCGCGAACTCGACGGCGAACGTCCCGGTGGCCGCGTCCGGGTCGACCAGGGTGCAGGCCCGCTGGTGCGGCCGCCCCGCACCCGGGAACCAGACCCGCACCCACATGGTCGGGTGCGCCCCGGTGGCCGCGAGCATCCCGCCGTCCGTGAAGTGCGGCGGCACGGCAACGCGGCGGCACGGCAGTGCGGCGGGCGGTGACAGCACACCGGCTGTGGCCGCCCGGCACGGGCGTCGAGGGGGTGGTGCGGAAGGGTGGTGCGGAAGGGTGGTGCGGAAGGGTGGTGCGGAAGGGTGGTGCGGAGTGTGAGCCGCCGCTGCCGGGGCCGGTGAGGGCGGGTGGGCGACGGCGGTCGCGGTCATGGCGAAGGCGGTGCCGGTGCGGGTGCCGCCGGGAGGGTGGACCGGGGCGGCCGAAGGGCCCCGGATCGTCGGCCTCAGGCCTCGGGCAGCTGCTCCTCAAGGTCGGCCACCACGGCGGGCTCCAGGAACGGGGCCCGCTCCACGGGAAGCAAGTGGTGCCGCTCCGCCTGGACGGGGACGGTGGCGGAGGGCTCGGAGAAGGGCTGCCACAGGGGACGCAGATCGGTTGTCATGATCACCAGTCTGCCAGCCCTGGGACCTCCCCGGCGCAACGGCCCGACGTCACGGCTCGGCGCGTCCTCCTTCCCGGCCGGGTCGGCCCCCTGGAAGGCGCCCTGGTAGCGTCGGGCGGCCAGTTGGAATGATCATCGGAAAGGCAGCAGCCGTGCGGGAAGTAACGAGCCACAAGGTCGACGAGGAGCGCATCGATCGGGCCCTCGACGGCATCCGCCGACGGAGCTTCGGTCACTGGCACGGGCTCCGCTACGACTCCCTGTCGCTCCGGGGGCTGGCCGCACTGCGCGACGAGCTCCTCGACCACGTCGGCGCGCGCACCCTCCAGGATCCCGCGCTCACCGGCGCCTCCGGCCGACTCGCCCTGCGGACCGCGGCCGAGTGCGGCCTCGGGGTACTGAGCCTCGGCGCCTTCCCCGGGGGCGACTTCGAGGTCTCCCTCCCGCTGATCGACGAGCGGCTCAGCAGCGAGCAGTTCTCCTTCGAGGACGCGGTGGACCAGGCGCCCACGGCACGGACCTGGCTCGACGCGTTCGCGATCTGCGTGACCACCGGCCTGCTCCGGGAGCCGGCGCGGGTGATCGGCCCCCTGCTCAAGGAGGACTACGCGCCCGCGATCCGGGACGGGGTGCCCTACTCGCCACTGGAATCGGTGTCGGCGCCGGCCGACCTCGCGGCGATGGACGCGCTGTGCGAGTACCTCGTCGACACCTCGCCCGCGGTGCGGCGGGCCGACGACCCGCTCGCCAAGCCGGACGCGCCGACCCGGGCCGGGTCGGCGCGCCGGCTGGACGCGGCCGGGACGCTCACCCCGGACCAGCGGCTGCTCCGCGTCCTCCTCGACGACGACCGGGCAGCCTTCGACGAGGCCCTCGCCGACCGTCTCCGCCTCCACCGTGCGGACGCGGGCCCCGCCCCGGAGCCGAGGACCCTGCTGCCGGTCGGGTCCATCGCGCTGGCCGCCCTCGCCGTCCAGGCGCACGGCTGGCAGCTGGGGCTCCGCTCCGGCTATCTGCCGGAGGGCCTGCTGCACGCGCCGCGGTAGCCGGTCACCGGCCCCGCCGAGCGGGGCCGGGGTCGATCCGTGCCGCTCCCCTCCGATTCACCGGCCGACGACCGGGTAGGCGCGCACCGAGCGGAGAGGAGAGCGGCGATGCCCCGAGGATCGAGCCCCAAGCGTGAGCGCCAGTACGAGCACATCAAGGAGAGCGTGCTGGATCGCGGTGAGAGCGAGCGGACGGCCGAGGAGATCGCCGCCCGCACGGTCAACAAGGAGCGGGCCAGGCACGGCGAGTCGAAGAGTGCCGCCCGCAGCTCCACCCACGACATCTCCTCCGGCCGCCGGGGCGGGCTGCGGTCCCACCAGGGCGCCCGGGGCCGCACCTACGACCAGCTGTACAACGAGGCCAGGAGCCGCGGCATCAAGGGCCGCTCGAAGATGAACAAGCGGGAGCTGGAACACGCGCTCGACCACTGAAGTCGGACCGGACGGCGGCTGCGGGGGCCGCGGCGCCGCGGCCCCCGCAGTCGCCACCCCGTGAGGTGACCATGATGACCAGACCGGTACCACCGAACCCGGACACCGAACCGTTCCCGCACCCGGCCCCCCGGCCGCGCCCCGGCGAGGAGCCCGACCCCGTCCCGCCGCCCGTCCCCCCGTTCCCGGACCCCGATCCGGGGCCACCCCCGCAACCCGCACCCGCCGGAGGCTGACCGGCAGGGCGAGGCCGGCGGCGCGCCGGATACCCGGACAGGACGCGCGTACCGGCCCGCACCCCCCGCGCCACCGGTCGGATGCCCGCTCCGGGCAGCGGGGCCACAATGGGAGGTACCTGCTGTTCCTTCCGACGTGGAGGCATCGTGAACGACCTCAAGTTCGAGCAGAAGGCCTCGCTGTCACGCCTGGAAGCCGCCGACCGGCTCTCCGCGATCGCGGACGCCCTGCGCCACGGCGGCAGCGCCGAACTGGATCTCGGCCCCGGAACGCTGACCCTGCGCGTTCCCGACGAACTCCACGCCGAGATCGAAGTCGAGGTCGAGGACGGGGAGATCGAGCTGGAGATCGAGCTCAAGTGGCGGACCGCACAGGCGGACGCGACGCCGCCGTCCTAGCCACCCGGCTCCCCCGCCGGGAGTTCGCGGTTCCCGGGCCGCCCGGGAACCGCACGGCCGCGCCCAGGCTCGGTCCGCGCCCGGCCGCGGACCCGGCCGCCGCGACCACCCCGCCCGCCCACGTCTGGTACGCCGCCTACGGCTCGAACATGTCCGCAGGGCGGCTCGCCTGCTACCTCCGCGGCGGACGGCCGCCGGACGGCCGCGGGACGGCGCCCGGACGCACCCCGGCTGCCGGGACGGGCGGCCGCCCGAGCGGGCCGGGCCCCTGCTGCTGCCCGGGCTGTTGTACTTCACCCTGGAGTCGACGGTCTGGGGCGGCGGGACGGCCTTCTACGACCCGGACCGGACCGGCGAGGTCCCCGCGCGTGCCTATCTGCTCACCGCCGGGCAGTTCAGCGACATCGCCGCACAGGAGATGCACCGGGAGCCGGGAGCCGACCTCCCGCTGGCCGGCGTCCTGCGTGCCGGCCGGGACCGGCTGGAGTCCGGCCCGTACGGGACGCTGGTGTGCCCGGGCTCCCTCGACGACGTCCCCGTACTGACCTTCACCGCCCCCGGCGGCCTGGCCGACGCCGAGCCGCGGGCGCCTCGCGCCGGCTATCTGCGCACCGTCGCGGCCGGGCTGGCCGAGACCCACGGCTGGGGCCCCCGGCGGGCCGCCGAGTACCTCGGCAGCCGCCCAGGGGCTGCCACGGGGTGGACCCGCGAGACGCTGCTCCGGGCGCTGACGGACCCGGCCGACGACGTCTGAGCGACACCGGCCGACACCGCTCCGCGCGGGCGGGAGTGCCGAACCCGCTTGTGGGTAAGGGGGGTTCGGGCCATCGAATGGTTCAGACCATTGACGGGCCGGGGTGGCAGCTCCTACGGTGGGACCACACCGACCTGGCGCAGGCATGCCAAGAGATCCACGGCCGCCGCACCCCCACGCGCGCGCCCTGCGTCGGGCGCACACTCCATCCACCCCCACGGAGGAGCACCATGCGCAAACGTCATCTCGCCGGCGCCGCCGCGGCCGCGATCGCGCTGCCGCTCACGCTGGCCCTGCCCGCGCAGTCGCACGGCTTCATCAACCTGCCGCCCAGCCGGGCCGCGCTCTGCGGCGCGGGAGTCGTCACCAACTGCGGCGACATCCAGTGGGAGCCGCAGAGCGTCGAAGGACCGAAGGGCTTCCCCAGCCGCGGCCCGGCCGACGGCACCATCTGCGCCGGCGCCGACCCGCGCTGGGCCCCGCTGGACGCCCCGCGCAACGGCAACTGGCCGACCACCAACGTGACGGCGGGCCAGCAGCTCACCTTCACCTGGAACATCGAGGCCAGGCACGCCACCACCACGTTCAAGTACTACCTCACCAAGCCGGGTTACGACGCGACCCAGAAGATCACCCGGGCGAACCTGGACCTGACGCCGTTCCTGACCGTCAACTACAACGGCCGTCAGCCGGCCGCCACCACCACCCACACCGCGACCGTCCCCAGCGGCCGCACCGGACACCAGGTCGTGGTGGCGGTCTGGGAGATCGCCGACACCGACAACTCCTTCTACTCCTGCACCGACGTGAAGTTCTGATCTGACGCCAGTGCCGAACCGGCGCCCGTCGGCCCCCCTGCCCGGCACACCCGGCCGTGACCCCGGTCCGGCGCCCCTCCCGCACGCGGCGGGGGCGCCGGACCGGGTGCGACCGAACGTCGCCGCACCGGCGGACCCCGGCGACGCCCCCGCCCGCGTCCGCGAACGGAGCGGGCGACGCCGGACGGGCGCGGCCCCCGGCCCGAAAGGGGTTCGACCGGGGACCGCGCGGCTTGAGCTGATGTTCCGTCAGGACGCGGGCATCAGAACGGTGTCGACGATGTACACGGTCGCGTTGGCGGTCTGCACACCGCCGCACAGCACCTTGGCGGACCCGTTGACGGTGAAGTCGGGGACGGCGCCGGTGACGGTGACGTCGTGCGTCTCCAGGGTCTTGTGGCCGCCGGTGAGGCCGGTCGGCTCCAGCCGCTGCGGGACGACGTGGTAGGTGAGGATCTTGGTGAGCTTCTCCTTGTCGGCGAGGACGGCGTCCAGGTCCTTCTTCGGAAGCTTGGCGAAGGCGTCGTTGGTGGGCGCGAACACGGTGATGTTCTGCGCGGAGTTGAGGGTGTCGACGAGCCCGGCCTGCTTGACGGCGGTGACCAGGGTGGAGAGCAGCGGGTTGTTGGAGGCGGCGGTGGCGACCGGGTCCTGGGCCATCCCGGCGAAGCTGCCCGAGCCGTCCTTGGGCACCGCCGAACAGGCGGCGCCGAACGGCCGGCCCGCCATCGCCTGGGTGGCGGGAGGCTCCGTCGCCGGGGTGCCGCTGCCCGTCGCGGGTGCGGAGGACGTGCCGGTGGAGGCGGCCCGGGTGCTGCTGTCACCGGCCTTGCTGTCGCCGCCGCTGCCGCAGGCGCTCAGCCCGGTGACCAGGAAGCCGGCGACGAGGACGGCGGCGAGGGACGTGCGACGCGAAGTGCGCGAGGTCATGACGGTTCTCCTGTGCGGGGTGTCCGCCGCTTGCGGACACGGTGAGGGGATCCGGCCGGTCCGGGTGGACCGCCGGGGTGACGAAGGGTCGGGAACGACCCGGGTTCAGGTCACGGTGACGACGGTGCTGTGCCAGCCCGTCGAACCGGAGGGGTAGGGCGGTCTGCGGGTCTCCTCCTGGACGGCGCCCGCCGCGTCGACGGCGCGGACCTCGATCCGGTGGGTACCGGGCGTGGCGCCGCTCCAGCGGTGGCTCCACTGACGCCAGACGTCCGGCCCGGCGTCCTCGGCGAGCCGGGCCTGCTGCCAGGGGCCGCCGTCCACCCGGACCTCGACGGCCCCGACGCCCCGGTGGGTGGCCCAGGCGGTGCCGGCCAGCGTGACCTCCCCGGCCGGCACCCGGGCGAACGGCAGCGGGACGTCGATCCGCGAGGCGGTCCGCACCTCCCCGGTGCGGTCCCAGCCGCGCCGCACCCAGTACGGGTCGTGGGCCGCGAAGGTGGTGAGCTCCAGGTCGACGAGCCACTTGGTGGCGGAGGTGTAGCCGTAGAGGCCGGGCACGACGGTGCGACAGGGGAAGCCGTGCTCCACCGGGAGCGCCTCCCCGTTCATCGCGACGGCGAGCAGGCCCCGTCGGCCGTCCAGGACGGACTCCAGGGGCGTGCCGATCGTCATGCCGTCCTTCGAGCGGCCGATCAGCTGCTCGGCGCCGGACCGGACACCGGCGCGGCGCAGCAGGGCGGGCAGGGAGGCGCCGAGCCAGCGGGTGGTGCCCACGTAGGGGCCGCCCACCTCGTTGGAGACGCAGGAGAGCGTGTGGTCGAACTCCTCCAGCGGCAGGGCGAGGAGGTCGTCGAAGCCGAGGAGCAGGGGGCGGTCGACCATGCCGTGCACCCGCAGGGTCCAGTCGCGCGGGTCGATCCGGGGCAACGTCAGGGCGGTGTCGACGCGGTAGAAGTCCGCGTTCGCCGTGACGAAGGGGGTGAGACCCGGGACGCCGGGGGCCGAGCCCCGTGGCAGCGGGGGCGCGGGGCGCGCGGGGGCCGGGAGTCGGACGGCGGCGCGGGCCGCGCCGACGTCGGCACGGCGGTCCGCCAGCACCCGGCCGCCCACCCCGACCAGCGCGGCCCCGGTGACGGTGGCGCCTCCGGCCACCAGCACCGTGCGCCGGGCCGGCCGGGAGCGCACGGACGGGTCGGCGGTCACCTGGCCGGCGGGCGGCGCGGCGGGCGGCGCGGCGCGGGACGTCCCGTCCACGCGTCGCAGCGAACCGGCGAGCCGGTCGAGGGCGGCCGCCCCCACGAGGGCGGCGACGGCCGAGGGGAGCGCGTCCGGAAGGGTGGAGCCGGGCCGGGTGAGGGCGGCCCAGACGCCGACGGCGCCGAAGAGCCCGAACAGGGCCGTGCCGTGGGACCGCCGGCGGACCGCGAGCAGGCCCGCGCCCGCGGCGAGCAGCAGCATCGTCAGGTAGATCCCGGCCAGCAGGACCGGCTTGTCCCCCGTCCCGAAGGTGCGGACGGCGTACTCCTTCACGGCGGTCGGGGCCAGGTCGATCGCCGCCGAGCCGACCGCGACCACCGGAGCCGCCGCCGGCCGCGTCACGGCCGCCACCGCCTCGCCCGCTCCCACCGCGGCCGCCGCGCCGGCCAGCCCGCACAGCACGGCCGACAGCCACCGGACCAGCCGTCCGGCGCCCTGTCGGTCGGGCCCCGGGGGCCTCGTCGTCGTCTCGTCGCTCACGTCCTCCATTCGGCGTGGCCCGGCACCCGGATGGGTGCGACATTCGCGTTCACCCCATCCGGTGTCACCCCGTGGCGTGTTGACGGCCCGTGTCCCCCGGCCGTGCCCCGGCCGGACGCCGGGGAGGCGCCGACGCCCCGGGCCCCGCCGCGCTCGGCCGTGACCGGTCGGTCCGGTGCCGGTCCGGTCCGTCCGGTACCGCGGTCGCCCGGGCCTGCGGTGCGCCCACTGTCACGACCGCGCGGCCGGCCTCCGCAACGGTGACGAACGGCTGTTACCCAGCCGATGGGTGGCCGTGACACGACCTCCCGGGGACCGCGACACGGCCCTCCTACTGTCGGTCAGGACGCGCCGCCCGCACTGGCCGGCCGCGTACCGCAACAAGGAGAGACGCCGTATGTCGAAGCACCGCTCCACCCGCACCAGCAATTCGTCCGCCCGCCGGGCACTGGCGGGCTGCACCATAGCGGGGGCGGCCCTGTTCGCCACCGTCTCCGGCGGCCAGGCCTGGGCCGACGGGGCCCGGACCCCGGCTCCCACCGCGCCGGCCGTCGACAACCCCGACCAGCCCGTGGTCGCGGCGGCCGGTGCCGCCAAGGCTGCCCAGCCGAGCGCCGCGCCCACCACCACCACCGCCACGCCCCGCCAGCCCGGTCCCGCCGCCGCGCCCGCCGTCACGCCCACCGCCACGCCGAGCCACGGTGTGTCGGCCATCACGCCCACCGCCGGTCCCGTCGTCACGCCCACCGCCGCGCCGGCCGGCACGCCCACCGCCACGCCGGCCCCGCCGAACGGCGCCGGCGCGGGCCAGCCGCAGGTCAAGACGGTGCCCCAGGGCGCCGCCCAGGCCGGTGACGGCAGCGGCGCCCTCGACGACGCCGGCACCAAGCTGGTCGGCGGCAGCGCCGCGGCCGCGGTCGGCGCGGGTGCGCTGGGCTTCGCCCTGCTGCGCCGCCGGTCCGGTGCGCGCGGCTGACCCCGGTTCCGGGCACTCCGACGGCTCGGCGGCGCCAGCCGCTCCCGACGGGTCCACCGGCGCCCGGCCCGCGTACGAGGTCGTACGCGGGCCGGGCGCCGGTCCCGGCCGGGCCGGAGCCGCGCCCGGAACCGACCACGAGACGCCGCCGGCACGCCCGGCCGCCGATGCGGGGCGCGCGCCGTCCGGCGACCCGGCCGGGCCCGGGGCGGACCCGGCCTCGCCGGGCACCCGCCGGGCCCGGCGCACCGCCGCGCTGTGGGCCGGCGGCCGGCGGCCGCGCCGGGCCGGTTGTTCCGGGGCGGCCGGCGTGCGCCGGGCCTCGCTCGGCGCGGGCGGTGTGCTCTGTCTCGTCCTCGGCGCGTCGGTGGCGCTGTCGGGCGGGCAGCCACCGGTGGTGCGCATCCAGCCCTCCGTGAACCAGGCGGACCCGACCGGACCGGCCGCCGCGCCGGCCGCCGACCGCACCGGCGGACCGGGTGCGGCGACCGGTACGGCCACCCCGGCTCCGCGGCCCTTCGCCGCGTCGGCTCCGACCCGGCTCCTCGTCCCCTCGGCCGGGGTGGACGCCCCGGTCGGCGGGCTGGGCCTGAACGCGGACGGCACCGTCGAGGTGCCCTCCGCCGACCGGGCCGGCGAGGTCGGCTGGTACCGCAACGGACCGACCCCCGGGGAGACCGGACCGGCCGTCCTGATCGGGCACTACGACACCGTCCACGGCCCGGCCGTCTTCGCCGGCCTGCCGAAGCTCCGACCGGGCGACCTCGTCCAGGTGCGGCGCGCCGACGGCAGCACGGTGGACTTCAAGGTCCGTGCCCTGCTCCAGGCCGGCAAGGACCGGTTCCCGACCGAGACGGTCTACGGCGACACCGCCGCCCCCGAACTCCGACTGATCACCTGTGGGGGCCGGATCGGCGCCGACGGCCACTGGACGGACAACATCATCGTCCTGGCCGACCTGGTCGCCCCGGGCGGCCGGACGGGCTGAGCGGGCCCGCGGGGCGGGGGGGGGGGGCCGCCCCCCCCCCCCCCCCCCCCCCCCCCCCCCCCCCCCGCGCCCCCCGGGGGGGGGCCCCCCGGCGCCCCC